>CAIOVE010000016.1 GCA_903861645.1 uncultured Hyphomicrobiales bacterium
CGCCCTCCCTGCGTCGCGCCCCAAACGCGCATCAAACCGACCAACGAAACCCGGCAGGAGTCCACTTATCGGACGCGCGAAGCTGTTCAGACAAAGCCGGCCAGCTCTATAGACCGGAAAGAACACGCCGAGCGCGACGAGGAAAAGCTTGGCGCCCTCGTCGATGCCAAACCACAGAATGACCAGCGGAATCAGCGCGAGATGCGGAATGTTGCGCGCCATCTGGAGGGTCGAATCCGTCAGGCGATCGCTGAGTCTCGACAGACCATTGGCGAGGCCCAGAACAAATCCGACACCGCCACCAACCACGAATCCCGAGATCGCGCGAAGGAAGCTCACCTCGACGTTCTCGGCAAGTTCGCCGCTCAACGCGAGCTTCCATGCCGCGGACGCCACCGCCGTTGGCGAGGGCAGTACAGACGACGAAAGCCAGCCCAGGCTCGAAGAGCCTTGCCACGCCGCGACCAGCGCGGCGGGTAAAAGCCATGGCAGCAGGACACCCAAGGCCGGCGCCGACGGGAACGCGCGACGCGAGGCGCCTTGCGATGGCGCCTCGGCCCGTGAGAAAGCGACGATGGACATGCGCGCCTCAGGACGCCGCTACGCGAATGCCAGTGCCGCTCGTGCCGAACTCGGCGAGAGCAACGCCACGCGCGATCTTCGGTTGAACGCCAATGCCAAGTTCGGGGAATAGCAAGCGGTGTCCGAAGATCATGCGACAAGGACGCCAGGAGCGTCGTTCGGAGTTTTTCGTTGTCCTCGATCGCGGCGGCCCGCACCGCCTCGCGCGCCAGGACCGATCGATCGATCGCGATCGCGGTCTGTTCGAGGATCGCGGCGAACGTGTTTTCATCGTCAACCGAGAACGGCGTTTCCCTGTTTTTCGGCGCCAGTCCGCAAACGCCCAAAACGCCCCGCGTCGTGATCATCGGGCGAAATTGATACTCGAGATTTGGCAATGTTCCCGTCCGCCAGCCCGAAGGTTCCGATTTTTCAAACGCCCATCGAGCCGCGCTCGCTTCGCCAAGCCCGAGTTGATCATTGGGCGGCCATGCCTCCTTGATCATCAACTCGCCATCCTCGGGCATGAGCATGACCACGCGGGCGCCTAATGTCTTGTTCAAATGCGCGGCGGCGGCCCACAAAACAGCGTCCAGATCGGCCGCCCCGGCGAGCCGTCGCGAGAATTCATACAGCGACTGGGTCGTTTCCGCGCGCTGGCGCACGATCGTCGACTGGTCGCGCACGCGTCCGGCGAGGGATCCGGTCAGAATCGCGACGGCGAGAAAAATAAGCAGCGCGAATAGCTCATGCGGCTCGGCGACCGTGAAGGTATAGATCGGCTCGATGAAGAAAAAATTGTAGGCGAGGAATGACAGCAACGAGGCCGCGACGGCGGACCATAGCCCATGCGTGACCGCGCAAAACAAGACGGCGGCCAGAAAAATCATGGATAGATTTGGCAGTCTCGCCCAATGCGACAGCAATTCACCCGTTCCAACCGCCAGCGCGACGGTTATGATCGGCGCGCCGAAGCTGGCGATGGCCTCCCTCCTGGCGGGCAGGGCCGGTATCCGCCGCGAGGCGGCGGCGGCCTTCACATCGGCCGTCACGATGTAAACGCCAATATCGGTGGATCGACGCACGATGGCGTCGGTCAAGGAGCGTCCAAGTATTCGCGCCAGAAAGCCCGCGCGCGAGCGGCCAACGATGATCTGGGTGATGTTTTCGCGGCGCGCGTAACGCAACGCCTCGCCCGCGAGATCGTTGCCGGATAGACGAACCACCTCGCCGCCAAGTCGTTCGGCCAACGCCATCGCCTCGGCAAGGCGCTTCACGCGAACGGGGTCGCCATCTCCCAGGTTCTCCGACTGGACGTGGACGGCGACGAACGACGCGTTCAAACCCGTGGCAAGTCGGCTGGCTGTCCTCACAACCAACTCCGATACGGAGTCCGGACCGACCAGCGCCAACAATCGCTCCGTCGTTGGCCAGGGCCCTTCGATGGCGTTGCCACGCAGGATGTCGACCATCTGATCGTCGACGCGATCGGCGGTTCGACGCAAGGCAAGCTCGCGAAGCGCCGTCAGATTTCCGGGAGTGAAAAAGCCCTGCGTCGCGCGCCGCGCGGTGTCCGGCAGATAGACTTTGCCCTCGTGCAGGCGTTGGATCAATTCATC
Organism: uncultured Hyphomicrobiales bacterium; assembly: GCA_903861645.1. Lineage (GTDB taxonomy): Bacteria > Pseudomonadota > Alphaproteobacteria > Rhizobiales > Beijerinckiaceae > Terripilifer. Next base: position 2,181 of record CAIOVE010000016.1, read on the forward strand.
GGGCGTTATGTCGACAAGGACAACCTCGTTGGCGTTATGCAACACGGTGTCCGGGACCGTCTCGCGAACCTTGACGTTCGTCATGCCCGACACGACGTCCGCGAGACTTTCGAGGTGCTGGATGTTGAGCGCCGTCCAGACGTCGATGCCCGCCTCGAGCAACTCCTCGACATCCTGCCAGCGTTTGGGGTGACGGCTGTCTGGCGCGTTGGTGTGGGCGAGTTCATCGACCACGATGAGCCTTGGCTTGCGCGCGAGCGCGGCGTCGAGATCGAATTCCTCAATCACGCGCCCCTGATGGGCGACGCGTCTACGGGGCAGGATTTCCAACCCTTCCGTCAGGGCCGCCGTTTCAGCGCGACCATGCGTCTCGACAATGCCGATAAGGATATCGACGCCATCTTTCCTCAAGGTCTGGGCGCGTTGCAACAGTGCGTAGGTTTTTCCAACGCCGGGAGCGGCCCCCAGGAACACCTTGAGTTTGCCACGCCCCTCCTTGCCCGCCAACGCCAGCAGGGCGTCGGGGTCGGGACGATGGTCAAGGGCCCGATCGTTTCGCGACATGGCTACAGTTTACATGATTTAGGTTTTTTTCATGCGGTCCAGCGCCAAATTCGCCCTGAGCACGTTGACGCGCGGTTCGCCCAGCAGGCCGAACAGCCGGCCCTCGGCGACCGAAGCCACCAGGGAACGAACGCGATCCTCCGGCAGGTTGCGCGCTTTTGCTATCCGGGACACCTGCGCGAGCGCGTTTTCGGGGGTAATATGCGGGTCGAGCCCTGACGCCGATGTCGTGAGGGCGTCGGCTGGAATGACCCCTGCCCCGCCCGCGCCGCGCCACTGGTCGGCGTCCGCCGTGACCCGATCGACGAGCGCCTTGGAGAGCGGACCAAGATTGGAGCCCGACGAATTCGCCGCGTTGTAGGGCGCGTCAACGGTTTTCGACGCATCGGCTGGATCGGGCGTGTTCGTCGCGGAGGGACGCGGATGAAAATAGCGCTCGCTCGTGAAGTTCTGACCGATCAAATCCGATCCGATGATCTCGGCCCCCCGCGAGATCAGCGATCCATTGGCCTGAAACGGAGCCATGAGCTGGGCCGCGCCCGTGATGGCGAGTGGATAGGCGATCCCCGTCAAAAGCGTGAACAAGAGCAGGAGCGTCGCGGCGGGGCGAATGTGTTGAAACATGTGAACCTCCAGATGACCGGTCGAAATTCAGGCCAGATGCAGCGCCGCGACGATCAGATCGATGATCTTGATGCCAGCGAAAGGAACGATGAGGCCACCAACGCCGTAAATGAGCAGATTGCGTCGTAGCAGCGCCGCGGCGCCAACGGGTTTGTAGGTCACTCCCTTCAGCGCGAGCGGGATCAGGGCAACGATGACGAGCGCGTTGAAAATGACCGCGGACAAGATCGCCGATTGCGGCGAGGCCAGACGCATGACATTCAGCGCGCCCAACTCGGGATACGTCGCCACGAACAGCGCGGGCAGGATGGCGAAATATTTCGCCACGTCGTTCGCGATGGAAAAGGTCGTGAGCGATCCCCGGGTCATCAGCAATTGCTTGCCGATCTCGACGATTTCAATGAGCTTTGTGGGATTCGAGTCGAGATCGACCATGTTGCCGGCCTCGCGGGCGGCTTGTGTTCCCGTCTGCATGGCGACGCCAACGTCGGCTTGCGCCAGCGCCGGGGCGTCATTCGTGCCATCGCCGCACATGGCGATCAAACGTCCGCCCGTCTGCTCCTTGCGAATGAAGGCAAGCTTGTCCTCGGGCGTCGCCTCGGCCAGGAAATCGTCCACGCCGGCTTCCGATGCGATGGCGGCGGCGGTGATGGGGTTGTCGCCGGTGACCATGACCGTCTTGATTCCCATGGCGCGCAGGGCGGCGAAACGTTCCTTGATGCCGGGTTTGACCACGTCCTTCAGATGAACGACGCCAAGCAATTGGCCATTTTCCGCGACGCCCAATGGCGTCCCGCCCGTCCGCGCGACGCGATCAACCGCCTGTCGAAACTCCCATGGCGCGTTGTCGGCGTTCAGATTGGCGAACTTCAGGACGGAGTCGATGGCGCCCTTGCGAATTGACCTGCCGCCGACGTCAATGCCCGAAATGCGCGTCTGCGCCTTGAACGGCACGATAACATGTTCCTTGCCATCGAGTTCGGGTTCGTCGAGGCCATACTCGCTCTTGGCCAGGGCGACGATGGAGCGTCCCTCGGGCGTCAGGTCGGCGCCGCTGGCAAGGAGCGCCGCTTCCGCGACCGCCCTAGAGGATACACCGGGGACGGCGATGAATTCGGTCGCCATCCGGTTGCCGAAAGTGATCGTCCCCGTTTTGTCGAGCAGCAACGTATCGACGTCGCCCGCGGCCTCGACGGCGCGTCCGGAAGTAGCCAGCACATTGAACCGGATCAACCTGTCCATGCCGGCAATGCCGATGGCCGACAGAAGCCCGCCAATGGTGGTTGGAATAAGCGTTACAAGCAGCGCCACGAGAACAACCACGGAAACCAGCGTGCCGGAATACCCCGCGATGCCCCAGAGCGTCACGACGGCGATCAGAAAGATCAGCGTCATGCCGGCAAGCAGGATTGATAGCGCGAGTTCATTCGGGGTTTTTTGTCGCTCGGCGCCTTCGACCAGGGCGATCATGCGGTCGATGAAGGTGGAGCCAGGCGCCGCTGTGACTCGCACCTTGATCCAGTCCGACAAAACGGTCGTGCCGCCGGTGACGGCTGATCGATCGCCGCCAGCCTCGCGAATGACAGGCGCGGACTCGCCCGTGATGGCCGATTCATTGACGGACGCGACGCCCTCGATGATTTCGCCATCGAGCGGCACGATATCATTCGCCTCGACCAGCACGACATCGCCAACGCGCAAATCCAGCGCGTTGACCGTATCGACGGCCCCGGCGAAAGCCGACTGATCGCGGAAACGTTTGGCGAGCGTGTCGCTGCGGGTGCGGCGCAGGCTCGCGGCCTGCGCCTTGCCCCGTCCTTCGGCGACGGCTTCGGCGAACGTCGCGAACAACACCGTGAACCAAAGCCAAGCGGCGATCTGGCCGGAGAAGAATGGCGAGCCATCGCGATTGACGATTTCCCGAAGCCAGAGAAACGTCACGAGCGCCGCCACGACCTCGGTGACGAAAATCACGGGGTTTCGCGCGAGTTCGCGCGGATCGAGTTTTCGGAACGCGTCCTTCACGGCGTTTCGCATGATGGCGGTGTCGAAGAGTGATTGCGCGACTGTATGCGAGGACATGAGTGAACTCCCTCAGAATGTCTTGCCCGCGAGCATCAGGAAGTGCTCGACAAGCGGCCCGAGCGCGAGCGCGGGGAAGAATTGCAGGCCACCGAGAATGAGGATGACGCCGACCAGCAGGCAAACAAACATGGGGGTGTCGGTCGGGAACGTACCGACCGAAGCCTGTGTCTTCTTTTTGCCGGCGAGCGAACCGGCGATCGCCATGACCGGCACGACATAGCCGAAGCGCCCCAGAACCATCGCGATCGAGAGCGTGATATTGTACCAGGGCGTATTGGCGCTGAGGCCCGCGAACGCGGATCCATTGTTGCCCGCCGCCGAGGAATAGGCGTAGAGAATTTCGCTCAAGCCATGGGGTCCATTGTTGGCGATGCCCGCGAGCGCCATGGGCAACATCGCGGACACCGCCGTGAAGCCAAGAATAGCCAGCGGCAGGATCAGCACCGCGAGCATCGCGAGTTTCATCTCGCGCGCCTCGATTTTCTTGCCGAGAAACTCCGGCGTGCGTCCGACCATCAAGCCAGCGACGAAAACCGACAGGATCGCGAAAACGATCATGCCATAAAGGCCGGAGCCAACGCCGCCGGGCAATACCTCGCCGAGCTGGATCAGAAACATCGGAACAAGCCCGCCAAGCGGCATGAGCGAGTCATGCATGGCGTTGACGGCGCCGCAGGAAAGACCAGTCGTTATCGCGACGAACAACGAGGACATGGCGACGCCAAAGCGCACCTCCTTGCCTTCGAGGTTGCCGCCGGAGGGATCAAGACCAATCGCGGTCAGCAAGGGATTGCCGCCGGCCTCGGAGCCATAGACAATCGCGACGCCGGCGATAAGCAACAGCAGCATCGCCGCCAGAAGCGCCCAACCCTGACGCACCGAACCCACCATCTTGCCAAAGGTGATCGTCAGCGCCGCCGCGACCACGAGCATGCTCCAGATCGAGAGCAGATTGGCGAAAGCGTTCGGATTTTCGAAGGGATGCGCCGAGTTGGCGTTTAAGAATCCGCCGCCGTTGGTGCCAAGTTGCTTGATGGCTTCCTGACTGGCGATGGGACCGAGCGATATTGTTTGTTTCGCGCCCTCGAGCGTGGTCGCGTCGATCGAACCGGCCAGGGTTTGCGGCATGCCCATGACGACAAAGGCAATGGCGACGACAATGGAAAGCGGCAGGAATATGTAAAGCGTGGCGCGCGTGACGTCGACCCAGAAGTTGCCAAGCGTCGCCGCGCTTGACCTGGCGAATGCGCGGGTCACCGCCATGGCAAGCGCGACGCCTGTCGCCGCCGAAAGAAAATTATGAACCGCGAGACCAGCCATTTGCGAAAAATGACTCATCGTTGTCTCGCCGGAATAGGCTTGCCAGTTCGTATTGGTCAGGAAGCTGATTGACGTGTTGAACGCCAGATCCGGCGGGAGACCATCGAAGCCTTGGGGATTCAACGGCAAGAACGCCTGCAATCGCAGGATCGCGTAAAGCGACGCAAAGCCCAGCGCGCTGAATACAAGCATCGCGAGGCTGTAGCCGAGCCAGCTCTGTTCGGCGCTCGGCGATATGCCGGAAAGCCGGTAGAATCCTTTTTCCACCGGACCCAGAACGGGATGCAAGAAGCCACGTTCGCCCTGAAATACGCGCGCCATGTAGAGCCCCAATGGAAGGACCGCGACAAGGACGAGCGTGAACAACAAGCCGATCTGCAGCCAGCCGTTTAATGTCATGGGAAATCTCCGGAATAAGCGCGCGATGCCTTGAGGTTCGCGCGGGAAACTAGAAGCGCTCGGGCCTAAGCAAGGCGAAGACGAGATAGGCGCCCAGCGCCATGGCGACCACGAGACCCATAATCGGCTCCAGCATGGCGAACCTCACGCTTTGGTCAGGGCGATGGCGTAAGCGCCCATCAGCGCGATAAGCGCGAGTCCCAGTCCAAGGAAAACAAAATCAAGCATGACGACCTCGCGGTTATTTCTGGATCGATCATGCGGCGCGGGTGCGTAAGTGTCTGTCCGGAGAGATCATGCTGGATTGCATAGCTTTCTGAGCATAAGCCTTATTGACGCGAGGCGCAGGAACGCGAGCGCTCTTCGGTTGAGATTTTCCCAGTCCTTGGCTAGGCGCCTGCACCTCCCGAGCCA
>CAIOVE010000017.1 GCA_903861645.1 uncultured Hyphomicrobiales bacterium
CATCGAGCGATGCTTCAACAAACTCAAGAATGCCCGGCGCTTCGCGACGAGATACGACAAGCTCGCCGAAACGTTCGGAGGCTTCGTTCAAATCGCCTGCATCCGGCTATGGATGCGCTACTTTGTCAACGAGACCTAGGGAATTTTTGAGTAAGCCGCTGTTTTTATGCCGGAAACGCTGAAAATGTTGGCCGCTTGTCGACTATTTGATCAAGTCGTCATCTTGCGTGTCGCGAGCCGGCGGTAATTGCACGTTGGACAATCCGTGGCATAAGTTTGGCGAAATATGGACAAGCCGACGGGGGAGTCGCGCTTCGGAGGTCGAACATGAAATTCATTCCGCTGAGATCAATCCTGCTTTCCAGCGTTTGCGTTTTCGCCATGGGCGCGGGCTCGGCCTTCGCTGGCGCGTTCGGCTTGCATGAACAGAGCGCCGAGGCGCTCGGCGCGGCCTTCGCGGGCGTGTCGGCCGGCGCCGGCGGTTTGTCGTCGATGTTCTGGAACCCGGCCACGCTCACGCAGAGCCCCGGAATTCAGACGTCCACCACGCTGTCGGCGATCGTTCCCTATGCGTCCGACACCTATATCGCCAGCACGCTGCCGGGCAACGGCGCGCGTCCCTCGCCGGGCGCCGTCCTCAACACGCCCGTGGCGCTGCCCGCGTCATATGCGAGCTATCAGGTCAATGACCAGCTCTGGGCCGGTATTTCCGTCAACACGCCATTCGGCCTGAGCACGAAGAACGCCTATGGTTCGGCGGCCGGGCCCTGGGGCCTGACGACGACCATCTTTACCGCCGACATCACGCCGGAACTCGCCTACAAGATCAACAACTGGATCTCCGTCGGCGTCGGCCTCCAGATCATGTACATGGAAGCCCGCGAGACCAGCGCCGCTGTCGTCGTTCCGGCTTCGGCGACTCCGCCCGTCAATGTTCTCAAGGGCAACAGCTGGGGCGTCGGTTTCACCGCGGGCGTGACCCTCACCCCGATCGAGGGCACGGAAATCGGCCTGGGCTACCGTTCGCAGGTGCGTCAGGGCCTCAAGGGAACCGTCGCCGGCAACACGCCGTTTCCCGGCCTAATTCCCTTCACCGCGCAGGTTTCCGCGCCCATCACCTTGCCCGACACGGTCAACCTTGGCCTGCGTCAGCGCATTACGCCGCAATTCACCTTGCTGGCCGGCATAGAGTGGACGAACTGGAGCCGCGTGCAGTCGCTGTCAGTCACCTCGACGGCCGTCGCCACGCCTGTTCCGCTGCCGGCTGGCACGCTGCTGTACTTCCAGAATCTCGCCTACCGCGACGGCTGGATGTATTCGCTCGGCGGCGAATACAAGTGGGATCAGAACCTGACCCTGCGCGCCGGCGCCGCCTATGAAGTCTCGCCGATCACCAACACCAATCGCGACGTCCGCCTGCTGGATTCCGATCGCATCTGGCTGTCGCTGGGCGCGAGCTACAAGGTTTCCTCCAAGCTCAAGCTCGACGTTTCCTACGCGCATATCTTCTACGCGTCTGGCACGATCGCCATTCCGGCCGCCGCCGCGCCTGGACTGCCGTTTTCCTACAACGGCTCGATATCGGCTCATGGCGACGTGATTTCGGTTGGTCTGACCTACCGTTGGGACGAGCCCAAGGGCGCCGTTGTCGCCAAGTACTGATTGACGAGGATATTCCGAACCGTTTGGCTGGGGGGCCGACGGAAAAGGCCGGACGCGAGTCCGGCCTTTTATTTTTTCAACGCGGTGTCGATCGACGGATCAGGCCTTCACGAGCACGTATTCGCCGGGCGCGTCGCAGAGGGCTTTTAACTTGCCCGCGCCTGGCTCGCGGGCCGGGACTCTTTCCGGCGCCTGGGCGACGATCCACGCGATCCAGTCCAGCCACCATGTACCTGGATGCTCCGTCGCCGCCGCGACCCAGTCCTCGAAGACGCCGGCTGGTCGGTCGCCGGTCCAATATTGATATTTCGGTTTGCCCGCCGGATTGACGACGCCAGCGATATGGCCGGACCCGCTCATCACATAGCGCATCTCGCCGCCAAACAGTTTCGCGCCGTTGAATACGGACTTGGCTGGCGCGATATGGTCTTCCCGCGCGGCGAGATTGTAGATCGGCAGGGTCACTTTCGACAGGTCTAGCTTTTCGCCGAGCAGTTCCAGCCTGCCGCGCGACAGGTTGTTTTCCAGATAGCAGTTGCGCAGATAAAACGAGTGATTGGCTTTCGGCATGCGGGTGGAATCCGAGTTCCACACCAGCAGATCGAAGGGCGGCGGCTCCACGCCCTTCATGTAGTTGTTGACGAAATAGCTCCAGATCAGGTCATTCGGACGCAGCAGGTTGAAGGCGCTGGCCATGCTCGCGCCTTCGAGATAGCCGTGCTCCTGCATCGAGGCTTCAATCGACTTGATGCGTTCGGCGTCGACGAAATGCTTGAGGTCGCCGGGGTCGGTGAAGTCGACTTGCGTCGTCAGCAACGTCGCGCTCGACAGGCGGTCATCGCCCTTCGCGGCCATGTAGCAAAGCGTGATCGCCAGCAGCGTGCCGCCGACGCAATAGCCGATCGCGGTCGCCTGACGCTCGCCCGTAGCCTGTTCGATCGCGTCGAGCGCGGCGAGAATGCCCTCGGTCATGTAGGCGTCGAAGCCCTTTTCCGCCTGTCGTTCGTCCGGGTTCACCCATGACATGACGAAAACAGTAAGCCCCTGCGCGACGCACCACCGGATGAAGCTTTTCTCCGGGTTGAGGTCGAGCACGTAGAATTTGTTGATCCACGGCGGCACGATCAGCAGCGGCCGCTTGTAAACCTGTGGCGTCGTCGGCGCGTATTGAATGAGCTCGAACAGATCGTTGCGGAAAACGACCTTGCCGGGCGTCGTGGCCATGTTTTCGCCGAGCTTGAATCTGGAGCCATCGCCCTGACGGATTTTGAGGCGGCCATGTCCGGCCTCGATATCCTCTGCCAGCATGTGCATGCCACGCACGAGATTCTCGCCGTTTTCGCGCAGCGTCGTGCGCAGCAACTCGGGATTGGTCGCCAGAAAATTCGAGGGCGAGATCGCGCCGGCGATCTGGCGCAGATAAAATCGGGCGCGCTCGCGCGTCGCGGGGTCGACGCTATCGGCGTGGTCGACCAGTTGGTTGGCCCAGTTGGTCGTCAGCGCGTAGGCCTGTCGGAGAAAATCAAAAAACGGGTTCTCGCGCCATTCCTTGTCGGCGAAGCGCTTGTCGCTCGGGTCATAGGGCACGACTTCCGGCGCGGGCTCGCCGGTGAAGCGGCGCAGCGTCGAGCCCCAGAGCTCGATGAAATTCGTGGCGATGCCGGATTGGGCTCGAATGGTGCGTTCCGGGTCCGCCAGCCAGAATTCGGCGATCTTGCCGAGCGTCTTGGCGGCGTCGCCGAGATTGTCCGCCGTCTCGTGGTCGACCTTGCCTTCCTCGATGGGCCGCAGATAGGCGCTCATGGCGCGCCCGCCTTCCTCGACCAGCCGGGCGAGATTTACGGACAGGGCCTCGAAATCGGGCAGGGGAATTTTGCCCTCGTCGACGGGCGACGCGGGCGGCGCCTTGGCGCTGGCCGCCGCCGGCGCCGCCACCGCGGGCACGATCGAGCGAGCCTCGATGACCTCGGGCGCGGAGGGCTTGGCGGGCAGTTTGGCGCGCGTCTTCGCGCTCGCGCGACTGGATGTCGCCGAGGTCTTGCGCTTGGGAGCCTTGCTGGCGGGCTTGGCGGCGCTTAGGGCCTGTTCCGGCAATGGTTTCTTCGGGGCCATGAAAATTCCAATCGCGCGCGGATGGTCCACGCGTCCCTTTTCCGACATAATAGATTTCTATTCCACCGGGATGAAATGATCCGATGGGCGAATACGGGGTTGTTTGATCCCCGGCGCTATTGACGGTTTGATGACATATGACGCGTTCGACGAACAGGGCCTTCGCCATATTTGGCGCCACCGTGGTGGCGCTTCTGCTCGCCGTGCCGGCTGCCTCCGCGCAGGCCTCGGGCGGTGGCGCATCGCCTTCGCCCGTTGACGCCATCGCCAATGGCTTGAAGTTGACCACGACGCCGCGCGAGCCCGAGGATTTTGTGCGTAAAACGCGCGGGCCCCAGGATTCGCTCGGATATGTGCCTGTTGTCGGCGAGCGCCGGGAACCCGCCAAGCGTCTGATGACGGGCGACGAAATCCGCGCGCGCGAGGCGGAACTGGATGCGGTTCGCGCGCGCCATGACGCCAGCGCTCGCCGTCGCCCGGCCGCCGGCCCCTTCCGTTCCGCCGCCCCGCCGGTTGTCGCGCGCAAGGAAACACCCGCGACAAAGTGCCTGATCACCTGCGGCGTCGCCTCGACGGTCGCCACCCGCGTGACATCGGCGGTCGCGCCCGCCGCGACCACGCCCTGAGCCTTCCACGTTGGACCGCTATCGGCGAATGGGCTAGGATTCGCTAAAACAAGGAATGAATCGATGAGCGACTTTCATCGCGTCAAGCGCCTGCCTCCCTATGTCTTCGAGCAGGTCAATCGGCTGAAGGCGCAAGCGCGCGCTGGCGGCGCCGATATCGTCGATCTCGGCATGGGCAATCCAGATTTGCCGGCCCCCGCCCATGTGATCGCCAAGCTCGTCGAGACGGCGGGCAAGCCGCGCACGGACCGTTATTCGGCTTCCAAGGGCATCGCGGGCCTGCGTCGCGCGCAGGCGTCCTATTACGAGCGTCGATTTGGCGTGAAGCTCAATCCCGACACGCAGGTCGTGGCGACGCTGGGCTCCAAGGAAGGCTTCGCCAACATGGCGCAGGCGATCACCGCGCCGGGCGATGTCGTCATCGTGCCAAACCCGTCCTATCCGATTCACGCGTTCGGGTTTCTGATCGCCGGCGGGGCCATCCGCTCCGTCAACGCCGACCCGACGCCGGAGTTCTTCACCCATCTCGAACGCGCCGTCGTGCACTCGATCCCCAAGCCGATCGCGGTTGTCGTTTGTTATCCCTCGAACCCCACCGCGAATGTCGCGAGCCTCGACTTCTACAAGGATCTCGTGGCCTTCGCGAAGAAACACGAGATTTTCATTCTGTCCGATCTCGCCTACGCAGAGGTCTATTTCGACGACAATCCGCCGCCCTCCGTGTTACAGGTGCCCGGCGCCAACGACGTGACGGTGGAGTTCACGTCCATGTCGAAGACCTACTCGATGGCGGGTTGGCGCATCGGTTTCGCGGTGGGCAACGAGCGGCTGTTGTCCGCGCTGGCGCGCGTGAAGTCCTATCTCGATTACGGCGCCTATACGCCCATTCAGGTCGCCGCCGCCGCGGCGCTGAATGGTCCGGATGATTGCATCAACGAGATGCGCGCCATCTACAAGAAGCGGCGCGACGTGCTGGTCGAAAGCTTCGCGCAGGCCGGGTGGGAAATTCCCGCGCCGCGGGCGACCATGTTCGCCTGGGTGCCTCTGCCCGAGAAGTTCAAGCACCTCGGCAGTCTCGAGTTCTCGAAACTGATGATCGAGAAGGCGGATGTCGCGGTATCGCCGGGCATCGGCTTTGGCGAATTTGGCGACGAATACGTGCGCCTCGCCATCGTCGAGAACGAGCAGCGCATACGACAGGCCGCGCGCGGCGTGCGTAGGTTTTTCGACAGCGCGGATCAAATCCTGCACAACGTCGTGCGTCTCTAGGCGTCGCGCTGGCGCGTCGGCGCGAATATGGTAGTTTCCCCGACGCTCGCGACACATTCGCGGGCCCGGGAGGAAGCATGAATACGTCGCGCGCCGCTTGCATCGCCGCTTTGGCCGGTATGGCCGTTCTTGGCGCGGAATCGCGCGTGAACGCGCAGACGACCGCCGCCGATTTCTACAAGGGCAAGTCGATCACCATTCTGGTCGGTTCCTCCGCCGGCGGCGGTTATGACACCTGGGCGCGCTTGATCGCGCGCTACATGAGCAAGCACACGCCGGGCAATCCGAACTTCCTGGTTTCCAACATGCCCGGCGCCGGCAGTAACCTGGCGGCCAATTACATCTACAATGTCGCGCCGAAGGACGGCACGTTTGTGGGCGCCATTTACGGCGGCGCGCCGCTTGAACCGCTGATCGGCAAGACGCCGGTCAAGCACGATCCCTCGAAGACACAATATCTCGGCAGCGCCAACGACGATGTTTACGTCTGCGTCGCGCGCAAGGACGCGGCCGTGCAAAAGTTCGCGGATCTCATGACGAAGGAACTCGTGGTCGGCGCGAGCAATTCCAGCTCGACCGCGGATTTCCCGGCGGTCCTCAACGCGACTCTCGGCACGAAGTTCAAACTGGTACTGGGCTATCCCGGAAGCCGCGAAATTTCGCTCGCAGCCGACAAGCAGGAAGTCAACGGCGCCTGCGGACTGGCGTGGCCATCCGTGTCCGTCACGAACCCCGGCTGGTTCGGGCCAAACGGGACCATGCGTGTTCTCGCGCAGACCCATGTGAAGGGCCATCCCGACCTCAACAAGGAGGGCGTGCCCAACGCCATGTCCTTCGCCAAGACCGACGAGGAGCGTCAGGCGCTGGAACTGTTCTTCTCGCAGGAGGTTTTCGGTCGGCCCTACGTGCTCGCGCCGGAAGTGCCTCGGGATCGCGTCGAGGCGCTACAAAAGGCCTTCATGGAAACGCTCGCCGATCCCGAGCTTCTGGCCGACGCCAAAAGGGCGAATTTCGATGTGAATCCGGTTTCGGGGCCGGATGTCGCCGCGTTGATCGCCAAGGCCTATGCCGCGCCGAAGTCCGTCGTCGAGCGGGTCAAGAAGGCGCTCGACACGGCTTACTAAAACGGGAGAGCGGCAATGAACGCGGCCTTGCGCTCGCTTCGCTCGTTCGTAATCGCCGCCATCGCGCTCGCGCCCATGGCGGCGCGCGCGCAGAACGCGGTGGCGCAATTCTACAAGGGCAAGACGGTCACCATCGTCGTCGGCACGACGGCGGGTGGCGGCTATGACACTTACGCGCGCTTTATCGCGCGTTTCATGCCAAGGCACATTCCCGGCAATCCCGCCGTCGTCGTCGCCAACATGCCCGGCGCCGGCAGCAATCAGGCCGCGCAGCATATTTTCCACACCGCGCCCAAGGATGGCACATGGATCGGTTCCATTTTCGCGGGCGCCGTTCTTGAGCCGTTGATCGGCACGACCTCGGTTCATCACGACCCCAGCAAGTTCCAGTATCTCGGTAGCGCGAATGACGATGTCTACGTCTGCCTCGCGCGCAAGGACGCGTCCGTGCAAAAGTTCGCCGATGTGCTCGAACAACCGCTGATCGTTGGCGCGGGCATGGCGGCGTCCAGCGCCGATTTCGCCTCCATGCTCAATCACGCGGTCGGCGCGAAATTCAAGATCGTGCTGGGCTATGCGGGATCGAGGCCGATCATGCTGGCCATGGAGAAGGGCGAGGTTCAGGGCGCCTGTGGTTTCGCCTGGCCCTCGATCAACGTCACCAATCCCAACTGGTTTGGTCCCGAGGGCATGATGCGCGTGCTCGTGCAGACCCATAACAAGGGCCATCCGCAATTGAACGCCATGGGCGTGCCGCTGGCGGGCTCCTTCGCGCATAACGAGGAAGAGCGCGCGATCATGGATCTCTATTTCAGCCACACGAGTTTTGGCCGCCCCTATCTCGTGGCGCCCGGCGTGCCGACGGAGCGCATCAACGCCCTGCGGGCCGCCTTCATGGAAACCATGAAAGACCCTGATTTTGTCGCCGAGGCCAGAAAAGCCGGACTCGATATCGACGCGGTCGATGGCGCGGAGGTGCAACGGCTGATCGCGCGGATATACGCGGCGCCGCCGGAATTGATCGCCAAGGTCAAGAAGGCGCTGCAACCGGACTTTTGAAAGTCGCGCCGCGCGGCTGGCGTTATACGCCCGCGGCGCTACATTGAGATGATTGAAATTCGCTGTTTCATGCGAACAATGTTTCGGGAGGACTGACCCATGGGCGTTTCGCGCGCGTCTCGCTTAACAAGCTTGCTGGCTGGTTGCCTGATGTTGGCCGTCGCGCCGGCGCGGGCGCAGGAGTCCTATCCGGACCGACCCATTCACGTCGTGATCGGCTTCGCCGCCGGCGCGGGCGCCGACATTCTGACGCGTTATATCGCGCACAAGCTCGAGGAACTCAGCGGTCAACCCGTCATTGTCGACAATCGTCCGGGCGCGAGTGGTAACATCGCCATCCGCTTCGCCGCCGCGGCGCCGCCCGATGGCTACACGCTCATGTTCAATGCTAATTCCGGCATGGTCGGCTCGAAATTCCTGTTCAAGGAATTGCCCTTCGACACGCTGAAGGATTTCAAGCCGATCGCCACCTTCGCGCAGATCGGCTTCATGCTGGTCGTCGCGCCCAACTCGCCGTTGAAAACGGTGGAGGATCTGACGGCCTACCTCAAGAAGAAGCAGGACAATATCTTCGGCTACACCAACCCAACGGGGCTCATGTCCGCCGAACTCTACAAGCAACTGACAGGCGCGCCGGCGAAGTCCGTTTCCTACAAGACAACGGCGGACGCCATGCGCGATCTTCAGGCGGGACAACTTGATTTCATGTTCATGGATGGCACCTTCGCCGCCGGGCAGGTGCGTCAGGGGCAACTGAAGGCGCTTGCGGTCATCACCAGCGCCCGCGTGGCGACCGTGCCCGACGTGCCGACCATGCAGGAGGCGGGTCTGGCCTATGATTTCGCCCCGTGGTGGGCCGCTTGGGCGCCGAGCGGCACGCCGCAACCCATACTCGACAAACTGGAGAAATGGATTCTCCAGATCGACGAGATGCCCGACACGCCGAAGTTTCTCGAAACCATCGGATCGGTAGGCCAGCACGACGACCAGAAGGCCGTGATGAAGCGCTTCATCGCCGAGTTCGACAAATGGCCGCCGCTGGTCAAGGCGGCGGGCATCGTGCCGGAATAGTTCGGGGATCGCTATTTCGGCAGGTAACCCGGATCGACGAATTGAGCCTTCGCGGCGTTGGCGTTCTTGACGACGCCATTTTCCTTGAAGGCCTTCAGCACGTTGTTGAAGTCGTCGTCGGGAATGGCGAGGCCGCGGCTGAAGGGCTTCAGGTCCGTGATGTAATAGGCGTAGGTTTTCTCCACGACATCGCGCTCCTGCTTGGTCTCCCTCATCAGGATGTCGATGGCCTTCTCGCGGTTGGCGGGATCGTAAAGCCAGTCGATGCTTTTCGACAGGGCGCGGAGATAGGCGCGCGCGGCGTCGCTGTTTTTCGCCAACCAGTCCTTGCGCGAGACAACGCCGATGAAGCCGTAGCCATGCACGAAGGAGCCGAAGTCAACGAGCTTGTGATAGCCAGCCGCCAGCGCGGTGAAATCCAGCGGCGAATTCACCGCAGCCGCGGCCACGGCGCTCGCAACGAGCGCTGCGTAGCGATTGGTGGATGAACCGTCATAGACGCGATCGACGTCGGCTTCCTTCAAGCCGTTTCCCGCCGCCCACATGCCAAAAAAGTTGTCGATATCGTTTTTCTTGACTGGCAGGATGACCGCCTTGCCCTTGAGATCGGCCGCTGATTTGATCGCCGCGCCCGCCATCAGCGAATAGGGATATTTGATCGTCGTTGATCCGATCATCGCGATCGGCGCCCCCGCGTCCATCGCCGTGATCGCCATTTCGAATGTCGTATTGCCGATGTCGAGCGAGCCAGCCGTGGTCTGCTGGGCGATGGCCGCGATGCTTCCGACATAGATGGGTTCGACGACTAGATTTTCCGCCTTGAAGAACCCCATGGTCTCCGCGACATACTCGGGCCAGTTCGGCGCGCTGCGCGAGACGACGCCGAGCGTTATCTTGTTTTGCGCCATGGCGGGCGCGACCGCGCCCGCGGCGAGCGCGGCCAGCAACAACGCGCGACGCGCCACTTTCATCGACATGAATTCCTCCCCCGGTTTATGGCGTCAGTTAAGCATCGGCTGGGATCGCGCACAATATT
This sequence comes from uncultured Hyphomicrobiales bacterium, assembly GCA_903861645.1. GTDB lineage: Bacteria > Pseudomonadota > Alphaproteobacteria > Rhizobiales > Beijerinckiaceae > Terripilifer. The sequence continues at coordinate 9,960 of CAIOVE010000017.1, forward strand.
GAGGCGCTGATTGCCCGCCCGCCGCGCCTCGGCTAGGCTTGACGGGCAAACAGAGGGCGGCGCGCCATTGTTGGCGATGACGTCCCGACCAGGGAGGCTTCAATGCTGTCACGCCGGATGGGTATCGTCCTCGGTTTGGGGTTGGCGCTGTCTGGCGCGCCCGCGCTGGCGCAGGATCTCGTCAGGGTCGCCGTGCCGCAACGCGGCGGCTGGGAAACGGGCGTGCCCGACATGGGGCAACGCGCCGGCTTCTTCGCCAAGCATGGCGTCAAGCTCGAAGTGCTCTACACGTCGGGCGGTGGCGAAACCATGCAGGCGCTGATTTCCGGAAGCGTCGACGTCGCCATCGCCACGGGCACGACGGCGGTCATGGCGGCCTACGCGAAGGGCGCGCCCATCAGGCCGATCGCCGCGTCCGTTACCGGTCCTTCCGATATTTATTGGTATGTGCGGGCGGATTCCCCGATGAAGTCGTTGAAGGACGCGGCGGGCAAGACCATGGCCTTTTCTGCCATCGGTTCATCCTCCAATCTCGCGACGCTTTCGCTCATTCGCCATTCCGGCGTTGACATCAAGGCGACGCCAACGGGCACGCCATTGCCGACCTATACGCAGGTCATGTCGGGCCAGATCGATATTGGCTGGTCGACGCCGCCCTATGGGCTTGATGAACTCAAGGATGGCAAGATCCGCATCATCGCCAAATACACCGATATTCCCGAATATCGCGACATGACCGCGCGATTGCACGTGGGCAATCTCAATTTCATCACCTCGAAGCCCGATGTGCTCAAGCGCTTCCTCGCCGGTTACGACGAGACGATCGACTGGATGTACAAGGGCGACGACGCCTTCAAGGTCTTCGCCGAGGTTTATGACGACAAGCCCGAGCACGCCCGCGCCACGCGTGATGGATTCTATCCCGAGCGGCGGATGCTCGACCTGCGTCGTCTCGGCGGGCTCGATCAGGCCATGAAGGACGCGCAGGAACTGAAGTTCATCGCCAAGCCTTTCTCGAAAGCCGAACTCGACGACATGTTCAAATACTTCATCAAATGAAAAATCCGTCCGGCGCGCCGGACGGATTCCAATTTCCCTTATTCCCGCGACGCCGCTATTTGCGGAAGTGCGGCATTACCTCGGAGGCGAACATTTCCATGTTGCGCTTGGTGAGATCATCCGGCAGCACGCCGAATTGCAACATGGTCACGAGGCTGTTGACGCCCGTGCGATCGACCATTTCGCTGATCTTGCGGCGCACGGTCGCGGGGCTGCCGATGAGCGCCGTGCCGCTGTCGATGAGTTGATCCGCCGTCGGGCGCACCTTGCCGAGCGACGAGCGCAGCTTCATGGTCGTCTTCATCGACGACATCGACGTGTAGCCCGGCGGCAACAGCATTTCCCACGGGTTGGGCAGATAATCGCCGAACAGGGATTCAATCGCGCGTCCGGCTTCCGCCTTGGCGCGTTCGTCCGTGTCGGCGACATAGACGGGCACGGCCCAGCCCATCTGATCGCCCGATGGCTCGTAACCGAACTCGCGCGCCTGCGTGCGATACGCGTTGAGGTAGCGCGTGACCAGTTCCGCCGACGAGAAGGTGACGAGGAACTGATACTTGCGGCTCGGGTCGGCGGCCCATTTCACGGTCTCGGACGAGCCCTGTGAGGGCACCCAGATCTGCGGGCGTGGCTGCTGATAGGGGCGCGGCCAGCAGTTCACATATTTGAAATTGTAGTGATCGCCCTCGAACTCGAACGGGCCGGGCTTCGTCCACGCCTGCACGATGAGATCGTGCGCTTCGTGGAACCGCTCGTGCGAGAACACGGGATTGACGCCCGTCGCGTGATACTCGGTGCCGATGCCGCGCACGAAGCCCGCGATCAGCCGCCCGCGCGACATATTGTCGAGCATGGCGAACTCTTCCGCGATGAACAGCGGATTGTTCGAAAGGGGCAGGGCGCGGCCGAGAACGGCGATCTTCACGCGCTTCGTGCGCTGGATGAGCGCGCTGGCGATGAGGTTCGGCGCGGGCATCATGCCATAGGCGGTCTGGTGATGCTCATTCACGCCGATATTGTCGAAGCCAAGCTCCTCCGCGTAGGCGAGCTGGTTGATATAGGACTCGTATTCGTCCGCGCCCTTGACCGGATCATACAGCCTGTTGGGCAGCACGACCCAGGCGGAGCGTTCCTTGTGGCGCGCCTCCATGTCGAGGGGACGATAGGGCATCAGGGTGAAACAGGTGAATTGCATGTCCTTACCTCCCGGCGAGGAATGAGAGGATCGTGGCGGCGCAGGCGTCGCCCTTGTCGGCGGTCACGGCATGGCCGCACTCGGGAATGATCTCGACGCGCGCGCCGGGTATGCCTTGTTTCCACGGCTCCGAATAGACCGAGGGGAAGAGCTTGTCGTTCGCGCCCCAGATGATCTGCGTCGGCACGGACACGCGATGCAGCCAGCGGGCGAGGGCGGGGTCATGCCAGCGCGGCTCCCAACCCATGCGCGCGGCCATGAAGCGGTTGGCGAGCGCGCGGTCCATGTCTTCCTCGCTCTGCGGCATGGCGAGAATGGCGTCGGCGATCTTCTGGTTGTGGAACATGTTGCGGACGCTTTCCTCCGCCGACCAGATGAAATTGTCGCCGGATGGCACGCCCTTCACGCGCAGGCCCGCGGGGGCGATCAACGTCAGATCCTTCAGATGCCCACAGTTGCGGATCGCCACTTCCGCCGCCGTCCAGCCGCCCAGCGAGTGCCCGACAAGATGCACCTTGCCGACGCCGAGCGTGTCGAGGAAGTCGAGATAGTACATCGCCATGTCGCCGATGTTGCGAATCCACGCCGGGCCCGCGGTGTCGCCAAAGCCCGGATGCTCTGGAATGATCACCTCATATTGCGCGGCGAGCTTGTCGAAGAACGGCGTCCAGACGGGAAATCCACCCGCGGAATGCAGAAACAGCAGGGGCGCGCCGGAGCCCGCCCGCATCATTCTTGCCTCGATATCGCGGACCTTGTGCCTTTGGATGGGCGGGGCCATGATGATTTTCCTCCAATTGACTGATGCTAGATTTGCCCGTCGCCGCGACGAAATCAATCGTCGCGGCGCGCATGGCGGCGATGCGTCGCGGTCAGGCTAGACGCTGGCCGTCGCCTTGTCGGCGACATCCTTGCTTTCGATGACGTCGAACCGGCGTCCGGCGGTCTCGGGCAAGGTCATGGTGAAGGCGAGGCTGATTGCGGAGCCCGCGAGCGCCAGCATCATGCCGTTGAGCAGGCCGAAACTCTCGGCCAGCACGGGCACCAGATAAGGCGCGATGGCGCCGACCAACCGGCCCATGGTGAAGATGGTCGAGGCCGCCGTGGAGCGCAGTTCCACCGGATAAAGCTCCGCGAACCATGGTCCGAACTGACCGATCGAGCCTTGCCCGAGGCTCCACAGCGCGAAGGCCCACAGCATCGGCCAACTGAAGATATCGCCGGGAAATTTCGAGCCGCCCGACATGTAGATTGCCACGACGCCGCAAACGCCCACGAGCGTCGAGACGATGATCGCCTTGCGCCGACCCCACGCGTCGCTGAGATAACCGGTGCACAGCATGCCGATGGCCGCGATGACGGCGGTGAACAGCGTCACGCCCAGCAGGTTGTTCTGCGAGGCGCCGAGGCCGCGGATCATCAGACCGGGCATGAAGACGCTGATGCTCTGATAGTTGATGATGTAACCGCCAGCCACGATGGTGCCGAAGATGAAATATTTCAGCGAGGCGCCCGTCATGATCTCGATCAGCGGCGAGCGTTCGCGCTTCTTTTCCTCGGGCAGCTTGCCCGCGGCCTCGAGCGCGTGGAACTCCGACCACAGGCGCGATTCCGGCATGCCCTTTCGCACGGCGAACATCAGAATGATCGGCAGGGCGCCAACCAGCAACGCCACGCGCCAGGATTTATCCGGGCCAAAGCTTTGCAACGCCCAGGTCGCCACGAGCGCGGCGAGGATAAGCCCGATCGAGGAAGCCGCCTGCACGATGGCGCTGCCAAAGCCGCGACGGTTGCGATCCCAGACTTCGTTGAAGAGCACCATGCCGGCGCCCCATTCGCCGCCAACGCCAATGCCGGCGATGACGCGGAAGATGAGCAACGACCAGAAATTCCAGGCGCAAGCCGACAGGATGGCGCCGCCCGATAGCAGAACAAGCGTGAAGAGCAGGGCGTTCTTGCGGCCCCAGCGATCGCCGGCCCAGCCGAACAGAATGCCGCCGAGCACCGATCCGGCCAGCGTCATGGCGACGATCAACCCGACTTCCGGCAGGGTCATCGTCAGGTCTTTCTGAATGACGGGCATCAGAAAGGCCAGCACGATGAGATTGTAGAAATCGAGCCCGTAGCCCAGCACCGCCGAGACGGCGACAAGCCGCCGTTCGCTCGACGTGTAGTCGAGCCTGCCTGTATCGGTCATTGAATGTATCCCCCCGAAGTTTCTTAGTGTTCGCTGAACAGGCGACCAAAACCCGCGACCTTGTCGCGGACGCCGCCCGTTCGCAGAGCATGCCATGCCATGGCTTGATTGCTCGTGACAACCGGTTTTCCCAGATCGCGTTCAAGCGCCTCGATCACGGGCGTGGAGCGTATCGTCGTGCAGCTCAGGAAATAGGCGTCCGCGTTGATGTCGCGATGTTGCATCGCCAGTCGATACCACGCGCCGGGCTCGACGCCCGCGAAGGCGTTGCCGCCGTCGAGCGCGAGGCCATGTTCCTTGATGACGTCGATCTGGTTATGCGCGAAATACTCGACCTCGCGCTGATTGACGTCTTGCTTGTAGGGCGAGATCAGCACGATCTTGCGCGCGCCGAGCGCGCGAAACGCCGTCGTCAAAGCCTCCGATGTGGCGATGGAGGGCTTGCCGGTCGCCTTGCGGATGCGCTCGCCGATGCGCTTTTCCATCCCGGCGTCGAAGGTCGACACCGCCGTGCAATGGAACACGATGAGGTCGGCGCCGGCGTCGGCGACGAGTTCGGCGGCTTCCTCGATCTTCTCGGTCATGCGCAGCAGCTCATCGCGCCCGCCGCCCGCGAGTTTCAGGCGCGTCGTGTGCACGGCGACGCCATCGGGCAGCATGGAGGGCAATTCCGGCTCGGCGACCTGATTGCTCGATGGCAGCAACATGCCCAAACGCAGCCGCCAGCCAAACCGCACCGGCCCCTGCACGATCGAACCCTTGTGACGCGTCGTCGCGTTCATGCGCTTCCTCCACGTTTTCATTGAAATGATGCCGTTATGATCGGCGCTGGGCGCGGTCCTTGTCAAATGGCGCCCGCTTGCCAAGCCGCGCGCGCTCGACGCATGATCCGGCATCCGCTCAATGTCGCTTCCGGAGGACGCCTTGTCGATTGAACTGCACACATGGGACACGCCGAACGGCCGCAAGATCAGCGTCGCGCTCGAGGAAATGGGGTTGAATTATTCGATCCATCCGATCGATATCAGCAATGGCAAGCAGTTCGATCCGGCCTTTCTCAAGATCAGCCCCAACAATCGCATTCCCGCCATCATCGATACGGATGGTCCCGGCGGCAAGCCGGTCAGTGTTTTCGAGTCCGGCGCCATCTTGCTCTATCTCGCCGAGAAGACCGGCAAGTTCCTGCCGGCGTCGGGTCCGGGGCGCATAGCCACTTGGGAATGGTTGATGTGGCAGATGGGCGGCTTCGGCCCCATGCCCGGTCAGGTTCATCATTTCCTGATGGTCAAGGACGAAGCGGCGAAAGCCTATGGCTACGATCGCTATCACAAGGAGACGCTGCGCTTGTATGGCGTCGCGGACCGGCGACTGGCGAATGTCCCGTATTTCGCCGGCGATATTTCCATCGCCGACTTCGCCATCCTCGGTTGGGCGTGGCGCCACGAGCGCCACAACGTCGATTTCGCCGACTTCCCCAACGTCCAGCGCTGGTACGAGGCGATGATGGCGCGCCCCGCCGTTCAGCGTGGATTGACCGTGGACCTCAAGACGCCGCGCGCCTGAGGCCTCTCGTTCAGCGCCAGTAGGCGAAGCCCATGCCGCTACCGGTCCCCGCGAGGGACCGGTAGAGCGGCTGGTAATCAACCAGCGTCATCTTGAGACCCGCCGCGTCCATGGCCGACTTGGTGGGAATCCAGTTTTTCAACTCTGAATTTCCCGACACATAATAGTTCTCGGGAAACGACAGCAGCGGGCCGGGATCGCGATTGGCGAAGGCCTCGAGGAATTCGCGGTCGAATTTCTCGTCGACGACGAAATGCGACATGCCGCCCGAGCCGATGATGGCGACGCGCAGATCCGAATCCCATGCCTCGACGGCGCGCGCGATGGCCGTGCCGAAATCAAGGCAGCGTCGCGCCGTCGGCTGGTTCGGCGGATAGAACGTGTTGGTGAAAACGGGCACCGTCGGCGGAGCGGTGTCGCCCATCACGCGCTGATAAAAAAATCCGAAGGCGTGCGGCAGGCCGGTCAGCCGGGACTCCGGGCGCTCCGGCAGCACGCGGGACGACGCGACATCGAAATTCTGCTCCATGAGCTTGCGGATCAGGTGCAGGCCAAGGGCCGGATGGCCGGGATAGGTCTTGGGTGTCGAGGGGTGATGGTTCGGCTCGGCGACCGCGACGCCGGGGCCGAGACGCTTCTTCTGTTCCTCCGAGAAAGGCACGTTGTCGAGCCGGTCCGCGTGACAAACCATGAAGGCCGGCTGGTTGTCGTCGCCCATGATTTCCATCTGGTCGTTGCCGAGCATGACGACCACGTCGGGGCGGGTCTCGGCGAACACGCGCGCCAGTTCGGCGATCGCTTTCTGGCAGGCGTCATAACGCTTCTGGCGAACTGGCAACTCGATCTGCGGACCGAAATTTTCCGCCTCGCGCAACTTTGACAGCGCCTCGAAATCGTAGGTCTTGCCGCGGAAGGCGAGCGCCGGATTTTGAATGTCGGCCTGCACGCGCCCCGTCCAGAGCTCCGGCGGCGTGCCGAGCAGCGGGCCATGCGAGGCGACCATGCCGAGAACGATTTTGGCCATGATGGGTCTCCCTTGATGGGTCAGCTTTTAGCGCGCTTCCGATCGGTTAGCACCAGATAAATCGACGCCGCGACGATGAGGGCCATGCCGGCAAGGCTCCATGGTCCCGGTATTTCGCCAAAAAGAATGTAGCCAATGGCCGCCGCGTAAACGATGCGCGAATAATCGAGCGGCGCCAGCGCGGTTGCGTCGCCGAGAGTCAGCCCCTTGGTGATCATGCTTTGCCCGGCGATGCCGAGGAAGCCGATGAGCAACAGTGGGAAAATCTCCGAGGCGTGGGGCGTGACCCATACCCACCACGCCAGCGGAAGCGAGAAAACGCTGTTCCACACGGCGTAGTAAAACATGATCACGCGGGGCGATTCCGTCGTCGAAAGCTGCTTGATCGACACGACGACCAGCGCGCCGAAGAATGCGCCGGTCGCGCCCACGAGCGCGTTGGCGTCGAAGCCCGCCGTGAACGGGCGCGCATAGAGGAGCACGCCCACGAAGCCCACGATGGAGACCATCGTGCGCCGGATATTGCCGGCGTCGCCGAGGTAGAGCAGGGCGAGCGGGATGGTGAACAGCGGCCGCGAGAATTGCAGCGCCATCGAATCCGCCAGCAGCATGTGCGTGATGGTCCAGAAGAAGCAGGCGTTGCCAAAGGCGCCGAAGCCGCCACGCACGAAATGCATGCCGAAACGCTTGGTGCGGAATGGCTCCAGCGGCGCCTTGATGAACACGGGCAGGACGAAGAGAAATCCCACCGCGGAGCGGAAAAACATCAGCTCGAAACTTGGCAGGCGGACGCCGAGCTCCTTCGTGACCGAGGCCATGACAACCAGCAGTAGCGAGCCGAACGAAACGAAGGCGGCGCCCTGCGCCTGCGGACTCATCAGGCTGAAACGCGCGTGGGCCCGCCCCGCCGCTCCCGCGCGCGCCGCCAGTCCGGCTCCCCATGATTCTCGTTTTTCCATCGCGCGACGATAGGAGCCGCGCCCGGGCGAGGCAAATGGTCGCGATTCCCGCGCCCTGTCGGACGCGGCACCTTGGAGCGGCGGCATGATCGCTGCTATTATGCCCTCAACGGCGGTAAAGCCGGCCCTGGAGACGCCCTTGAACGCCATCGATTGCGACGTGCATCCCAACGTCCCGAATTTGCGCGCGCTGATCCCCTACATGGAGCCTTACTGGCGCGATTCCATCGTGGATCGCGGCATCGACGCCATCGATTCGGCGAGTTATCCGCCGAATTCGCCGCTGACCGCGCGCGCCGACTGGCGCGACGCGGACAAGCGCGTCGCGACCCGCGTCGAGGACGTCCAGAAGCACGTGTTCGATGGTCTCGGCGCCGATATCGCGATCCTCAACAGCCTCTACGGCGTCCAGCTCGTGCTCAACGAGGACATGGCGCGCGCCTTCACCCGCGCCCTCAACGACTGGGTGCGCGCCGAGTGGCTCGACCGCGACCCCCGGCTGCGCGCGTCGATCATCCTGCCCATGCACAATGTCGAGCACGCCGTGGACGAACTGGAACGCTGCGCCGGCGATCATCGCTTCGTGCAGGCCATGATGCTGGTTGGCGGCGAGACGCCGCTGGGGCGCCGGCACTACTGGCCGATCTACGAGCGTCTTGAAAAACTCGGGCTGCCGCTGGGTGTGCACGCGGGCTCAAGCTATCGCAATCCCGTGACGTCGCTCGGCTGGCCCTCCTATTACATGGAGGATTACACCGCGCAGGCGCAGGGGTTTCAGTCGCAGTTGACGAGCCTGATCACGGAGGGCGTGTTCGCCCATTGCCCCGGCCTCAAGGTCGTCTTGATGGAGTCGGGCGTCACGTGGTTGCCGGGCTTCATGTGGCGCCTGCAAAAGTTCTGGCGCGGCCTGCGATTTGAAACGCCGTGGGTCGACCGGCCGCCCATGGACATCGTCAGGGACAACGTGCGCCTGACCATGCAGCCGCTCGACGCGCCCGACGATCCCGAGATCGTCGCGAGGCTCATTGACCATTTCAATTCCGATGACATGCTGCTGTTCGCGAGCGATTATCCGCATTGGCAATTCGATGGCGCGGCGGCCATGCCGGCGGGCATTTCCGCCGCGCTGGCGCGCAAGATCAAGGTGGACAACCCGTTGGCGACCTATCCGCGATTGAGGGAGACGACCGCATGACGCGCGAAAGCCTGCATCCCGACCCCGAGCGCGCGACGAACCGCCTGTGCGTCATCGATTGCGACATTCACCCCAAGACCTCGATGGAGGATCTGAAGCCCTTCATGGCCCGGCATTGGTGGGACACGCTCGATACGTTCGGCGCCCGCCCGCGCCACGGTTTCGCCAGCGGGTTTCCCTATCCCAAGGCGCAACCACAGGCCGCGCGCCGTGATAGCTGGCCGCCGTCGGGCGGCCTGCCGGGCAGCGACCTCAAGTTCATGCGCGATCAGCTGCTCGACTTTTACGACCTGGACTACGGCATCATGAACTTCCTGTCGCCGACCGGGCAGGGGTTCCAGAATTCCGATCTCTCCGTCGCCATGGCCTACGCGGCCAACGAGGCCGCGCGCGTGCGCTGGACAGGGCCCGAAAAGCGCCTGAAGGCCTCCATCGTCGTGCCCTACGAGGATGGCGAGGAATCCGCGAAGGAGATCACGCGGCTCGCCGGCATGCCCGATTATGTGCAGGTGCAGATGCTGAGCCGCACGAGCGAGCTCGCCGGCAAGAAGCGCTACTGGCCCATCTACGAGGCCGCGAGCGCCCACGGCCTGCCGGTCAGCTTCCACGTGTTCGGCTACAGCGGCTGGCCGTCCACGAGCGGCGGCTGGGCGTCCTATTATATCGAGGAAATGGCGGAGCATTGCACCTCCTGCCAGTCGCTGCTCGCGAGCCTCGTCATCGAGGGCGTGTTCGAGCGTTTTCCGCGGTTGAAGGTGGTGTTGATCGAGGCGGGTTTCGCCTGGCTGCCCGCGCTGGCCTATCGTCTCGACCGCAACTGGCTGCGCCTGCGCGCCGAGACGCCCCATCTCAAGCGCCGCCCGTCCGAATACATCCGCGAACATGTTTTCGTGACGACGCAGCCGATGGAGGAGCCCGAGAAGCCGGAGCATCTGATGGATGTGCTGGACTGGATCGGCTTCGACCGGATTCTGTTCGCCACCGATTATCCACACTGGGATTTCGACGATCCGCGCCACGCGCTCCCGGCCGCCCTCACGCCGTCGCAGCGCCGCATGATCCTGTCCGAAAACGCCCGTAAACTCTATGGTTTTCCCTGATGGCCAGACATGTCGTGGCGGCGTCGAGCGAGATCGCGCCGGGTGATCGCAAACTGGTCGACGCTGGCGGTCGCGCCATCGTGATCTTCAATCTCGGCGGCGAGTTCTTCGCGCTCGCCAACCGCTGTCCTCATCAGGCCGGCGAGTTGCACAAGGGCAAGCTGTGCGGCCTCGTGCGCTCGCCCGAACCCGGCGTGTACGAATACACCCGCGAGGGCGAAATGATCCGATGTCCCTGGCATTCCTGGGAATTCGACGTGCGCACGGGCAAGAGCTGGTGCGACCCGGCGCGCATTCGCACGCGCCGGTATGACGTCAAGGTCGAGCACGGGGCCGATCTGGTCGAAGGCCCCTATGTCGCCGAAACCTTCAAGGTCGCCATCGAGAATGACTATCTTGTGATCGACGTCTGAGCGCGGCGCATGTGGCGATTGCCCGACCGATTGCCGCTGACGCGGCGCCTGTGTAGGTTGCGCCCGGTTCGCGCCGGGCGCGGGCAGGGGAAATCATTGGAGCCATGACCGCGAAGCCTCAGGAGCCATCGCCCTTCTGGACGTTCTCGTTGCGCATCTATGGGCGCCCGGGCGTTCCGGCGGCGTGTCTCGCCTTGCAGAACGGCTCTGGCGTCGATGTCAACGTCATGTTGTTCGGCCTGTTTCTGGCCAATGCCGGCCGGAGCCTTGACGCCGCCGACGTCGCCGCCATCGCAAGCGCGGTTGAAGCGTGGAAGGCCGATGTGGTGGTTCCTCTGCGTCGCGTTCGCACCCTGCTGAAATCGCCGCCAGCGGTGGTCGATTCCGCGGGCGCCGCGGCGCTGCGCGACCGCGTCAAGGCTGTCGAGCTGGAGGCCGAGCGCTTGCAGCAGGAAGCCCTGTTCGCCGCCTTTCCCGCGGCGACGACCGGCGCGCCACGCGCGCGCGACACCGCGGCGCGCGACGGCCTTCTCGCCTATCAAACCCATCTGGGCGTCGTGTTCGACGCCGCCGCGGTCGGGACGATTCTCGCCGCCTTCGCAACCCTTGAGGACACCAGGACGTGAGTGAAAGACAAAAGCGTATCATCGTCGGCATCAGCGGCGCTTCGGGCATCATCTATGGCGTGCGCGCGCTGGAACTGCTCAAGGCCGCGGGCGTGCATACCCATCTGGTCGTCAGCAAGGCGGCCGAGATGACGCTCGCCTATGAGCTGGATATGACCGCGAAGGAATTGCGCGGGCTCGCCGATGAGTACCATCCCTCGACCGACATCGGCGCCTCGATCTCCTCGGGCTCCTTCAGGACCGTGGGCATGCTGATCGCGCCCTGTTCCATCCGCTCGATGAGCGAGATCGCGACGGGCGTCACGGGATCGCTGATGAGCCGCGCCGCCGACGTGGTGCTGAAGGAGCGACGCCGCCTCGTGCTCGCCGTGCGAGAGACGCCGCTGCACACCGGTCATCTGCGCACCATGCTGCAATTGTCGGAAATGGGGGCGGTGATCTGCCCCGTGGTTCCGGCCTTCTACAACAAGCCCAAGACGCTGGATGACATCGTCAACCACTCGGTGGGCCGCATGCTCGACCTGTTCGACATCGAGGTCGGCGCGGTCAAGCGCTGGAAGGACGATGAGGAAGCCTAGTCGAGCGACATGTAATACCAGAGGCCGGCGAACAGGATCGCCGAGACGACCGTCGTGCAGGCCGCTTTCAGCAACAGCCGCGGGTTGCTCGGCGCGCCGGGGTCGGTGCCCTGAGCATAATCCGTTTCCTCGTGCTGGGAGCGGACGCCGAAGGGCAGGACGGCGAACAGCACGATCCACCACATGGTGAAATAGATCGCGATTCCCATCGGCAGGGTCATGATGTCTGGCTTTCCTTGACGAGATTGGCCTCGTACCTCTGGACGATGACGCGGGCAAGGTGAAGCGAGAATTCAGGGTTTTGCAGGCAAAGCTGTTCAAGTTCGCGATAGTTGACCTTCCAGGCGCGCACATCGGTCCGGCAGATCGCCGAAGCCGTGCGCCTGTTGCCCGCCGTGAGCAGGCCGATTTCGCCAAGCAAGGCGCCCGGTCCCACGCTCGCGTCGTGTTCGGGGATGGCGATCTCGCCGGCTCCGATCAGATAGGCCTCCGCGCCCACGTCGCCCTTTTGGAACAACGTCTGGCCGGCGGTGAATTGCGCCGGGTGCATGAAGGGCTTCAGCCATTCAAAGCCGGACGGGCGGCCGACGGCGGCTTTTGAATCGACGATGAGCCGCCGCATCTCGATGAGGCGCTTAAGATTGAGCGGCAGCAGGACGGCGTTTGCGACGACATTCGGGTAATTGCCCTTCGACAGCCCCCAGATCAGCCCAAGCGCGCAGGCCAGCGTCGCGGCCACGCGCAGCGGGATCATCGTTTTGGCGTTGAACGCATAAACGCCGGCCGCCGCCGAAGCCCACCCAGCCGTCAGGAAAACGGCATTCCAGTAATCGTTCACGCGTCGCCCCCGGTGATGTCGCGGACTTGTAGCGCGAGCGGCGCCGTGGAGCCAGCCAGCCCGCCGGGCGCGCGACGTCGGCGTGGGTTGCGAAGCACCCCGGGCAGGGGCTACGATTTCGGCGGGGGCCGATGTGCTCGATTGTTCCGGGAGAAACGCCATGGCCGATGACGCCGTCGCATCGAAAGCGGTCGCCGACGACAGGGCGCCGCCCGCGCCAAAGCTGGCCTTCGCGCATTGTGGTTTTCACTGCGTCGATTTTCCGCGCATGGTGGATTTCTACACGCGCGTTCTCGGCTTCACGGAGACGGATCGCGGCGTCGTGCGTGGTTTCGACATCGTCTTCCTGAGCTGGGACGCCAGGGATCACCATCAGGTCGCGCTTGTATCGGGCCGACCGGATACGTCCGGTTTCAATCACATCAACCAGATCTCGTTCCGCGTGCCCTCGATCCACGAGGTGCTGGCGGTCTATCATCGCGTGAAGGACGAGCCGGGCGTGCATGACACGCGCGGCACCAATCACGGCAACGCCTTCGCGTATTATTTCCGGGATCCCGAGGGCAATCGCATCGAGATATTCTGCGATACGCCATGGTATATTTCACAACCCTGCATCGAGTTGCTGGATCTGACGAAATCGCCCGAGGCCATTCTCGCGGAGGCGGAGGCCTTTTGCCGGACGCAGCCGGGCTTCAAGCCGGTGCGCGAATGGGAGGCCGAAACCGCCCGCCGTATCGACGAGCACGCGCGGGGCGGCTAGCTCGCGAAGTGGCGCAGCCAGCGCCGGAACGCGACCAGCGACCAGACGCCCTCGACGACGCCAAAGGGCCAGGCGCCCTGCAGGAAGCCATAGGTCGACGCCAGAACGCACGTGCCGGCGAAGGCGAGGATGAACCAGTGGCTCCTGTGTTCGAACGCGTAGCAGACCATCATGGCGCTCACGGCGAACAGTCCAAACAGCGTTAGCGTATCCATATGCTAATCGTAGGGCCGGCGCGTCTGGCGCGCCAGCGGGCCCCGCCTGATCGCCGCCGCGAGGGCTATTCAGCCTCGAAATTGCGAGCGAAGTCATCCGGCGGATCGCCGGCCCACAGATAGAACGAATCCTCGCCGTCGTGGAACTCGGTCTTCCAATCGCGATCAACTGGCACATAATCCATGTCGGCGGTGTATTCCGCGTAGGAGCCCCAGGGGTCGCGCACATAGTGGAAGTAATTCGAGCCCAGCACGTGACGGCCAAGGCCCCAGCCGCGCTTGTGGCCCTTGCGCGACATTTCCATCGCGCCCAATCCGATATTCTGCACCGAGCCCATGTCCCAGCTTGAATGATGCAGGCCGGAGCCATTCGAGGTGATCAGCGCGAGCATGTGGTGATCGCTGCCGTGTATGCCGTAGAGGAAGCAGATGATGCTTTCCGCGCGGTCGGCGAGCCGCAGGCCCAGCGCCTTCTCATAGAAGGCAATCGACCGGTCCATGTCGCGGCAATACATGGCGAGATGGGAAAAACGTCGCGGCCTTGCCACGGGCGTTCTCTTGCGGGGCAGGGCGCCGCGCTCGTTGGGGCCCGACGAGGGACATGCGAACGGGGCTTTCTCCGTCGGCGATGTTTTCTCCGCCGCGCGTATTTCGATCAGCAACCCGTCGGGGTCGCGGAACCATAGTCCGTTGCTTTCGAAACCCTTTGGCGCCGGCAGCAATTCGACGCCGAGGTCGGCGAGCCGCTTGCGGAAGGCCGGCATATCCTCGGCGTAGGCGCCGAAGGACAGATAATAAAGCTGCTTCTTGCCGGCTTCGCCAATGCGCGCCCAGCAATGCGCATTGCCGGGCGTATAGAGTTCAAGTTGATTGCCAACAGTCTTCGTGTCGAGGCCAAAGGAGCCATAGAACTCCGCCGCCCTGGCGAGGTCCGGCGCGATCAGGGCATGGTGGTCGAGCGAGTGAACCCCGAGTTCGCCGGGGCGTTTGATCGCCGATATGTGGCCCGTGATCGCGGTCATTGCATCCTCCTATTGGGGTCTGAACGTCAGGTCTTTCACGCTCGCCGGAAGCGTCGTGCCCTTGGGCGCGTCGCCGAGCGCGATGACGCCTTCGAGCGTGCGCTGCAAAAACGCGTCGGGCAGGTCGAGCGTCCGGTCGTAAGGCTTTTGTCGCGCCACGAGATCGTCGTATGTCGCCGCAGAGATATCGCCATCCTGGCGGGTGTCCTTCGCCAGAATGGCGATGGCTTCCTCGCGGTTGGCGGGGTTGTAGAGCCAGTCGATGGCGTCCTGGATCGAGGCGAGATAGGCCTTCACGGCGGCGGGGTTGGACGCGAGAAAGTCCGGCCGCGCGGCGACCACCGCCATGGCGTACCCTTGCGAAATCGGGCCGAATTCCAGCATCGTCTTGAAGCCCTCGGCGCGGGCGCGCAGATCAAAGGGCGCGTTGAGCATGGAGGCGAGCGCGCTGCCATTCGCCAGCGCCGCATAACGGTTGGCGGCCTGCGCGTCGTAAATCTGGTCGATATCGTCCGGGTTCACGCCCTGGCCCTTCACCCATTCCCTCCACATCAGCGTGATGACGTCCGTTCTGAAGCCGAGAATGACCGGCTTGCCGACGAGTTCCTTGACGGAGGTCAATTTGGGCGACGCGACCATCGAATAGGGGAGCGTGTTGACGATGCAGCCGACGAGCCGCAGGTTCGCGCCATGAGCCAGCGCGTTGACCGCGACATAGAGCGTCGGGTGGGCGATATCGATCGACTTGCCGATGAGTTGCTGCACGCCGCTGACCGGGCTGCCAACGAGAATGACGTCGGCGTCGAGTCCGTGGCTGGCGAACATGCCCTTGGCGCGCGCCACATAGGTCGGCCAGTAGATCGCCGTCAGCGAATTGATGCCAATGGTGACATTGACGCCTTCCGCCCGACTTGTTGTCGCGTGCGCGGCGAAAAGCACGGGAACGACCAGCGCGGCGATGGCCGCGCGAACGAATTTCAACATGTGTTTCCTCGCTATCGAAAGATGCAGGTGTCGCGAACCTGTCGGACGCGGATTTTTTCAGGGCGCCAGCCAGGCCTTGCCACGCGCGTAGAGCGCCTCGACCTCCGGCCCTCTCAGGCCCGGCATGTTGCGCTTGACCGGCAGGCCGCGCTTAACCTGAATATAGCCGAGATGCCGATAGCCCTCGGGGATGGATTCGTAAACCTCGGGATCGAACCGCGGCATTTTCGCTGGATCGAGCGGGTCGAGCCGGTCCTTTTCGTAGATCGGTTGGCGCTCGACGATGGCCCAGCGTCCGGCGCGCTTTTCAAAGAAGTCATAGAAACGGCCCGTGCAGACGATGTCGCAAGCCGCGCCATCCACCTCGTCGCGGCTGGAGATCATCATCTTGGTCTGCGCGATGGCGCGCGATCCCCGCAGCGCGATGGCCGTTCCGCCGAGGAAATGCACGCTGCCCGCTCCGCCCTTGGCGAAGGCCTTGGCGGCGTTGGCGATGAATTGCTCGCTGTCGCCCTGAAACCACGTGGCGTTCATGATCGCGCCGTCGTGCCAGCAGGTGCGCAGATTGTCCCAGTCGCCGCTGTCGCGCCAGATCGCCCAGCCCTCGATGACGTCGCGAATGGCCTGCCTGTCTTCTGATTCCATCGCCATGTGTTCCTCCCGGTTCGGTTGCGGCGAGCATGCCGTTTCCGCGACGGTTTTGACAAGAGCGCGGCGCGCCGCTTGACCCGCGATGGTCGGACTTCTAGCGTGTCTGAAACAACGTTTCGTCGGGTCGGAGGCGCAATTGGGCGAGTGGTCCAGGTCTGTGGTTGATGTCAGGGGCTATGGCGTCGCGGTGAGCGAGGCTGGCGATGGCGCGCCGGTTTTGCTGCTCGACGACGTGCTGGGACCGTATGGCCGGGACTCCTTCGCTCAGGCGCTTTCGGCGCGGCATCGCGTTTCCATTCCGACCCATCCCGGTCACGACGGCTCGCCCTTGCCCGAATGGCTCGACAACGTTTCGGACCTCGCCAATTTCTACCTCGATTATCTCTCCGCGCGTGGATTGCGCGGGGTTCATCTGGTCGGCTGCGGGCTCGGCGGATGGATCGCCGCCGACCTCGCGACACGGGACTCCTCGCGTCTCGCGAGTCTGACGCTGGTCGCCGCGGGCGGGCTACGCCTGAACGGCGTGCCGCAATGCGACATCTTCCTCGGCGGCGACGAGGAGGTGCTGCGCAAGATCATCCACGACCGCGCGCTCGCCGATCGCGTCGCGACCGAGACGATCACGCCGGACACCGAGGATACGCGCCTGCAAAACCAGCAATTCGCCGCGCGCCTGATGTGGCAGCCGCGCTTGCATGATCCCAACCTACGCAAGTGGCTGCATCGGATCGACGCGCCGACATTTGTCGTCTGGGGCGCCAATGACGCGTTGTATCCCGCGCCCTACGGCGAGGCATGGCGAGACGCCATTCCCGGCGCCCGGCTCGAGGTCATCGCTGATTGCGGGCATTTGCCGCGCGTCGAGAAGCCCGGCGCGCTCGCGGAACTTGTAACGGCATTCATCGCGAAGCAGAGGGTCGCGGCATGAAAATCTTTCACTTCCACCTCATGCCCTACGCGAACGTGAACCTCGACGCGATCCGCAAGGCGGGCGCGGCATGGGTCACCCTGTCCAACGCGGAATACGATCCGGTGAAGGGCGCGGAACTCTACAACCAGTTTCTCGACCAGATGGAGTTCGCCGACAGTCTCGGTTTCGAGGGCCAGATCGTCAACGAGCATCATCAGACGGCCTATGGGCTGATGCCCGTGCCCGCCGTCATGGCGGGCGCGCTGGCGCGTCGCATCAAGGGCAAGCTGGCGGTGCTCGGACGCGCCCTGCCGCTGGTAAACAATCCGCTGACCATCGCGGAGGAATTCGCGATGCTCGACAACATCACGCGCGGACGCTTCATCGCGGGTTTCGTGCGTGGCATCGGCGCCGAATATCATTCGTTCGGCGTGAACCCGGCCGAATCCCTGCCGCGATTTCTCGAGGCGCATGATCTCATCATCCGCGCCTGGACCGAGCCGGGACCTTTTGTCCACGAGGGCAAGTATTTCAACTTCAAATACGTCAATCCGTGGCCGACGCCCTATCAGAAGCCGCATCCGCCGATTTTCTGCCCGTCGTCCGGTTCGCTCGACACGATCCGGTGGGTCGCGCAAAAACGCTACACCTATTGCCAGACGCTGGCGCCCTTCGACATGGTCGCCAAGACCTTCGATATCTTCCGAGAGGAAGCGTTGAAGGCGGGCTATGAATCCTCGCCGGATCAACTCGCGTGGTCGAATGCCATCTTCGTGCGCGAGACCGACGAACAGGCGCTGCGCGATGTGCGACCCCATCTCGAAGCCTACATGAACGAGTTCCTCACGCGCGATCCCGCGATGATGATGCCGCCGGGCTATTCGAGCCCCGCGTCAATCAAGCGCGTGCGCGCCATGCGCGGCTATCGCAACGCGCGCCAGACCGCCGAGGACATTCTGGACAAGGGTATCGTGATCGTCGGCAGTCCCAACACCGTGCGCGAGAAACTCGCCGCGGCGCAGGATCGCGCCAAATTCAATCTCTCCCTGACCAAGACTCAGTTTGGCACCATGCCGCACGAACTGGTGCGCGAAAACCAGATCGCCATCGCAGAGGAAATTCTTCCCTATTTCCGTGATCGCGCCCCGGCCGCGGCGAAGATCGCCGCGGAATAGACGTCCCACCGCGAGAATTCATGACGTCGCGCGGCTCCGCGCGGCGTTTCCCCATGTAAGGAGTTGCAAATGGGTGCGTTGCCCGAACACGTATTGAAGGCCATTCGAGAAGGCGGCGCCAGCGCCGACCCCGCGCTGAACCAGATGACGAAAGCGCTTTTCGCCACCCTGATCGATCCGCCCGGCGGGGTGAATGAGAAGCTCGACATCGCCTATGGCGATCACGCCCGGCAGAAGCTCGATGTCTATCGCGTCGACGACGGCAAGACCGGCAAGACCGTGGTGATCTACATCCCCGGCGGCGGTTTCGTCGGTGGCGACAAGCGTCAGGATCCCATTTATTTCGCCAATGTGGGGCGCTTTTTCGCCCGCCATGGCTTCGTTGGCGTCTGCGCTAATTATCGATTGGCGCCCGAATTCAAATGGCCCGCCGGCCCGAGCGACGTGCAGGCGGCGATCCGCTGGGTAAAGGCCAACGCCGCGAGCCTTGGCGCCGACGCCGGCAAGGTTGTCGTATTCGGTCATTCGGCCGGCGCCGCGCACGTGGCGAGCTATCTTTTCGATCCGGACATCCGGGGCGGCGAGGAAGTGCTGGCTGGCGTGCTGGCAAGCGGCATGTACGCGCTGCGCAAGGGCGAGATCAGGGCGAATGTCGCCCAGTATTTCGGCGACGACGAGGCGACGTTTGATCGACGTTCCGCCCTTTCGCACGTAAAGAACTTCAAGGTTCCCGTTTTCGTGGCGCTATCCGAGTTCGATCCCACCTATCTCGCGACGCCCGCGTTCGAGATGGCGCGCGCGCTGACCCTGCGCGACAACAAGTCGCCGCCCTTCGTCAGGCTCGATGGGCACAACCATTTTTCCAGCATGTGCACCTTTGGCACGGTGGACGACAGCTTTTCGGCGCCTGTTCTCCGCTTCATCAAGGCGGTCGGCGGCTGAGGCGCTTGTCGGCCGGCGCGCTGGCGGGCTAACCTGACATCATCATCAAACACATTCGGGAGGACGCCATGTCCGACAAGACCTACGAGAACATCAAGATCGAGCGTCGCGGGCATATTACCTTCGTGACGCTCAACCGACCGGAAAAGCGCAACGCCATGAGCCCGGGCCTGCATTATGACATGGAGGACGCCTTGATGCGCCTCGATGACGACCCGCAAACGCGCGTTCTCGTGCTGGCGGGCGCCGGCGAGGCGTGGTGCGCGGGGCAGGATCTGAAGCTCTACTTCCGCGAGACGTCGAACAATCCCGCCGAGCGCAAGAAGTCGAACACCGCGAGCCATCATTGGCGATGGGAAATCCTCTCGCGTTTCAGCAAGCCAACCATCGCGATGGTGCAGGGCTATTGCTTTGGTGGCGCGTTCACGCAGCTTTGCGCTTGCGATTACGCCATCGCGGCCGACGACGCGACCTTCGGCCTGTCTGAAGTCAATTGGGGCATTCTGCCCGGCGGCATCGTAAGCTGGAACCTGACCGACACGATGTTGCCGCGTCACGCGCTCTACTATGCGACAACGGGCGAGCCCTTCTCGGGCAAGCGCGCCGAGGAAATCGGTCTCGTCAATTTCGCCGTGCCGAAGGATCAGTTGATGGCGCGCACGCTCGAACTCGCCGAAAAGCTGCTCAAGCTGAATCCCTCCGTGGTGCGATACACGAAGGAGGCCGTGAAGGCCGTGCGCCACATGCGCGTCGACGAGGCGCGCGATTATCTTGGCGTCAAGCAGGAAGGCCTCGCGCGCGCCGACAAGGAAATCGGTGACAAGGTCGGCATGAAGAAGTTCCTCGACGAAAAGTCCTATCGTCCCGGCCTTGGGCCGTATCAGCGTCCGACCGACTAGGGCGCCGCCAGCGTGACGCGACCTTTTGACATCGGCGCGCTGATGGCGCCGCGCAACGTGGCGCTCGTCGGCGCGTCCGATCGCAATTGGTCGCCGCGCGTCTGGGACAATCTGGTTCGCTTTGGCTTTGCCGGCGGGGTTTACCCGGTCAATCCAGGCCGCGCCGAAATCTGGGGCGCGCGCTGCCATGCGAGTCTCGAGGATCTGCCCGAGCCGCCGGATCATCTCGCGCTGTTCGTGCCCAACGAACAGTCCATCGAGGCCATCGCTTCTGGCGCGCGGCTCGGCGCGCGAAGCGCCACTATTTTCGCCGCTGGTTTTGGCGAGGGCGGCGACGCGGAAGGCCTCGCGCGCGCAACGCGTTTGCGTGACATCCTTCTTGCTTCGGGCATTGCCGCGGTCGGGCCGAATTGCATGGGGCTGGCGAGCGGCCGTTCACGCTTTTCCACGTTGCCCGACGAGCAGTTGCATGAGTTGAAGACCGGGCCAGTGGCCTTGATGACGCAGAGCGGCATGCTGGCCCAGACGCTCTCGCGCGGAGTCGCCGACGCTGGTCTCGACCTCGGCTATATCATTTCGCTCGGCAATCAGCTTGGCCTGCAATTCGCCGATTATATTGACCACGTGGCCGGCGATCCGGATATCAAGGTCATCATCTGTTACATCGAATCCGTGAAGGACGCGGATCGGTTTTTCAGCGCCGCGCGCAAGGCCCGCGCCTCCGGTAAGAAGATCGTCGTCGTCAAGGCGGGCGGTTCCGAGGAATCGCGCAAGGCTGCGTTGGCGCATACGGGTTCGCTGGCCGGCAGCGCCGAGGTTTTCGACGCCTTCGCCCACGACGCGGGCGTGCTGCGCGTCGACAATCTTGAGGACATGATCGAGGCGGCCGAGTTTTTCGCGCGCGCCAGGCCGTTGAAGGGCCGGCGCGTCGCGGTGATGACGAATTCCGGCGCGCTGAAATCCCTGATGACGGAAGCCGCCGAGACCCATGGCGTCGAACTTGCGCGGCTCGCGCCCGAAACGACCGACCGCTTGCGCGCCGCGCTGCACGACGCGGAAGTCGCCAACCCCTTCGACACCAAGCGCACCATTCGCGCGGATGAATATCTTGGCTGCGTCAGGGCGCTGCACGACGATCCCGGCGTCGACCTGGTCCTGTTCGCGGAGGAATTGCCGCGCGCCGCGGGTATCGAACGCAAGGTCGCCAATCTGACCGCGCTGAATCAATTCACGACGGGCGAGGCGACCAAGCCCGTCGCCGTTTTTTCGCCGCTGACGTTTCGCGAAACGGATTACATGCTCGATTTGCGCGCGCGCTGGCCTGCGCTGCCGTGGCTGCGCGATGTCGGCAAGACGTTTCGCCTGTTGGGACACGTCGCCGCGCCCGTACTGACGCCCGTTGATGCATCCGGCCCGAAGCGCGACGAGATGAAGTCGGTCATCGCGAAATGGCGCGCGCGCGCCGCCTCCCTGTCTGGGCCATCCGCGTTGAATGAAGCGGAATCCAAGGCGCTGCTCGCTGATTGGGGGCTACGCGCGCCAGAGGAGCGCGTCGCCGCGACGGTCGAAGAAGCCGTCGTGATCGCCGCGCGCATCGGTTTCCCGGTCGTTATGAAGGCTGTCTGCGCCGCCATTCCGCACAAGAGCGACGCTGGTCTCGTGTTGCTTGGCCTTGGCGACGAGGCCGCGGCGCGCGCGGCGGCGCAAACCATCCAGTCGCGTTGCCACGCCTTGGGAGCCGAGCTCGAAGGTTGGCTGGTCGCCCAGCAAGTGACCGACGGCGTCGAGATGGTGCTGGGCGTCCATCGCGATCCCGAAATGGGCCCGGCCATCATGGTCGGCATGGGCGGCGTCTGGCTCGAATTGTTCAAGGATGTCGCCTTCGCGCCGCCCGGACTTTCGCGCGCCCGCGCGCTTGAATCCATTGGCCGGACGCGGGCGAGCAGATTGCTCGCCGGTTATCGTGGCGGCGCCGCGCGCGACATTAACGCGCTCGCCGACGCCATGGTGGCGCTTGGCCAATTGGCCATGGATCTTGGCGACGTGATCGAGGCCATCGACATCAATCCAGTGAGCGTTCGAGCGGAGGGGCGGGGCGCGTGCGCGCTCGACGCGCTCGTCGTATTGCGGCCGCCTGCGAGGGAAAGCGCTTAAATTGGAAAATCCATTCACCCCCGACCGCGACATCGTTGTGGTTCATACGTCGGACGTTCATGTGGATCATGAATATTCCGCCCGCCAGAACAATGGCGATGGCGCGAAGCCGCTGGCTGTCGTGTTGAAGGCCGCGCGCGAGGTGAAGGCGGATGTCGTGTTGCTCTGCGGCGATACGTTCGACTGCCACAACATTCCGATCGCGCTTGTGCAACGCGTGGCCGATATGGTGCGCGCCGTCGAAATACCCGTGGTTCTGCTGCCGGGCAACCATGATCCCGCCATTGAAGAGGCCATATGGGGTCCGGGCGGTCTGACCGCGGTTGAAAACATGCACATTCTCGGCGTCACGCATGACGAAGCCGTTGTGTTTGATCGGCTCGGTCTCGAGGTCTGGGGCCGTCCGCATCGCGACTACGGCGACATGAATCCGCTCGAGACGGTGCCGGCGCGTCGCGCGCGCTGGCGCATCGCGATCGCCCACGGCCATTACGACCCCGTACCCGATCGCAGCAAGCGCCCGCGCGCCTCGTGGCTGATCGGCGATGACGAAATCACCGCCTCGGGCGCGGACTATCTCGCGCTTGGACACTGGAACAGGGCGATCAAGGTCGGCGCGGGGCCGGTTCCCGCCTATTATTCAGGGTCGCCCGATTACGCCCAGACCGTCAACGTCGTGCGGCTGCGAACGCATGGCGCGGTTGATGTGGAGCGTCATCCGCTCGACTGGAGTTGATTGTTTTTGCCGCGCCGCCGGTCAGGCCACGAAAGGAGCGCCCATGTCTAATGAAAAGCCGCAGCCAATCCGTCGCATCGTCACCGGCCATGCCGCCGACAACACGGCGACGGTGCTCATTGACGGGCCCGCCGCCAACATCCGTTTGGGAAGGCCGGGGCAGTTCACCACGCTCATGTGGTGCACCGACAGCGCGCCATGCACGATGCCCGTGGGCGCGGACGCCGAGGACATGGGTGATCGCAAGCTCGGCACCTATCCGCCTGTCAACGGCACGCGCTTCATGATCTCGGAATATCCGCCGAGCAACAATCCAATCATGCACCGCACGGAAACGATTGATTATATCATCGTCCTCTCCGGCAAGATCGACATGGAGCTCGACAAGGGCGAGGTCGTCACCCTGAAGCAGGGCGACGTGATGATCCAGCGCGGGACCAATCACGCGTGGATCAATCGCTACGACGAGACCTGCCGCATGGCTTTTGTTTTGATCGACGCAGTGCCGCTGGGTTTCACCGAGCACCTTCGCTCCCGCGAGAACGAACACGCGAAGCTCGCCCATGGCGCGAAGGGTTAACCCCGCCCCGGGCGCGCGCGAGGTCTTGCCGAATTCCGCTTTGGCGCTACGATGTGCTTAACGGCCCAACTCATGAGGTCAGTTGGAGGAGTCCCACATGCGCCCCCATATTCATTTTTCCGCTAAAATTCATCGTGCATCGATTGTCGCCTTGTGTGTCGCGGCGGGCGCGTGGACGCTTCCCGCTTTGGCCGCCGACGTCACGGCTGAACGTCTCGCCAATCCGGAGCCGGGCAACTGGCTGATGAACCATCGCACATACGATGGTCAGCGCTATTCGCCGCTCGACAAGATCAACAAGGGTAACATCAGGGGCCTGAAACTCGCCTACGCCGTCGCGATCGGCGGCGCGTCGCCAAACGAAAACTTGCAAGCCACGCCGCTCGTCGACGATGGTTACATGTATATCGTCGACCAGTGGGGCGTTGTTTACAAGATCGACGCGCGTTCGGGCGAGACCGGACGCATTCTCTGGCGCATGGACCCCGGTCAGGAAAAGCTGCCCCTTTCGAACCGCGGCGCGGCGCTTTGGGGCAATATGGTCATTTCCGTCGCCAACAGCCCCGCGCGTGTCATCGCGACAAACAAGGATACGGGCAAGGTCGTGTGGGAAACCAACATGCACGACCAGCCGGATTTGCAGATCACGGCGGCGCCCCTCGCGGTCAAGGACAAGATCATGGTGGGCGCCGCTGGCGGCGACCGCGGTGTGCGCGACTGGATCGCGACGCTCGACGCCAAGACCGGCAAGGAACTCTGGCGCAAATATATCATTCCCGCGCCTGGCGACCCCGGCAGCGAGACATGGAAAGACAAGAATAACGCCTGGCAGACCGGCGGCGGCGCCATGTGGGTGACGGGCACCTATGATGTCGCCAGCAATCAGGCGATCTGGGGCTCGGGCAATCCCGTGCCAATGTTCGATCCCACCTATCGTCCCGGCGACAACCTCTACACCAACAGCGCGATCTCCTATAATCCCGACGACGGCAAGATGAACTGGTACTTCCAGTTCACGCCGGGCGACATGTGGGATTATGACGAAATCGGAACCCACATCATGTTTGACGCGACGGTGAACGGGCAGAAGCGCACCCTCGTCACGCATTCCGCGCGTAATGGCTTCCTCTACACCTACGAGCGCGCCAATGGTCAGAACGTGCTGGCCAAGCCCTACCTTGAAAACATCAACTGGACGAAAGGCATCGACCAAAAGACCGGCAAGCCCGTCGACTATGATCCGTCGAAGGATATTCAGGTCTATTCGGGCCTGCAAAACCAGACGCCGCAACAACCCACGCGCAAGATGTGTCCGTCGCCATCGGGCGGCAATAACTTTTGGCC
This sequence comes from uncultured Hyphomicrobiales bacterium, assembly GCA_903861645.1. Taxonomy (GTDB): domain Bacteria; phylum Pseudomonadota; class Alphaproteobacteria; order Rhizobiales; family Beijerinckiaceae; genus Terripilifer. Next base: position 35,082 of record CAIOVE010000017.1, read on the forward strand.
GTCGAGCTACAGCCAGCGCACGAAAATGATTTACATACCCGCGCTGATCGCCTGCGTGGATATCACACTGCGGCAGGATCTGAGCAACAAGGCGGGCGACTGGAAGGGCGGCGCCTATAAGGCGACCGACCGCTACGAGACCGAAGTGTCCATGGCGGATCCCCTGACCGGCGACATCAAGAAAAAAGTCAAGATTCCCTACGCCGATTATTCCGGCGCGCTGTCGACGGGCGGCGGTCTTGTCTTCACCGGCTTTAACGATGGCACGTTCACGGCGTTCGATGATGAAACGCTGGAACAGGTCTGGAAGATCAACGTGGGCACGGGGTTCAACGCGCCGCCGATGACGTTCGAGGCCGGCGGCAAGCAGTATGTGGCCATCCTCTCCGGCCTCAGTCCGATCGCGAAGGGCAAGAACGCCAACGCGCCGGAATTGAAGGAACAACGCAACCAGACGATGCTCTGGGTCTTCGGACTCTGACCGAATTTCGTCGTGGGGAGGGTCGCCGGCGCGATCCTCCCCGTTTTCATGGACGGATGATTGCGATGTTTTCCTGCGTTGCTGTTTGGTCGACAATTGCGCGTGGCGCTCGCGCGGCGGCGCTTGTCGCCTCGGCGACGTCTTGCGGCGCGGCGCTGGCGCAGGACGTTTCATTTGGTCAGCGCGTTTTTCAGGAAAAGGCCGATTGCAAGTTCTGCCACGGCGCCGACGGTGACGGGCGCGGCGACCCACGCTCGCCGGGCGCGGCCGCCAATCTTCACAAGACCATTCTGACGAAGGCGCAGATCGTCGAGGTCGTCGCCTGTGGCCGCCCCGGAACGGAAATGCCGCATTTCGACAAATACGCCTATGACGATGACACGCCTTGCTACGGCATGAGGGAAAAGGATGTGGGCAAGGATATTCCACCCATCCCGCATTCGACTTCGTTGGTGAAGCGCGAGATCGAGGCCGTCGCCGATTACGTGATCGCGACCTTCGTGGGCAAATAAGCCCGTCGACTAACGCGGCGCGGCGATCAGATCGAAACGCACGAGACTCTCGAACTGATTAAAAGTCTGCTTGCCGCTACGAGGATCGATGCGCGACTGGCCAGCCTTGCGTAGATGACGGACCCACATTGTCGCGACGCCTTTTTCGCCGAGATCCCTGGCGCATCGTTGCTTGATATAGAGCCCGTCGACGGCGGTTTCGCCTTCTTCGCGTGGCAAATCCTCGCACGTCCAGCCATCGCGACCAAAGCGCGCGGTGAGAAAATTCTTCAGAACGTATGCTTCATCGCGATTGGCGTCGTAACGCGGATCGCTCACGATCCTCAAGCCGCGAAGGACGCCATCCTCGGAGACGAGACCGGATGTGACGATGGGAAAGCCGTAGGTTTTGGTGCCGCCATAACGATCGATTTCGCCGGGCAGGTTATTCGCGCGCGCCCAATATTCCATTTCATCGTCGTAGCGGAAATAGACCTCCCGCAAGCCCGTGTCTTCCGTCCGACACCGCTTGAACTCCGACCATCCACGTAGCGGAATGGATGGCGGACCGCCGATCGTGCCGCAGGCGAAATCGACGAAATCGTCGGGTTGCGCGGCGAGTGGCGCGCCAATTTTCAAATCCCAGATTTCGGAACGGGCGGGGCGCGCCGGCGTTTGAGCGAGCGCGCCACATCCGAGCGAAATGAAGACGAACAGCGCGGAGAAACGCATCATCGCGGGGCTTCCAAGGCACGGGTGGAGAGCCTATCGCAACAAGCGCGCGCTAACAATCTTGCGCGCGCGCGCCGATGCGCTAGCCTGCGCGAAGGGAGCGCCAGAATGTGGACTTTTCAGACTCGAGCGGCGGCGGCGTTGTTTCTGACGGCTGGTCTGTTTTGCGCGCCCAGGCAGGGCCGTGCGGACGACGAAGCGGCGTTCGTCGATGGCAAATCCCGGCAATGCGTGGGCTGCCAACTGGATGAGCATCGGTTCAAGGCGGACGATCTTTCCAAGGCCGATCTGTCTGGCGCGCATTTGCGCGCGGCGGTTTTTCATCGCGCGCGACTGTCTGGCGCCAAATTCAACAACGCCGACCTTCGCGACGCGAATTTCAACAAGACCGACATGAAGAATGCATCGCTGGTAAAGGCCAATCTCGCGAACGCAATGTTTTACGAGGCCGATCTTGGTCTCGCGAATTTCTCGGACGCCAACCTGATGATGGCCAAGATGGGCAAGGCGCGTCTCGTGCGCGCGCGCCTCGATGGAGTCGTGGCGACAGAGGTCGTGCTGGCCGAGGCGCGTCTCGACGACGCCAGCGGCCACCGAGTGGACTTTTCGAATTCCAATCTCAATGGCGCTTCCTTGCGGCGCGGCGATTTTGTTGGCGCGCGCTTCGAGAATTGTGGACTGGTCGGCGCTCAATTCAGGGAGGCGAAACTGGCGGGGGCCAAATTCAATGACGCCGATCTGTACGACGCGGACTTCGGCGACGCCGATCTAACGGGCGCGGACTTTTCCGGCGCGCGTTTGACGCGCGTCAACATGGAAGGCGCGAAAATAGACGGCGCCACTTTCAAGGGCGCGCTGATGCCCGATGGGACGGAACACGAATAATTCAGGGCGTCAGCTCGCCGGTCCACGCGCGCGTCGGATCATGCCGCGTTGCGGGTCATAGCCGATCATGGCCGCGAGGAAGAACGCGATGGCGGCGCCCACCACGACGAGCGCGGATATCCAGTTGAACATGCCGTAAAGCGCGAAGCGGCAAAGCTCGACGGCATGCGTGAACGGGTTGATGGTCGCCGCGATGTAAACGAGTTCCGCGCCGCCCTCGCGCAGTTTCCACAGCGGATACAGGGCGGACGATGTAAAGAACATCGGGAAGATGACGAAATTCATTGCGCCAGCGAAATTCTCGAGCTGGCTGATATAGACCGATAGCACGAGTCCCATGGAGCCCAGCATGAGGCCGGCCGCGACGAGCGCGGGAAAAACCGTGATGTAGCCGCTCCACTCGAAATCAACATCGAAAAACGACGCGATCAGCAGGAAGACATAGCACTGGATGACCGAAAGGGCGGTGCCCGCGACAAGCTTGCACGCGAGCAATATCCAGCGGGGCAGGGGCGCGGTGAGGAGCAGGCGCATCACGCCCATTTCGCGATCATAAACCATCGAGAGCGATGAAAGCATGCCGTTGAACAGCAACACGATACCGAGCAAGCCTGGAATGATGTAGGTTTGATACGTGATGTAGGTCTTATAGGGCGGAATGATCGAAACGCCGAAGACGTTCTGGAATCCCGCCGCGAAGACGGCCAGCCAGAACAGCGGGCGCACGATTCCCGAAAGCAATCGACCGCGTTGCTGGGCGAATTTGACCACTTCGCGGGTGGTGACGGCGCCCATGGCGCGCCAGACGTGAGCCAGTCGCATTAGTTTACCTGTTCAGGTGGCAAGGCGTCTCGGCGTCGTCGTCGCCAAGCGTGTCGAGCACGTCGCGTTGATGCAGAAATCCCTCGATTGGCGCGTTGGCCACGACGGAAAGAGGGCTCGCCAGAATGACCGATTGGCGCAACTGATGATCCCAGGGGCGCACGCTCATCGCCTCGCCCTTGTCGCCATCGAAAGCGCCTGGGCCCAGAATGAAATCCCGGCGTGGCTTGAAGTCGACGGCGCCGGCGCGCAACGCGGACTGCGTGATCATCTTTACGGCCATCCACGCGGCCCAGTCCGGGCTATCCATGTGGCGACCGCCTGAATAGCGCGCGAAGCGCGTGTTGACCTGCGGCGCGCCATTGTGATCCCACGTCCAGTGCCACGCGACGGGCTCGAGATCGATCGCGCCGACGACCGGGCGGGGCCGGACGGTGCGGTACGAAACCTCGCGCGCGAAATCGAAGTTGGCGTCGGCGACGAAGGTGACGTCCCAATCCTTGTTGATGGCGCTGAGCAACGCCGGATTGTTTTTCTCGCGCTCGCGCGGGTCGGTTCCCGGCGTGAAGTCCCGCGTCGCGACGATGCGGCCGCCGAATTTTTTGGCCGAGCGCGTGAACGCGTCGACCGTCTCGCGATCTTGTGGCAGTGGTCCGCGAAAGATCAGGTAATCGCGCCACTTTTTCGATACGAGAAACTGCGTCAGGCCGTCCATCAACTGCGCGCGGCTAGGCATCGCGTGCACGACTTCCGCCGAGCAAAGGTCGCGCCGCAACCAGTCCTCGGGCGCGCTGACGTTGAACAGCAGAAGATCGCGGCCCTTCACGGCCGCGGCGACCGCCTTGTAGGCCTCCGCCGGCGCGTCGAGCAGGAACCACGCGACACCCGCGTCGTTGGATCTGATGATTGCCACGACCATGTCGTCGATTGAGTTCGCGGTGATCCGCTCAAGCTGGTGATCGGCGCCGCTGGCCCGCGTCAGCGGACGCGCATCCTCGATCCCGACCTGCGCGCCGGCGTAGGGATGATCCAGAGCCTTCAGGACGAAACGCCCAAATGCGCGCACGGGCTCGTAGCGCGCGTCATCCGCGAGTTCGAGGAAGACGATCGGCACGCGCGTGGGCGCCGCCTGTGTTTGCGCGCGGGCCGTGATCGCGCCCGCGAGGACGACCGCCAGCGCGATGACTGTTCTATTCATCGATGACAACGCCCCAGGGTATGCGACCGACGGGCACTGATTGCGTGGCCTTGCGCGTCGCGACATCGACGATGGTGATATCGTCGCCAAGTCCATTGGCGACATAGAGCGTCTTTTCGTCCTTGGTCAGCGTGGCTCCCCACGCGCGCTTGCCGACAAGCACGTAAGCCAGAACCTTGCGGCTGGCGACATCGACGAAGGCGAGTTGGCCGGCGTGACCCAGCGTGACAAAGGCCGTCCTGCCATCGCGCGTCATGGCGATGCCAACCGGCGTGACATCCGTTTTGCGCATGCCCGGCGGCAGGAATTCGATCTTGCCGGCGACGACGAACCTGGCGCGGTCGATGATCCAGACCTCGCCCGACATTTCCGTTGTGACCCACAATTCCTTGCCATCTGGCGTCGCGGCGAAGCGGCGCGGTCGCGTGCCAACGACAACATCGTTGATGACGGCGCCCGCCTCGGGGTCGACGAGGTGCACGAGATCGCCGACCTCCGACGTCACATATACACTCTTGCCGTCCTCATGGACGAAAACGCCCTCCGGTTCGGCGCCGGTCGGCACCTCGTGAACCGTGATGCCTTGATCGATATCGATGACGGACAGCGAGGAGCCTTCCTCATTGGAGACGTAAAGACGATGACGCGCCTCGTCGAGCGCGAAGGTTTCCGGGCTCGCGCCCGTGGCGATCTTCTTGACGACCTCGAGCTTCGCGACATCAATGACATCGATGACGTCGTCATCGCCGCACGCGACGTAGAGCAATGAATGATCCGCGTTGAAGTGCATGTCGCGCGGCCGGCGCGAGACCTTCAGATCCTTGACGATCTTGAGCGTTTTGGGATCGAGTATGACGAGATTGTTGGTCTTTTCATTGCTGACGAATATCAGGCCGGTGTCCTTCGCGATCGCTGGCCAAGCGAGTGTCGCCGTCGCCATGGCGATCATCAGGCAAATTCGCGCGGAACACTGATGGAACGCCGTTGTCCGTCGCCTCAAAAATTCCTCCCGTGGCCATCTGTTCGATTGGTTCCAGCGCTTGTAATGTAGGCCCAACGCCGCGCAAGCGGCAAGCGTTGGGAGAAGCAATGTCCGAGGGGATTTCAGCGCCGCCGCCGCCCGCCTTGCGCCTCGCGGATGTCGTGCGCACCTATGGCCCCGTGCGCGCCGTCGATGGCGTGAGCATGGATGTCGCGGCCGGCGAGTTCGTCGCGCTACTGGGCCCCAATGGCGCGGGCAAGTCCACGCTGTTCCAGCTTTTGTCTGGTCTCTTCACGGCCGACTCCGGCAGCATCGAGGTCATGGGGCACGACATGGGGCGCGATCCCGTGCCCGCGCTCGCGGGGCTCGGCATTGTATTTCAGCAACCGACGCTCGATCTTGAATTGACCGTCATACACAATCTTCGATTCCACGCGGGCTTGCATGGATTGTCGCGCAAGGTCGCTGACGAGCGTATCGCGCGAGAACTGGCGCGGCTGGGTTTGACCGATAGCGCATCGAAGAAGACAGCCACGCTTTCCGGCGGCAATCGCCGCAGGGTCGAGCTTGCCCGCGCCCTGTTGCACGAGCCCAAGGTTTTGTTGATGGACGAGGCGACCGTTGGCCTTGACCCCGCCAGCCGGGTCGATCTCCGCAAGCTGTTGCTGGCGCTTCGTCGCGAGCGCGGCGTCGCCGTTCTGTGGTCCACCCATCTATGCGAGGAAGTCGAGGACGCCGATCGCGTCGTCGTTTTGCACAAGGGCAAGAAGTTGATGGATTGCCCGCCGTCCGAACTGCTGGCGGCGACGGGACAACCGACGATCGAGTCGGCTTTCCTGTCGCTGACCGAAGCGCGCAAGGCTGCTTAGGGGAGATTGTTCCATGCTGCCAGCCGTCAAGGCGTTCATCGCCGAAGTTCGCGCCATCTACGCCGCGCATGACGACATGGAGACGCGTTTCGCGCGCGTGCGACCATTGCTTGAAGTTTTGTTGAAGGACGAGGCTCTCAACGAGCGCTCGACTCATTGGCCCTTTCGCAATGATCCGGCGCGGCGATATGTCGAGAACCTGCTTTTTTACGAGGATCCCGATCATGGCTTCGTGTTGAACTCGCTGATGAAAAAGCCGGGCGAGGTCACGGCGGTGCACGATCACGCGCATACGTGGACGCTGTACGGCGTTTTGCGCGGCGGCGAGCGCGTCACGCGTTATGTCAGGCGCGACGATGGTTCAAGCGACACGCGCGCCGATCTCGCGCGCGTGGACGATCGTCTTGTTGCGCCGGGTTATATCGATTTCGTGCGCCCCTATGAAATTCATGTCGAGGCGACCGGCGATCAGCCCACGGTTGGCGTCATCTTTCGCAGTCATCGCGTTGGCGATTTCTGGCAAAATTATTACAACGTCGAGACCGGCGACATCGCGAAATCGAAAGGGCCGGTGCAAATACCCTTCGATCTCTCCTAGTCGGCTTCAGCGCAATCCCGCCTGCACGACAAGCGGGTATGTCACGCGCTGGAACTCCTCCATCCCGGCGATGTAGCGCGGCCATGACAGCAGGCAGCCGTCGAGCCCGACATCCGACAGCTTGCGCAATCCGTCCACGATCTGCTCCTTCGTGCCGACGAGGGGCGCGCCGCCCCAGCCGGCGATGAAGTGTTCCTTCAGGGGTTCGATTGCTTCGGGCGGCAATGTCTGCGCGTTGAGGCCAAGCGTGTCGAGCAGATTGCTCGCGGCGACCCAGTCGCCCTGTTCATGCACGTAATGCTTGTAGAAGTCGCGCGCTTCCTTTTCGGTCTCGGCCTGCACGCAATAGGCGTAGCTCCACACCTTGATATCGCGCCCATATTCCTGGCGCGCGAGATCGCGATAGGCGGCGACCTGCTTTCGCATCTGATCGGGGTCATGGGAATTGAAAACCACGAAGGCGACGTCGCAGTATTTCGCGGCATAATGGCGACCGGCTTCCGAGCCTCCCGCGTTCATGATGGGCGGATAAGGCTTGTGCAGGGGCTTGGGCTGGCACCATCCGCCCTTGATCTGGAAGAAGCGCCCGTCGTGATCGAACTCGGCGTCCTCGGTCCATAGCCGCTTGACGAGGTGCAGCCATTCCTCGGCCATCTTGTAGCGATCGGCATGGTCGAGTTGCGCGCGCCCGAACATTTCGATTTCCGGCTTGAACCAGCCGGTGACGATGTTGAGCACGAAGCGCCCGTTCGAGACATGATCAATGGTGGTGCCCATCTTCGCCGCGAAAATCGGATGAATGGTGGGCACATGCGTCGTCGCGAAAACGCCGGAATGGCGCGTCGACGCGGATACCGCGGATGCCCAGGAAAAGCTTTCGAATCCGGCGCCATTGAAGTTCGTCTCGCCGCCGAACCCCTTCCAGCGACCGACGGGCACGAGGGCCTCGAAGCCCATCTCGTCGGCGAGTTGGGCGAGCCGCAGCGTCGATGGCCAGTCGGCTTTCAAAACCCCGTCGATTTTCGAAATCGCGCAACCGCCCGACAGGTTTGTCGAGAAGGTGCCGAGCTTGAGTTTGCGATCGTTGAAAAGCGGGTGCCCCGCCACGCCTAGCGCCTCCGCGCGAACCGAATTCACGGCCATCGTCGCCTCCCGGATTTTGTTTATGCGCCGATTATTGGCGAGCGGGCGAGGAGTGGCAAGAATTCATTTGGCGTCGACGCAAACAAAACCCCGCCGCGTGGCGCGACGGGGTTTGATCATTGTCGATGCGTCGAGCGATCAGCGGCGCTCTTCGCGATAGATGCCGAGTTTCTCCTGCGCGGAGCGGTCGGACATGGTGAACACCACCGTATCCTTCGTCGCGCGCATCTTCTTCCACATCCACGAGGGCACGCAGGCGACATCGCTCTCGCCCGCGGTGAAGGTCTTGCCGTCGATGTCGAAGGCGATCTCGCCTTCAAGAACGACAAGCGATTGCCCGTCGGTCGAACGAATGGCTTGTGTCTCGAAACCCTTGGGCAGGTGGGTCAACCACGTCGCGATCGTCGGCATGGCCCAGCCGCCATCCTGGGGATTGACGTAGCGCAGGGCGTGGCCGAGGTGCGGATCGGGCGCGCCCGCGGAGGCGACGCGCATCAGCGCGGGACGCGCGTTGGCGTAGCGATAGTTGAAGATCGGCGATGTCTGACCGAACGGGCGGCGCGGCTCCATCGGCGCGAAGCCCGAGCCGAACTCGCTTTCCGAATAGCCTTCCGGCTTCGACAGGATCTGCGACTTGTCGTTGAAGTGGTCCATGAAGGCCGCTTCGTAGAAATTGACCGTGTGCAGATCGAGGCCGTCGACCCAGATCACCGGCTTCTTTTCTTCCTGGCCGTGATCGTGCCACGTCATCGCGGGCGTGATGACGAGATCGCCGCGGTTCATTGTCGTCTTCTCGCCGGCGACGGCCGTGTAGCCGCCATTGCCCTCGAGCACCATGCGCAGCGCCGACGCCGTGTGCCGGTGCGCGGGCGCGATTTCGCCGGGCATGATCAACTGATAGCCGGCGTACATGGTGGCGGTGATGCGCGAGCCGCCGGGCAGGGCGGGGTTTTCCAGCACGAGCACGCGGCGCTCGGCTTCCTCGGCGGTGAGCAGGTCGCCGGCTTCCATCAGCAGTGGGCGGGCTTCCGCGAATTTCCAGACGTGGGCGGCGAACTTGCTTTTGGGTTGCTCGGGCACGAGGCCTTTCAGCACTTCCCAGAGGGGCGCCATGGCGCGCGGCGAAAGACGATCATAAAATTTCTGACGGGTGGCTGCGACGTTGTCTGCCGTGGCGGTCTGCATGGTGGGCTCCCTGCCTTCTTGAAAGGGCTTGCGCGGCTTCTACCATCGCTGGCGGTCGCGCGCAAAAGAAAGGCCCCGCGTCTGGCGCGGGGCCTCATGTTCAAAGCGCTGGATCAGGCCTTGCCAACCACATCCTTCGGGATCACGAAGACGAAGAGGTTGGCGAGCACGATGGTGAAGGCCATGAAGTAGAAGGCCGACAACAATCCGTAATGATCGGCGATGACGCCGCAGATCAGCAGGCCGATCGACTGGCCGACCGCCTGAATGGCGAACAGCAGGCCGATGGCGCTGCCACCCATGCCCTTGGGCGTGGCGTCGAGCGTCCAGGCTTGCAGCACGGCGCGCACGGCGAAGAGGAAAAAGCCGAGCAGCGCGACGAACAGCACAAAGATCGGCGTGCCGCCGGCGAAGACCATCATCAGCAGCACGATGGCCGTCATGGCCATGGCCGAGGCCATGATGTTGCGGCGGCCAACCTTGTCGGACATGGCGCCGGCGATCGGCGCGGCGATGAAGCCGCACAATTGCAGGCTCATCATCACGAAACCCGTGGTGCGCGGCGAATAATGCATTTCGTTGGCGAGGTAGAGCGGCACGAAAACCAGCAACGCGCTTTGCGTCATCGAACGGAAGGCCGAACTTGTCGACAGCAGCATCAACGTCTTGTTTTGCAGCAGCCCCGCGAAGCCGCGCAGCACGTCGCCGATGGGCAGGGACTTCTCGGACGACTTGCCCTTTCCCTTGCCGGTCACCTGCATCCTGCCGAGATACCAGAGGATCATCGCCGACATGAAGATGCCGGGTACGACGTTGTAGATCATCACCTGCCGCCAGGTGAGATCAAAGTGGATCGCCATGCCGCCGATCGCGACGCTGCCCAGCAGCGTGCCGGCGATGAAGGGCGCGACCGCGTCGCCGATGTTGCCGCCCATGCCGTGGATCGACACGACGAGACCCTTGCGCTCGGGAAAGCGCGCGGCGAGCGTCGGAATGGCGGTCGGGTGCCACAGCGTGTTGCCGACGCCGATGAGCACGGCGCAACAAATTAGCAGCCAATAGGCATGGGTATTGGCCATCAGCATGTAGGGAATGCCGATCCAAGCCAGCGACGTCGCCATCAGCAGGCCCTTGCGGCCAATGGAATCTACAAGGATGCCGCCGGGGATATTGGAGACGGCCGAGGCCAGCGCCTGCGCCGTGACGATGGACGCCGACTGCGTATAGCTAAGCCCAAGTTCATGACCGATGATCGGCAGCAGGACGTAGAACGTGGCGGGATACCAGTGCGTCAGCGCATGGCCGATCGTGATGACCCAGACCTCGAGAAATGAGCGTTTTTCGATGGTTTCGGAAGCGGTCGCCACGGCCGTCATGTGCTAATCCCCTCGCGCGCGCGGAAGCTCTCGCGGCCAATCGAGCCGGGGCGAGTCCCGCCTGTTCTACTTTCGACTCACGATAAACGCGCGCGCGCGCGCGCGCAATCTCGCTGTCCCACCGCGCCCGATGCCGTCAGAGTTCCTTGCCGATCAGGCGATCCAGCGAATAGGGACCGCCGCCCCGCAAGGCGATCGCGAGGCACATGAAGCCCCAAAGGAGGACATATTCATAGCCGCGATTGAGCCACGAAAAGCCGTTCGTCCAGTAGAGCCAGGTCAGGAAAGCCATCTCGATGGCGTTGGCCGCGCCGAAAAAACGGGTGAACAGGCCAAGCAAGATGCACAGGCCGCCAAGCCCCTCAACGAACGTGAGGAAATAGGACAGGGGATAATTGAAGTCGCCAAAAAACGGCGTGGTGGCCATCATGGACTTGGTCTGCGCCTCCATGCCGCGCATGACCTTGCCATAGCCGTGCACCAGCAGAACCCAGCCGACGCCAATGCGCGTGATCAGCCATGAGAGGGGAATCATCCGGTCATAAAAACCGCGAAGCCCCGGAATCAGCAGCTTCGGCTCTTCGCCATATTGAATGCCCATGGTCCCCTCCCTCGACGTCGGGGGAGCGTCCAGGCTCCCTCTCGCGACGACATTAGTCGCCGATCGGCGGCGGATCGTAAAGCCACGCCATCGACTCGAAGGCCTGCTCCATCGTGCGGGCGCCGAGCACCGCGTTGCGCAGATCCCGGGTCGCGCCGGACGCGTGGTAAACCTCGCCATAGAGCTTGGCGGTCAACTGCACGCGGGCGGTGCGCAGGTAGCGTTCATCGCGATAGGCGAGGAAGGCGGCGGCGTTATCGCCCTTGGCGTGGACAAGCTTGCTGGCGAGGCACACCGAGTCCTCGATCGCCATGTTCGCGCCCTGCGCGAGATATTGCAGCATGGGATGCGCGGCGTCGCCGAGCAGAACGATGTTGCCCTTGCTCCAGTCGCGGATTGGCGGACGGTCGCACAGCACCCACATGCGCCAGCTTTCGATCTTGCCGAGCAGGGTCTTGACCGGCGCGCAGGCGGCGGCGAACCGTTCGTGCAATTCGGCGGCGTCGCCGAAACTGTCCCAGCCCTCCGAGAACTTGTCGGAGTGAAAGGTCGCGACGAGGTTGAACATCTCGCCGCCGCGCACCGGATATTGCACCAGATGGGTTTTCTCGCCCGCCCAGATGACCATCATCTGCCAGCGCAATTCCTCGGGCATGTCGCTCGTCTTGAGGACGGCCCGATAGGTGATGTGGCCGGACACATTCGGCTTGCCGTCGCCAACGATCTTCTGGCGCACGGTCGACCACAGGCCATCAGCGCCAACAAGCGCCCGACCCTCGTGCGTGGCGCCCGCCTCGGTCTTCACGACGACCTTGTCGCCGCGGTCGTCGATGTCGACGACCTTGCTGGCGGTATGCAGTTTCACGAGGTCCGGCTGCTTCTGGCAGGCTTCCAGCAGAACGCGGTGGATATCGGCGCGATGGATGACGCCATAGGGATATTTGAACCGGGCCAGAAAAGCTTCGTTCAGGGGCAGTGTGGTGACTTCCTCGCCGGTGATGCAATCGCGCATCATCAGCCCCTTGGGATACACCGCGTATTTGTTGATTTCGTCGGTGATCCCGAGTTTTTCGAACATGCGGAAGACGTTCGGGCCGAGCTGGATGCCGGCGCCGATTTCGCCGAACTCCGGCGCCTGCTCCAGCACGATGCTGGAGAGGCCCTTGCGGGACAGGGCAAGCGCGCAGGCGAGGCCGCCAATGCCGCCGCCGGTGATGACGAAGGGCAGTGAATTAACGCTCATGTCGCTTGCTCCCGGAAACGCTGATTATGCCGCGCGGACCTTCACCGAAATCGCGCCGAGCTTGTCGATGCGCGCGTCGATCGTGTCGCCCGGAATCACCGGACCAACGCCGTCAGGCGTGCCGGTCATGAAGATGTCGCCGGGTTGCAGCGTGTAATAGGTCGAGGCCCAGGCGATCAGTTCGCGCACCTTGATCAGCAGGTTGCCGGTGTTGTTGTTCTGCCGCGGCTGGCCGTTGACGGTCAGCACGAGTTGCAGGCTGTGGGGGTCGCCGATTTCATCGGCCGTCGTCAGCCACGGACCGAGCACCGTGTAGGTGTCGATGGACTTGCGCATCGAGCGTTCCTCGGGGCCGCGCACGGTCATGTCGAGGCCGATGCAATAGCCCGCGACATAGTCCAGCGCGTTCTCGACCGACACATTCCGCGCCGGCTTGCCGATGACGGCGACGAGTTCGATCTCGTGATCGTTGCGGCGGTCGGCGTGGTTGATGACCACGCCCGCGCTCGCGCCCTGAACGGACGAGGTTGCCTTGAGGAACAGGCCGATGGTCTGGATCTTGACGATTTCCTTGCCGAACCGGATGCCCTCGTCGGCTTCCGCTTCGTCGAAATGGGCCTGATAGTTCACAGGCGCCGCGACGACCTTGCCGGGATTCGCGACCGGCGACAGCAGGGTGACGCCCGCCAACGGAATGGACTTCGCGCCCTTCGCGGCCTCGAGAATTTTGGGGCGAAGCATGTCGATGTTTTCAATAAGCTGATCCGTGTTCGGCAGCGGATAGCGATAGGCCGGCAACGCGTCGAGCGCCGCGGTCACATCGAGCAGGTGATCGCCCTCGACGAGGCCGAGGCGGTTGTCATTGAAACGGCAGAGCTTCATGGCTGGTCCTTGTTTTCCGAGGCATTGAAGGGATCAGAGCTTGCCTTCGGCGCGCATGCGCCAGAAGTCCCAGGCCCTGTTGATCTGGCTGGAAATGTTGCCGGCGGAGACGCGCGCCTCGCCTTCGGTCAGGAAGGTCGGCTCGCCGAGCCGCATGGCTTCCGACTGCAAGCGGGCGTTCACCTCGGTGTAAACGGCGCGGAAAACGGCTTCGCGCAGGGTCGGGCCAACGCACGTCGAGCCGTGGCCGCGCATCAGGGCGCAGTTGCAACCGCCGAGCTTTTTCGCGAGCGCGGCGCCAAGCCGCGAGTTGGTGATCAGGAGGTCGCTGCTGTCGCCCGCGTGATCGCGAATTTCGAAGTTTGGCACTTCCTCGCCGAGGAAACCGCTCATATGGCAGATCGGCCGCAGCGGCGAGGATTTGACTACGCTGAAGGGCACGACGGCTGGCGAATGGCTGTGCACGACCGCCATGACATCGGGCCGCGCGCGGAAAACCTCGGCGTGAATGAAACGCTCGAGATAGACGGTGCGGCCTTTCGCGTTGACGGGGTTTCCGTCGAAGTCGAACTCGACGATATCGTCGGGCGTCACCAGCGCCGGAGCCATGTTGCGCGCCAGCAGGAAGCGATCGGGACGTTTGTCATGGCGCACGCTGACGTGGCCGAAGCCGTCAACAACGCCCTCGCGAAAGAGAATGTGATTGGCGAGCGCCAGTTCCTCGACGAGCGAACGGCTGGGCGCCTCGCCGACGTCGCCGGTGTCCGCGACCAGCGAGGTGAAAGACTTTCCCTCGCCCGAATGGTTGCTGGCGATTGCGCTCATGCGACGCGTCCTCTCCCGATCATTGTACGTATGCGGAGTATCTGAGCCCGGACCAATTGACAGGTCGCGAGCGGTCAGTCAACTGTCGCCGCATTCTATCAGGCCAGACCGGCCCAACAAGTAAATCCGGGAGAAATTCATGACCGCCAAGGGCAACACAGGGGAGACGTCGCCGCTGGCGCCGGGCGTGGAAGCGCCGCGCGGAGCGTCGCGCGAAGGCGCTATTTTCGGCAGCGATGTGATGGCGGAAGCCCTTCGCGCCCTTGACGTTCCCTATATCGCGCTCAATCCCGGCGCCAGCTATCGCGGCCTGCACGACAGCATCGTCAATTATCTCGGCAACGAGAACCCGCGAATGCTTCTGTGCCTGCACGAGGAGCACGCGGTCGCCATCGCGCAGGGCTACGCCAAGGTCACCGGCAAGGCGATGGCCGCCGCCGTCCATTCCAACGTGGGCCTCATGCACGCTTCCATGGCGATCTTCAACGCATGGTGCGACCGCACGCCCGTGGTCATTATCGGCGCGACGGGTTCCGTCGACTCGCAAAAGCGCCGGCCATGGATCGAGTGGATCCATACGTCGCGTGATCAGGCCTCGATGGTTCGCCATTACGTCAAGTGGGACGATCAGCCGGGCTCTGTTGGCGCCGCGCGCGAATCCATCCTGCGCGCGGGCTGGATCGCCAATACCGCGCCCATGGGGCCGACCTATGTCGTGCTCGACGTCGAATTGCAGGAAAAAAGCCAGTCAGAGCAACTGCCGCCCATCGAACCGGCGCGCTACATGCCGCCGGTTTCCCACGGTGTCGACGCCGGTCAGGTCAAGGCGGCGCTCGACATGCTGCTCGCCGCCAAGCGCCCGCTCATCATGATGGGACGCGTATCGCGGAGCGAAACGGCGTGGGCGGATCGCGTGGCGCTTGCCGAGAAACTCGGCGCGCGCGTGATCACCGACACCAAGGTGGGCGCCGCCTTTCCGACCGACCACGGTCTGCACGTCGGCGCCTACGGATCGGGTGGCGCTCAGGATACCTTGCAGGCGATCAAGGAAGCCGACGTCATTCTGAGCCTCGACTGGGTCGATCTCGGCGGCACGCTCAAGACCGCGCTGGGGACGGAGGAGACCAAGGCCAAGGTCATTCAGGTGACGCTCGATTACGTCATCCATAATGGCTGGAGCATGGACTACATGGCGCTGCCGACCGTCGACCTGCTGCTGTCGACGGAAACCGACGTCGCCGCCTCCGCCATGGCCAGGGCGCTGGAAGGCAAGCCGTCGAAATTCACGGGCGGCAAGGGGCCGGACGCCATCGACCCCGCGCGGGTCGCGGGTCCGATCACCGTCAATCAGACCTTCGCCGCCTTGCGTCATGTCGTCGGCGACAAGCCGGTGTCCCTGTTGCAGGCGCCGTTGTCCTACAATTCAAAGAGCTGGCACTTCCGGCATCCGCTCGACTACATCGGTTCGGACGGCGGTGGCGGTATCGGCTCGGGCCCCGGTCTTTCGATTGGCGCCGCGCTGGCGCTCAAGGATTCCGGGCGTTTGGCGATTTCCGTCTTCGGCGACGGCAATTTCCTCATGGGCTGCCAGGCCGTGTGGACGGGCGTTCATTACAAAATTCCGTTGCTGATCATCGTCTGCAACAACCAGTCCTTCTACAACGACGAGTTGCATCAGGAGCGCATGGCGCGCATGCGCAATCGCCCGGTCGAGAACAAGTGGATTGGCCAGCGCATGGCCGACCCGGAACTCGATCTGGCGACGATCGCGCGCGGGCAGGGCGCGGTGGGCCTTGGCCCGGTGAAGGACGCGACGGAACTCGAGGGCGTCTTCAAGGAAGCGCTGCGCGAACTCGAGGCCGGCAAGGTTGTCGTCGTCGACGTGCGCGTGCTGCCCGGTTACGCGCCCTGATCATCCCGTGAGCAACGTCATCCCCGTGAAGGCGGGGATGACGGCGCCTTGTTTTTACTTCGCGTAGAACTTCAGAAAGTCTTCCATCTGCGTCGCGGTGAACGGCGCGTTGATGAACTTCAACGCCTGCGCGTCGGCCATGGCGTGGTCGAGGCCCGACAGGCGCGTCGGCGACAGGTTGTTCTTGGGGAAGAACTCGTCGCGGATCAGCTTGGCCTTCTCAACCGGAATTTCCGCGAAATCCGCGTAGGCCTTCAGCGCGGCTGGATCATCGGAATAGAGAAAGTCGATGGTCTGCGTATAGGCCAGCAGGAACCGCTTGATCTGATCGGCCTTGCCCGTGAGCGTGTCGAGCCGGGCGAAATTCATGCGCACGGTCTGGTTCCTGAAGGCTTCGAGATCGCTCTCGCGCGCCACCAGGCGCACGCGCCCGGACTTGATGTCATCGATCACATAGGGCGGCGCCGACCAGCCGATGTCGATCTGGCCGGACATGGTCTGCGTGAAGGTCGCTGGCGGCGTGCCCGCGGCGATCGCCTTGATGTCCACGCCCGACTGCTTGATGAGCGCGAGCGCGCCGAGGTTCGATGATGAACCGTTCGACGAATAGGCCATCGTCTTGCCGGCGGCGTCCTTGAGTGTCTTGATCGGCGAATTGGCGGGCACATACCAGAAAATATCGTCCGCGCCGGTCATCTGGCTGGAGAAGGGCCGCACCGGCGCGCCCTTGCTGAAGGTCGCCATGATGCCGCTGGTGCCCGTGCCGACGCCAATGTCGACGCTGCCGGAAATCACCGCCTGCGTCGTCTCGCCCGCGCCGGCGGTGTAGAGCATTTCAAGCTTGAGGCCGTTCTTGGCGAAAATACCCGCCTTCTGGCCGACGTCGGCAATGGATGTGTCCCACGCGCCGCGTTGGGGCACCGCGAGTTTCAGCAAATCCTCGGCCCGCGCGGCATTGGCGGCGAGCGCGGCCAGCGCGGACGCCGCCAGCAAACGAAACAGGTTCATGTCGGGTTTCCTCCATTGGCCAATTGGCCGGAAATGTCTCTCGGCGGCAGCCAGCGCATCCTATTCGATCTGGATGCCCAGTTCCTTGACCGCGGCGCCCCATCTGTCCTGTTCCTTGGCGACAAAGCCCTGAAACTCGGACAGTCCCATAGGCGACGGCTCAAGCCCGCCGGTGGTGAAGACCTTCAGTGTGTCGGGCGAGGCCATGGCCTTGTTGACTTCGCGATGGATGATCTCCACCGCCTCGCGCGGCGCGCCGCCCGGCGCGACAACGCAGAACCATGTCGTGGAGATGAGATCGGGATAGCCGAGTTCCGCGACGGATGGAACGTTCGGCAGCGCGGCGGAGCGCTTGGCGCCGGTGACGACCAGCGCCTTTACCTTGCCCGCCTTGACGAATTCAACCGTCGCGGGAACGGCCATGATGCCGAGCTGGATCTGGCTGCCCATCAGCGCGTTCAGCGTCGGCATGTCGCCGCCATAGGGCACATGGGTCATCTCGAACCCGAGCCTGCGCTTGATCATTTCCGCCAGGATATGGGACGAGGAGCCCGGCCCGTTGGTCGAGTAATTCATCTTGTCCGGCGACTTCTTCGCGTAGGCGACGAGGCCGGCGAGGTCATTGGCGGGAAAATCAGCCGGGACCGCCAGCACCATGGGCAGTTCGGTCAGCATGGCGATCGGCGTGAAGTCCTTGCGTTCGTCATAGGGCTGAACCTTGGCCAGCGGCGCGCTGAGGGCGAGGGTGGATAGCGTGCCAAGGCCAAGCGTGTAGCCGTCGGCGGGCGCATGGGCAACGAACGCGGCGCCAACGACGCCCGCCGCGCCGCCGCGATTTTCCACGACGACGGACTGGCCAAGCTCGGACGTCATTTTCTGGGCGATGGAACGGGTCAGCAGGTCCGCCGATCCGCCGGCGGGAAACGGCACGACGATCTTGATCGGCTGTCTCGGAAATCCCTGAGCCAGCGCGACGGGGGCGCTGGCGAGGGCGAGCGCCGCGCAGGCGACGGCGACCAGATACTTCATCGATTCCCCCCAATCGTCGGCCCGTCGGCCGGATTTCAGGAATGTAAGCATTGGGGCCGGCATCCGTCCAGCGATCAAACGTCGGGTGCAACCATCGCGGCTTGGGTCGAGCCATGCATTCCTCGCATTGGCCTCGAATGTTGCTTGCGCACCTTGCCGGCGCTAGAGAGGGCTGGCCGCTCGATGGAGCTGGCGAATTCAGGGCGAAACGGCGGCGGGGCGCAGACCTCGACGCCGCCGAGGAGGGAACATGTCCAT
Source organism: uncultured Hyphomicrobiales bacterium (assembly GCA_903861645.1). Classification (GTDB taxonomy): domain Bacteria; phylum Pseudomonadota; class Alphaproteobacteria; order Rhizobiales; family Beijerinckiaceae; genus Terripilifer. The sequence goes on from CAIOVE010000017.1 coordinate 53,602, forward strand.
CGCCACCGGCAAATTCAGGATCATTCTGTTCGGCCTCAATCAGGTGCTTCGGCACACCGCGCGCAAATATCCCGAGTTCCGGGCGCGCCTCGCCGAGCACGATGTCATCGCCCAGATGCTGGCGCGCGACGAGGAGGTTGGCCGCTGGTTCCAGATCAAGGGCGGCGCGTTGACGAGCGGCGCTGGCCTGCATCCCCGGCCGGACATCACGATCGCCTTCAAGAACGCGCGACTCGCCGCCGAACTGCTGACGCCGCCCTTCAATTGGCTGAACCAGATCAACGCCCAGAAGGACTTCACCATGACGGTGGAGGGCGACGACGGGTTGCTCAACTGGTTCGCGCAGACGGTCATGCTGACCCAGAGCATCGGCGCCGACATGGGCATTCCGCAGGCCGATGGCTCCATCCGCTATTGCAATATGGCCAACGGCGGTCCGCTGTTTGTCTATGTGAAGGACGGAAAGATCATCCGCACCACGTCGATCGATTTCGACGACAACGATCCCCAGCCCTGGACCATCGAGGCCAAGGGCGTGAAGCTGACGCCGCCGCGCCGCACGACCCTCGCGCCGCACGGGCAGAATTCCAAGGCGATGGTCTATTCGCCCGACCGTCTTCTGTATCCGATGAAGCGCGTCGACTTCGATCCCAAGGGCGAGCGTAACCCGCAAAACCGCGGCAAGTCCGAATACGTCCGCATTTCCTGGGACGAGGCGCTGGAGCTCGTTTCAAGCGAGATCAAGCGCACCAAGCAGACCTACGGGCCCGGCGTCATGGCCGTGTCGCATGGCTCGCATCACACCTGGGGCAACATCGGCTATTACCTCAGCGCGCTCTATCGTTTCCGCAACGCCGTGGGCCATACCGCCGTCCATCACAATCCCGATTCATGGGAAGGCTGGTACTGGGGCGCCGCCCATCACTGGGGCTATTCGCTGCGCGTCGGCCAGAGCGAGACCTACGGAACGGTCGAGGACTGTCTGCAAAATTCCGACATGATCGTCTTCTGGTCCGCAGACCCGGAGACGACGTCGGGCTCCTATGGCGCGCAGGAAGGAACCGTGCGGCGTCAATGGCTGAAGGATCCCAAGCTCGGGATCAAGATCGTCCATATCGACCCCTTCTATAACTCGTCCGCGCAGTTCCTGCCCGGCAAGTGGATGGCGCCGCGACCCACGACCTCCGTCGCGATGGCGATGGCCATCGCCTACGTCTGGATCAAGGAAGGCCTCTACGACAAGGATTACGTCGCGACCCACACCGTCGGCTTCGACAAGTGGAAAGCCTATGTCATGGGCAACGAGGACGGCGTGCCCAAGACGCCGGAATGGCAGGAGGCCGAAACCGGCGTGCCCGCCAAGGACGTGCGCGCGCTGGCGCGCGAATGGGCCAGCAAGCGCACCTATCTGGCGCCGGGCGGCTGGGGCAATGGCCACGGCGGCGCGTGCCGCAACCAGACGGGCATCCAGTGGGCGCGCGTGATGGTGTGCCTCATCGCCATGCAGGGCCTTGGCAAGCCGGGCGTCAACATGGGCAACCTGCAATGGGGCTGCCCGGTCGACCTCAATTTCTATTTCCCCGGCTACGCGGAAGGCGGCATGTCCGGCGACATCGAGGGCACCTCGCTGCCGGTCGAGCTCTATCAGCGCATGCCGCAACTGCCGACGATGAACACGTCGAACCAGAAGATTCCACGTATCTTCATGCCCGAGGCCATCCTCGACGGGAAGGCCGAGGGCTATCTGTGGAATGGCAAGTCCATCGAACACCAGTTCGCCAAGGTGAGCTATCCGGCGGCGGGCCACGCCCCCGTGCGCATGCTCTACAAGTATGGCGGCTCGATGATCGCGACGATGAACAACACCAATCGTCACGTGAAGATGTATCAGTCCGAAAATCTCGAATTCGTCGTCAACCAGTCGATCTGGTTCGAGGGCGAGGCGAAATTCGCCGATCTCATATTGCCTGCCTGCACGAATTTCGAACGTGTCGATATTTCCGAATGGGCGGCGCTTGGCGGCTATGGCCACCACGGCCAGCAGCAGGTCAACAACCGCGTGGTGATCTTCCAGGCGCCGGCGATCAAGCCACTTGGCGAGTCAAAATCCGACTACTGGATCTTCACGGAAATCTGCAAGAAGCTTGGCTTGTCGAACTACTTCAACGAGGGCATGAACGAGATCGACTGGGTCAAGCGCCAGTTCGAGGCCTCCGACCTGCCCAAGCACATCTCGTGGAAGAAATTCATCAAGAAGGGCTACTTCGTCGTTCCGACGGAGAAGGAAAAATTGCGCGCTCCCGTGTCGTTCCGCTGGTTCTGGGAGAACCGCAAGAAGGACGTGCCGGAGCCCCTGCCGCTACCCTCCGATTATTCGAGCGAATATCTCAAGGGCCTGCAGACCCAGTCCGGCAAGCTTGAGTTCGAGTGCAATTCGCTCATCCGCGCGAAGGATCCCGAGCGTCCGCCGATCGTCAAATACGAGCCCTCGTGGGAGGGGTCGCATTCCGGCGAGATGTTCGAGAAGTTCCCGCTGCAACTCATCACGCCGCATTCCAAGTATTCCTTCCATACGCAGGGCGATGGCAAGGACTCCTACCTGATGAACATCGAGGATCATCGCATCAAGGTCGGCGACTGGTACTACTGGATCATGCGCATGAATCCGGAGGACGCGGCCGAGCGCGGCATCAAGAAGGGCGATCTCGTCAAGGTTCATAACGACCGCGGCGCCGTTCTCTGCGCCGCCATGCCCACGGCGCGCCTCGCGCGCGGCGTCGTTCACGGCTATGAATCCTGCGCCATTTACGCGCCGATGGGCGAACCCGGAAAGTCCATTGATCGCGGCGGCTGCCTGAACTTGCTGACGCCGCATCGCACGCAGACCAAGTCGACCCATTCGCTCGCCGGCGCCAACGCGCTCGTCGAGGTCGAGCTCTGGGATGGCAAGATCGAGCACATGTCGGAGGCCTTCGCGACCGCTTCGCCCGCCGCGCAGGCCATCATCACGCAGCGGTTCTCCGAACTCGCGCCCGCCACGTAACCCGGAATATCAGCGCGTCGATGGCGGGCAGCCCACGGGCGCCGCCATCCGCCGGAGAGATAGACAATGTCCAAATGGAACATGATCATCGACGTCGCCGAATGCACGAACTGCCATCTGTGCACGCTCGCGACATCGGACGAATACGTCGGCAATGAATTCAAGGGATATTCCGCGCCCATGCCCAAGCACGGGCATAAGTGGATCGACATTCTCAAGAAGGAGCGCGGGCAGGGCACAATGATCGACATCGCCTACGTGCCCACCATGTGCAACCACTGCGACGACGCGCCCTGCCTCAAGTCCGCGCGCGACAGCGCGGTGAGAAAGCGCGACGATGGCGTCGTGCTCATTGATCCCGTCAAGTCGAAGGGGCAGAAGCAGATCGTCGACGCGTGCCCCTATGGCCACGTGTGGTGGAACGAGGAATTGCAAATACCGCAGGCGTGGAATTTCGACGCGCATCTGCTCGATGCCGGCTGGAAGCAGACCCGCGGCGGACAGGTTTGCCCGACGGGCGCCATGAAGGCGGTGAAGCTCGACGACGCGGACATGGCGGCCCGCGCCGCCGCCGAAGGACTCGAACAAATGAAGCCGGAACTCGGCACGAAGCCGCGCGTCTGGTATCGCAACCTCGCGCCGTTCAAGACGGCCTTCGTGGGCGGCAGCGTCGCCAGGATCGTTGACGGGCTTGTCGAATGCGCCGAGGGCGAAACCGTCGCGCTCAGCAAGGACGGCAAGGAAGTGGCGCGACTGACGACCGACAATTACGGCGATTTCAAATTCGATGGCTTGCCGGAAAATTCCGGCGCCTATGTCGTCGAAATCAGGTCGGCGGGCGGCGCCAAACGTGTCGACGTCGTGGTAAAGGATAGCGTTAGCCTCGGCGAAATCAGGTTGTAGCGCGATTGGCGCCGGCGGGCGGAGGACGGCCATGCGAACAACATTGCGGTCCTCTCTATGCGTCGCCGCCGCGATGGCGTTCTTGTTCGTCACCGGGCGCGCGCCCGCCGCGGCTGATGGCTATTTCGCCGGCAAGACGATCACGATTCTCGTTGGCGTCGGCGCTGGCGGCACGGTCGACACCTTGACGCGCGGCTTCGCGCAATATCTGCGCGCGCACCTCAGCGGCGCGCCCAATATCCTCGTGCAGAACATGCCGGGCGGCGCCGCCGTGGTCGCGACGAACTATCTCGCCGAACGCGCCAAACCCGATGGACTGACGTTGCTGTTTGGACCGTGGGATCCACTATTGCAGGCGCTCAACGCGTCGACCCTGCGCGCGCGCTACGACCAGTTCGCCTATATCGGCGGCGTCGGCGACATCAGGGTTTTGTACGCGCGAACGGATGTCATTCCCGGCGGGCTGAAGACGCCCGCCGACATCGTCAAGGCGAAGGATCTCGCGCTGGGCGCGCTGAACGCCAGCGATTATTCCGGCCTTTTGCCGCATCTGGCGCTCAACGAACTCGGCGTCTCCCATCGCTACGTGCTGGGCTATCCCGGCGGCAACGAGGTGTTTCTCGCGATGCAACGCAACGAGACGCAGTTTCATTCAACGGCGATCTCGACGTTTCGCGGCCGCACGGCGCCCTTCATCAAGTCAGGCGCGGGCATGGCGATCGCCTATCTCACGCCCGTCCAGGCCGATGGCTCGTTTGAACGCGTGGCGGGCATCGACGACATGCCCGCGTTTCCCGATCTTTACCGCGAAATTTTCGGCCGCGCGCCCTCGGGCGCCAACTGGAATGCGTTGAACTGGCTCACGCGCGAGGCGGGCGAACTCACCTTCGCCATGTTCGCGCCCCATGGCGCGCCCGACGCCGCCGTGGATGAACTGCGCCGCGCCTACGCCGCGGCTGCCAACGACCCGGAGTTCATTCGCAAGACGACCGAGACAAACGGGCTGGCCTATACTTACGTCGATCCTGCCAAGGGCGCGGCGATCTTCGGCGATCTCGCCAACGCCCCGCCGGCGGTCATCGAAACCCTCCGCGCCGATATCGAACACTATCGCTAGTTCGCGCGCCGTTCGCACGCGACCGCGCATCGTGGTTTTCGGGTTTACCGGCGCGCCTGAAACTGCTCTACCAGCGACATGCCGATGACCGCCACGACCACTGAAAGCACTGACGATCGCGCGCGCCGCGATGGTTTTATCGACGCCCGCGGTCGCCGCGAATTCTCGGTCGTCGCCCTGAGCAGTCTGCTCTTCTCGATCACGACCACCCATTCCACGCTGGTCGCCGTCGCGCTGGGCCATGTCGGCTATTCCCTGCAAACCATCGGCGTTCTGATCAGCGCCGTCGGCGTCACCGCGCTCGCTGCCACGCTTGGCTCGGGCTTCGTCGCGGCGCGCCTGGGCGCCGTTGGCGCGTTTCGCCTCGCCATGGCGCTCGCCGCCATCGGCGTCGCCTCGCTCGCCGTCACGCGCGACATGTTCTGGCCCGCCCTTGTCTCGCGGCTGGTGTGGGGCGCGGGCGTGGGCCTGTTTCTCGGACCCGTGAATCTCTACATCCAGAGCCGCATCAACAAGGCGCGGTTCGTTTATCTCGTTACCGCTTTTTCCTCGACCATTCCGCTCGCGCTCGCGGTCGCGCCGCCGGTCGGCGAATGGGTCATGAATCATTTTGGCGAAACGGCCTTGTTCATCGAGGGCGGCGTGCCCGCCGCGCTCGCCTTGCTCATCACCATCGGTATCCGGCCCCTGCCGCCGCCGCCCCGGCCAGCCGGGCTCGGCATCGCCGCCGCGTGGCGTGGCTGGCATCCCTTGCCCGTCGCGACCCTCGTGCTGGGTGGCGCGCAGTTCGGTTATGTCGCCTCCTATCTCGCGCCGGAATTGCGCGAGCAGGGCATCACGCTCGGCTGGTTCTTCATTCCCATGACCATCGTGATGATCGGTTGCCGCGTGGGCGCCATGCGTCGCCTCTCGGCGCTGCATCCGCGCACGCTGGCGGCGAGCGGCCTCATCACCGGCGGCCTGTCGCTTGCCGCGGCGTCGGCGGCGTCGCTCGCGGGACCGTGGATGGTCGTGCTGGCCGGCGCGTTGCTCGGCTATGGCAATTCCATGATGTTTCCGATCATGTCGGCGTGGCTGGGGCGATGGGCCAACCCGGCCGAGGGGCCGGGCGTGCAGGCCATCGTTTCGACGGCCTTCTATTTCGGCATTTACTGGACGCCTTCGCCCATCGCCGGGGTCATCGAACTTGGCGGCTTCAGGGGCGCGGAATGGCTGCTCGCCCTTTCCGGTGTCGTGCTGGGCGTTTGGTTGATCGTCTCGCGCGTCGATGGCGGCTCGGACAAATCGCGCGCCGCCTGATCCCGGTCATTCGAGTTTGATATTGGCCTCGCGCGCGATGGTCGCGATCGACTCCATCTGTCGGCGCATGAAATCGGCGACGGGCGCGCCGCAAACGCCGGTCGGCGTGTATTGATGCAACGCGAGTTTCGCGCGCAGGTCGGGCGACTTCAACGCGCCCATGAACAGCTTTTCCACGCGCGCGACGACGTCTGGCGGCGCTTTCGCGGGCAGTGCGACGCCGTGCCACGAGGTTATGTCGAAATCGACGCCTTCCTCGCGCGCCGTGGGCGTGCCCGAGGCGGCGGGAATACGCTGGTTCGCCGTGGTCGCCAGCGCGCGAATTTGTCCCGCGTCGATCTGCGCGTGAACCTCCGAATAATTGGCCGCGACCGCCGTGATATGGCCGCCGATCACAGCGTTCACCGCGGGCGCGCCGCCGGGGTAGGGCACATACGTCATGTCGGCGCCGGCGACCCGCTTGAACATTTCGGCGACGAGTTGTTGCGTGGAGGCCGGGCCATTGCTGCCAATGGTCAGCGCGCCCGGCGCGCGCCGCGCCGCGGCGACGAGATCGGCGAGCGATTTATAGGGCGCGTCGGCCTTGACCACGATGACTTGCGGTGATTCCGCGAGATTGCACACGGGCGTCAGATCGCGCGTCGGATCGAACGCGGATTTGCGCAACACCGGCGTGATCAGCGTGGAGTTCGACGAGATCAACACCGTCGCGCCATCGGGCGCGGCGCGCGCGACATATTCCGTGCCGATCATCGAGCTCGCGCCGGGGCGATCCTCCACGATGACGCTGGTTTCGCCGGAGCGGCCGATCTCGTCGGCGAGCAGGCGCGCGAAAATGTCGATGCCGCCGCCCGCCGCGAAAGGCACGACGATCGTCAGGCGACCCTGCGCGAGCGCTGCTTGAGCAAACGCGAGCGCCAGCAGCGCGGTCGCGGCCTGGAAAATCCGCCTCACGCGCCCCATGCCTTCACGCTCGTCTCCTGTTCCTGCTGGAACATGTGCAGCAATTGCTGCTTCTTTTCGCGTGTATCGGTGAAATTGAGAGCTGAACCCATTTTGGGATGGCAGACGCGATAACGCGGCGGATATTTGAGGAACTGCTGGAAATGCACCGCCGCCATCCACGCCCACCGGGGATTGGCGAGCAGCCGGCGCGCGATGGCGATCATGTCGGCGTGCCCCGCTTGCAGAATATCCTCGGCCTGCTGGGGCTCGGTGATCTGACCGACGGCCATGGTGGCGATATCGGCGCCCTTGCGCACCGCGTCGGCGAAGGGAACCTGATAGCCCGGTCCCGCGGTGATCTTTTGCGCCAGCGACACGCCGCCGCTCGACGTGCAGATATAGTCGCAGCCGCGCTTCCGGAGTTCCGCGGAAAAGGCGACGGAGTCCTCCAGCGTCCACCCGCCCTCGACCCAGTCGACCGCGGAAATGCGCGCGCCGATCGGACGGTCGGCGGGGAAGGCGGCGCGGCAGGCCTCGAAAATCTCAAGGCCGAAGCGCATGCGGTTCTCGCGCGAGCCGCCATAGGCGTCGTCGCGCGTGTTGATCAGCGGCGACAGGAATTCGTTGACGAGATAGCCATGGGCGAAATGCATCTCGATGAGATCGACTCCGATGCGCGCCGCGCGCCGGGTGGAATCCACCCACGCGGCCTTGACTTCCTCGATGGCGGCGAGATCCATGGCGCGCGGATTGGGATGCACGCCATCCTCGTAATAGGACGGCGACCACGGTATCCAGCCGCCCTTTTCCGGCGTCACCGCCTCGCGGATCATGAATGACGGCGTGACCGACGATTTGCGGCCCGCGTGCGCCAGTTGCACGCCGAACTTGCTGTCGCCCTGCGCCTTGCAGAAGCGGATGACGCGGGCGAGCGCCTCCTCCGTCTCGTCGTTGTAGAGACCGATGCACCACGGCGAGATGCGCCCCTTCGGCTCGACGCCGCAGGCTTCCGTGATGATGAGGCCGATGTTGGAGCAGGCGTACTGGCCCAGATGCATCATGTGCCAGTCGGTCGCCTTGCCATCCTCGCCCGCGTACTGGCACATGGGCGACAGAACGATGCGGTTTTCAAGGGTCAGCCCGCGCATCGTATAAGGCGAGAACAACAGCGACGACATAACGTTAGAGCTGGCCCGGCGAATCTACACAGCCCGATAGGTGGATTTTCTGCCTGACAACCGCGAGCATTGGCTCGCGAATCAGGAGAGATCATGAAGAGGCGAGCACGCAGAAACCACACAGCGGCGTTCAAGGCGAAGGTGGC
>CAIOVE010000018.1 GCA_903861645.1 uncultured Hyphomicrobiales bacterium
CGACTTCAATGGCGACGGGACGGCGGACGTGCTTCTCGAAAACACATCGACGGGCATCGTCGGAACTTGGGAAATCACCAACAACACGCCGACCTGGGCCTACTTCTCCGCCGAGGCGACCGGCTGGCGCATCGCGGGCGTCGGCGACTACAACGGCGACGGAAACGCGGACATCCTTCTATCCAATTCGTCCACGGGGCAGGTCGGCGAATGGCTCATCAACAACAATACGCCCTCGTGGCATTCGCTATCGACGATCAATCCGGGATGGACGGTCAGCTAAAGCGGCCGCGATATAAAATCCGGATTCAGATCACGCGCGCGACGCGTCAACGCGTTTGAGCCAGCGCCGCGCGCGCGGTTTGCGCGCCGACGCGCCATGCGCCGCGACCAGATCAGCAGGCCCGTCGCGAGCAGGGCCAACATGGCGAGCGAGGCGATGAGATTGAGGCCTCCCGCCATGACGGCCGACCACGTTCCCTCGTGAATGGCGCGTGGCCAGTTGCCCGGCGCGGGCGCAATCGCGTCCCGCGAAATCGTCCATCCGCGCAGTTCGCCATTGTCAAAGACGCGCGCGAAACCGCCGCGTCGACCGCTGGACACGGAATAGATCGTCGCGGGGTCAAATCGCGCCTCGACCCGTCCCAGCGCTTCGACGAGCGACAGAGACTCTGATCGCGCGACGCGGGCGTTGCCGCCGCCGAAAGTGACATGCAAGCCGTCGAGCACCCCCGTGAGCGGGCTGAGCACCAGCACGGGCAGCAAAATCCAGGCGATGGTTTTATGCCAGCCCGACGGATTGTTGCGCGGACGGACGAAGCCCATCAGCAGGCCCAACGCCGCCAGTCCAAGCATCGCGAAACCACAGGCAAGCGTCGGCACATTCGTATGAATCAAGAATCGCCGATGCAACTCCTTGGCGAACGCAACGACCCTCCGCCACATCGATGTCCGCGCGACGATTTCGCCCGATTGGAGATCGATCTCCATCGTTCCACCCTTGCCGGCCTGTTCCAGAACCAGCGCGCCGGCGGCGTGATCGACCAGCAGTCCGCTCGCGCGCGCATCGGGATCATGACGGGCGATGAGCGCGGCGAGTCGTCCCGGCGCCAGTTCGCCGGGACTGATCGACAGCGCCTGCGTGACGGGAGCCAACGACAGGACCACGCCTGTCGTGAACACGACGAAAAACGGCGCGGCGAAGATCAGGGCGATCCAGAGATGCGCGCGCCGGAACAGGTCGGGTGGAAAGTCGAATCGCATGGGAGGAAAATCCGCGAGGCCGCCGTCGAGGCTCGACGCGCTCTTCGCGGATATTCATGGCGTCTCCATGACAGCGTCGCCTGGCGCTTCCCGCGGCCAACCCGGCAAGGCCGGAGGAAGCGACCTGTTCAGGCCCTCGCGTTTGCGATCATATCACGCGCGCGGGCCGCCATTTCCTCCATGCCGCGCGATGTAAACCCGGCGGCGACGGCGATATAGCGATCCGGCCGCACCAGCATGACGGTTGTCTCGCGGTCGTTGGCGAAGGCCTTCATCGCGCCGTTCACATCCCTGACCGTCGTTCCGACGTCGGGCGCGTCGGCGTCCGCGTTGAGCCAACGGGGCAGAACCGCGATCGCTTCCTTGACCGGGATTCCGAAGTCGCGACCCGCGGCGTCCGCGACCGCGCGTTGCGCGTCGGGACCAAAAGCCACGAGGGCGAATTCCTGTCCCAGCAATTCGTCCAGCATCACGCGACCGCGATCCGCGCGCTCGACCTCGGGCTGGGGAATCATGCGGCCAACGATCGTGGAATCGCCCGCCGCCGCCACGAATCCCCGGCCGTAAAAGGGCTTCGGCTTGTATTTCATTTCCGCGAAATAGGATTGCAATCGGGGAACGAGACCGGCCAACCTGAACGCGGATTGCACGGCAAATGCCTGAACGCGCGAGGTCGGCATCATGACATGGCCGAGCCTGATGGCGAGTTCGATCAGCGACGACGCATGGGGCGCGCGTTCGGCCTGATAGGTGTCGAGAAGACGCGGCCCCAGCCGACCCGCCAACACCTCGACGAGCTTCCAGCCCAGATTGTGCGCGTCGCGCAAGCCGCTGTTCATGCCCTGACCCGCGAACGGAGGCGACAGATGCGCGGCGTCGCCCGCCAGAAAAACGCGTTCCCGGCTCCAGATGTCGCAAATGCGCGCGTGGAAAGTGTAGACCTGACAGCGCGCGATGGGCGCCTCGGCGTCCGGCCCATGAGCGGCCAGCAACTTGCGCGCGAAGTCGATGGACGCGGCCTTGTCGTCGGCTTCATCGTCCCGCAACATGAACTCATAGCGCCGGATGCCGCCGGGACCCGGTAATGAAATGAGCGGTCGCGCGGGGTCGCATACGACGCGCGTCTGGCGCAGTCGCTCCTTTGTCGAGGCGAGATCGACGATCAGCCAGCGCTCGCGATAGGTCGATCCCGTGAGCGTCGCGCCAATGGCCTTGCGCGTGGCGCTGCGCGCGCCGTCGCAGCCAACAAGGAAGGCCGCGTCAACGGCCAGGGATCCGCCCGAGGGATCGCGCAACTCGATGGCGACGCGATCACCCTTGTCGACAAAGCCGAGACATTCATGCTGGAACAAGGTCGTGACGTTGGGGAACCGGTCGAGGCCTCGTCGCAATGTCGCTTCGAGCATTGGTTGCGTGAAGGCGTTTCGCCGGGGAAAGCCGTATTCGCGCGTGGTCGGCTCCACCGCGGCGAAGCGCTTGCCGGCGGCGTCGACGTAATACGAGCCGTAATCAAGCGCGACATTCTTGATGACCTCGCCGGCGAGGCCGATGGCCTGCATGGTTCGCAAGGCTTCGTCGTCAATGGAAACGGCGCGCGGTTCGCCCACGGTCGACGGATTGCGTTCAACCAGGACAACGCTCCGACCCGCCCGGCCCAGAATATTGGCGAGCGTCAGACCGGTCGGACCGGCGCCGATGATGACAACGTCGGGGGACATCGCGCTCATGCCGCGACTCCCGGCTTAGGTTCGGCGCGAGAGCGCGACGCGACAAACGCCAGCCAGCCGCCGGCTTTCGCGCCGCCCCGGGCGGAACACGCGAACGAACAGGGGAATTCAGGGCGAGCACATGCAAATCGCGCCAACTTTGGTCCTCGAGATTATTTGATTGAACGCGCGGCGGAAGCCGCCACGACCGGGAAACGCGGCCTGGCGTCCCCGCGGACGGCATATCCCGCGCGATACAATTCATTTCGCACAAGCGCGGCGCGATGAAAAGCCAATCCGTGCGCGTCGACACCGGGCGGAATACCGCATCCTTCGGTCGATTGCTTTCGCCACGCCCCGTGGCGGGCGATGGATTGCGGACGCGCCGGCTTGCCAAAAGTGAATATATCTGATGGTATATATTCAAATACCCTTGGAGACGCCGCGTGGTACAGATGCTCAGCGTGCTTTCCGGGCCGTCCCGGCCCCTGACCTATCGTGACCATCAACCCACGCGGCTGACGCCGCCGGTGGTCTTCCGGCCGGACATGACGCGGCGAAAACTCTGGGAATTGTCGAAATCCATTCACTGCTCGATCATCGGCACGTGCCTTGGCGCGTCCGAGCTTCGGCGCATCGTCGCCAAGGCGACGGGGGAGCCGCAGGATCGCTATTCCGATCATGAAATTCACAAGCGCGGCGTGTCGCTCGCTTCCGGGCAACGGTCCGGCGCCAGAATCCTGCACAAGGCCCTGGAAGCGCGCCACGCCAGCGCCATCAGGCAATTCGACAAGGCGGTGACGGGGGACGACATTCGCCGGTTGTGGAACGAGGCGCGCGCGAAGGGGGAAATTCCCGGCGCCTATTGGGCCGCGCTGACGCATCCCCAAACCAGCGAGGCGCTGGCGGGCGAGATTTTTGGCGACATCCACATGCTGTCGCATCTCGTCGGCTCGGCCAATCGCGCCGACATCCGCCGCCTCGCCGAAATCGAGGCCGAGAACGCGCGACTGACGGACAAGGTTCATCGCCAGCAAACATTGCTGCACGCGCGCGCGGTCGAACACCGGCGCGAACGCGATCGCCTCGAGCGCCTGCTGGCTGATCGCCTCGCTTCCGGCGACCACCATGTTTCCAATGATATATCCACGCCCCACGGCGACATGGAGCGAGTTCTCGCGCGCATGCAGGCGAGGCTCGACAGGGAAGCCGCGCATCGGCGCAAATGCGAGCGCGACAGGGACGCGCTGCGCGCGGAGCGCGATCGCGCGGCCGCGGATTTGCGCGGGGCCGTGGCGCGGGCCGAGGACTTGCGGGCCGAAGTCGCGGCGCTGGAGGCGCATATGGACGCCGCGGACTCCGGCGAAACCGCCCCATCGCTCGAAGGGCTCGGCGTGCTCTACGTTGGCGGCCGGAGCGGCGGGGCCCATCGGTTGCGGCACGCGGCGGGACAGCGCGGCGCGCGACTGGAGCATCACGATGGCGGCCAGCAGGAGGCTTCCGGCCTGCTGCCCGGACTGATCTCGCGCGCGGACGTCGTTTTCTTCCCGGTGGATTTCGTCAGCCACGAGGCCGCGCTGTGGATCAAGCGGCAATGCAAGCAGGCCGGAAAGCCCTATGTGCCGCTGTCGAGCGCGGGGCTGGGCTGCTTCATGAACGCGCTGGCGCGACTGGACCCAAGTCGGTCGGCAAGCGCGGGCGCGGAAGCCTGACGCAAGCGAACGCGACGAATGGATCGCCGGGCATCGGACGAACATGCCCGAATCCCCTTGCCCGCGTCAGTCATTCCGGAAATGCTCCGGAAACGACGCGTCGCTGGAGCAACGGACATGAACGCGCTTTACATCACGGAAACGGACGTTGCGCGGCTCGTGACGATTCATGACGCCATCGACGCGCTGGATGAATGCTTCGCGCATTGGCGGGAATTGCGATCGGAAAATCTGCCGCGCGGCAGGGCGCGCCTGCCCGGCGGCGCGTTCAATCTTCTGGGCGCGGGATACAGCCTCAAGAAGGTCTTCGGATTGAAGGCCTATTTCGCCGCGCCCGGCGGCGCGCGGTTTCACGTCATGCTCTATTCCGCCGAGTCGGGCGCGCTGCTGGCGATGATCGAAGCCGATCTATTCGGGCAACTGCGTACGGGCGCGGCGAGCGGAATCGCCACGCGCCTGCTCGCGCGACCGGACGCTTCGAGTCTGGCCGTGATTGGCGCCGGCCAACAAGCCTTCGCGCAAGTCGCGGCCATCGCGGCGGTGAGGCCCATTCGATCGGTCAGCATTTTCAGCCGCTCGGCCGAACGCCGGTCGGCCTTCGCGCGCCGGATCGAACGGGAACTGAACATCGAGGCCGTCCCCGCCGACAGCGCGGATTCATGTGTTGGCGGAGCGGATATCGTCACGACGATCACGAAATCGCCCGAGCCTGTTTGCCTTGGCGCGTGGCTGAGCCCCGGCGTTCACGTCAATGCCGCCGGGGCCAACGCGGCCAATCGACGGGAACTCGATCAGGCGACCATCCTGCGCGCGGATGCGCGCTTCACCGACTCGATCGCGCAAGCGCGACTGGAAGCCGGGGAGTTCATCGATCGCGTCGCCGCCGGACAACTTGCCTGGGAGGATGTCGGCGAAATCGGCGATCTCGCCAGCGGCGCGACGCCAGGCCGCCGCTCGGATCGCGACATCACGCTGTTCAAGTCGCTGGGCCTCGGAATCGAGGATGTCGCCTTCGCCGCGCTGGTCCAGCGTCGCGCGATCGAGCGGGGAGTCGAGGGCCGACTTAATATTTAACAAGCGGTCGGACGCCATGCGCGCGCATTGCGTCCGGCGGGCGTCGCCTCAGATTTTCAGGCCGAATTGATCGTAGGTGCTGAACCGTCGCGAATTGCTGATGTCGTGGCTCAGCGTGATGCTGTGCTCGGGGCAATCATCCTCGCAGAGGTAACAGACCTGACAGTCCTTTCCATAGGCGACGACCGCCTTATGCGCCGCCTCGTCCAGGCGAATCACGTCCGCCGGACAGGACAGAATGCACAGCCCGCAACCCGTGCAGGTGAGCGGATCAATCTCGATTTTCGTGGTGGCGTCGACGGTCATGGCGCGCCTCCCTTCGGGGTCTCGCCGCGGATAATCGCGCCGATACGGCCAAGACCCGAATCAAGATTCCTGATCGGGAAGCGGACGCCCTCGGTTGGAAACGGCAAGCGCTCCATGATGACGCCATCCCGTCCCCGGCGGATTCCATGCCAGCAGAACCACGACGGATCGGTCATCGGATAGTCTTCCCTGAAGAATTGTTCGCGGCTTTCATGACGATCGAGCCCCGACTGATAAACCGCGCCCGCGCATTCGGCGACATTTCGCGCCTCGTGAATTTTCACCAGATCATGCAAATCCATGGCGGCGATTTCGCCCGACAGTCTTGCGACGTCCCGCGTCACCTCAAGCATGGCTTGCAGCCGATCGCCGCTCAACACCATGCCGTCCACCACGCTCGCCTCCAGCCGGGCGAGATCGTCGTGAAGGGCGTCCGCGCTCTTCTCGTGGACGGGTTTGCCGAGCGGCGCGAAAGCCGCCTCCCGCAATTCGTTAAAAACGTGAGTGGGCGTGGGCGGCAACTGGTCTTCAAGACTCTCACGCGCGGCGCATTCGCCGGCGTGCCAGCCCGAGACGTTGCAGAACGCGGTTGGCGAACCAGCGCTCGCGTGCGTGCCCGTGGCGTCGTTCTTCGCGGCGGAGCCCGCGGCGAGAAGGCCGGGAATATTCGTGCGGCCCTGAAGGTCGATTTGCAAACCGCTGCGCCCGCTCGCCCACATGCCCCACGTTGGCTCGATGGGCAGGGGATGAACGCGGGGATCCGGCACGTGCTCGGACATCAGAATCGAGCCGCCACGATGAATTTTCGCCATATCGGACCAGTATGTATCATCGACATGCCGCAGATCGATATAGACGGGACCGTTGCCATCGATCATCTGCTTGGCGAAGGCCGCGACGACCTGCGACAACTCGCCCCGTTCCAGGCGCACCGGGTCGATCGCTTCCATGAAGCGCTCGCCGCGCGCATTGATCAGCCGCGCGCCGTGGGCGATCGCCACGTTATAGCTTGGAAAGTCATAGCGCTTCATCAACACGTTGAACGTGCCGCCGAATGTGAACTCCATGTCGACGAGGCGCGCCCCGGCTCGAAAGGCCATGGCCACCCCATCGCCCGTGTCGTTGTCAACGCGATGGGTGCCCTTCATGGCGATCATGCCTGTCGCGATGATCGTGCGTTTGGCCCGCATGACGATGAATTGGCCGTCATGAACGTTGAAACCGACGGCGCCCGCCACTGAGCCGCTAGTCGGCCATTGCCCGTCCGACGTGATCAACTCGGTCACGCAAACACGGTCCAGAATGACGACGCCGAGGTCCAGAACGCGCCGGCGCAACTCGCGCATGGCGACCTTGGGTTGATACTGCATGCCGCGCACGTTGATCATGCCGCGGCTGGCGAACCGGCGAATATTCCCCTCGGCGTCGCGCGAGATCGGCACGCCCCAGCTTTCGTAATCCTTCACGCGCGCGCGCTGGCCCTCCAGAAGCTGATAGGTCCAGCGCTGGTCGCACATATAGCCGCCGCGCGTGATGAACTCCTCGGCCCAGACATCGATGTCGTCGGAATCCAGCGGACAGGTCGTGATGCCGCCCGACAATGTCGAGGCGCCGCTGCGGCTGACGTAGGCCTTGTCGACCAGGATGACCCGCGCGCCCAGTTCGGCGGCCCGCAGCGCGGCCCAGCTTCCCGCGAAACCGCCGCCGATGATGAGAACATCCGTCTCGCGCGCCACCATTTCAGTGGATTTCAATGTACCCCCCTCATTGTTGAATGCCGGTGGCCTTGATCATCTTTGACCAGTTGGCGACCTCGTCGGCAAAGAAGGCGGTCGTTTCGGCGCGGTCGCGAATGAAGATGTCGAGCCCGCTGGCCTCCATGAATTTCCGCGTGTCTTCCTCGCGCATGATGGCGTTTATTTCCGTGTTGAGCTTGTCGACAATCGCCCGCGGCGTGCCGGCTGGCACGAAAAAGCCGACCCACGACGACGCCTCGAAGTCCCGATAACCGGATTCGGCGAAGGTCGGCACATCGGGCAGAATCTTCGATCGCTCGCGCCCCGCGATCGCTATGCCGACAACATCGCCATTGTTGATGTTTCTGATGGTCGTGTTGGTGGCCGTGGCCGCGAGCACGTTGACATCGCCCGTGATGAGGCCCAGCGCGGCGGGATTGCCCCCCGCGAAGGGAATATGGCGGACATCGACCTTGACGAGTTGCTTGAAGAAATATTCGGCGGCGATATGCGAGCCGCTGCCAAGGCCCGGCGTTCCCAGATAGACCTCGCCGGCCTTCGCCTTGGCCACGAGATCGGACACCGTCCTGATCCCCGCCTTGTTGTTGGCGGTCATGCCTTCCGGCGCGGAGACGGGGATGGCGACCGCCTGCAACTGATCGGCCTTGTAACCGCGGTTCGCGACGAGGGATTCATTGATGGCGAGAGAACTTGTCGTCACGAGAATGGTATAGCCATCCGGCGCGGAAACCGTCGCCTGACGCGCGGCGCGGATGCCGCCGCCGCCCTCCATGTTCTGCGCCGAGAAGCTCTGGCCAAGTCGCTCGCTAAGCTTCGCGCCAACCGCCCGCGCGATCGTGTCGGCGAAACCGCCGGCGGCGAATCCGATGAACATGTTGACGCGTTGGTTCGGATAGGCCGCTTGCGCCGCGGCGCGATGCGCGGAGCCCGTCAGGACGAATGCGATCGCCATCGCGAAAGCGCGGGTTCCAATGCGTTGGCAGGTCATGAATTCCTCCCGTTCAAGCTGGATGGCGCCTCTCGGCGGACGCCTGTCCACTGAAGCCAGCCCGCGCCTGTTTCGGGAAAGGGCCGGTTGACGAAAATAGTTTATTCATTAATGAATGAATACGTCAAGCCAACGCGGCTTGCGCGAGGGAGCGGCGACGGCGATGCGGGTCGCGAGACCGGGAAAGAAACAAGCGATCGCGACGCGCGACGACGCGCGCGCGTGGCACCCCGACACGGGATCGGGTTTCACGCCGCGATTTTCCGCCGACCTGCATGTCGGCACGGCCTTGCGCGAGACGTTCCGTCTGTTCGCCAAGTCGGTCTCGAGCAACGTTGCGTCTCTCGGACTGACATTGAACATGTGGTTCATCCTGCGGGCATTGTGGGAATCCGACGGGTTGGCGCAGGTCGATCTGGCCGCGCGGCTGGATGTTTCGCCCGCCGCGATCGTTGGCATTCTGAACGCGCTCGAGGAACTTGGACTCGTGGAGCGCCGTCTTTCCAGCAAGGATCGTCGGGCGTATCGAATTTTCCTGACGTCGTCCGGCCGTGGCGTCCGGACAAAAGCGACGTCGCTGGCGTTGCAGGTGGACGCCAGGGCCTTGCGGGGCCTGTCGGTCGCGGAAGTCGAGACCTTGCTGGCGCTCATGAAACGCTTGCGCGTCAACCTGTCAGAATAAGATCGACATTGGAGGGAATGGTCATGGCGGGGAACGGAACGATCGGCGAAAGCCTCAAGGAATTCAGGCAGGCGGGCAAAGCCCCCTTCGCCATCACGAAAATCGGCCACGTCGTGCTCAACTGTAGCGACCTCGAGCGATCGGTTCGATTTTACACACAAATTCTTGGCTTCAAGATTTCCGACATCTATGAAACCGACATGGTTCCCGGCGGCATGGTGTTCCTGCGCTTCAACGCCGATCACCATGGGGTCGCGCTTGTCGGCGCGCTGAAATCCTCCTCCGAGCAGGTCGAGCTTCATCACATGGCCTTCGCGGTCTCGACACTCGATGAAGTGTTTCGCGCGCGCGACCATCTTGAAAAACACGGGGTCAAGCTCGAGGCGCAGGGGCGTCGGCGCGCCGGCGTTCAGATCGCGGTCGAGTTTCCCGACCCCGACGGGCACATGCTGGAAATCTATTGGGGTCTCGATCAAGTCGGCAGCGATGGAATCACCCGGCCGCCAAACGAATGGAAGGGCGCCCATACGCTGGAGCAAGCGATTGACGATCCCGTCCGCGGCCAGGATACGACCGTGCATGACGAGCGTCTGATTCGCCGCAAGAAATAAGCTCAACAACAACAAGCGAAACATGGGAGGCGCGCATGAGATGGTGTCGTATCGAAACGTCGGCGGGACCGAGTTTCGGCATTGTTCGCGACGATGAGATCGAGGTCGTTCAGGGCTCGCCTTTCGCCGAATGGAAGACGACCGGCGACCGCGTCGGACTCGCCAGCGCGAAACTGCTGGTTCCCGTTATCCCGCCGGTGTTCTACGCCATCGGCTCTAACTACCGCGGCCACATCCTGAAAATGGCGGAAGGGCACGGGCGCGAGCCGATTTTCTATGAACGTCCGCGCGTGGGCTATCGCGCCAACAGCGCCTTGATCGCGCAGGGCGAGAATATCGTGAAGCCCGCCGACGCGAGCGAGGAATTTCAATACGAGGCGGAACTGGTGGCCGTCATCGGGCGACGCGTCCGCAATGCGTCGAAGGAGGAAGCCGCGGCCAGCATTTTCGGCTGGACGATCGGCAACGATGTCAGCGAGCGCGTCTGGCAGGCGCGAGACCAAACGAATATCCGCGGAAAGAACTGCGACACGTTCAAGCCGATGGGACCGTGGATCGATCAGGACGCCGACGTCGCCGCGATGCGGACCCGCGTGACGCTGAATGGCAAGCTCGTGCATGATTTTCCGACCGGCGACATGCTGTTCGACGCGGCCGACGTCATTGTGGAAATTTCCCGCTACAACACGCTGAGCCCCGGCGACGTTGTCTGGCTGGGCACGGACGACAAGCCGCTCAACATGAAGCCCGGCGATCAACTTGAAATCGAGATCACCGGCATTGGAACGTTGCGAAACGCGGTCGTCGCTGGCTGATCCTGCCCAGTCTTCGGAGCATTACAGGCGCCAAGGAAACATGACATGAAACTGAACGACACCATCCGCCGATTGATCACGAACGCGTGGACGGATGGCTATCCGTGCCTCGTCGGCACGGCGGGCCAAGACGGACCCAACATCAGCCCGAAGGGCAGCCTGTTTTTATTCGACGACGATCATTTCGCCTATTGGGAAAGATCGAAGCGGCAGGCGCTGGAAAACCTGCGCCACGACAATCGCGTCATCATCGTTTACTGCAACATGAAGGCGCAAGCGGACAAAATTCTGGAATCGGGCATTCTGCGTTTTCATGGCCGCGCCGAACTGCACGAAAGCGGCCCGATGCGCGACGCGATTTTCGCCCGCCTCAGCGAACGCGAGGCGACTCATGTCGGAGCAGACACGGGCCTTGGCGTGCTGGTTCGGATCGAACGCGCCGAGGATGTTCGGGGCAAGCCGCTGGATGGCGGCGGCTCCCGAAGCTGATCAAGCAAGTGGTTTAATGCGACTCCGCGAGGGCCAGCGCCAACGCGCGGGCTTTGTCGCGAGGCGCGACCCAGCACGCACAACATCATTATCTATTCGGGCTTGATGCCGGCGATATCGATGGCCCGCCGAAACATGGCCTGATTCGATTTGATGAGGCTGGAATAGTCGTTCGGCGACATCCATTTGATGGATCTGGTGCCCTCGACACCGAGCTTTTCGCGCAACGCGCGGTCCATCAGCGCCTTGTTCAGGTTGGTCGAAAGCGTTTCCAGAATCGCGTCCGGCAGCTTGGCTGGAGCCAACAATCCGAGTTGCGATTCGACCGCGTATCCCGGAATGATCTCTGAAAGCGAAGGCACGTCGCCTATGGCTGGAAGACGCGCGCCCGCCGTGACAGCCAGGATATTGACGTCGCCATTTTTCACGTAAGGCCAGACCCTTTGCAGCGCGGCGATGAGAATTGGCACTTGACCGCCGAGGAACGCGGGCAAGGATTCGCCGCCGCCCTTGAAGGGCACGTGATTGAGCTTGATCCCGGCGCCATCCTGAAAAAGCTCCATCGCGATATGATGGATGCTGCCGACGCCCGCGGTTCCATAGGCGATCGAACCCGGTCGCGCCTTCGCCTCGCGTATGAGATCGTGAATGGACCTGATGTCCGTCACCTTGGCGTTGGAGACGATTACAAGACCGGCCGCGTCGGTTATCAAACCGATCGGCGTCAGACTCTTAAGCGTATCGTAGGGCAGATTTTTAAAAAGAAACGGAGCAATTTCGAGCTGCGCGGTTTCGCCAAGCAATAGCGTATAGCCATCCGGCGCCGCGTTCGCCACGAAGGCGGTGGCGATGGTTCCACTCGCGCCGGGCTTGTTCTCCACGACAAATGGTTGGCCAAGCAGTTCCGAAAGCTTGGGCGCCACGACGCGGGCGGCGTAATCCGGGCCAGTCGGGCCGGGTACGTAGCCGACCTCGACCTTTACGGGCTTATCCGGATAGGCCTGAGCCATTGCGCCGGAAGACGCAATGGCCATTGTCAGGCCAAGAACCGTCAGGCCGATCCTCGAAAACATGCTTTCCTCCACATTCATTGTCGTTGGACGTCAAGCCTGGGACGCGAGCGCGTCGCGCCGATAGGCCTCGATGAACTCATCGAAGTCGGCGATGTCGCAGATCCTGCTCACCGCGCGAATGGCGTAGAGATCGGCGCGTGAAACCTCCTTGAGAGGCTCGCCTTGTTGCATCGTCTTGATCATGCGCAACAGCCGCCGGCGGGCCGCGACAATCGCGAGGTCCGCCGCGACCAGATGCTCCCGCGAGCGATCGACGATTCCCCTGTCGCGCGCGCTGGTCGCGCGCAGCGATTCCTGCAGGCTTCGATCCTGCTCGTTGACGCCCCAGATACCCATGAAGTTGACCGTCTTCTGAGCCTCGCGGTCGACGAGATAGTCGTTCTCGTTGTTCGCGTCAGGCAAATAGGTGTCGATGCGATGCCCCACTTCCAGTCGCACGGTTCCACGTTTCATGCGTGGCGGAAAATGCGCGCCTTCCTCGATGAGTTGAAGCTCCGGTTGCTCAATGGCCGATCAACGCGAAAATTGTACGCGAATGTGATGGTGTTGTTGTCGTCGACCGGCACCCAGGCGCGACCGCCGCCGCTCGTGAAGTCGTCGGCGGGGGCGCGCGGAATCAGACTGAACATCGGCGCCATCCATTGGGTCATGCGCCAGAAGTATTTGCCATCGTAATTTCTACGCGAACCGCTCATGAATCCGTAGTCCGTCTCCTTGATGCTGAGAACCGGTGAACTGTCCGCCAGCGAGTACTGGAGCCCCGTTATGCCCACCTTCTCATGCTCGCTGGACAGATCCTTGTGGGCGAAACTGATGTGCGAGGTATCGATTTCGCCCTCGGCGCCCTGCAACCAGTTCGACCGCTGAAGCCAGCGCGACGCATGACAATAACCCTTGGGAACCCCGGTGAACTCGAAGGCGGGAAAGTCCGGCTTGTGCTCGGGCGGCCCCATGTAGACCCAGACGATTTCGCCGGCCTCATGGGTTGGATAAGCGACGATCGCGAGGCGCTCCTTGGCGTTCGGCACGTCACGGAGATAGTTTTGCGAATTCGAAACCTCGACGCATTCGCCGTTCACGTCGAATCGCCAGCCATGATAGGGACACTGGATCGCGCAGTTTTCATTCCTGCCGAAGAAAAGCGGCGCCTGGCGGTGCGAACAATAGGCTTCGATGATTCCGATCCTTCCGGAGGAGTCCCGAAACGCTAGCAGGTCCTCGCCAAGGATGCGCAGCCGAACGGGCACGCCGCCTGGCTCGGCGAGTTCCTCGCTCAGGGCGGCGGGAAGCCAGAACCGACGAAACAAGTCGCCCATCGGCGTTCCCGGCCCCACGCGCGTCAGCAGCTCATTTTCATCCTTGCGCAACATGACGCTTCTCCCTTCTTTATGTATCGACGTCACCTCGATAGCCGAGGCTATCGCTGATGGCGGCCGCGGCCGATCTGATAGCGGCAACCATCGGCGATGTCGGTTTCGCGTCCATCAGCGTCGCGACGCCCAGCATGCTGACAGCGCCAGCGAGCGATCCCTCATGATCGAACACGGGCGCGGCGAGCGCTGAAAAGCCGCGAAACAGGTCGCCGCGCGAAGCCGCGTAGCCCAGCTCTCGGACCTCGTCCCGAATGAGTTCCGCGCGCGCCAGCAGGTCGGGGTTCACCCTGCCCTCCGCCTCGATGAGGGATTGTGTCGCGCGCGCGGGCAAGTGCGCGAGGAAGACGCTTCCGGTCGCCGTCGTGAGCAAGGGAAAAACGAAACCCACGCGTATGCTGAAGGGCGTGGGCAATTCGGTCTCCTGCTTGAGCAGAATGAACGGGCCCATGCGCCCCCAGATCGAGATGTAGGTCGGCAGCTCGAATCGCAGATGAAGCTCTTCGAGCGGGCCGCGCGCGACATCGGCCAGATTGACCTGATGAAGAGCGGAAATCCCGAGTTGCAGGGCGTATGGACCCAGACCGTAGTGGCTCGTCGCGGGGTCTTGCACGACAAGCCCCAGCTTCATGAAGCTCACGAGGTAGAGATGCGCCTTGCCCGGCGGCATGTCCGCCAGCGCCGACAAGGTCTTGAGCGCGAGCTTTCCCCTCGCCTCCTCGAGCACGCGAATAAGCCGGAAGCCAACCTCGATCGAATGAATGGAGCGCTGCTCGGGCCTATGTTCGTCGTCCATGTCGCCTCCTACAAAATGAAGCTCACGGAACCCAGGACCCCCAGCTCGGCGGCGTCGAGCACGGCGCGTCGCTCGACGATTTTCCAGTTCTCGCCGGATATCCGCAGAATGTAGCGGTATTCGCCGGTGAACACGCGTGTATCGCCGTTGCGGCGGTGGCGATGAACGATGAAATTCGCCTTCACCGGCACGCATCCGTCGCGCTCGGCGCCCAGGCGCACGTTGGTAATCATGCGGCGCGTGCGCGAAGGCGGGTATTCGGCGTGGCACGAAGGATCCTTCAGACGGATAATTCGTTCGCGCAGTCGCACGATATCGTCGGCGATGATGAAGAGGGTGTCCTCGTGACTGGCTTCCGGTTTGTCGGTCGCGGGGACGTAATACGTCGCGTTCGCGTCGAGCAGTTCGCGCCATTCGTCGAGCTTCCACGCGTCGAGAAGCTCGGCCTCGTGGAACAGGAAGTCCTCTATCTCCGCGCGCGTGACGGAGAAGGTCGGGGCGGCGCTCATCAATTCGCCTCCATGAGTTGCGACCATTTGCGCCAGAAGCAACGCATATGACCCTCGTCGGTGTCCAGTTGATCGTCCGGCGCCTTGTGCATGCCACGCGAGAGGTCGTTCCAGCCGGCCTCCCTGAAAGCGCTGTAACCTTCCTGCGCCGCTTCGAGCGCGGCGACGTCATCGGGCGTCGCGAAGCCACCCGGCCCGTAGAACGTCAGAAAAGCATGCAGCCTTCGAGCGCGCTGCTCCTTGGTTTCCTCGACGGTTCCAAGCGCCCAGGACGTGACCTTCATCAGGTCGGCGGAGACGGGCGTGAAATTGCGAACCGTGACGGAAGATCCGTCATTGATCACGAGGTTCGGGAAGATCACGAGATTGCGGTTGGTGTTGGCCACGCGCTCGGCGCGCGCCTCGCCAAGTCGCGCGACGAGTTCCTCGCGAATATGGTCGATATCGGCCTTCGCCTCCTCGCCATAGACCGAAATCCATTTCGCCACGGGGCGACCACGATAATTCGGATTGTCGGTGGTCAGGTGTCCGTTTCCGAGATCGACGCCCTTGCCGGCGGATGGCAGAAGCAGGCCCTTCGGGCGCTTCATGTTGACGCCCGAGTTGATCATGTACTGGATCCACGTCGTGTGCGTCGCGATGATGTGGTAATCGTCGACGGAATTCTCGACCAGCAGTTTCCAGTTGGCCTTGATGTCATATTCCTGCGTGCCGGAAATGATTTCCATCCGGCCCGAGGGCGATTGATCGACCACCAGATCGATATAGTCCTTCGCGCCCGCGAGATATTCGTCAAGGCTCACCGCGTCGGGATCGAAATTCACAAACCAGAAGTCGCGATAGCTTTCGAGACGCGGCGCCGGTGTAAGTCCGTGCGTCGAACGGTCGAATTTCGGCCCGTAGGCGTCCTCCCCCGGCGCCGCCTTGAGCGAGCCGTCGGTGTTGAAGGTCCAGCCATGATACATGCAGTAAAAGCCGCGGGCGTTGCCCTCGCGCTCGCGGCAAACGATCGCGCCGCGATGACTGCAGACATTCAGCAGCGCGCGAACCTCGCCGTTCACATCACGGCAAAACAGAATCGGCCGTCCCGCGACCTTGCGGGTCTGGAAATCGCCGGGATTGCGAATCTCGGAAGCGTGTCCGACGTAAATCCAGCATGTGTTGAAAATTTTTCGCCATTCCAGCTTCAACACGTCGTCGGAAATGAAGGCCTCGCGATTGATCAGGAAGGAATTCTCGTCGCGATTCTCCAAGACCCATGGAGCGTTCTTCATGGAAACCTCCCGGACGCCGAAGCCCGAACTGAATTTGATAATGACAAATTTAACTCAACTATGTATAATACACAAGTTCGAAATTCGCGCCGAACGCGGGAGGGCGACGTGGGACTGGCTCAACATCTGAGATTGCTGGCAATCATCGCGACGATGGGTCTGACCGGCGCGGCGGCGCTGGCGGAGGAGCGGCTGAAGGTCGGCGTTATCGGCACCGTGAGCGACGCGCCTTTTTTCATCGCGGAAAAGAAGGGGTACTTCCGCGACGAGGGACTGTCGGTGGAATTCATCTTTTTCGATTCCGCCGCGAAGATGATCGCGCCGCTGGGAATCGGCGAACTTGACGTGGGTGGCGGGGCCACGTCGGCGGCGCTCTATAACGCGGCGGGCCGATCGGTGAATATCCGCATTGTCGCGGACAAGGCCCGGAATTCGGCGGGCTTTGGCTTCCAGGCGCTCATGGTGCGCAAGGATCTTCAGGACAAGGTCGCGCGCTTCGCCGATCTCAAGGGATTGAAGGTCGCCGTGAGCGCGGCGGGCAACAGCGAAGCCTTTCTGCTTGATCAGGCGATGCGCAAGGCGGGCATGACCATCGCGGACGTTGAAACGGTTTTCCTGGGCTTTCCCCAGCATCCGGCCGCGTTCCTGAACAAGGCGATCGACGCCAGCATTTCAACCGAACCCACCACGAGTCTGGAAATACAGCGGGGCGCGGCGTTCAAGCTCGCGGGCGCCGACGCGTTTTATCCCGATTTCCAGACGGCCGTGACGTTTTACGGCGGCGACTTCATCAAGAAGAAGCCCGACGCCGCCGGCAAGTTCATGAAGGCGTTGATGCGGGGCATGCGCTACTACGTGGACAATCTGGTCGATGGCCATCTCGCCGGTCCCCGGTCGCAAGAGATCATCGACATCATGGTCGCGGAATCTCCCCTCAAGGATCCGCGCGTCTACCGGGATATCGTTTCGCACTATGTCGATCCCAATGGCGCCATCGACGAGGCCAGCCTGCGCGCTGTCTGGCAATTCTTCAAGGCGCAAGGGCAGATCAACGGCCAGATCACGATCGACGACGTTCTCGACCTGCGTTTCGCCAAGGCGGCCGCGGCCGAACTCGGCCCCTATCAGCGAGCGGGAAAACAATGACGACGCCTTCCATGGAGCCAGTGCGACTCGGCGTCATCGGTCTTGGAATGGCCGGCGCGGTGATGGTTTACGCGGCCTCGCTGCATGCGGGAATCAAGCTGGTCGCCGCCGCCGATCCGCAACCGGCGCCGCGGGACGCCTTCATCCGGGATTTCGGCGGCGCCGCCCACGCCGACGCGCGTCAGGTTTGCGAAAGACCGGACATCGAGGCCGTCTATATCGCCACGCCTCATCAATTCCATCGCGAACACGCCATTCTCGCCGCCAATTGCGGCAAGCACATCATTGTCGAAAAGCCGCTGGCGCTGACGCTCGAGGATTGCGACGCCATCATCGAGGCGGTGGATCGCAATCGCGTTCATCTCGTGGTTGGACATACCCATGGTTTCGACCCGGCCGTCCGGCGCATGCGCGCGCTCATACAATCGGGCGAGGTGGGCGAGCTTGGGCTCGTCGCCATGTGGAATTACACGAATTTCATCTATCGCCCGCGCCGTCCGGAGGAACTGGACACCGCGCGCGGCGGCGGCATCCTGTTCAATCAAATTCCCCATCAGATCGACACGATCCGGGTTCTCGGCGGCGATATCGCAAGCGTGCGCGGTTATGCGCGCCAGCTCGATCCCACGCGCCCCACCGAGGGGCTGGCTTCCGCGCTGATCCAGTTGAAGAGCGGCGCCGCCGCGAGCCTCGTGTATTCCGGCTACGATCATTTCGATGGCGACGAATTTCATCACTGGATCGCGGAAAGCGGCGCGCCGAAGGCCGCCGACCAGCACGGGGCGGCGTTCCGGGCCCTCGCCGCGCGAACCGCTGATGAAACCGAACTGCGCGTGAAATCGTTCGCGCTCGGGGCGCGACCCTACACCTCGCCCCGGCATCAGCCGCATTTTGGCGCGATGCTCGTGATCTGCGCGAAAGCCGACCTGAGGGCCTCGCGGGATGGCGTCCTCGTGTACGACGGCAACGGCGCGCGGGAGATTCCGCTGGAAACCCGTGTTGGCGTTCCCGGACGCAACGAGGTCATGGACGATCTCGTGGCGGCCGTTCGCGCGGGCGTCGCGCCCTTGCAGGACGCCCGATGGGGAAAGGCGACCCTCGCGGCCGCGCTGGCGCTGCAAAAGTCGGCGGAAACCAAGCGGGAGGTCGAGATCGCCTGACGGGCGCGTCGATCGCGTCCCGGCGACGGCGTCAGGGCTCAGCCCATGCGACCATAGTCACGCGTCGGAGAAAAAGAGCTTCAGCGTTATGTGGCGGAGAGGGAGGGATTCGAACCCCCGATACCCTTGCAGGTATGCCGCATTTCGAGTGCGGTGCATTCGACCACTCTGCCACCTCTCCGGGTCACGACGGGGCGCGCCCCGCTTGGTCGACGCGGCGCATAACATCTTGCCGCGCGCCTCGCAAGGCGTGAGCGCCCGGCGATGGACGCGAGGGGCTAGCCAGCGCTTGCCGGCGCGGCCGATTGCGTGCCATTCTACCCGCAAGGACGCGACATCCGGCGCTTTTCGCCGGAGAGTCGCGCATCCGCGGCGCGCCACGCGTCGCCCGTCACGGGAGGGAACCACATGTCCAACGTCAGTCGTCACGCCTGCCTGTCCGCCGCCGCCGTCGCGGCGTTGATGGCCTCCACGATCATCTCGGCGCGCGCGCAGGCGCCCGCGATCGGCGAAAAGGATCTCGGCGGCGTCGTCTCCAGCGCCAGCGGTCCCGAGGCGGGCGTCTGGGTCATCGCCGAGACCACCGACCTGCCGACGAAATTCGCCAAGATCGTCGTCACGGACGACGCCGGCCGGTACGTCATTCCCGACATGCCGAAGGCGAAATACAAGGTCTGGGTGCGCGGCTATGGACTCGTGGATTCCGACAAGGTCGATGGCGAGCCCGGCAAGAGCCTGAACCTGACCGCGAAAGTCGCGCCGACGCCCGCCGCGGCGGCGAAATACTATCCAGGCATGTACTGGTATTCGATGCTGAACATTCCGCCGAAGGACCAGTTTCCCGGCAAGGGAACCGGCCCGGATGGCAACGGCATACCGACCTTCATGAAGACGCAGGGCGCGTGGGTCGACACGATCAAGAACTCCTGCCAGTCCTGTCATGCGTTGGGCAGCGAGAATGTTCGCTCGCCACATGTCAAGGAACTGGCCGAAACCGTCGGCGAGAAGGAGTTCAAGACCTCCGCCGACATGTGGATGCGGCGCATCGCCTCCGGTCAGGCCATGGGCGGCATGAACCTCGCCATCGCGCGGCTTGGGCCGGACCTCGGCCTGAAGAACTTCGGCGACTGGACCGACCGCGTCGCCAAGGGCGAGCTGCCGGCCGAAAAGCCCTCGCGCCCCACCGGCATCGAGCGCAACATGGTGGTCAGCCTGTGGGACTGGGCCGAGCCCTTCACCTACATGCATGACGCGATCTCGACCGACAAGCGGAACCCGACCGTCAACGCCAACGGCTACATCTATGGCTCGCCGGAGGATTCGACCGACGACGTGCCGGTGCTCGATCCCGTCAACAACAAGGCGTGGAAGATCACCCACCCCTTCGCCGATCCCAAGACACCGAGCTCGAAAAACGATCCCAAGGGGCCGTCCGTGTTCTGGGGCGAGGATCCGATCTGGGACAGCCACACGACCATCCACAACCTGATCATGGACGAGAAGGCGCGGCTCTGGTTCAGCGCCCGCGGGCGCCCGCTGGAAAACCCCGATTATTGCAAGTCCGGCCCCAACGCCCTGCCATCGGCGAAACTCGCGCCGATCGCCGCCAATGGCCGGCAGATGTCGTTCTATGATCCCAAGACGCAGAAGTTCACGCTGATCAACACGTGCTTTGGCACCCATCACCTCTATTTCGGCCACGACAAGGACAACACCCTGTGGACCAGCGCCGGCGGCCCCGCCGCGGTCGCGGTCGGCTGGCTGAACACCAAGGTGTTCGAGGAGACCGGCGACGTGAACAAGGCGCAGGGCTGGGCGCCGGAAATCGTCGACGTGCCGGGCCTCGGCAAGCGCGGCGACTATGTCGACGAGAAGGCCCCCGTCGACCCCGCCAAGCAGAAGCGCGTCATCGCCGGTTTCTATGGCGTGCAACCGAGCCCGGTGGATGACTCCATCTGGGGTCAGTCGATGGACATCGGCTTCTCGCGGCTCGAGCAGCCGGGCTATCTCATCCGGTTCATCCCCGGTTCCGATCCCATCAACACCGGCCTGACGGAACTCTTCCAGCCGCCGGAAGGCACGTTCGGTCCGCGCGGCGTCGACGTCGACACCAAGGGCGTGGTCTGGACGGCGCTCGCCAGCGGCCAGATGGCCAGCTTCGACCGCTCGAAGTGCAAGGAACCGCTGAAGGGACCGAACACGGTCACCGGCAAGCAGTGCATGGAAGGCTGGACGCTCTATCCCTTCGCCGGCCCGACCTTCAAGGGCGTCGAGGGCAGCGCCGAGCACGCCTATTACGTCTGGGTCGATCGCTACAACACGCTGGGCCTCGGCAACGATGTCCCGCTGGCGATGACGAACGGCGGCGAGTCCATCACGGCGCTCGTCGGCGGCAAGCTCGTCAGCCTGCACGTGCCCTACCCCGCCGGCTTCTTCACCAAGAATGTCGACGGTCGCATCGACGATCCGAACGCGGGCTGGAAGGGCCGCGCGCTCTGGACCACCTCGGGCACGCGCACGATGTTCCACAGCGAAACCGGCAAGGGCGAACGCCCGCGGGTGTTCAAGATCCAGATGCGCCCGGACCCGCTGGCGCACTAGGGCCGCGAAAAACAACAAATGGCGCGGATCGCGAGGTCCGCGCCCTTTTCATTGGGCGAGCGTTCAGCGCGGCGGGATTTCGGCCAGAATTTCGGCGACCGCGGCGATCCGCGCGACGGGTCGAAGCGCCTCGATCGAGACCTCGTGAACCCGGCGCGAGAAGGTCGCGCACCCGTCCTCGAGCACGGTGATATCGAACTCCCGCACATGCGCGTCGCGCACGGTGGAGGCGACGCCGCCATTGGTGACGATTCCAGCGCAGATCAGCCGCGTGACGCCCGACTTGCGCAGCACGTATTCCAGTCGCGACATGTAAAAGGCCGAATAGGCGATTTTCTCGACGCAGGCGTCGGCGGGCGCGAGTTCATCCACCAGCGCCTGACCCCACGCGCCCGGCGCGAAATCGCCCTTGCGCAAAAACGGTCGCAACTGTTTGAGATGTGGCGAGATGATCGGTTCGCCGCCACGACCCGGCGGCAGCGTGAACAGGGTCGCCACGATCATGCCGCCGCCCGCCCTGATCGCGTGGGCCAGCGGCGCGAGGCGCGCCGGCAACGCGGCGATATCGTCGCTCTTCTGCCCGCCACGCCCGTAGGCGCCGTCGGGATGAATGAAATCGTTCTGCAAATCGAGCAGCAGCAGCGCCGATTCGCGCATGTCGAACGCGGCGCCGCTCATCGCCCGCCGCCCTCGTAGCGCTTGCCGCGCGCCAATATGCCGGCGGTGCCCAGCATGTCGTTCAATCCATCGAAATCATACATGCGGTTGCGGAAACCGTCGCTGGTGCCGTCGCGCGCGAGACCCGCGTAGAAATCGCGCGCGGCGAGCGCCAGCGCGCGCACGATGCCGCCGGGAAAGATCACCAGCGCGAAACCCATTTCCTGCAATTGCGCCGCCGGCGTCACCGGCGTCGCGCCGCCCTCCACCATGTTGGCCATCAAGGGCGTCGCGCGGTCGAAGGCGCCGCCGACCCGCGCGAGATCGTCGCGGCTTTTCGGCGCCTCGATGAACAGCATGTCGGCGCCCGCCGCGCGATAGGCGCGCGCGCGCTCGGTGGCGCGCTCGAATCCTTCCACCGCGACGGCGTCCGTGCGCGCGATGACGAGTGTTTCCCGATCGCGACGACTGTCGACGGCGGCGTGTATCTTGCCGACCATTTCGTTGGTCGAGACCAGTTCCTTGCCGGCGAGATGCCCGCAGCGTTTCGGCAGCACCTGATCCTCGAATTGCAGGGCGCTCGCGCCGGCGCGCTCGAACACCCGCATGGTTCGCTCGACGTTGAGCGCGTTGCCGTGGCCTGTGTCCGCGTCGACGATGAGCGGCGTGTCGACCCGCTCGCGGATGTGCGACAGCGTGTCGGCGACTTCCGTCATCGTCACGAGGCCAATGTCGGGGCGGCCCAGCTTCGTGTAGGCAATGCCCGCGCCCGAAAGATAAAGCGCCTCGAAGCCCGCATCCGCCGCGATCGACGCGGTCAACGCGTCGAATACGCCGGGCGCGACGACGATGGGCGAGCGCGCAAGCCGCGCGCGCAAGGTCTCGGGCGTGCTCATGCGTCGGCTCCAGCCATTTCGCGCGCCGCCGGCGCCCAACGGACTCCCGCCGCGCCCGCCTCGCGCGCCAGCGCCATGCGGAATGTGTAGCGATCGGGCCGATAGAGCGCGCGCAGATATTCAATGCCGCGCCCGCTGGCGTCATGCACCACGCGCGTCATGGCGATCAGCGGCGCGCCGATGGCGACGTCAAGCGCGGCAGCGGCCTCGGGCGTGGCGAGTTCCGCGGAAATGTCCTGCGTCGCGTGATCCGCGGCGAGTCCATTGAGTTCGAGCAGGGCGAGCAGCGGACGCCGCGCCAGATCGCGGCGCGTGTAGAGACGCCCGATGTCTTCCGGCACGCAGGTTGTCAGAAACGAGAACGGCGCGCCGTCGATGAGCCGACGTCGCAGCGACCATTGCACGCGTTCGCCGGGCTTCAGCCCGAGCGCGCGGGCGACGTCCGGCAGGGGATCGCGATAGTCGAACTCCAGCAGATTCACTTGCGTCGTGCGACCCATCTCGACGAGATGGGTCATCACGTCGGCGAGCTCCACCGCGATGGGTTGCGGCTTGCCGCGATCGGAGAGGAACGTGCCGGCGCCCTGCCGCCGCTCGATCAGGCCCTCTTCCTCGAGCAGCGCCAGCGCGCGCCGCAAGGTCACGCGCGAGACGCCGAATTCCGCCGCGAGCGACTGCTCGCCGGGCAGGCCGCCATCGCGATCGAACGCGCCCCGGGCGATCCGGTCGCGCAGGGTCAGGTGGATTTGCCTCGTCTTGGAGAGGTCGGCGACCGCCATTGCAAACCATCCGGAAATGCGGTTTCAATTGTCCACATTATAAGACAAGTGGCCGATGACAAGTGGCCGAAGCGTGGAGACGCGGTGGGATGGCGACGCCCCGCACCATCATCGACAAGATCTGGGACGCGCACGCCATCGTCACGCGCGTGGATGGTGACACGCTGCTGTGGATCGACCGGCATTTCGTGCATGAAGGCTCGCACCACGGTTTCGGACAGGTCGCGGCGCGGGGCGCGCGCGTCGAGCGCCCGGACCTCACCTTCGGCGTCGCCGACCATTACGCGCCGACGCGGCCCAACGCCGTCCAGTCGCCGGAAGTCCGTGCCATGGTCGCCAAGCTCGACGCCAATACGCGGACCCATGGCGTGCGCAACTTCGGCATCGGCGATCCGCGCCGGGGCATCGCCCACGTGGTCGCGCCGGAACTAGGCCTGACGCTGCCCGGCCTCGCCATCGTGTGCGGCGACAGCCACACGTCCACCCATGGCGCGCTGGGAGCCTACGCCTTCGGCATAGGCGCTTCGGAAGTCGCCCACGTGCTGATGACGCAGACGATCTGGCAATCGCGTCCGCGCCGCATGCGCATCCGCGTCGATGGCGCGCTGACGCCCGGCGTCGCCGCCAAGGACATGGCGCTGGCGCTGATCGAGCGGCTGGGCGCGGGATACGCGCGGGGCTGCGCCATCGAATACGCGGGCTCGGCGATCCGCGGTCTTTCCATCGAGGGTCGTCTGACCCTGTGCAATCTGTCGATCGAACTGGGATCGCGGCTGGGACTCGTCGCGCCGGACGAGACAACCTTCGCCTATCTGCGCGATCGGCCCTTTGGCCCCGGGGGCGCGGCCTTCGAGGCGGCGGTCGCCAACTGGCGCGAACTCGCCAGCGATGATGAGGCCGCCTTCGACGTCGACATCGCCATCGATGGCGCGGCGATCCCGCCGACGGTGACCTGGGGCGTCAATCCCGAGCAGGCGGCGCCGATCACGGCCACGGTGCCCGATCCCGACCGCGCGCCCGATCCATTGAAGGCCGAGGCGTGGCGCGACGCCATCGACTACATGGGCCTGCGCGCCGGCATGAAGCTGACGGAAATCCGGGTCGACAGGGTTTTCATCGGCTCCTGCACCAACAGCCGCATCGAGGATCTGCGCGCGGCGGCGGCCGTGCTGACGGGCCGCAAGGCCGTCGTGCCGGGCCTCGTGTCGCCCGGCTCGATGACGGTGAAGCGCCGGGCCGAGGCGGAAGGTCTCGACCGCGTGTTCATCGACGCGGGGCTGGAATGGGCGGACGCCGGTTGCTCCATGTGCGTCGGCATGAATGGCGAAGAGGTGCCGCCCGGCGAACGCTGCGCCTCGACGACGAACCGCAACTTCAAGGGGCGACAGGGCAAGGGCAGCCGCACCCATCTGATGTCGCCCGCCATGGCGGCCGCGGCCGCGGTCACCGGCCATCTCACCGATGCGCGGCCCCTGCTTGCCGGGAGGCGCCCATGACGCCGTTCACCTCGCTGGAGGCGCCGGCCTGCCCGCTGGGGCTCGCCAATGTCGACACCGACCAGTTGATCCCCGCGCGCTTCATGCAGACGCCGCGCGCCGAGGGTTACGGCAAATTCCTGCTGCATGATCTCAGGCGCGACGAGGCGGGCGCGCCGAAAACAGGTTTTCCCTTGAACGACCCGCGCTACGCCGGCGCGCGCGCGATGATCGCGCGCAAGAATTTCGGCTGCGGCTCGTCGCGCGAGGCGGCGGTCTATGTGCTGGTCGACAGCGGTTATCGCTGCGTGATCGCGCCGAGCTTCGGCGATATTTTTTCGTCGAACGCCATCAAGAACGGTCTTCTGCCGGCCATCGTCTCGGAGGCCGACGCCGACGCGCTGCTCGCCAACGCCTCCATCGTCGCCGGCGGCGCGCTGCGCGTCGATCTCGCCGAACAGACCATCGTCGCGGGCAACCTTGTCGTGCCTTTCACGGTCAGAACCGACTGGAAGCAACGTTTGCTCAACGGCTGGGACGACGTCGATCTGACGAAATCCTTCGCGCGGGACATCGCCGCCTTCGTCGCCGCCGACGCGAAGCTGCGGCCATGGGCGCGACCCGTCGCGCCCGACGGAGAGAACTAGCCGCGCGCGCGACGGCCTTCCCATAGCCAGGCGGCGAGCACGCCCGCGAGCAGCACGATCAGGCCAACAAAACCGATCGCCAGCGGCGCGACGCCGACGCCCACCACGACGCTCGCGCCCGCGCGCTTCACGCCGATGTAATCGGCGCCGCCGTAGAGCGGGCTTTCGCGCATGGCCGCGAAGCGCGGCAGGACGATCTCGTCGCCGGTTCCTGTTCCGATGCGGCGCGTCGTGCCGCCCGTTGATTCCGCCAGCGCGCGCAGATGCTCCGTCGTCGAGACGACTTCCTGAAACTCGCGCGGATTTTCCGGTCCGACGTTGACGAGCGAGCTCAGTTCGCCGTCGGTCAGCCTGTAAAGGCCGAATTCCTCGACCTTCACGCTCGCGCGCGAGACGCCGGGCGTCGAGGCCGCCAGCGTCACGACCCGCGTCGCGCCCGAGGGCGCCGTGAGCGTCACGGGCGGCGTTTCGTTTTTCAGCGTCTGGCGCTCGATCGAAATCTCGCGCCCTCGCGCGGTGGCGCGCAACGCCTCTTCCTCCAGTTCCGGTTCCTTCATCAGCCAGTGCGCGAGACGGCGCATCAGGTCGATATGCGGTCCGCCGCCCTGATAGCCGCGCGCCCACAGCCACATCTGGTCCGTCAGCAACAGGGCCACGCGCCCCTTGCCCTCGCGCGACAGCAGCAACAGCGGCTTGTCGTCGGCGCCCGACAACACGGGCACGCCGCGCAGCCGCTCGGTGGCGACCAACCGGTACCATTCGCTCCACGCGGGCGGATTGACCTCCGAGCCCGGCAAGTCCCGCGTGACCGGGTGCTTTTGTCCCTCCGCGGTGATCGCGGCGCGGAACGGACGTTCGATCACCGCGCCCGTGGGCTTGGCCGGCGCGATGCGGCCAAGCGGCGAATAATACAACCCGTCGGGCGTCGAATAATCCGGCCCCGTCGCCATCAGCAAGGCGCCGCCATCGCGCACATAGCGCACGATGTTGTCGAAATAGACCTGCGGCAGAATCGTCTGCGTCGAATAGCGATCGAAAATGATCAGGTCGAATTCGGTGATCTTGCGTCCGAAAAGATCGGCCGTCGGGAACGCGATCAGCGACAGTTCGTTGATCGGCGTGCCATCCTGCTTGTCCGGCGGACGCAGGATGGTGAAATGCACGAGATCGACATTGGCGTCGGACTTGAGCAGGTTGCGCCACGCGCGTTCGCCGGCGTGCGGCTCGCCCGACACGAGAAGCACCTTCAGCTTGTCGCGCACGCCCTCGATGGTCACGACGGCCTTGTTGTTCAACGTGGTCAGTTCATTCGGCAGCGGCGCGACATCGAGTTCGACGACGTTGGGACCGCCGTGCTCGATGCGCACCGTGGCGCGAAACGTCGCGCCGGGCGCGACGCGCTGGGAAATGATCCGTTGACCGTCGCGACTGATGACGACGTCGGCGGGTTCGCCGCGATCGCCGCTGTCGAGCACGCGCGCGACGATGGTCTGATCCCGTCCGACGATGCCGAACCGCGGCGCCTCGACGAGTTCGATGCGACGGTCGCGCTCGCCCGCGTGGCCGGTGATGAAGGCATGCAGCGGCGCCTTGAACCCGAGCGCCTCGGCGCTCGCGGGAATGTCGTGCACGACGCCATCGGTCACCAGAATGGCGCCGCCGACGCGCTCCGGCGGCACGTCGGCGAGCGCTGAATTCAACGCGCCGAACAGGCGCGTGCCATCGGCGCCGGATTCATCGTCGGTTCCGCCATCGACAAAGCGCGCCTCGATATTGCCGAGCGCCTCGAGTTTTTTGGCGATCTCCTCGCGGGCGCGATCGGTTTGCGCCTTGCGCTCGCCGATGGACTGGCTGCCGCTGCGGTCGAGCACGACGGCGACGACATCCTTGAGCGGATCGCGATCCTCGCGCACGAGCGAGGGATCGGCCAGCGCCAGCAGGATCAGCGCGAGGCCGAGCGCGCGCAGCCACGCGCCGCGCCGACCGGAGACAATCATCAGGCCGACGACAACAACCGCCGCGAGCGCCAGCGCGACCAGCAACGCCAGGGGAACGAGCGGCGCGAAGGACAGATTGAAATTCGTCATCAGTGCGCCAGCCTTTCAAGCAGGTCGCGCACATGCACCTGATCGGCCTTGTAGTTGCCGGTGAGCGTGTACATCACGAGATTGACGCCGGCGCGCAGCGCCATCTCGCGTTGTCGTCCCGTGCCCGGCGTCAGCGGAAACAACGGTTGGCCCTCGCGCGTCACCGCCCAGGCGGCGGCGAGGTCGTTCGACGTGATGATCAGCGGCGACACGCTGTCGCTCGACCGCACGGGGCGATTGGCGCCGTCGCCAGCCTCGGCGGGCAGCGCCTCGATCCATGTCTGGCCGATGGTCGTGCGCCCGACGAAGGAGTCGAGCAGGTAGAATGTCTTGGTCACGACATGATCGCGCGGCACGGGCTCCAGCTCGGGCACGTCGACATTGTCGAGCAGCTTGCGCAGCCACGCCTGCTCGGGCGTCGGCGGACCGCCGGCGCGCGCGTTCAGCGCGTCGCGCGTGTCGAACACGATCATGCCGCCCTGCTTCATGTAATCGGAGATTTTCGCCACGGCCTCGGCGGACGGCAGCGGCCGCTCGGCGACGATCGGCCAGTAGATGAAGGGATAGAAGGCGAGTTCGTCGCGGGCGGGATCAAGTCCCATGGGCTCGCCGGGAGTCAACGCGGTGCGCGCGCCAAGCGCCCGCGACAGGGCGGCGAGACCGACCTGACTGGCCTCGTCGACCTTAGCGTCGCCGGTGACGATATAGGCGAGCCGCGTCTTCAGCGCGGCGTCCATGTCGCGCTTGCTCGTCGTCTGGGCGTGTCCGGGCGCCGGCGTCGCGAGCACGCCCAGCGCGAACCCCATGGCGAGGATGGCGGCGGCGGCGACGGATCGACGGCCGCGCCAGCGCGGGCCGCCCGCCAGCCACAGCGAGGCCAGCGCGTCGGCGATCAGCAGCGCCGCCGCCAACACGACCAGCAAGGGGCGCAAATCGATCGCGTCGGCCTTTTGCAATGTATCCATGCGCAGGTTGAGACCGGAAAAATCGGCGGGCG
Organism: uncultured Hyphomicrobiales bacterium; assembly: GCA_903861645.1. GTDB lineage: Bacteria > Pseudomonadota > Alphaproteobacteria > Rhizobiales > Beijerinckiaceae > Terripilifer. Next base: position 28,871 of record CAIOVE010000018.1, read on the forward strand.
CGAGGCGATCGGTCGGCGCCAGCGGATTGACCGCGACCAGCGCCTCGGGAGGCCCGTAGAAGCCCGGCGGATGTTCGGCGGTGGCGCCGCCGTCGTAATGGGCGGGGATGGGTCGCGCCGTGAGGGGCGGCGGCCCCATGGCGCCGAAGCCATCGAGCACGCGGGTCGGCGCCACGGTGTTCTCGCGCGCCGCCTCGCCATTGACAAAGTCGCCCTTCGTTCCGGCCTCGGCGCCGGTCGACATCGAAACGACCCGACGGAGGATATCGACGAACATGCCGGACAGCGGCAGGTTGGACCACGTCGTGTCGGCGGTGACGTGAACCAGCACGATGAGCCCCTTGCCGCGCCGTTCGGCGGTGATCAGCGGCGTGCCGTCGACAAGCGCCGCCCAGGTCTTGCCGGGCAGGCCCGCCTCGGGCTCGGCCAGCACCTGCCGGTTCACCGCCACCTCGCGGGTCACGGGCACGCCAAAAAGCGGACTATCCTTGTCGAAGGGTGCCAACGCCTTGGGCGATTCCCACGACAGTGAGCCGCCGAGCACGCGGCCGCCGCGACGCAGGCGCACGGGCACGAGATCGTCCGACGCGTTGGCCAGGCGCGTGCCGGCGAAGCGCAGCAGCAAGCCGCCATCCTCGATGAATTTCACGAGGCGGTCGTGGGCCGCGCCGGCGACGACGCCCACGTCGGCCAGTACGAGCACGGACACCTGATCGTCGAGCAGCGACAGGACGGGATCGCCACGACCGAGACGGGCCTCGCGCACGTCAGCGAAGGGCGCGAGCGCCTTCGCGACATAATAGGTGGGCGACAGCAACGGCTGGGCCGTGTCCGCCGTCTCGCCCGAAACGAGCCCAACGCGGCGGCGCTTCCAGCGCGAATCGAGCAGCGTGACGGCGCCGGTCGAGCGTTCGTCGACGATCTCGACGCGGGCGATGTCGTTACGCAGTTCCAGCGGCAGGTCGAAGCGCGCGGTCGCCTCGGTCTTGCCGGCGAGGTCGAAGGCGGTCTCGCCGATCATCACGCCCTTCATGTCGAGCGCGCGCAGGGTTCCCGTGGCGCGTCCGGCGGTCGTCGGGCGGATGACGGTCGCCTCCAGCGCGCCAGCGTTGTTTTGCGCGCCGGCGATGGCGAGTTGCGGCCGGTCGAGACTCACCGCGCGCACCTCGCGCGCGCCAGCGGCGGCGACCAGCGCCGTCGCGAATTCACGCGCCCCGCCGGAGGCGAGGCCATCCGTCAGCCAGACGATTTCCGCGTCCGCGTTGGCGGCGAGAAACCGCTCGGCGGCGGGCAGGGCCGCCATGCGGTCGGGAATGACGGGCGCGGGCTTGAGCGCGCGCAGCCGGTCCATGGCGGTCGTGGCGTCGGCGATGGCGATATCGCGGGGCCCCGCCGAAAGAGGCAAGAGCGCGCTGGCGCGGCCAAGGCGACCCGCGCCGAGGATGCGCTCGCCGGCGTCGCGGACGCGCAGATCCCATGTCGGGGCGGCGGGCCATCCGTCGTCGAGGATGACCAGCAGCGGCCCCTTGCCGCCGAGACCCGCGGGCGGCGGGTTCCAGATCGGTCCGGCCATGGCCAGAATGACCAGCGCCGCCAACGCGAGCCGCAACAGCATCAGCCACCACGGCGTGCGCGCGGGCGTCTCGTCCTTCGGCTTGAGGTCGAGAATGAGTTTCAGCGGCGGAAAGGCGATCTGGCGCGGGCGCGGCGGCGTAATCCGCAGCAGGTAATAGAGCGCCGGCAGCAGGGCCAGCGCCGCGAGCACCATGGGAACGGAAAAAGCGAGCGGCAATCCGGCCATCACGCGCCCTCCGCCGGGGCGGCGACCGCGCCCTGCATGGCCTCGACCCGCAGGCGCAGATCAAGCAGCGCCCGCGACGCGGGCCGGTCGGTACGGTGCAGGGCGAAGGTCCAGCCGCGCGAGCGGCAGGCCTCGCGCACCGCGTCGCGATGGGCGGCGAGGCGGGCGATGTATTCGGCGCGAAAGCTTCGCGCCTCGCCGACGCGCAACCGCGCGCTCGAGTCGACATCGAGAAATTCGGTGTGGCCGTCGAAGGGAAACGTCTCCTCGACGGGATCGGCGATCATCAGCAGGTGGCCCATGGCGCCGCGCGCGGCCATGCCGTGAATGGTCCGCGCGATCTCGTCGGGCGGCGACAGGAAATCGCCAATGAGAATCGCCTGCGTGCGGGGCGCGAGCGCGTCGGCGGGCGGCAGTTCGCGAGCGCCGCCGCCGACCCGCTCGTCGAGGATCATCGCCTCGGCGAAGCGCTCGATGATGCCGCGCGTCGCCAGCGCGCGCGTCAGGCCGGGGATGCCGACGCGCTCGCCGCCGCGCACCAAGAGGTCGGCGGTCGCCATGCCCAGCGTCACCGCGCGGTCGAGCTTCGACTGCATGGCGAGCGAGGAGACAAAGGCCATTGACGGCGAACGGTCCATCCAGATCCAGACCGTGTGCGCCGCCTCCCATTCGCGCTCGCGCACATAGACCCGATCATCCCTGGCGGAGCGGCGCCAGTCGATGCGGGTGGTCGATTCGCCCCAGACGAAGGGCCGGAATTGCCAGAAGGTTTCGCCGACGCCCGCGCGCCGACGTCCGTGCACGCCATGCATGACCGTCGCCGCGACCTCCCGCGCCGACACGACCAGCGCCGGCAGGCGCCGGGCCAGATCGAGCGCGCCGGTCTGGTGGCGGGCGTCGACGCCGCTGTCCGATGGATCAAGGAGCCGGGCGTCGGCCATGCGGTCAGCCGAGCCGCGCCGCGAGGCGGGCGATGACGCCGGAGATGGTCTCGCCCTCCGCGCGGGCGGCGAAGGTCAGGGCCATGCGGTGCTTGAGCACCGGCTCGGCCAGCGCGCGCACGTCGTCGATGGAGGGCGCGAGGCGGCCGTCGATGAGGGCGCGGGCGCGCGTCGCCAGCATCAGCGATTGCGCGGCGCGCGGACCGGGGCCCCAGGCGATGTGTTTCGTCAGTGCGCCATCGCCCTCGCCCGGACGCGCGGCGCGCACGAGATCGAGAATGGCGTCGACCACGCTGTCGCCCACCGGCAGCCGGCGCACGAGCCGCTGCGTCGTCATGAGGTCATCGGCTGTCATGGCGGGGCGGGCGCTGGCGTCGGCCTCGCCCGTGGTCTCGATGAGAATGCGGCGCTCGGCGGCGCGGTCGGGATAGAGCACGTCGATCTGCATGAGGAAGCGGTCGAGCTGCGCCTCGGGCAGGGGATAGGTGCCCTCCTGCTCCAGCGGATTTTGCGTCGCCAGCACGTGGAAGGGCCTCGGCAGGTCGTGCCGCTCGCCCGCGACGGTGACGTGATATTCCTGCATGGATTGCAGAAGCGCGCTCTGGGTGCGCGGGCTGGCGCGGTTGATTTCGTCGGCCATGAGCAATTGCGCGAAGATCGGACCGCGCACGAAGCGGAAGGCGCGCTTGCCGGATTCGCCCTCCTCCATGATTTCCGAGCCGAGAATGTCGGCGGGCATCAGGTCGGGCGTGAACTGCACGCGGCGCGCGTCGAGGCCGAGCACGACGCCAAGCGTTTCCACGAGTTTCGTCTTGGCGAGGCCGGGCACGCCGACCAGCAGGCCATGACCACCCGCGATGAGGGTCACCAGCGCCTGTTCGACGACGGTTTCCTGACCGAAAATGACGGCGCCGATCGCGGCGCGGGCGGCGGCGACCTTTTCCAGCGCCGCCTCGGCCGTTCGCGCGACGGCCGATTCCAGCGAGGTGGCGTTGTTGTCCTGCGTCGCGCTCATTCGCTCTCCCGCCGGGGTTGATTCCATTCGGCTTGCGTCCGCACCATAGGCGCGAAATCCGGTTCATGGATAGAATAGGGGCTTCCGCGGACTTGTCGATCCGACCCGCGGCTGCGAGCTTGGTTAATCCGGTTGAACAGGGACATTGGCGCGAAACCATGGCGAGCGAAGCCAACGACCCTCGGGGCGCGACGGGTCTCGACGGCATTATCGGCGCGGCGACGCGCGCCGGCGGCCGCGGACCCGCGCCCGTGCATCTGTGGAATCCGCCCTATTGCGGCGACATCGGCCTGCGCATCACGCGCGACGGCGTCTGGCATTATCGCGGCTCGCCCATCGCGCGACCCGCGCTGACGCGGCTTTTTTCGACGATCCTGCGCAAGGACCCCGAACGCCACGTGCTGGTGACGCCGGTCGAAATGGTGCTGGTCGACGTCGAGGACGCGCCCTTTCTGGCCGTTGAAATGATCGTGACGGGCGCGGGCGCGACGCAAATTATTCGCTTGCGCACGAACATGGACGACTGGATCGAGCTTGGCCCCGAACATCCCTTGCGCTTCGAGCGCGGCCCCGCCGACGGGATGAAGCCCTACGCGCTCGTGCGCGGCGATTTATGGGCGCTGGCGACGCGCGCCGTCTATTACGAACTGATAGAACGCACCGAGACGCGCGACATCGGCGGTCGCGCGATGCTGGGCGTCGCCTCGGCGGGACAATTTTTCGTGATATGCCCGGCGGACGAGATCGGGGAGCCGGAATGAACACCCAGACGCCGACGCCGGCGCCGTTTTCAGCCGAGGATGTCAGCCGACGCGCGGCGACCCGCCTGCTGGCCGCGCCCGCGTTCGAGGATCATCGCGAACACTGGGGCGACCACGCGCTGAACCAGAACGACCACTGGCGCGCGCGCGCCTCGCGGGAGCGGCGCCCGGCCGCCGTGCTGGCGCCCATCGTCGCGCGACCGGAGGGCGCGACGGTGCTGCTCACCCAACGCGCGAGCCATCTGCGCAATCACTCCGGCCAGATCGCCTTTCCCGGCGGCAAGATCGACGCGGGCGAAACGCCGTTGGCGGCGGCGCTGCGCGAGGCGCGCGAGGAAATCGGGCTCGATCCCGCCTTCGTGCGGCCAGTCGGCTATCTCGATCCCTATGTCACCGGCACGGGGTTTCGCATTCATCCCGTTGTCGCGGTCGTCGAGCCGGGATTCACGCTCGACATCAACGCCGACGAGGTCGACGACGCCTTCGAGGCGCCGCTGGCGTTTCTGATGAACCCGGAGAATCATCAACGGCATTCGCGCATGGTCGAGGGCGCCGAACGGCGTTTTCACGCCATGCCGTGGCGCGACCGCTACATCTGGGGCGCGACCGCCGGCATGTTGCTCAACCTGTATCAGCGGCTTTACGGGCCATGAGCGACGCCGCCATCGCCGCGCTGTTGCGCGAACCAAAACTCGCCCGGGCGCTGGCGATGCTCAACGGCGACGGCGAGGAAACGCGCGTTGTCGGCGGCGCCGTGCGGAACGCCTGGCTCGATGAACCGGTCGCCGATGTCGATCTCGCGACGACCGCCACGCCCGACGAAGTGACGCGCCGCGCGCGCGCCGCCGGCGCGAAGGTCGTTCCCACCGGTTACGAGCATGGCACGGTGACGGTCATCATCGACGGGCGACCCTTCGAGGTCACGACATTGCGCGAGGATGTCGAGACCGACGGACGTCGCGCGGTCGTCCGTTTCGGTCGCGATTTCGCCGCCGACGCGCGACGGCGCGATTTCACCGTGAACGCGCTGTTTCTCGACGTCCATGGCGCCGTGCATGACGATGTGAACGGTCTCGCCGATCTCGCCGTCCGCCGCGTGCGCTTCATCGGCGAGGCGCGCCAGCGCATCCGCGAGGATTATCTGCGCATCCTTCGTCTGTTTCGCTTTCACGCCGCTTATGGCGCGGGCGAAATCGACGGGGAGGCCTTCGCCGCCGCGGTGGCCGAACGCGCCGGGCTCGCGACGCTCTCGCGCGAACGGGTGCGGAGCGAAGTGCTGAAACTTCTCGTCGCCCGACGCGCCGGCGAGGCGGCGCGCGTCTTTTCGGAGTCGGGCCTGCTGGGACCGCTGCTCGGCGGCGTTCCCATGCCGGGGCGTTTGGCGCGCCTGATCGAGATTGAAAACGCCCGCGGCGTCGCGCCCGACCCGATCCGTCGTCTCGCCGCGCTCGCGATGCTCGTGGCGGAGGACGCCGCGCGCCTGCGCGACTCCCTGCGCCTGTCGAACGCGGAAGGCGACCGCCTGGCGAAGGCCGCCGAGGCGCTCGCCGAATGGCATGGACGCGCAACGCCGCCGGCGGCCGGCGCGCTGCGGGAAGCCTTGTTCCATCATGGCCGCGTGGCGTGCCTCGACGCGCTCGCGCTCGCGCAGGCCGAGGCGCGCGCCGCGCCGGACGCGCCGGAATGGCTCTCGGCGTGGCGGTTTCTGTCGGATACGCCGGAGCCGCGCCTGCCCTTCGGCGGCGCCGATTTGCTGAAACGCGGCGTGCCGGCGGGACGCGCCATGGGCGACATGCTCAAACGCCTGCAAGCCGCGTGGATACGCGCCGGTTTTCCCTCCGACCCGCGCGATCTCGCGCGATTGCTGGACGAAGCGTCAACCGGCGACTGACGCGTTTTGACGGCGGCGATCAAGTTGTCTTATGTTTAAGACAACGTCTTCCGACGCTGGAGCGGGCATGTCATCGGCGCGAACCGACTCACAGGTGTTCATTTCCGGCGCCGGTCCGGTGGGGCTGTGCCTCGCCCTGCTGCTGGCGCGCGCGGGCGTCGACGTGCGCGTCTGCGAGGCGGAGCCGACGATATCGGAGGATCTGCGCGCCTCGACCTTTCACCCGCCGACGCTTGACCTGCTGGAGCCGCTCGGCGTCACGGCGACGTTGCTGGAACAGGGCCTGATTTGCCCGCACTGGCAGATTCGCCTGCACCCGACGGGCGAACGCGCGGTGTTCGATCTTTCCGTCCTCGCCGGGGACACCGGCCATCCCTATCGCTTGCAGGTCGAGCAATGGAAACTTTCGCGCGCGCTGCTCGACGCGCTGCGCGCCGAACCGCGCGCCGAGGTGACGCTTGGCGCGCCGGTGGTCGGCATGTCGCAGGACAACGATTGCGTCGCCATTGAAATCGAGCGCGACGGACGACGCGAAACCCATCGCGCGCTGATCGCGGTGGGCGCGGATGGGGCGCGCAGCTTCATCCGGCGCGCGCTCGACATTCCCTTCGAGGGCGAGACCTATCCCGAAATCACGCTGCTGCTGACCACTCTGTTTCCCTTCGAGGATCATCTCGAGGGCTTGTCGAACGTCACCTATTGCTGGAAGGCCGGCGGTAATTTCAGCCTGCTGAAAGTGCCCGGACGCTGGCGCGTGTCGATCTATCCACGCGAGGACCTGCCGATCGAGGAACAACTCGCCGACAAGATGATTCAGGCGAGCATGAACGACATCGTGCCGCGGTCCGAGCCATGGGTTCTCAACGAGAAGCGCGATTATCGGGTACACCAGCGCATCGTTCCGACCTATGTCAGGGGTCGCGTGGCGCTGGCCGGCGACGCCGCGCATCTCAACAGCCCGTCGGGCGGCATGGGGCTCAACGGCGGCATTCAGGACGCCTTCGAACTCGCCGCCGCGCTGACGGATATTCTCGGGCGCGGCGCGCCCCTGTCGCGGCTCGATCTCTACGACCGGCGCCGGCGCCCCATCGCGCGTGACCAGATCATCGCGCAGGCCGATCGCAACCGCGCCCGCATGCGCGAGAAAGACCCGGCGCGACGCATGGAAATGCTGGCCGAGCTTCAGGCGATCACCGCGGATCGCGCGCGGCTGCGTGACTATCTGCTGAAATCATCGATGATCGAGGGGTTGCGTCAGGCCGCGCGCATCGTCTGAGCCGCGGCCCCGCGTCCCGTTACGCATGGAGGCCTGAATGAGCGTCGAATACGCGCGCAAGGGACTGATGGGCGTGCTGACGCCGCAGGCCAACACGACCGTCGAGCCGGAATACGCGGTCATGACGCCGCCGGGCTACGCTTTCATCAACGCGCGCATGTTGTCGCCGCACAAGACGATCGAGGAACGCCTCGTCGACTATTTCACCAATCTCGACAGGTTCGCGCGCCAGTTCGCCAACGCGCCGATTGGCGCCATGGCCTTCGCCTGCACGGGCACGTCGTATCTCGCCGGTCGCGAGGCGGAGGACAAGGCGCTGGGCGACCTGTCACGCTCCCTCGGCATTCCCGTCATCAGCGCCGCGACGGCCGTGGTGATCGCGCTCAACGCGCTGGGCGCCCGGCGCATCGCGTTGGTGTCGCCCTACGAGGGGCGGCTCGACGCGGCGTGCACGCCCTATTGGGAGTCACGTGGGTTCGATGTCGCGGTGAAGACCAGCGCGGCGCGGCCGGGCGAGAATTTTCATCCGATCTATTCCCTGCCGTCGGGCGCCGCGCGGCAGGCGCTCGATGAAATCACCGATGACAAGCTCGACGCCATCGTCATGCTGGGCACGGGCATGCCGACGCTCGCGCCCATCGCCGCGACGCCGTTTCATCGCGGCGCGCCGGTGCTGTCATGCATGTTCGCGCTGATCTGGGCCGGAACGGTCCTGCTCGACGGCGTCGAGCCGAGCGCGGACAGTCTGCGACAGTGGCTGACCGGCGACTGGTGGCGGGGACGCCTGCCGCCCGCCTGACCCCGATTTGCCGAAGAGGTTTAAAAAAAGTGTTTGACACGGCTATTTCTAAGATATATCTGATTAGCTCATAGAGCGAATTTGATAGATTGATCGCTCTTGTGAAAGTCAGGCATATGAAAAACGGAATGAATCATTTGAAGCATGAACACATGGGTCGCGGCGACCATGGCGGCGGTCGCCACGGCATGGGACGCGGCGGTCACGGCGGCGGACGCCGCCGCATGTTCGACGCGGGCGAATTGCGGCTGGTGCTGCTGCGGTTGATCGAGGGTCGGGCGCGGCACGGCTACGATCTCATCCGCGAGATCGAAACCCGGACCGGCGGCGCCTATGCGCCGAGCCCCGGCATCGTTTATCCCACGCTGACCCTGCTCGAGGAACTCGAGCACATTCAGGCCACGACGTCGGAAGGCGCCAAGAAGGCCTTCTCGCTGACGCCGGCGGGCGAGGCCTATCTGGCCGAACGCCGGGCCGAGGCCGACGCGGCGCTCGGGCGACTGGACGCGCTGCGCGCGGAAAGCGGCCGGATCGAATCGGGCCCCGTCTGGCGCGCCATGCAGAACCTCAAGGCCGCGATGGCCCAACGGCTGGCCGGCGAACCGGAAAAGCGCATCCTGTTCGACACGGCGGATATTCTCGACGAGGCCGCCCGCAAGATCGAGCGCCTGTCATGAGCGAGGCGACAATGACCCGACACCAGATCAGCCGCGTGCGGCGCGAAACACGGCGGCGGACGCTTGCCGTCGCCAGCGTCGAGCGGCTGACGCCGCGCATGCAACGCGTCCATTTCACGTCGGACGATTTGCGCGATTTCGACAGCGGCGCCCCGGACGATCACATCAAGCTGTTCCTGCCGACGCCCGAGGGCCCGCAAAGCCGCGATTACACGCCGCGCGCCTTCGACGCGGCGCGGGGGCGGCTGACCGTTGATTTCGCCCTGCACGAAGCCGGCCCGGCGACGGCCTGGGCGCTGGCCGCGAAGGCCGGCGACCGGCTGGAAATCGGCGGGCCGCGCGGCTCCAACATCGTCGCGGACGATTTCGACTGGTATCTGCTGATCGGCGACGAAACGGCCCTGCCCGCCATCGGCCGGCGTCTCGAGGAACTGCGGCCGGGCGTACCCGTCACGACCGTCGTCGCCATCGACGACGACGGCGAGCGGCAGACCCCCGTCACGCGCGCCGCGTGGACGCCCGTGTGGGCGGTTCGCAAGCCCGCCATGACCGACGACGCCGCGCTCATTCTCGACGCCCTCGCGGGCCATGAGCCGCCGCCCGGCGACGGCTACGTCTGGATCGCGGCGGAAGGACGCGTCGCCCGCGCGCTGCGCGTCCATTTCGTGGAGGCGCTCGGCCACCCGCGGGAATGGATCAAGGCAGCCGGCTACTGGTCGCGCGGGCAGGTCGCCGTCCACGAGACCTTCAAGGACTGAACGCGACCATCGCGCGCGGCCTATCCGGCGGTGACGTCGACGATTTCCTTGCCGTTGAGCACGCGTTCCGCCTGCTCACGGTCGAGATCGCCTTCCCAGGTGCCAATGACCACCGTCGCCACGCAGTTCCCGACAAGATTGCCCAGCGCGCGCGCCATCCCCACGAACCAGTCAACGGACAGGACAAGCACCAGTCCGATGGCGGGAATCGCGGGGACCGCGTTCAGGGTGGCCGCGAGAATGACGATGGCCGATCCGGGTACGCCGTGGGCGCCCTTGGATGTGACGAGAGAAATGCCCAGCACGAGCAGCAGGTCGCCAAACGACAGGGGCGTATTGGTGGCCTGCGCGATGAACACCACCGCGAGCGTCAGATAGATCGAGAAAGCATCGAGGTTGAATGAATAGCCGGTGGGCACGACGAGCCCAACGACGGAATCCTTCACGCCGAGGCGCTCAAGCTTGCGCATGATTTGCGGCAACACGGCGTCCGACGAGGCCGTGCCCAGCACGATCGTCAGTTCCTCGCGCAAATAGGCGAGGAACTTGAGGATGTTGAGGCCGGCCGCGCGCATGACGAGACCGAGAACGCCAAGGACGAAAACGGCGACCGAAACGTAGAACAGCAGCACCAGCGACAGCAATTGCCGCAGCGAGCCAACGCCATACTTGCCGACGGTGTAGGCCACCGCGCCCAGCACGCCGAGCGGCGCGACGCGCACGATCAGGCCCATGGCCTTGAACAGCACGGTTGCGATGGCGTCGATCATCGACGTCACCTTTTCGCCTTTCTCGCCACCGACCAGCGCGAGGCTAACGCCGAAAATAATAGCGAAAAAAAGCACTTGCAGAACGTCGTTGCGGGCCAGCGCGTCGATCGAGGTCGTCGGTATGATGTTGAGCAGAAAACTGCCCACGCCACCGCCCTGCAATTTATGGGCGTTGTCGGCGAAGGCGCCCAGCGCCTTGCCATCGAGCGTGGCTGTATCGATGTTCATGCCGTGGCCGGGTCCGAAAATGAACGCCGTCGCGAGGCCAAGCGCGAGCGCGATGGTGGTCATGACCTCGAAATAGACCAACGCCTTCACGCCAACACGCCCGACCTTGCGCAGATCGCCCGCGCCCGCGATGCCGTGCACCACCACGCAGAAGACGATGGGGCCGACGATCATCGAAATGAGTTTCAGGAAGGCGTCGCTGAACACCTTGAGACCAATGGCGAAATCGGGCGTGGCGACGCCGAGCGCTATGCCAAGCGCGAGCGCGGCGATGACTTGCGCGAAAAGCGATTTATATAGCGGAGGACGAACGGATGTCGCCGTGGGCGTGATCGTTGCAGCGGTCATGAGCGGCAATCCTTCCCAAAATGCGTGAAATGACGCCATCCCGGCGCTTGAAAAAGCCGCGCCAACGGCATGACACAGGATGGTCAGCAAACCATGTGCCACGCCGCCAGGCGACCGTCGCGATACTGGAAAAAATCCTTCACGCCGCCGTCGTAACGCCCGCCTACATCGCCTCGTCATCACGAACGATTCGATGGGACAGGCTCATGGCGGTATCGCGCGGCGCGCAAATGGTTCAACGCACCACCGTCGCCGGCCTCGCCGACGCGGTGCATCGTGGCGCGCCGCTGTCGCGCGAGGGCATCCTCGAACGCCTGTTCACGCTGGCCTTTCGCGGCCTTGTCTATCCGCAAATCTGGGAAGACCCGGTCGTCGACATGGCGGCGCTGAACCTTGGCCCGAGGGACCGGGTGATCACCATCGCGTCGGGCGGCTGCAACGCGCTGAGCTATCTCGTCGCCGACCCCGCCCGAGTCACCGCCGTCGATCTCAATGGCGCGCATGTCGCATTGACGCGCCTGAAACTGGCCGCCGCCCAATGGCTGCCCGATTACAAGAGCTTCCGCCTCTTCTTCGCCAACGCGGCGAGCCCGGAAAACGTGGCCGCCTACGATCGCCATCTGCGCCCCGTGCTCGATCCCGTCACGCGTGACTATTGGGACGCGCGCGGCCCGCTTGGCCGCCGGCGCATCGAGATGTTCGCGCGCGGCTTCTACAATCACGGGCTGCTCGGCCGCTTCATCGGCGCCGGCCATCTGATCGGTCGCCTTTATGGCGCTAACCCCGCGATCATGCTGACCGCGCGGAATCGCGACGAGCAGCGCGCGCTGTTCGAACGCCATATCGCGCCGGTGTTCGAGCGTCCGACGATGCGCTGGTTGTTGCGCCAGCCCGCCTCGCTTTACGGCCTCGGCATCCCACCGGCGCAGTATCGCGCGCTCGCCAGCGACGACGACAGGGGCATCGGCGCCGTGCTGCGCCGCCGGCTTGAAAAACTGTGCTGCGATTTCGATCTGCGCGACAACTATTTCGCCTGGCAGGCCTTTGGCCGCGGATACGCGCCCGACGACAACGCCTCGCTGCCGCCCTATCTCGAACGAGACAATTTCGAGACGGTTCGCGCGCGCGCCGGCCGGGTTTCCGTTGTCCATGGCTCGATGACGGCGACCCTGCGCGACCTGCCCGCCGACGCGCTCGACGCCTACGTGCTGCTCGACGCGCAGGACTGGATGAACGACGACGACCTGACCGCGCTCTGGTCGGAAATAACGCGCACGGCGCGGCCCGGTGCGCGCGTGATTTTCCGCACCGCCGCGGATGAGCGCCTCCTGCCGGGCCGCGTGCCCGACGCGATCCTGAATTGCTGGTCCCATGACGAGGCGCGTTGCCGCGAGCTCGACGCGCGCGACCGCTCCTCTATTTACGGCGCGTTCCATCTCCATACGCTGACGGACGCCGCTCGATGAACGACGCCGCGAGCCATATGGATCGCATGTATCGTCATCAGCGGCACTTCTACGACGCGACGCGCAAATTCTACCTTTTGGGCCGCGATGGCCTGATCCGGGATCTTCGTCCGCCGCCCGGTGGCGGCGTGCTTGAAATCGGCTGCGGCACGGCGCGCAATCTCGTGCTCGCCGCGCGCGCCTACCCGACCGCGCGCCTGCATGGCGTCGATATCTCCGAGGAAATGCTGACCACCGCGCGCCAGACGATCGCGCGCGAAAATCTCGTCGACCGCGTGCGCGTCGCCCAGGGCGACGCGACGGATTTCGATCCCGAGGCCCTGTTCGGCGTCGCCACCTTCGATCGCGTTTTCGTTTCCTACGCCCTGTCGATGATCCCGCCCTGGCAAGCCGCGCTTGATCACGCCGCGCGGCTCGTCGCGCCCGGCGGCTCCCTGCACATCGTCGATTTCGGCGATTTCGAGCGGCTGCCAAGCCTGTTCGGCCTTGGCCTGCGGCGCTGGCTCAAGACGTTCTCGGTGACGCCGCGCGTCGAACTGGACGCCGAGCTTTCGCGCGCCTGTGACCGCCGCGCCCTTTCCAAGCAGGTCGAAAAACGCTTTCGCGGCTATGCGATTCACGCGGTCGCGCGCGCGAGGCCCATTGGTGGAGACGACGCACATGGACGCGACGCTCGGCGTGACGAGACAGCGATTGTCGCGGGCGCCAGCCGGGCGCAGGGCGCCGGCGCCTGAGGCCGATCGTCCACCGCGCATTCTGATCGCGACGGACGCCTACAGGCCACAGGTCAATGGCGTCGCGCGCACGCTTGAATGGCTGGCGGAAGAGGCGACCGCGCTCGGCGCGGAAATCGTGATGCTCACGCCCGAGCGGTTTCCGACAATTCCCGCGCCCAGTTATCCCGCCTTGCCGCTGGCGCTCGCCACGCCCGCGGCGATCGCCCGCGAGATCGAACGGCATCGCCCCGACGCGGTGCATATCGCGACGGAGGGACCGATCGGCTTTCTCGCGCGTCGCCACTGCCGCGCGACGGGCCGGCCCTTCACGACGTGCTATCACACGCGCTTTCCCGAATATCTCGCCGCGCGCTGGCCGATCCCGTTGTCGTGGAGTTACGCCGCGTTGCGCCGCTTTCATAACGCGGCGGCCGCGACGATGGTGTCGACGCCCGCCCTCAAGGCCGAGCTGGAATCCCGCGGTTTCAACAAGCTGGTCTTGTGGCGGCGCGGCATTCCGCTGGCGCGCTTCACCGGGGACGTCGGTCCGCGGCATGACTGGCCGCGGCCGGCGTTTCTCTATGTCGGACGCGTCGCGGTGGAGAAAAACCTGGAAGCGTTTCTCGACCTCGATCTGCCCGGAACAAAAATCGTCGTTGGCGACGGACCGGCGCGCGCGGGTTTCGAGCAGCGTTACCAAAACGCCATTTTCACGGGACGTCTTGACGGCGTCGAACTGGCGCGCGCCTACGCCAGCGCCGACGCCTTCGTGTTTCCGAGCCTCACCGACACGTTCGGCCTCGTCATGCTCGAAGCCATGGCCGCGGGCCTTCCCGTCGCGGCCTTTCCGGTGACCGGACCGCGCGACGTCGTCGGCGATTCCGGCTGTGGCGTGCTCGACACCGACTTGCGCAAGGCGGCGCTGGCGGCGCTGGACATTCCACGCGACCGATGCCGGGCGCACGCCGCGCGCCACTCCATGCGCGAAAGCGCGCGCGGCTTTCTCGACAATATCGCGACCGCGATCGGCGTTCGCGCGGCGAGTCTTCAAGCCGTGGGCTGAAGCGCCACGACCACCAGACGCGCGGCCGTCTCGTCGCGCGCGACGACCTCGTCCCAGCGCACGAGTTCGAGCCGACCATCGAAATGCTCGACGATGGCTGTGCGCGATTCGACCCAGTCGCCACAGTTCATGTAGAAAATCGGACCCATCTGACGCGCCGCCGCGTGGTGGATGTGTCCGCAGATCACGACCTGCGCGCCCTGATGGCGCGCGTCGGCGACGACGGCGTCCTCGAAGGCGCTGATGAAATTGACGGCCTTCTTGACCTTCGCCTTCGCCGCGGCGGAGAACGACCAGTACGGCAGGTTGAGCCAGCGCCGCGCCACGTTGATATAGCGGTTGATGAAGATGGCGAAGTCGTAGGCCCAGTCGCCCAGATGCGCGAGCCATTTCATGTTGCGGACAACGGTGTCGAACTTGTCGCCATGCAGGATCAGCGCGCGGCGACCGTCCTTCAGCTCGCAGATCGCTTCCTCGACGATTTCGATGCCGCCGAAGCTGTCGCCGCAATAGTCGCGCAGGAATTCGTCATGATTGCCCGGCACGTAGACAATGCGCGCGCCCTTGCGCGCCTTGCGCAAGAGCTTTTGCAAAACGACATTGTGCGCGGGCGGCCAGTGCCACGCGGCCTTGAGTCGCCATCCATCGATGATGTCGCCGACGAGATAGATCGTCTCGGCGTCATAGTGCTTGAGAAAGTCAAGCAAGGCGGCCGCCTGCGAGCCGCGCGTGCCCAGATGCACGTCGGAAATAAAGAGCGTGTTCACGCGCTCCGTCGATGTTGTATCGGTCACGTCAGCCATCCGATTTCATGATCTTCGTCCGTGCCATGCCTGATTCACGTCAAGGTTTGATGACGGAATGGATACGACGTCGTCATATGTTCGACATGCGCGCGGCCTAATGCCCGCGCATGGACATTTACGATTCGGCGATGATCCTCGCGGCGGCTCTCGCGCTGGCGCATTTTCTGAGCATCGCGCTCGCGGCCTGGCGATGCAGGCCGGCGCAAGGCCTGGCGATCGCGCCCGCTGACGCGCCGGGGGTCACGCTTGTTCGCCCGCTGCGCGGCATCGAAAGCCACACGCGCGAAACCCTCGCCGCCGCGCTGCGCCTGACCTATCCAACGCATGAGGTTTTATTTTGCGTGGCGGACGGGAATGACCCGGTCGTTCCGCTGGTTCGCGCCGCCATGGCCGAGCGTCCCGATGTCGACGCGCGCCTGCTGATCGGCGCCGACCGCATCGGCGCCAATCCCAAGCTGAACAACATGGCGAAGGGTTGGCGCGAGGCGAAATACGACTGGATCGGCTTCGCCGACAGCAATCTGCTGACGCCCGTCGATTACATCGAGCGCTTGATGGCGACGTGGCGACCGGGCACCGGCGCGGTCTCCGCGCCACCGGCCGGGTCCGACCCGACCGGCTTCTGGGGCGCGTTTGAATGCGCCTTCCTCAATACATTCGAGGCGCGCTGGCAATACGCCGTGGACACGCTGGGCCACGGCTTCTGTCAGGGGAAAACACTGTTCGTTCATCGCTCGCTGCTGGGCGCGCGCGGCCTCGCGCCGCTCGCCGAGGAACCAGCGGAGGACGCGGCGCTGACGCGCGTTGTGCAATCGCAGGGCTTGCGGGCGCGGCTTGTGTCGCCGCCGTTTCCGCAACCGCTCGGCGCGCGCAAGCCGCTGGAGGTCTGGGCGCGACAATTGCGCTGGGCGCGCCTGCGCCGCGCGACGTTTCCCCTGCATTACGCGCCGGAAATCCTGCTGGGCTACGTCCCGGCCGCGCTGGCGCTGGCGATTGGCGCTTATGGTCGAGACTGGTCGATCGCCGGCGCGCTGGGCGCGTTGTTTGTCGTCTGGTACGGCGCCGAGGCTTTGTTGGCGGCCATCGCCCGCTGGCCGCTGTCGCTCGCCTCGCTCCCCTCGTGGATTCTGCGCGACCTGATCATGCCGGCGCTCTGGTGCGCGGCCTGGGCGGGCGACGGCTTTTCGTGGCATGGCGCCACGCTGACCGCGAGCGACCCCGGCCGCGAAGCGCAAGCGCGCTGATTTTTCCCGACTTCGGGTTTGGCAAATTCGCCGGCGCGGCTATAACGCGCGCCCCGATGCAATGACGACAACCCGTCGCGCCATCGTTTCCCGTCGCGCGGGTCGATCGCGCGACAAACCATTGCGGAAAAACGTGACGCGCGCGCTCGGACTTGATTTCGGCACCACCAACACGGTTCTGGCGACGGTCGCGGAGGGCGACCGGTCGGCCGCGCCCATTCTGTTTCCGTTCGAGGGCGAGACTGTCGACGCCTTGCGTTCGGCGCTTTGCTTCTGGAAGGACGAAAGCCACGCGCCGCCGACGATCGAGGCCGAGGCTGGACCCTGGGCGATCCAGCATTACATCGACGACCCCGCAGACTGCCGCTTTCTGCAAAGCATGAAGACGTTTTCGGCGAGTCCACATTTCCAGAACGCCTGGCTCTACGCCCGCAAGTATCGCTTCGAGGATCTGTTGCGCGTGTTCATCGAACGTTTGCGCGCCCATGGCGGCGAGCGACTGACGAATCTGCCGCCGCGCATCGTGGTTGGCCGTCCCGTGACCTTCGCCGGGGCGAGCCCGGACGCGGAACTCGCCATGACCCGCTACCGCGCCGCGCTGACGGGCTTCGGCTTCACGGAAATCCTGTTCGTCTATGAGCCCGTCGCCGCGGCCTTCGCCTTCGCCCGCTCGCTCAGGCGCGACGCGCGCGTGCTGGTGGCCGATTTCGGCGGCGGGACGACCGATTTCTCGATCATGAATTTCACCGTGCGGCGCGGGGTCGTCGGCGCCGAGCCGCTGGGCCATGGCGGCGTTGGAGTCGCCGGCGACACGTTCGATTATCGCATCATCAATCACGTCGTGCTGCCGCGTCTCGGCAAGGGCACGAAGTTCAGGAGCATGGGCAAGACGCTCGATCTGCCGCAGGGCGTGTTCGCGAGCTTTGGCCGATGGAACCAGCTTTCGGTGCTGAAATCGTCGGAGGAGTTCCGCGATCTGAAGCAGACGCTGCGCTATTGCGTCGAGCCCGAAAAGGTTGGCCGATTCATCGACCTTGTCGAGGACGATCAGGGCTATCCGCTCTACAAGGCGGTGTCCGCCGCCAAGGCGCGGCTCTCGAAGGCGGAGGAAACGGACTTCGTGTTTCCGCCGCTCGGCGTGGATTTCCGCGCGACGATCCGGCGCGCGGATTTCGAGACGTGGATCGCCGACGATCTGGCGCGTGTCGAGGCGGCCCTCGACGACACGCTGGCGCGCGCGAGCCTCGCGCCTGCTTCAATCGACAAGGTGTTCCTGACCGGCGGCACCTCGTTCGTGCCGGCGGTGCGCCGCCTGTTCGAGCGGCGCTTTGGCGCCGACAGGCTGGAATCGGGCGACGAACTTCTGTCAATCGCCAATGGCCTCGCGCTCATCGGCGAGCGCGACGACGCGGCCGCCTGGGCGACTAGTTGAGTTCGATGCCGATATCCTTGACGACCTTGCCCCAGCGCACCAGTTCCGAGGCGATGAAACGCGCGAACTCGTCGGCCGTGTCGTTGACCGGGTTGATGCCTGCCTGCAACAGCCGCTCGATGAGCGCGGGATCGGCGTAAATTTTCGCCACGTCCTTCTGGATTTTATCGACGATGGCGCGCGGCGTCGCGGCGGGCGCGACGAGGCCGATCCATGTCGACACGTCCTCGAGCGCGGGAATGCCCGATTCCACCGCCAGCGTGCGCAACTGCGGGAGCGCGGGCGTCGGCCCGTTGTTGAGCTTGGCCAGCGCGCGGAACTTGCCCGCCTGAATCAACGGCAGGCTGGGCGCGGCGCCGTCGACGATGAAATCGACCGACTTGTTCATCAGGCCCTGCACCGTCGGCGGACTGCCCTGAAAGGGCACGTATTGCGCCGATATGCCCGCCTCGCGGTTGAACAATTCGGCGGCGAGCCGCGTCGTGATGATGCCCGCGCCGAAATTCAGCTTGCCGGGATTGGCCTTGCCGCGGGCGATCAGATCCTTGACGCTGGTCGCGCCATCCTCGGCGCGCACGGTCAGCAGCGAGGTGTTTTTCGACAGCAGCGTGATCGTCGTGAAATCCTTCACGGGATCATAGGGCAGGCTCTTGGTCGTCAGCGGGTTGAGCACCATGGTCACGTCCATGACGACAAACAGCGTGTAGCCGTCGGGCGCCATTTTCGCGACATGGGCGGCGCCGACGGCGGTGTTCGCGCCGGCCCTGTTCTCGATGACGACGGGTTGTCCCCACGCCGCGCCCAGACGCTCGGCGACCACGCGCGCGAGAATGTCGGCGGGGCCGCCCGCCGGGAAGGGAACAACCATGCGCACCGGCTGATCCGGCCATTTCGACGCGCCCTGCGCGTGACCCTGTGAAATGGCCGATAGCGCGAACATCGCGGCCGCGGCGAACGCTTTGCGGACGCTCATGCGATTCCTCCCCTGTTACGGCGGATTGCTACACCGCGTCGGCGGAAAATCAAGCAATGACCTCGTGGAGCCGCTGGCCCGACGAAACCGCCTCGATTAACATGCGCGCACGAAGCGCCCGACAAGGCGCGCCGACACGCCGGGAGGACAGCGCATGCACGCGAGCGATCGTTTCGCCGAAACACGGATGGGCCGCATCCACTATCTGGAAGCCGGCGAGGGCCCCGTGCTGATGCTCATGCATTCCAACGGCGCCTCGGCTTACGAATATGAATTCGTGATCGACGAACTGGCGAAGCGCCATCGCGTCATCGCATGGGACATGCCCGGACAGGGCGACAGCGACCCGCCGCCGCGGTTTTTCTCCGCGCATGATTTCGCCGACGCGCTCGTCGCGCTGATGGACGCGCTGTGCATCGCCACGGCAAGCGTTGGCGGTTCGTCGGTCGGCGGTTCGATCGCCATCGCGCTCGGCGCCCGCCACGCCGCGCGGATGGAGCGCGTGTTCATCATCGAATACCCGATCCGCACGGAGAAAGTCTGGTCGGAGGGCTGGCTCCGCACCGAGAAGATGTGGACCATCGCGCCGCAGACGGCGGAAACCGTCGGGCCGCGCCTGCGCCCCGGCAAGACAACGCCGGAATTTCTCGATCGCTGGAACATCGACCGCGCCAAGGCGGGCCCCCGGACCATGCTCAACGCCATGTGGGCCATGCGCCTGCACGATGTCGCGGCGGACCTCGCCACGCTCAACGCGCCGGCCGTCGTCATCTATGGATCGCGCGGCCCGGCGATCGCCAGCCGCGCCGCGATGGAAAAGGCGCTGCCCGACGCGCTCGCCATCGTCTGCGAGGACTGCGGCCATTTTCCGATGATCGACGATCCCGCCGCCTTCGTCGCGGCTGTGGACAAGGGATTCGTGCACACCGGTCGCAAGACGGGCTGAAAGGCGCTCAGGCGATGATGTCGGGCGTCAGCATGTCGTCGAGAAAGGCGATGCGATCGCGCAACAGAAGCTTGCGCTTTTTCAGACGCTGAATCTGCAGTTGATCGCCAGGGCCGGCGGCCATCAGCGCGTCGATGGCGGCGTCGAGATCGCGGTGTTCCTGGCGAAGTCTTTCGAGCTCGGCCTCGAGGGCGGCCGTGGAGTCGCTGCTGGTTCTGTCGCCCATGGTTGGTCCCGGCTCGGCTTTCGGTTCCAGCCCGCCGCCCGCGATGCGGCGCGCATAAGCCTTACCTACCTTGATCGGCTTTATCTTAACAGGCGGCAAACCAAATTTGAATGCCGGGCGGTTCAAATCCCTTGCCGGTTTTCACAAACGTGTCACACTTGGTTTGTTGAAATCAGCAAGGGAGCTGTCGGATGTCGCTGCAAAGCCATCTCGCCGAACTCGAAAAACGCCATCAGGCCATCGAGAAGGAAATAGAGACGGAGCTCCATCATCCCTCCAGTAGCGATCTACGCATCGTGGAACTGAAACGGAAAAAGCTGAAACTCAAGGAAGAAATCCTCAAGCTGCAAGCCGACAAGACGCCGCGCCGACTGCACTAGCGAGCTCCGGCCACCAATACTCGCGTATCGCCGCGCGGCCCGGCCTCGCGACGATGCGACAGCGTTTGGCCTATTCGTCGTTCCAGGTATAGATCCACGTTTCCGTCAACGGCCTGCCGGCGGCGCGCAGGAAGACGCGCATGTCGGTCGACCCACCTGGCGCGATGCGCACGTCGAGCGTCGCCCTGACGCCATTGATGCGCGGGTTGGGCGTCGTGAAGGCGCGGATGACCTTGCCGGACGATACCGCCGCGACCACCTCGATGGCGCCGGGATTGGCGAGATGGAAGCCGACGTCGCCACCGGCGAAATCCATCATGAACCGGCGCGTTCCCGGTCCCGATTGCTCGCCCGAGCCAAGCGCGCCGACCGGCGCCGAAAATGTATTGACCACCCGGCCGCCCGGCGACAGGCGGAGGTCGTCGAGCATGGCCGTCAGCCGGTAGCCATAGGCGAAGGGTTTACCCGCCTGCACCGGCTCCTTCGGCCGCCACGCGAGCACGATGTTGTCGGCGGTTTCGTCGCGCGTCGCCAGTTCGACGAGTTCGAGGCGTCCCTCGCCCCATTTGCCGCGCGGCTCGATCCAGTAGGTCGGGCGCGCCTCGTAGGCGAGTTCGATGTCCTGATAATGGTCGAAGGCGCGGTCGCGCTGCACCAGCCCGTAGCCCTTGATGTCGGACGCCTCGAAATACCCGATCTTCTGGATGAAGGGATTTTTCAGCGGCCGCCAGACCCATTCGTCGGCCGCCGTGCGCATCAACAGACCGTCTGAATCGTGCATTTCCGGACGGAAATCGTCGAAGTGGTTGCGGTCGTTGAAGTGGCGGTCGTTCTCGCCCATGAAATACATGGAGGTGAGCGGCGCGACGCCGAGCCCCGTCTGGGTCGATCGCGTGAACACGGTGGCCGTGGTCTCGACCGCCGATTCCTCGCCCGGAAACACATCAAACCGATAGGCGCCGGCGAGCGAGGGCGAATCGAGCAGGGCGTAAATCGACACGTGGTCGCTGTCGGGCCCGCCCGCGTCGATCCAGAATTCGCGGTAGAACGGGAATTCCTCGTGGTTGTCGAGCAGGCCCGTGTTCACCGACATGGCGCGCGCCGACAGGCCGTATTGCTGGCCGCGGCCGAGCACGCGGAAATAGCTGGAGCCGACATAGGAAATCAGCTCGTCATGATATTTTGGATTATTGAGCGGAAAATGAATCCGGAAGCCCGCGTAGCCGAGATCGGGCGGCAGCGGCTTTTCGAATTTCGTCTTGCCGTAATCAAACAGCGCCGCGGAATAGGCGAAGGGCGTCGACACGCCATCGCGCACGATGTTGATCTTCACCGCGCGCTTGTAGAGATGCCCCATGTGGAACGTCTGCAAGGTGTAGGGACTGCCGGGCTTGCCGATGATTCCCTTTTCCGGACGGAACCGGATTTCGCGCCAGGCGTCGAAATCGAGCCGGTCGAGCGCCTCGGGCAGGGCGGGCACCGAGCCGTCGAACGGCGCGGCGGCGAGATCCGACGCCTTCCTGACGAGATCGTCATAGCCGAAGCGGACGCCGACGGGCGCCGGGGCCTGCTGGGCAAGGGCGGGCGACGCCGCGCCGGAAGCGGCCAGCGCCGCCAGAAGGGTGCGTCGGGTAAGAGCGGACATGTTCCTCACGGCGTTGGCGGGGCTCCCCGCCTCTCTCGACTGGCCTTTGTTGTGCCCCGGCTGTCCTGAAGGCTCGATGAACGGGCCGGACGCTCCGGGGACGAAGATGTAATCCGCCGGATCGTGAAAGCTGGCAAGGGCGGAATGGGACGCGGGCGCCGTCGGCGCGCTCAACCCGCGCGCTGCAGCGCCGCGTCGGCGTCGAGAAAGGCCCGCACCTCCTCGCTCGCGGGCGGCGAGGGGGCGTCGATCCCCATCCGGCGGAACAGTTCGCTGGCTGGTATGAACCGGCGCGCGGCGGGATTATAGACCCTTCCCCGATTCAGCGAGATCGCGGCGACGATATCGGCGCCATCCTTGTCCCGGGCGATGATGCGTTGCTCGATGACGAAGGACGTGTCCTCCCAGAAGACGACGCGCGATTCGATTCGGAACGGACGCCACAGGCGCAATTCGCGGCGGTAGCGGATTTTCGCGGCGCTGAGCAACGGCGTCCAGCCCGCGCCGCGGATGGCCCGCAGCAGGCCGCCGCGCGCGAAAAGATCGAACCGACCAAGGTCCATGACCGTGAGATAACGGCCATTGTTCATGTGCAGATTGACGTCGAGATCGTTGGGCAGAACGATCAATCTCACGATCGAGACGCCGAACGGCGCCTCGATCGATGGGCGATACAGGGTCGTCAGCCAGACCCAGATAAGCCGGAGCCAGAGGTTCAAGCGGCCTTCTTGGGCGCGAAGCGCTTGTAGAACGTCTCGCCCCTTGCCGCCATTTCAACCAGCAGTTTCGGCGGCGCGAAGCGCGGACCGTGACGCGTCGCGAGCTTCTCGCACAGGGCGACGAAGGCCTTGGCGCCCATGCCGTCGATATAGCTCAGCGTGCCGCCGGTGAAGGGCGCGAAGCCGAAGCCGAGGATGGAGCCGACATCGGCCTCGCGTGGATCGACAACCACGCCCTCCTCCATCGTGCGCGCGGCCTCGACCGATTGCGTGACGAGCAGACGATCCTTCAGTTCCTCGACGTCGATGGCGTCGGGATCGAGGTGTTTCGGTTGCAGGGCGGCGAGGCCCGGCCAGAGCTTTTTCGCGCCCTTCTCGGGGTAATCATAAAAGCCCTTGCCGTTCTTGCGGCCGAGCCGCCCGCCCTTGACGACGAGTTCCTCCAGCAGCTTTTCCTGCGCTGGGTCGATGGCGTCGGCGCCGAGATCCTTCTTGGTCGCCTGCACGATCTTCCAGGCGAGATCGAGCGCGACCTCGTCGTTGAGCGACAGCGGGCCAACGGGCATGCCCGCCATGCGGCCGGCGTTCTCGATCATGGCGGCGGGCACGCCCTCCATGAGCATCAGATGGCCCTCGCGAATGTAGTTCAGCACGCAGCGGTTGGCGTAGAAGCCGCGCGTGTCGTTGACGACGATCGGCGTCTTTTTGATTTGCCGCACGAAATCCAGCGCGTGCGCCAGCGCCTTGTCGCCGGTCTTGTGACCGACGATGACCTCGACCAGCAACATCCGCTCGACCGGCGAGAAGAAATGAATGCCGATGAAATCCGCCGGCCGCGAGAAATTTTCCGCGAGGGAGCTGATCGGCAGGGTCGAGGTGTTGCTGGCGAAGATCACGTCCTTGCCCATGGCCGCCTCGGCCTTTTTGATCGCCGTCGCCTTGACGTCGCGATCCTCGAACACGGCCTCGACGACGAGATCGCAACCCGCGAGCTTGCCGTAATCGTCGGTCGCCTCGATACGCGACAGCAGCGCCTCGCGGTCGGCGGTGGTCGCGCGCCCGCGATTGATCTGCCCGGTGATGAGATTGCGCGAAACGTCCTTGCCCTTGTCGGCGGCGGCCTGATCGCGATCGATCAGCACGACCTCGATTCCCGCGTTCGCGCTGACATAGGCGATGCTGGCGCCCATGAAGCCCGCGCCGATGACGCCGAGCCGTTTCACTTTCGCGGCGGGTTCGCCCGCTGGGCGGCGCGCGCCCTTGTTGAGTTCGCCCATGGAGACGAACAGCGAGCGGATCATCGCCGCCGCCTCCTTCGAGCGCAGGATATGCGCGAACCAGCGGCTCTCGATGCGCAGCGCCACGTCCATCGGGACTTGCAGGCCTTCATAGACGGCATGGAGGATCGCCTTGGCGGCGGGGTAATTATCCATCGTCTCGCGGCGATAGATGGCGTTGGCCGCCGGCCACGTCATCATGCCCGCGGGCGAGAACACCTTGCCCGACGGCAGGCGGAAATCCTTGCGGTCCCAGGGGGCGACGGCCGAGCCGCCGCCGACGATCCAAGCCTTCGCCTTCGCGACGATGTCGCCAGCGGGCGCGACCTCGTTGACGAGGCCCATCTTCTGCGCGACGGCGCCCTTCAACTGGTCGCCCTTGAACATCATCTGCAAGGCGTCGCCCGTCTGCATCAGGCGCGACACGCGCTGCGAACCGCCCGCGCCGGGAAACAGGCCGATCTTGATCTCGGGCAGGCCGACGCGCGTCTTGTCGCTGTCGGACGCGACGCGATAGTGGCACGCGAGCGCCAGTTCGAAGGCGCCGCCGACGCAAACGCCGTTGATCGCGGCCGCCCATGGCTTGCCGCAGGTTTCGAGCTTTCGATAGAGTTGCGACAGCTTGCGGGTGCCGTCGAAGAAGGCCTGCATGGCCTTTTCCTCGCCATCGCGCGCGGCGAGATCGGCGAACTGGCGCGAGAATCCCTCGAGCATGGTGAGATCGGCGCCGCCGGAGAAATTATCCTTCCCCGATGTCACGACGCAGCCCTTGATCGTGGCGTCGGCCACGACGGCGTCGATGACCTGCTCAAGCTCGCTCATCACGTCGAGGGTGATGACATTCATCGAACGGCCGGGCATGTCCCAGGTCAGCAGGGCCACGCCATCGGCGTCGGTCTCGAAACGGAAATTGACAAGGTTCATGGTCACACCCTCTCGATGATGGTCGCGGTGCCCATGCCACCGCCGATGCACAGCGTGATGAGGGCCGTGGATTTGCCGGAGCGTTCGAGTTCGTCGAGCGCCGTGCCGAGGATCATCGCGCCGGTGGCGCCGAGCGGATGGCCGAGCGCGATGGCGCCGCCGTTGACGTTGACCTTGTCGGCGGACACGTCGAACGCCTGCAGGAAGCGCAGCACAACGGAAGCGAAAGCCTCGTTGACCTCGAAGAGATCGATATCGGCGATCGACATGCCGGCGCGCGCCAGAACCTTCTTCGTCACGTCGACGGGGCCCGTCAGCATGATCGCCGGCTCGGAGCCAATGTTGGCGAAGGCGCGGATGCGACCGCGCGGCTTGAGCCCGGCCTTCTTGCCGGCCTCGGCGTTGCCGATGAGCACCGCGGCCGCGCCATCGACGATGCCCGACGAGTTGCCCGCGTGATGGACGTGGTTCAGCGCCTCGATCTCGGGATGCGCCTGCAACGCGACCGCGCCGAATCCGCCCTGTTCGGCCATCATCGTGAACGAGGGCTTGAGCGCGGCAAGCGACTGCATGTCGGTCGATGGCCGCATGTGTTCGTCATGGGCCAGAATGGTCAGGCCGTTGACGTCCTTCACCGGCACGACGGATTTCGCGAAACGTCCTTCCGCCCACGATTTGCCGGCGCGCTTCTGCGATTCGACCGC
The DNA here is from genome assembly GCA_903861645.1 of uncultured Hyphomicrobiales bacterium. Taxonomy (GTDB): domain Bacteria; phylum Pseudomonadota; class Alphaproteobacteria; order Rhizobiales; family Beijerinckiaceae; genus Terripilifer. Next base: position 54,657 of record CAIOVE010000018.1, read on the forward strand.
GTAGGCGTCGACGTCGTCGCGCGAGAAGCCGTATTTGGTGGCGATCAGATCGGCCGAGACGCCCTGCGGCATGAAATAGGCGGGAATGGCGATGGCGGGGTCGACCGGCCACGCCCCGCCCGACGCGCCGATGCCGACGCGGCTCATGGATTCGACGCCGCCGCCGATGGTCATGTCGTGCTGGCCGGACATGACCTGCGCCGCGGCGAAATTCACGGAGTCGAGGCCCGAGGCACAGAAGCGGTTGATCTGCACGCCCGGCACGTGATTGCCGTAGCCCGCCGTCAACGCCGCCATGCGGGCGATGTCGCCGCCCGCCTCGCCGACCGGGTCGACGCAGCCCATCACGACGTCGTCGACGAGATGCGTGTCGAGTTGATTGCGCTCGCGGATCGCCTTCAGCGCCGTCGTCGCGAGACCGAGGGTCGAGACTTCATGCAGCGCGCCATCCGGCTTGCCGCGGCCGCGCGGCGTGCGCACGGCGTCATAGATGAATGCGTCCGTCATCGTCGTCTCCTCAAGGCCCTGGCGCGCGTCGGGCGCTATTTCTAGTCTCAGAACATCTCCGCGGGCAGCGACATCATCGTGTCGGCGCCGGTCTGGATGCGGGCGAGATGCGCCGATGTTTCCGGCATCATCCGTTCCATGAAAAACCGTCCGAGCGTCAGCTTGGCGTCCATCGCCGCGGCGGCGCTCGCGTCGGCGGACTTTTTCTCCATCGCGGCGCGCGCGATGCGGCACCACATATAGCCGAGCGCGGTCAGGCCAAACAGGTGCATGTAGTCGTAGGAGCCGGCGCCGGCGTTGTCGGGTTTCGCCATGGCGTTCTGCATGAACCACATGGTGGCCTTTTGCAGGTCGCCGAGGCCAGCCTGCAAGCCCTTGAGATAGGGCGTCATTTCTGCATTGGCGCCATTCTCCTTGATGAACGCCTGCGTCTCGGCGAAGAACGCCGTCAACGCCCGGCCGCCATCCTTGCGCAGCTTGCGCCCGACGAGATCAAGCGCCTGAATGCCGTTGGCGCCCTCGTAAATCATGGCGATGCGCGCGTCGCGGACGAATTGCTCCATGCCCCATTCGGCGATGTAGCCATGACCGCCGAACACCTGCTGCGCCTTGACGGCGTTGTCGAAGCCGCGATCGGTGAAGACGCCCTTCATCACCGGCGTCATCAGGCCGAGCAGATCGTCGGACTTCTGGCGCTCCTTCTCGTCCGGCGAGCGGCGCGACATGTCCGCGTGCAAACAGCTCCAGATGGTCAACGCGCTGGCGGCCTCGTTGAAAGCGCGGATTTCCATCAGCATGCGCCGGATGTCGGGATGCACGAGTAGCGAATCGGCGGGTTTTTCGGGCGATTTCGGTCCCGTGAGCGCGCGGCCCTGCAAGCGGTCGCGCGCATAGGCGACGGCGTTCTGATAGGCGACGTCGGAAATCGCTAGTCCCTGAATGGCGACGCCGAGGCGCGCCTCGTTCATCATCACGAACATGGCGTTGAGGCCGCGGTTGGCCTCGCCGATCAGAAATCCCTTCGCGCCGTCGAAGTTCATCACGCAGGTCGAATTGGCGTGAATGCCCATCTTGTGCTCGATCGAACCGCAGGACGCCGCGTTGCGCGCGCCCGGCGTTCCATCGGCGTTGGGCAGGAACTTCGGCACGATGAACAACGAGATGCCGCGCGTGCCGGCCGGGGCGCCCTCGATACGCGCGAGCACGAGATGCACGATGTTCTCGGCGAGGTCGTGCTCGCCGGCCGAGATGAAAATCTTCTGCCCGGTGATGGCGTATGAACCGTCGGCGGCGGGAACCGCCCTTGTCTTCAAAAGGCCGAGATCGGTGCCGCAATGCGGCTCCGTCAGGTTCATCGTGCCGGTCCAGACGCCGGCGATCATCCTGGGAAGATATATCGACTTCAGCGCGTCGGAGGCGTGTTCGGTAATGGCGGCGATCGCGCTCTGGGTCAGGCCGGGATACATGGTGAAAGCCATGTTCGCGGAGGCGGAATACTGGTTGATCAACGCCGCGAGCGTGTAGGGCAGGCCCTGCCCGCCATGATCGGCGGTGGCGGCGAGGCCGATCCAGCCGCCGTCCACATAGGCCTTGTAGGCTTCCTTGAAACCCTTGGGCGTCGTGACGCCGCCATCGGCGTGGCGGACGCAGCCCTCCTTGTCGCCGGTGATGTTGAGGGGCTGCAAAACCTCCTCGCAAAGACGCGCGCCCTCCTGCAGGATGGCCTCGACGATATCGGGCGTCGTGTCGCCAAATCCCGGCAGATTGCTGTAGCGGTTCCACTGGAAAACATCGTTCAGCAAAAACAGCGTATCCGCGACGGGCGCCTGATAGGTCGGCATGGAAGGCTCCTGGGGCGTATCGCCCTCGTGAGATTAGCGACTCGCGGCGACGGCACAACGCCGAGGCTTGGCCAATCCGCTATTGGTTCATATGTAAACTAAAAGGGTCCGTCCCGCAACCGTCATCGCCGCCGAAATGAAAATCGCCCGGAGCAGCGGGGGGAGGCTGCTCCGGGCGTCATCGCCGGACCGAGGGGGGATTCGCCGACGAGAGACTATTCAGCGCATTCGAGGGTATGGATGAGCGTCTCACGGCCATCTGGCGCGAAGCCGCGGCGCGTGACGCGCACGCAATCCTCGTCCTCCGGGCCATGGGCGGGCCGCATGGACAGCCCGCGGCCGTTCGTCAGCGTTCGCGCGGCCGGATGGGAGTCGTGGTCCGGGCCAAGGGAAATCGCGGCGGTCGCCGTGCCCGCGCCGAGCGCGACAACGAAAAGGCCGGTCAGCAAAATGTTCGTGAATTCGGCGCGACGCGGCTTGATGATCTTGTCCATGTTGGCCTCCCGGGCTTCCATGTCCGCAACATGCGATGGCGCATGAACGGCGTAAGTGCGTTGTCGCACGCGCGGGTCGCGCGGCCCACTATCGGCAAATACGCAAGCGGCGCGGCGATGGTTACAATCCTCACGCGAACGTGACGGCGCGCGCGGCCTTGACGAAGCAACCCGGCGCGCGCAGGTCATCGCGCATGAGCCAGAACCAGACCCACGCGATCCACGCCTCGTCGGGCGACCTCATCGCCGACCGCCGTTTCGCCTGGGGCGAGGCCGCCGCGCGCGACGGCGATCACGCCGCGGCGATCGATCTTTTCGCGCAGACGCTCGAACTGACGCCGGACTGGGCGCCCGGCTGGCTGGCGCTGGGCGAGGCGCGCCAGAAAATCGGCGATGTCGAGGGCGCGCGCGAGGCCTTCGCCTGCGCCGACGCGCTCGACATGGATGGCCAGTTGGGCGCGCGCCTGCGCCTGTCGGCGCTCGGGGCGGGCGCCGCGCCCGCGGTCGCCCCGGAAGCCTACGTGCGCGACCTGTTCGATCAATACGCCGCGCGCTTCGACGCGCATCTGACGGGCGCGCTCGCCTATCGCGGCCCGGACGTCCTGCTGGCGGCGGTCGAGGCCGTCGCGCCGGGGCGGCGCTTCGGCCTCCTGCTCGATCTCGGATGCGGCACGGGTCTGGCGGCGCGCGCCTTCGCGCAACGCGTTGAAACGATGGATGGCGTCGACCTGTCGCCCGCGATGATCGCGGAAGCCGACAAGACCCGTCTTTATCGCCGACTGGTCGCGGGCGAACTCGTCGCCTTCCTGAACAATTGTCCGGCGGGCGCGGCTGATCTCGCCATCGCGGCGGATGTTTTTGTTTACATGGGCGATCTTGCTCCGACCTTCGCGGCCGCCCATCGCGCGCTCGCGCCCAGCGGCCTGTTCGCCTTCACCACGCAGGCTTGCGAAAGCGGCGACTGGCGGGTGGGCGCGGACCTGCGCTACGCCCATTCAGCCGCCTATCTGCGCGCGGCCGCCATCACCGCCGGCTTCGAGACGCGCGCGCTCGATCCTGTCTCGACGCGTCGCGACGCGGGCGTCGACGTGCCCGGACTGGTCTGCGTGCTCGCGCGGGCCTAACCTGCGCAAGTGAAACGCGCTCCGCCATCGCCGCTGCCCGCCGTCTTCCAGACCTGGTTCGCCACGCGCGGCTGGACCCCGCGCGCGCATCAGCTCGACCTGCTGACCAAGGCCCGCGCGGGCGACAGCGCCCTGCTCATCGCGCCAACCGGCGCGGGCAAGACACTGGCGGGTTTCCTGCCGACGCTTGTCGAACTGTCGTCGCGGCCCCGGCGAACGCGCGGCGCGGGCCTGCACACGCTTTATATTTCGCCGTTGAAGGCGCTGGCGAGCGACGTCGCCCGCAACCTCGAAACGCCCATCGCGGACATGGGCCTCGATATCCGCGTGGAAACACGCACCGGCGACACCCCGGCCTCCAAGCGCCTGCGTCAGCGCCGCGATCCGCCGGACATTCTGCTAACGACGCCCGAGCAACTGGCGCTGCTGCTCGCCAGCGACGACGCGACGACACTGTTCGCGACGGTTCGCCGCGTGGTGCTTGACGAGTTGCACGCCATCGTCGCCTCCAAGCGTGGCGACCTGCTGGCGCTGGGTCTGGCGCGGTTGCGACGCCTCGCGCCGGAGGCGACGACCGTTGGCCTTTCGGCGACCGTGCGCGAGCCCGACGAATTGCGCCGCTGGCTGGTCGATCGCCGCGCCGGCAAGAAGGCCGCGCTGGTGGTCGCGCCGCCCGGCGCGCCCGCCGAACTCTCCATGCTCGACACGCGCGAACGCCTGCCATGGGCTGGCCATGGCGCCGCGCACGCCATTCATGAAATCTACGAACGGATCAAGGGCGCGAAAACGACGCTGGTTTTCGTCAACACGCGCGCGCAGGCGGAAGCGATCTTCCAGCAACTCTGGCATATCAACGAGGATGGTCTCGCCATCGCGCTGCATCACGGGTCGCTGGACGCTGGCCAGCGTCGCAAGGTCGAGGCGGCCATGGTCGAGGGGCGGCTGAAGGCCGTCGTCTGCACCTCGACGCTCGATCTCGGCATTGACTGGGGCGATGTCGATCTCGTCATCAACGTCGGCGCGCCCAAGGGCGCGAGCCGGCTGCTGCAACGCATCGGCCGCGCCAATCATCGGCTCGACGAACCTTCGCGGGCGGTCCTCGTGCCGGCGAACCGCTTCGAGGTTCTCGAATGTCGCGCCGCCATCGACGCCGCGGAAGCCGGCGCGCAGGACACGCAACTGGCGCGCGAGGGCGGCCTCGACGTGCTATGCCAGCACATTCTCGGCATGGCCTGCGCCGGTCCGCTCGACGCGCGCGAGCTTTACGGCGAGGTCGTCTCCGCCGAACCCTACGCGGCGCTGTCGCAAGACCTGTTCGACGACGCGCTCGATTTCGTCGCGACGGGCGGCTACGCGCTCAAGTCCTATGACCGCTTCGCCAAGATCAAGCGCATGCAGGATGGCCGCTGGCGCGTCGCGCATCCAAAGATCGCGCAGGCCTATCGCATGAACGTCGGCACGATCGTCGAGTCGGAAATGCTGCGTGTGCGGCTGGTGCGCGGCGCCGGGCCCGCGAAGCCCACGGGCTCGCCGCGCGGCGGCCAGCGGCTCATCAACTATCCCGCCAGGCTGTCGGGCGAATCCGCGCCGCAAGCCGCCTATACGGGCCGGGTGACGCGCGGCGGACGCGTGCTCGGCGAAATCGAGGAATATTTCCTCGAAATGCTCAGCCCCGGCGACACGTTCCTGTTCGGCGGCGAAATCCTGTCGCTTGTCGGCATCGTGGAAAACGAGGCGCACGTGGCCCGCGCGCGCTCCGATTCGCCGAAAGTGCCTTCCTACGCGGGCGGCAAGTTTCCCCTGTCGACCTATCTGGCGGCGCGGGTGCGCGAGATCATTTCCAACCCCGCGAAATGGGAGCGGCTGCCGGAGCAGGTGCGCGAATGGCTCGCCCTGCAACGGGACAAGTCGATGTTGCCGCCGGCCAATCGCCTGCTGGTCGAGACGTTTCCGCGCGGCTCGCGGCATTTCCTCGTCTGCTATCCCTTCGAGGGCCGGCTGGCCCATCAGACGCTCGGCATGTTGTTGACGCGGCGCATGGAGCGCATGGGGTTGAAGCCGCAGGGCTTCGTCGCCAACGAATACGCGCTGGCCGTCTGGTCGCTGGCGGATGTCTCGGCGCCGCGCGTCGACATGGCCGGTCTGTTCGCCCGCGACATGCTCGGCGACGATCTCGAGGAATGGCTGGAGGAATCCGCGCTGATGAAGCGCACCTTCCGCAATTGCGCGGTGATTTCCGGGCTCATCGAGCGGCGCTTTCCCGGCAAGGAGAAATCGGGGCGGCAGGTCACCATGTCGACCGATCTCGTCTACGACGTGCTGCGCCGCCACCAGCCCGATCACATCCTGTTGCGCGCGGCGCGCGCCGACGCGATGACGGGCCTTCTGGATCTGGCGCGCCTCGCCGACATGCTGGCGCGCGTCGAGGGCAGGATCGTCCATCGCCGGCTGGCGCGGATATCCCCGCTCGCTGTGCCCGTGATGCTGGAAATAGGCCGCGAGCCGGTCTATGGCGAGGCGCAGGACCAGATTCTGGCGGAGGCCGCCAGCGTGCTGATCGATGACGCCATGGGCCCGGCATGAACGTGAACGCGCCGACGATGCAATCCGCTCGCGAGGCCTTCGACCTCGCCGGCATGGCGGTCGCGCCCGACGCGTCGGGCGCCTTGTGGATCGCGGCGGAGCGGGCGCTCGTCGTCGCCGACCTGCATCTGGAAAAAGGCTCCGCCTTCGCCGAGCGGCGCGTGTTGCTGCCCCCCTATGACACCGCCGCGACGCTGGCGCGCCTGACCGCCGTCATCGCGCGGCATGATCCGCGCGTCGTGGTGGCGCTGGGCGATTCGTTTCACGATATCCGCGCCGGCGGCCGCATGACCGAGCGCGACCGGGATGGCCTGCGCGCCCTGACGTCGGGGCGCGAATGGATCTGGATTGCCGGCAATCACGACCCCGCGCCACCCGAGGGGCTGGGCGGCGTCGCCATGCCCGAACTGCGGCTGGCTTCGCTGACCCTGCGCCATGAGCCAGTCGTGGGATCGGCGCCGGGCGAAATCGCCGGCCATCTGCATCCGGTGGCGCGCGTCTGGTCGGAATCCGGCTCGACACGCCGGCGCTGTTTCGTCGGAGATGGAGCCCGCCTCGTGCTGCCCGCCTTCGGCGCCTACGCGGGCGGGCTGAACATCCGCGACGTCGCTTTTGGCGGCCTGTTCAGGGGCGAGGTCCACGCGCACGCGCTGGGTCGCGACCGCGTCTATCGCGTGCCCATGAGCCGCTGCGCGCCCGACTGAGCGCGCCCCTTCTCTTGCCGACCATCCGGCTGCTACAGTCGAGTTGAAAAACGACGCCGCCCGACGGCGCACCCTTTCTGGAGGAAGTCCGCATGAGCAAGCTCGACCTGACGCTGGCGGTGAGCCATTACGATCACGTCGTCGACATCGTGCTCGGGCGCGTGACGGTCGAGGGCGTCAATCTCACCTGCATGCAACTGCCGTTGCACGACATATTCCAGCGCACGGTCGGTTACGCCGATTTCGACATCGCGGAAATGTCGATGGCGAAATATGTTTCCATGCGCTCGCAGGGCGACGACCGGCTGATCGCGCTGCCGGTGTTTCTATCGCGCGTGTCGCGCCATTCGGCGATCTATGTGCGCAAGGATCGCATCAGGACGGCGGCCGACTTCGCCGGCAAGCGCGTTGGCGTGCCCGAATGGGCGCAGACGGCGGCCGTCTATGGGCGCGGCGTCATGGCGCACGAACTCGGAATCGACCTGACCAGGATCAAATGGGTGCAGGCGGGCCTTGGCGAGGCGGGCCGCGCCGAAAAGGTGCCGCTGAAACTGCCGCGCGGCCTCGAATTGACGCCGGTCGCGGATCGCTCGCTGACCGACATGCTCGACGCGGGCGACCTCGACGCCGTCGTGGCGGCGACGCCGCCGGTCTGCTTCCATTCGAACCCGAATGTCGTGCGTTTCTACGACAACTGGCTCGAGGCCGAGATCGCCTACGCCCGCGACAAGAAAATCCTGCCCATCATGCACGTGCTCGTCGTCAAGAAGACCGTGCTCGACAAGGCGCCCTGGGTGGCGGGCAATCTGTTCCACGCCTTCGATGTCGCGCGCAAGAACAGCATCAGGCGCTGCAACTATCTCGGCGCCGCGGTCATTCCGGTGCCGTGGCTGTCGGAGGCGGTCAAGCGCGCGAAGGAGGCCATGGGCGGCGATTACTGGCCCTATGGGCTGGAGGCCAACAGGCCGACGCTCGAGGCCTTCCTGCAATTCGCCCACGAACAGGGCGTCTGCCATCGGTTGCTGACGCCCGAGGAGATTTTTCCGCCGCAGACCCATCACGCCGTTCGCGTCTAAACCATCATTAAGGGAGAACGCCATGAAGAACGCACAGCCCGTCGCCTCGCGTCGCGAGGCCATCGTATCGCTCGGCGCGCTGACGCTCGCCGCCGCTTCACTGTCAGCCACCGGCGCGCGGGCGCAACTCGCGCCGCAACGCACCTTCGAGGAGCTGAAAACGGAAATTCAGGCGCGCGCCGACCGCAAGGCCTATCCGGTGGCGCAACTCGACGCCGCCGAGGTGCGCGAGGCGCTCGTCAATCTCAAGAGCATGGACCGCGACCACTGGGCCAGCGTTTGGGGCGCCATCGGCGACCGTCACCTCGCCCGCGCGAAAGGGCTTGAGGCGAGCGACAAGAAGCAGGCGGCCGAGGCCTACGACAAGGCGATGCAGTGGTACATGTTCGCCCGGTTCCCGCTGGAGGATTCGCCGGGCACGGCGAAAGCCTATGAAAAGGCGCTGGAGGCCTTCGCCGGCTACAGCCGGCTGGTCGATCCGCCGATCGAGGCGGTGAAATTCACTTACGAGGGCAAGGAAGTCACCGGTTATCTGCGCGTGCCCAAGGGTGTGCGCCCGGCGCCTGTCGTCATCGCCATCGGCGGTCTCGACGGCCGCAAGGAGGATGGCGCGATCCGCTACGCCAAATATCTGGATCATGGCGTCGCCTTCTTCGCCTTCGACATGCCGGGCACCGGCCAGACGCGTTTGCGGATCGAGCCCGGCGTCGAGAAGGTGTTCTCGACCGTGCTCGACATCATCGCCAAGCGGCCCGATCTCGACGCCAAACGGGTCGTCGTGACCGGTGGCAGTTGGGGCGGCCACTGGTCGGCCCGCCTCGCCTATCTGGAAAAGGAACGCATTCTCGGCGCCGTCGTGCAGGGCGGGCCCGTGCACAACTATTTCCAGCCGGAATGGCAGAGCGTCGCCATCAAGACGCCGGAATATCTGTTCGGCCTGTTCGAGGCGCGCGCCGCCGTCTATGGCGTCAAGACGCTGGATGAGTTCCTCGCCTATGGTCCGCGCATGTCGCTCAAGGACAACGGCTGGATCGACAAGCCGTCGGCGCCCATGTTGCTCGTCAACGGCATCAACGACACGCAGGTGCCGATCGCCGATCTTTACCTGCTGCAAACCCATGGCGACCCCAAGGAATCATGGGTCAACCCCAAGGGCGGGCACATGGGCCGCAACGCCCAACTGCCCGATGACTGGATCTTCGAGAAGGTCGTGCTGCCGTGGGTCGTCCGCCGCATGGGAACCGCGGCCTAGGCGGTCGACGGAAGGCTAGCTGGCGGGCGAGGGCGCTTGGATGTAGGAAAATGCTTCCTCAACCGGCGCCGCGCTCATGACCCATATCGCCTTCCCCCCGCCCGACCCCGCGATCCTCGCTCGCCGCGAGGAGATCATCGCGGGCCTCGCCGCCCTGTTGCCGCCGGAATGCGTGATCACCAGCGACAACGAGCGCCGCGCCTATGAAACCGACGCGCTGACGGCCTACCGGCGCGTGCCGCTGGCGGTGGTCTTGCCGCGAAGCACGGAGGAAGTCTCCGCCGTGCTGCGCTATCTGAACGGGGCCGGCGTCAAGGTCGTGCCGCGCGGCGCGGGCACCTCGCTCTCGGGCGGCGCCATTCCGCAGGAAGACGCGGTCGTGGTCGGCGTCTCCAAGCTCAACCGGATTCTCGACGTCGATTACGCCAACCGCGTGGCGCGCGTGCAGGCCGGCGTCACCAATCTCGGCATCACCGACGCCATCATGGCCGACGGGTTCTTTTACGCGCCCGATCCCTCGTCGCAGCTCGCCTGCACCATCGCGGGCAACATCGGCATGAACAGCGGCGGCGCCCATTGCCTCAAGCATGGCGTCACGACGAATCATATCCTCGGCGTCAGGATGGTTCTGATCGACGGGACGATTCTCGACATCGGCGGCGCGCAACTCGACGCGCCCGGCCTTGATCTACTCGGCCTTATCGTCGGACACGAGGGCCAGCTTGGCGTCGTGACCGAGGCGACGGTGCGCATCCTGCGCGCCACCGAGGGCGCTCGCCCCGTGCTGTTCGGCTTCGACCACATCGAGGACGCCGGCGCCTGTGTCGCCGACGTCATCGGCAATGGCATCGTGCCGGTGGCGATGGAATTCATGGACAAGCTCGCCATCGAGATCACCGAAGCCTTCGCCCACGCCGGCTATCCGCTCGACGTCGAGGCCATGCTGATCATCGAGGTCGAGGGATCGGACACGGAGATCGACGCGCAACTGGCGCGCATCGTCGAAATCGCCAAGCGGCACAACGTGCGCACCATCCGCGAATCGCAGTCGGCGATGGAGGCGGCGCTTATATGGAAGGGCCGCAAGTCGGCCTTCGGCGCGACGGGACGCGTCGCCGATTACATCTGCATGGACGGCACCGCGCCGCTGGGGCGGCTCGCTTATGTCCTCAAGCGCACCGATGAAATCGTGAAGGGGTACGGCCTGCGCGTCGCCAACGTGTTTCACGCGGGCGACGGCAACATGCATCCGCTCATCATGTACAACGTCAACGACCCCGCCGAGCAGGACAAGGCCGAACGCGCCGGCAACGACATTCTCAAGCTCTGTGTCGAGGTCGGCGGCTGCCTCACCGGCGAGCATGGCGTCGGCATCGAGAAGCGCGACCTCATGCTGTTCCAGTTCGACCAGACCGATCTCGATCAACAGATGCGCGCGCGCGCCGTGTTCGATCCGAAATGGCTGCTCAATCCCTCGAAGGTGTTTCCCCTCGACGGGAGAATCGCATGAGCGTTTTCACGCCCGCGACCGAGGCCGACGTCGCCGACATCGTGCGCGACGCGCGGACCCGCAAGGCGCCGCTCAACATCGTGGGCGGCGGCACGCGCGCGGGTCTCGGGCGGCCCGCGGCGTCCGGCGACACGCTGTCGACGGCGGCCCTGTCCGGCATAACGCTTTACGAGCCGGCGGAGATGGTGATTTCGGCGAAGGCGGGCACGCCGCTGCGCGAGATCGAGGCGGCGCTGGACGAGAAGGCGCAGATATTGCCCTTCGAGTCGATGGATTTTCGCGCGCTGTACGGCACGACCGGCGAGCCGACAATCGGCGGCGTCGCCGCGTCCGGCGCGTCGGGTCCGCGACGCGTGCAATCGGGCGCCGCGCGGGATCAGTTGATCGGCGTTCGTTTCGTCAACGGCCGCGGCGAAATGGTCAAATCCGGTGGGCGCGTGGTGAAGAACGTCACCGGTCTCGATCTCGTCAAAATCAATGGCGGCGCGCTGGGCACGCTCGGCGTTCTCACGGAGGTCACGTTCAAGCTGACGCCCGCACCGCGCGATTCCGCCACGCTGGTTTTCGAGGGTCTCGACGACCCGCGCGCCGTCGCGTGTCTCTGCGCCGCCATGGGCTCGCCCTTCGAGGTGGGCGGCGCCGCGCATCTGCCCGCGGGCGTCGGCGGCGATGTCGCGCGCACGGTGCTGCGCATCGAGCATTTTCCCGAATCGGTCGCGTATCGCTGCGACAAGCTCGACGCGGCGCTGGCGGATTTCGGCGTTCCCGCGCGGCTCGACCACGCGGCGACGCGCGCGATCTGGCGCGACATACGCGACGTGGTCCCACTCGCCGAGCCGCGCGATCGCGCCATCTGGAAAATTTCCGTGGCGCCGACGCTGGCGCCGGGCGTTGTCGCGTCCATCGCGCGCGGCATTAACGCGCGCTGGTTCTACGACTGGTCCGGCGGACTGGTCTGGCTGGCGACGCCGGCGGAGGGCGATTGCGGCGCGGCGATCATTCGCGCCGCCGTCGCGACCACGACCGGCCACGCCACGCTGATCCGCGCGCCCGACGAGGCGCGCGCCGCCGTCGACGTGTTCCAGCCCTTGCCCGAGGCCCTGATGAAACTGACGCGCGGCCTCAAGGCGAGCTTCGATCCCGACGGCCTGCTCAACGCCGGTCGCATGTACGCGGGAGTCTGAAGGCGATGCAAACCACCTTCACCCCGCGACAACTCGCCGATCCCCACGTGGCCGCGTCGGAGAAAATCCTGCGCACCTGCGTGCATTGCGGCTTTTGCACCGCCACATGCCCCACTTATCTGCTGCTTGGCGACGAACTCGATTCGCCGCGCGGACGCATCTATCTCATCAAGGACATGCTGGAGGGCGGCAAGCCCGCGACGCCCGAAGTCGTCAAGCATATCGACCGCTGCCTGTCGTGCCTGTCGTGCATGACGACGTGTCCGTCCGGCGTGCATTACATGCATCTCGTCGATCACGCGCGCGCCCATATCGAACAAACGTACACGCGGTCTTTTTCCGATCGCGTGTTGCGCGCGACGCTCGCCGCGATACTGCCCTATCCAGGCCGGTTTCGCCTGGCGCTCGCGGGCGCCTTGTTGGCCAAGCCCTTCCGTCCGCTCATCGCCGCGCTGCCCGTTTTCGGCGCGCGCCTGTCGGCGATGATCGCGCTCGCGCCGGCGCGCTTCCCCTCGCGGCCCGCGCCGGAGCCAGCGCCCGTCGTCGCCGCGCCGCGCAAGGGACGCGTCGCCATTCTCGATGGTTGCGCGCAGCCGGCGCTGGCGCCCGAGATCAACGCCGCGGCGCGGCGCCTGCTGGCGCGCCACGGCGTCGAGGTCGTCATTCCGCCCGCCGCCGGCTGCTGCGGCGCGCTGGTGCACCACATGGGCCGCGAACCCGACGCGCTCGATTTCGCGCGCCGCAACGTCGACGCCTGGACGGCGGAGATCGAGCATGGGCTCGACGCGATTCTCGTCACCGCCTCGGGTTGCGGCACGACGGTCAAGGATTACGGCTTCATGCTGCGCGAGGACACGCGCTATGCGGCCAAGGCGGCGCGTGTCTCGGACCTCGCCCGCGACGTCACCGAATATCTGGCGACGCTGGAGCCGTTGCCGACGATCGTCGGCGCCGGCCAGACCATCGCCTATCATTCCGCTTGCTCGATGCAGCATGGGCAGAAGATCACGGACCTGCCCAAGCGCTTGTTGCGCGCGGCGGGCTTCAACGTGAAGGACGTGCCGGAAAGTCATATTTGCTGCGGTTCGGCCGGCGTCTACAACATCCTGCAACCGGAGATCGCGGGTCGACTGCGCGCCCGCAAGGCGGCCAACATCGAGAAAACCCGGCCGGACGCCATCGCGGCTGGCAATATTGGCTGCATGACGCAAATCGCCGGGGGCACGTCGATCCCCATCGTGCACACGGTGGAACTGCTCGACTGGGCGACTGGCGGCCCCTTGCCACGCGCGCTCGAGGGCGCGCGATTCGCGGCGCGACCTTCGGCTTGACCGCGACGACGGGACAGTCAGGTCAAAACCGCGCCTTTGAACGCGCTCATCGACGATCCGGCGGCCTGCCTAATTGTGGCGATTTTGTCACAATGATGGACGTTGTTTCACCCTTGGCCAGTATTGCCTAACAAATAAGCAACTGCACATTCGATCTCCTTGAACAAAACGTCGGCGCAACGCATTTTCGCCACATCGAATTCGGTTCGTTGATGGAGCAGTTTATGAAGCGCATGGTATTGGCGGTCGCCTCGGTGGCCCTGATGGGTGGCGCGGCCTTCGCGGCCGATCTTCCCAACAAGAAAGAGCCGGCCCCGGCTCCCGCGGCTAGCACCGATGGCTTAGATTTCGCCTTCGGCGTGCATGTCATGAGCGATTACATTTCGCGCGGCGTGACCCAGTCGAACCACCAGCCGAGCGCCACCGTCTATTTCGAGCCGCGCTACAACATCGGCGACACCCAGCTTTACGTTGGCACGCAGCTCTGGCGCACCCAGCTGCCGACGAACCCCTTCGGCGAAGTCGACCTTTACGGTGGCGTCCGCCAGACCTGGGGCAAGTTCGCGGTTGATCTCGGCGCGATCTATTACTGGTATCCCAGCAACCGCGAGCAGTACTGGTCGCAGGGCGCCGGCGGCACGACCGTCATGAACCCGGCCACCCCGACCGCCGCCTTCTGTTTTGACACCGGCCAGTGCGCCACGACGGCGAAGGATCCGAGCTGGTTCGAGCTTTACCTGAAGCCGTCCTACAACATCACCGATTCGCTGTCGGTCGCGGCCAACCTCTTCTGGTCGCCCAACTGGACGAACTACTCCTCGGGCGGCGGCGGCGGCTTCTCGTCGACCTATGTCTCGTTCCTGCCGAAGTACACCTTCGGCGACAGCGGCTTCTCGGTCTCCGGCGAAATCGGCTATCAGGCGCTCGGCAAGCTGCGCGCTGGCACGATTTACAACTCCGGTCCCGCGCCCTTCAAGTATCCGAGCTACTGGAGCTGGAACGCCGGCGTCTCCTACGCCTGGAACAACGTGACGGCCGATCTGCGCTACTACGGCTCGAACCTGAGCTCCACGCAGTGCTACGTCGTCAGCTCCGATCCGGGCGGCAATGTCGTCGGCGGCGTCGCCACGGGCCGTTCCAACTGGTGCGGTCAGCGCATCATGGCCAGCCTCTCGGTTGACTTCACCTACCAGAAAGACTGGAAGAAATGATCTGGCTCTTCTGAGCCGGTAAAACGCGGCCCCTCGGGGCCGCGTTTTTTTTGGCCGCCATCGCCACGCCGCGGACTTGGTTTGGTCACGGACGGTCTCCATATCTTCCGGGCGGCCTTGGGTCGCGACCTGGAGATCGACCATGACCCCCGATGAACGCCAGTTGCTTGTCGGACTGTTTGACCGGATCCACGCGGCGTCCGGAACGCCGCGCGACCGCGACGCGGAGGCGCTGATCGCCGACGCGGTTCGCGACATGCCCTTCGCGCCCTACCTGCTCGCCCAGACGGTGCTGGTGCAGGAGGAGGCGCTACGCGCCGCCAGCGAGCGCGTCCACCAGCTTGAAGCGCGGGTGCGCGACCTCGAGGCGCGCGCCGCCCAGCCCGCGCCGGAAGCGACGTCCTTCCTCGGCGGCATTGGCAAATCCATTTTCGGCGCCAGCGCGCCAGCGCCCACGCAGGCCGCGGCGCCCGCCAGCGGCCCTTGGGGGCGCGTGGCCGCGCCACCGCCGCCAGCGCAACAGCCCACTGGCGGCTGGGGCCAGCAGCAGCCTCAGCCGGGGCCCTGGTCGCAGTCGGCGCCCCCGGCCGCGGGCGGCGGATTTTTGAAGGGCGCGCTGGGCGCGGCGGCGGGCGTCGCCGGCGGCGTGCTGCTCGCCGACTCGATCCGCGGACTGATGGGCGGGCACAACAGCGCCTTCGGCTCCGGCTTCGGCCAGCAGGGCATCGGCGGCTTTGGCGGCGGCGAAACCGTGGTCAATAATTATTACGAGAACGATCCGCGCGCCGCCGCCCTGCACGATCAGGACGTGCGCGACGACGCCATTTCGGACGCGGCCGACGGCTACGACACGGCGAGCTACGACGATGGCGGTTCGTCCAGCGATGACACGACCGACGTCTAGAACCCCGGTCGTTCACGTTTCATGGAAAAGCGACGACCGGCTCCGCCGGTCGTTTGCCATTTGGGCTTGCCGTCACGGGGCTTTTGCCCGCCGGCGGGCGTCAGCTGGCCGGAACCAACTTCACGCCTTCAATCAAAATTTTCGGGAATTGGTGCCCAGGAAAGGATTAGGTTTTTTGCCGCGTCAGTGATCGATTTAATTGATCTTTTGGCATCTCAGCATTCGGTTTGCATACCACCTCCGTGGCTCACCGCGAACACCGCCTAAAACGCCGGGGTAGCGGAAGCTGTCAAGGGACTGGCAACAAACTGTTTTGATGATCGAGGGTAAGCGGCGTTCGCTGGTCAACTTTCATTCATTGCGTCGATGGTTCATCACCAAGGCGGAGCAAGCGGGCCAACCCGAAAGCATCATCGCAGCGGTGGTCGGCCACAAGCGGCAGGGGATGACCTTGGGCGGCTACTCAGGCGGTCCCAGCGCCGAACATTACGGGCTTGCGTCGAGCCAATCGCAATGGCTCACTCGGCATGGCCCGTCAGACCGCACTAAAGGCTGACACCGATCCCCAAATTTTGAAATCGCAACGCGCGGCGCTAGCTTGGACGTATGTTTGGAGCCGAACCGCGGATGTTGAACGATCGGAACCGCATATTGATATTGGATGTCGCAACAAAAGTTTCACAACGAACCAGCGATTAACAGGGGCCTATTTCGATGACCGCCGCAGACCCTCCCGCCTTTGACATCATTGAAATCCCAGGATCGCCAAAATTTTCCCTAACGCGGACAGCATCCGGTCGAAACCCTTCCAGATTCGTTCAACTTCCCATTGTCATCACTATGTCACGAGGCCAAGCAATCTTTTCGATAGCGAAATTCTTTATATATGTAATTCTTTCAGTGTCTGTCCGGAGAGATCATGCTGGATTGCATAGCTTTCTGAGCATAAGCCTTATTGACGCGAGGCGCAGGAACGCGAGCGCTCTTCGGTTGAGATTTTCCCAGTCCTTGGCTAGGCGCCTGCACCTCCCGAGCCA
>CAIOVE010000019.1 GCA_903861645.1 uncultured Hyphomicrobiales bacterium
CGGTCAAGTCGCTGGGATAGCGCAAACGGCTTCGATCATAACGCGCGCGATTTTCGTTGGTCCACATCAGCGACCCCTCCGAATCAGGTCGCCTCTCTTAAATCACAAACGATTCATTCGATTCAAGAACTCATCGGACAGACACTAAGCAATTCACTCGTCGCCAGCGGTCAACATCCTTTCGTCGATTTCGCGTCTCGCCCACCTTGTCTGGACGCCCGATCAACGCGCCCTGGTCACGCGGCTGAAAGCCATTATCGCCCGCTACGAGGAGACTCGTGATTTACGGATGATTGGCGGCTACACGCAGGGCAGTGACATGCTGCTCGATCAGGCGGTTCGCATCGTGCCGCGCATCTATGAATCACTCGCGCAATCGTTGAATTCGGCGGCTAGCAGCGACGCGTTTCTCGAGCTCGCGGCGACGTTGCGCGCGGAGCTACGGGAAGGCGAGGGGCGGACGGCGATTTCGACATGACAAAGAGCATTTCGTCGGGAGATACCCGCGCCAGCGATAGCTCTCTCGCACACAATGCGCGATGGTCCCGGCTCGGCGAAGCGTATGCAAAATCGCGAAGCCCGCTGACCACGCCATTGGCCGTGGAACGCGGGCTTGCCTCGCTTGGCGTGTTCTGCGCTTGCGCGTCGGTTGTTTTCGCTGGCTATATGCTTGAATCCCGTGGTGACGCCGTTCGCCTGAACGGGCTGGCCCATCTCGGCATTTTCGCCATGCCAAAGTCGCGGCCCGACGCCCTGAAAGCAGTTCCAATCGGGGGCACCTCCGTTGCTTCCCGCCCCGACGCCGTTGACATGTCGCCAACCGGAGCCATCGCGAAGGCGAGCGGCGACAAGATTCCCGGGCCTGAAACGCCACGCGCGCCGCGCTATACTGTCGTCTCCATTGCCGGACAACGCGCCTGGCTCAGGAGTGAAAGCGGCTTCGTTCAATATGGCGTGGGCGACTACGCGCCGGGCCTTGGACGAATAAGCGCGATTCAAGGCGCGGGAAGCCGCGGGCGTGTTGTGACAAGCGGGGGCGCCCTCTTGGCGACGGGTAACGACGACGCCGGCCGGACCGACCCGAAAGGGCGGCTTTTTGATGCACGACCCATGATTTTCGACGAACGCCAGGCGCCGTGAAAAACCATTCGGCATGTTACACATGCTTCATGGCATTGAATCCGACTCAAGCAACTGGCGACGACGCCACGCCTGAACCCAGGTTTCTGGGCCACCCGATCGGGTTGTCCTTCCTGTTCGCGACGGAAATGTGGGAGCGATTTTCCTATTACGGCATGCGCGCGCTTTTGGTTCTTTATATGGTCGACTATCTGCTTCGGCCAGAGCGCGCGGGAGAGGTCATGGGTCTTGCTGCCCTGCGCGCGGGCTTCGAGACTCTCTCCGGACCGATCGACGTTCAGCCCCTCGCCTCGCGTATTTATGGCCTGTACAGCGGCCTTGTTTATCTCACGCCCGTTATCGGCGGCGCGCTGGCGGACCGGTGGCTGGGTCGACGTCGAACCGTGGCTGTCGGCGCGGCGTTGATGGTCGCCGGCCATTTCCTGATGGCCTCGGAGCGCTTCTTTCTACTGGCCTTGCTGCTGCTGATTCTTGGCAACGGCGCCTTCAAGCCCAACATCGTCACGCAAGTCGGCGGCCTCTACGCCAATGGGGACGCGCGGCGTGATCGCGCCTATTCGATATTCTACGTGGGCATCAACATAGGCGCGTTTTTTTCTCCGCTGGTCTGCGGCACGCTCGGCGAGGCGCTCGGCTGGCATTACGGGTTCGCCAGCGCCGGCATTGGCATGCTGATCGGGCTCGTCATCTATTCGCTTGGCCTTTCGCGATTGCCGCCCGACGCCATCTTGTCCAGCGCGCGGACGACGCCACGCGATTCCGCCGGCGCGAAACCCGCCCTGCTTGGCCTTGCATTGCTGTTCATACCCTCCGCCCTCTTCTGGGCCGCGTACGAGCAACAGGGCAATACCATCGCGCTCTGGGCCGAGCATGCGACAGACAGGTCCATAAATCTGCTTTTCTGGCGCGGTGAAATTCCGGTCACCTGGTTTCAGGCGTTCAACCCGCTGATGATCTTCCTGTTCACGCCACCGCTGGTCGCCTGGTGGGCGCGGCGGGCGCGGTCGTCGCGCGAGCCCGCGACGGTCGACAAGCTGACCCTTGGATGTTTCGGGTTGTCTCTGGCCTATCTGGTATTGGCCACAGCCGCCTGGAGCACGGGGGGCGTGGGCGCGAGCTGGCTTTGGCTGCTCGCCTATTTTGTCGTCATCACGATCGCCGAACTTTACTTTTCTCCCATCGGCTTGTCGCTCGTCGCGTCGATGGCGCCCGAGGGTTCGAAGTCGCTGATCATGGGAGTCTGGATGATGACCAGTTTCGTTGGCAATTTCAGCGCGGGATGGCTGGGCGGCTACTGGTCGAGCCTGTCCAGCCAAAACTTCTTCCTGCTGGTCGCGAGCATCGCCGCGATCGCCGGCCTCATGCTTGGAGCGGCGCGGCGGCCGCTCCAGGTCTTGCTTTCTCGGGGATGATCAGGCGGCGGAGGGCTTCAGCCCGAGCAACCGGTCAGCGTTGCCATGGGCGATTTTTTCGCGGTCCGCCGGCGCGACCTGAAGCGCGTCAAGGAACTTTCGCGCGGCGGCGTTCGAGCTGAAGGGATAGTCGACCGAGAACATGATGCGATCGGCGCCAAACGTTTGCAGCAGCAGCAGGAAGGACGGAAGGTTATAGAACCCACTCGTTGTCACATGCACCTGATCGAGGATGGTCTGGCTGACGCTGCGGCGATGAAACTTCGGCGTCGTATGCGCGAAAGTCTCGTCGAATCGATCCAGCATCGCTGGCAGCCCCTCGCCCTGATGGCCGATGATGATCTTGAGGTTGGGATGACGATCGAGCGCACCCGAGAGGGCGAGGCGAACGACATGCACCGCGGTTTCGGCGTGCCAACCCCAACCCGCGCGCGCGAAAATCGCGGGAATCGGACCGCTCAGCTTGTCGTAATAGGCGTCGCGAACAGCCTTGGGGGGAATGCCCGGATGAATATATATCGGCTTATCAAGCGCCTCCGCCCGGGCGAGCAATGGTTCAAATGACGGATCGTCGAGGAACAGGCCGTTCGTGGTTCCATTGACCATGCAGCCGTGGAAGCCAAACTTTGTGACACAACGCTCAAGCTCCTCGGCGGCCGCTTCCGGCGCGGTCAAGGGCAGATGTGCGAAACCGGCGTAACGGTTGGGCTGCCTGGCGATCTCGTCCGCCAGCCGGTCGTTCATCTCGCGCGCAAGCGAGGGCCCTTCCGAGGGGGGCAGCAAATCGGCGCCGGGTCCCGACGGCGCCAGCACCTGCAGGCTGATGCCAGCCTCATCCATGGACGCCAGCCGCGCCGCTCCGAAATCCATGAGTCTGTGGTCGACATCGGGTCGAACGGAAGGCGCGTCCGGATGGGGATAGCCGCGCTGGACGACGACGGCCGGATCGATACGAGCCGCGAGATCCGGGAATGTATAGTGTTCTTCTAGAGCGACAATGCGCATGATCCACCCTTGCTTGCGTCGCGCGATCGCGCCGCGCCGATTGAGGCAATTAACAAAGCACGGAAGCGTCCACGAGACCAGTCGTGCGTCGGGTCAAGGCTCGATGCCCGCGGCCTTCACCGCCGCCTGATAGAGCGGCTGCTCGCCCTTGATGATGGCGCTCAGTTCATCTGCCATCGCCTTGCCGGGATCGATGCCGAGATCGACGAGCTTCTTGCTGACCGCGGGAAAGTTCGCCGCCTCGACCGCGCTTTTCGCGAGCGCGTCGATGATGTCGCGGGGCGTGCCGGCGGGCGCCAGTAATCCATTCCAGGCTGGCAAGGAAAACCCGGGATAGCTCTCCGCCACCGTTGGCGTATCGGGCAGTTGAGCAACCCGCGCGGGCGTGCCAACCGCGATCAGCCTGACGAGGTCGCTCGATTTGTAGGGCAGCAATTCCGACGAGTTGCCGAAATACATCTGCACCTGCCCCGCCAGCAGATCAGCCATGGATTGCGAGCCGCCCTTGTAGGGGACGTGGGTCATGGTCAACCCGACGCGCGCGGCGAACAGCGCGCTGACGAGATGCCCCACGGTGCCGACCCCGCCAGAGGCGTAATTGACCTTGCCGGGGTTGGCTTTGACGTAGGCGATAAAGCCTTGCAGATCTGTCGCGGGAACGGAACGATGAATGCCGAGGATCGAGAATGATTGCCCAAAAACCGCTATGGGCGCGAAGTCCTTGAGCTGGTCGTAATTGATCTTCTGTATGAAGGGCAGAATCGAGAGTTGCGCCGTGGTTCCAAACAACAACGTGTAGCCATCCGCGGGTGAACGCGCGACATGTTGCGCGCCGAGCGCGCCGCCCGCGCCCGGGCGGTTTTCAACGATGAAGGGTTGCCCGAACTTTCTCTGCAATTCATCGGCGAGGATACGGGCCATGATATCCGTGTTGCCGCCAGCCGCGTATGGCACGATGACGGTGACCTGCTTGTCCGGCCACGCGGCCTCAGCGATCAGGGGCGTCAAGCCAATCATCACGCCGAGCAAACGACCAAGGATGGCCGTCCAAGCTCCAAGGTTCAGCAAAGCGCGACAGAGGCTCATGCAATGGCTCCTTTGAGTTCATGATGCATGGATGGCGCCGAATTCACAATCCGGAACAGACGATCATCCGAGGCTTCGCATGATGTGATCGCCGAGTCGGGCGGCGGGCGGCGACAGCGGATCAGCTTGCAGAAGCGCGATTTCGGTGTCCCGGAGACTCGGCCAAGGCTTGCCATCAAACACGCGCAAATCAGGCGGCGCCATCTCCCTTGGCAGAATCGTCGCGCCGAGACCCGCTTTCACGGCGGCGAGCGAGCCCGCCAACGATCCGCAAGTATAGGCAACCCGCCAGGGCCGGCGCGCGCGGTCAAGCGCGTCGATGGCGCGCCGCCTGTAAACGCAGGGATCGGGCGAAACCACGAGAGGCAAGGGCTCCTCCCCGCGCCAGAAATCACGCTCGGCCGAAACCCAAACAAGCGGCTCGCGCCAAACGCGCGGCCCTTTCGCGTCGACCGATCGCTCCCGCTTCACAAGCGCCAGGTCAAACGCCCCCGCCCGGAAACGATTGACGAGGTTCAGCGTCAGATCGCACGTCACTTCGAGCGCGATGGCGGGGTAGGCCTGGGAAAAGCGCGCCAACACCTCGGGCAAGCGCCGGGTGGCGAAATCCTCCGGCGCGCCCAGACGCACGACGCCCCGCATGTCAGGCTCGCGGGCGCGAGCGACGATTTCATCGTTGACGTCCAGCAATCGACGCGCGGATGGCAGAAACGCGTCGCCGGCTGGCGTCAGGGCGACCACGCGTGAATTCCTGGTCAGGAGTTTCTGGCCAAGCGCGTCCTCCAGACGCTGTATCTGCAATGAAATCGTCGATTGCTGGCGACCCATTCGGGCGGCCGCGCGCGTGAAATTACCAAGACTGGCGATCGTCACGAAGGTTCGAACCAGATCGATATCCAGATTGAGAGGCGCCCGCGGCATCGTTCCCATCATTCAATTTTATTGATCATAGACCTCATTATTATCAATTTTTCATTGATCGCAAGCGCGTGTACCGGTTCGCCCCGCAAATCCCCGCGTTCGCTAGGAGGACCAAATTGGCCGTATTCGATCTCGCGACCACGAACCTTTTGTCGCCCATGGTTCTGTTCTTTATTCTGGGCCTTCTCGCCGCGTTGGCGCGATCCGACCTCGCCGTGCCGGACGCCGTCGCGCGCCTGCTATCGCTTTATCTGTTAATGTCGATCGGCTTCCGCGGCGGCGCTGAAGTTGCCCATAACGGCGTCACGGCGCAACTCGCCAGCGCGCTGGCCGCCGGCGCGCTCCTGTCCTTCGCCTTGCCTTTCATCGCCTATGGCGTCTTGCGGCTGGTCACCCGGCTTTCAGGCGTCGACGCGGCGGCGGTCGCCGCGCATTACGGATCCATATCGGCGGTTACTTTCGCGGCGATCACGGGCGCGCTCGACCAGCTATCGATTGGCTACGAGGGGTACATGGCCGCGGTGGCCGCGGCGATGGAAACGCCCGCCATTTTCGCCGGACTCATGATCGCGCGGGGGCAATCGGTCGCCGACGGAAGGCGCGACGGCATGTTGCGCGATATCCTTTTCAACGGCTCGATCATCATGCTGCTTGGATCGTTCTGCATTGGAATGACCACGGGAGGGCGCGGCCTGACGATGCTCAAGCCGTTTTTGGTCGATCCGTACGCGGGATTTCTCTGCCTGTTCCTGCTCGACATGGGGTTGGTCGCCGGACGCGGGCTCGCCAAGGGCCGCGACTTGCTGACCATGCCCGTCGCGCTTTTCGGAATTGGAATGCCGCTGATCGGCGCGACAATCGCCGCGTTGATCTCCATGGCGATCGGGCTCTCCATCGGCGGCGCCGCCGTCCTCATCACGCTCGCGGCATCCGCCTCCTACATCGCCGTTCCCGCCGCCATGCGAATTGCGCTGCCCGACGCCAATCCCGCCATCGCGCTGACCCTCTCGCTCGGCGTGACGTTTCCATTCAATCTGATTGTCGGCATTCCCGTTTATATATCCCTCGCGTCCAGGGTGGGTTCCTAGACGCGGGCCGTAACGTTCCGAGATATTCGCCCGACAAACACGCCCCCGCGCCCAACCGGTGTGCGAGCGTGGCTCTAATTAGGCGTTTCGTTCGATATTTAGGCATGGGAATAGCCACGTTTGTCGCCATGCTCGCGTGATCGAAAAAGAGCGCGAGGGCAACCATGGATCGCCGACGTTTCCTGCAGTCCACCTCGATCACGGCCGCTGGCCTTGTCGCGCCGACCGTGTTCACGCCCGCCAACGCGCAGGCGCGCGCGGAGACGCTTCTGATCGTTTCGGAAAGCGGTCCCAACAATCTCGATGTCATGGGCGTTGGAACAAACGTGCCCGGCTACGAAGCATCGTGGAATTGCTATGATCGATTGCTAACTCATGAGATGAAAACGCTGCCCGATGGCACGCAATATTACGAGCGCGACAAGATCAAGGGCGAGCTTGCCGAGGATTTCACCGTTGGACCGATGTCGGCGACCTTCAAGTTGCGAAAGGACGCCACGTTTCACGATGGCGCGCCAGTTACCGCGAAGGACGTCAAATGGTCGCTCGATCGCGCGGTGACGGTCGGCGGTTTTCCAACCTTCCAGATGTCGGCTGGCTCGCTGACCAAGCCGGAACAGTTCGTCATAGTTGACGATCATACGGTCCGCGTCGACTTTATTCGCAAGGATCGACTGACGATCCCCGATCTCGCGGTGATCGTGCCGGCGATCATGAATTCCGAATTGTGCAAGAAAAACGCGACCGCGTCCGATCCCTGGGCGCTTGAATTCACCAAGCAGAACACGGCGGGCGGCGGCGCCTACAAGATCACGAAATGGACACCGGGAACCGAAGTTGTCTTCGAGCGCAACGAGACATGGGTTTGCGGCCCCTTGCCCAAGACAAAGCGCGTGATCTGGCGCATCGTGCCCTCGGCCGGCAATCGGCGCGCGCTGCTGGAGCGCGGCGACGCGGACATTTCCTTCGATCTGCCCAACAAGGATTTCGCGGAGATCAAGGCCGCGGGCAAGTTGAGCGTTGTGTCGACGCCCTATACGAATGGCATCCAGTATCTCGGCATGAACGTCACGCGGCCGCCCTTCGATAATCCGAAGGTGCGGCAGGCGATCGCCTATGCCGTGCCCTATCAGAAAATCATGGATGCCGTGCTTTTTGGCCTGGCGAAGCCCATGTTTGGCGCGCCGGCGGACAAGGCCACGGAGGTTGCGTGGCCGCAGCCGCACAAGTTCAATACGGACATGGCCAAGGCGAAGGCCCTGCTGGTCGAGGCGGGCTATCCCGACGGCTTTGAAACAACGCTGTCGTTCGATCTCGGCTTCGCGGGAGTCAACGAACCGCTGTGCGTGCTCGTTCAGGAAAGCCTCGCGCAAATCGGCGTCAAGACGACCATCAACAAGGTGCCCGGCGCCAACTGGCGCACGGAACTCAACAAGAAGGAAATGCCGCTGTTCACCAATATCTTCTCGGGTTGGCTGAATTACCCCGAGTATTTTTTCTACTGGTGCTATCACGGCGCGAATTCGGTGTTCAACACATCGAGCTACCAATCAAAGCCCATGGACGCGTTCATCGAGGGCGCGCGCGACGCGGCGGCCTCGGGTGACGCCGCGACATATGACACTGATGTCAAGGGTTTCGTCGATCTCGCCTTCGCGGACATTCCGCGCATTCCGCTCTACCAGCCCTACATCAACATCGCGATGCAGAAGAATATCTCCGGTTATCAATACTGGTTCCATCGCAGGCTTGATTATCGGGCCTTCGTGAAGGCTTAGAATCAACGATCGCAAGAGGAGCAAGCAAAGGCCATGCTGAAACTCCTTTTCGACCGCCTGCTAACAACGATTCCAGCGCTGATCGGCGTGATCGTCGTATCCTTCCTGTTGACGCGGGTGCTGCCCGGCGACACCGCCGCCTATTTCGCCGGACCGGCGGCGACGCCGCAAGCCATCGAGCAGGTTCGCAAGCAATTGGGGCTCGATCGGCCCCTGCCCGAACAGTTCGAGCATTACGTGCTTGATCTCGCCAAGGGCAATCTGGGCCAGTCGTTGACAACTGGCCAACCCGTGCTTTCGGACATCAAGGCAAGACTACCCGCCTCGGCGGAATTGACTCTGTTCGGACTGATCCTCGCGCTATTGATCGCGGTTCCGCTGGGGGTGGCGGCGGCGGTCAAACAGGGGTCGACGCTCGATCACGCCTGTCGCGCGATCGCGACGGCGGGCGTGTCCCTGCCCGTGTTCTTCACCGGACTGCTTCTCGTCTATTTTTTCTATTTCATCCTGCAATGGTCGCCGGCGCCGCTGGGCCGTCTCGACGTATTCGCCAGCGCGCCGAACGAGGTCACGGGCTTTTATCTCATCGACAGTCTGATCGCGCGGGATGGCGAGACGTTCCGCGCGAGCCTCGCTCAAATTCTCCTGCCAGGCATAACGCTCGCGATTTTCTCCCTCGCGCCCATCGCGCGCATCACGCGCGCGTCGATGCTGTCGGTGCTGTCTTCGGAGTTCGTGCGCACCGCGCGCGCCTCGGGCCTGAGCGCGCGCATGGTCGTCGTGACCTATGCTTTTCGCAACGCCATGTTGCCGGTTGTGACGACGCTCGGCATGGTGTTCTCGTTCCTGCTTGGCGCGAACGTCCTCGTCGAGAAGGTCTTCGCCTGGCCGGGCATTGGCTCCTACGCGGTCGAGGCGCTGATCGCCTCTGATTTCGCGCCCGTGCAAGGCTTCGTCCTGACGATGGCGATCCTTTATATCGTTCTCAACCTGCTGATCGACATCGCCTACCGCCTCATTGACCCTCGCATGAGGAGCGCCACATGAGCGCGACCCCATCGCGGGAGGCGGCCATCCCGCGCCAATCGGCCGGATGGAGCGCGACGCTTTCGCACGCGCGACATGTCATCGGGGAAAACCCGGTGACGGGATTTTCCTTCGGCCTGCTCGCGCTGTTGATTTTCCTCGCCATGTTCGGGCCGTTGCTTGCGCCCTTCGATCCACTGGCGAGCGACACGGCCGCCGCGCTACAGGCGCCGACGGCGCGGCATCTGTTCGGCACCGATCAACTGGGCCGAGACATTTTCTCGCGGGTGATCGTGGCGACACGCCTCGACATGGCGATCGCGATCTTTTCGGTGGCGCTTGTGTTCGTCGTGGGCGGACTCGCGGGTATCGCCGCCGGCTTCTTCGGCGGCTGGACGGATCGCATCGTCGGGCGCATCGGCGACACGATCATGGCGTTTCCGCTCTTCGTGCTCGCCATGGGCATCGTCGCGGCGCTCGGCAATACGGTCACGAACATCATCATCGCGACCGCGATCATCAATTTTCCGCTCTACGCGCGCATCGCGCGCACGGAGGCCAGCATCCGGCGCGACGCGGGCTATGTCATGGCGGCTCGCCTCACGGGCAATTCCGACCTTCGAATCGCGCTCACCACGATCATGCCCAACATCCTGCCGTTGATGATGGTGCAGATGTCGCTGACGATGGGCTACGCCATTCTCAACGCCGCCGGCCTTTCCTTTATCGGTCTTGGCGTCAGGCCACCGACGCCCGAATGGGGCATCATGGTCGCGGAAGGCGCGGGCTCAATTATTTCCGGCGAATGGTGGATCGCCCTGTTTCCGGGCCTCGCGCTGATGGTGGCCGTGTTCTGCTTCAACCTCATCGGCGACGGATTGCGCGATATCGTCGACCCCAGCCGACGCACGTGAGGGTTCCGACATGAGCGCCGTACCGCTCCTCGACATATCCGGCCTGACCGTTGAATTCGCCACGCGGCGCGGCGTCGTCACGGCGATTCAGCGCGTCGACATATCCGTCGCCAAGGGCGAGACGGTGGGCATTGTCGGCGAATCCGGCTCGGGGAAGTCGGTGACCTCCTACGCGGTCATGCGAATTCTCGATCGCGCGGGCCGCGTCGCGGAGGGCTCCATCGCGTTTTCCGGACTGGACCTGACGCATGCGCCGGAAAGCGAGCTCCGCGACCTGCGGGGGCGCGAAATGTCGATGATTTTCCAGAATCCGCGCGCGGCGCTCAATCCCATACGCAAGGTCGGCCATCAAATCGAGGATGTGTTGCGCCAGCACGCCCGCGCGGGCTCGGGCGACGCGCGCGAGAAAGCCATCGAGGCCTTGCTGCAGGTGCGGATCCAGCGGCCAGAAGAGCGCTATGACGCCTACCCGTTCGAGTTGTCCGGCGGCATGTGCCAGCGCGTGGTCATCGCCCTCGCGCTGGCCTGTCGACCGGAACTGCTGATCGCGGATGAGCCCACGACTGGCCTCGACGTCACTACGCAAAAGGCGGTGATGGACCTGCTGGTCGACCTCACGCGTGATCGTGGCATGTCGACCATTCTCATCACGCACGATCTTGGCCTCGCCGCCGCCTATTGCGACAAGGTCATCGTGATGGAAAAGGGCCGCGTGGTGGAGACGGCGGCGGCTCGCGACATTTTCACCCGACCCGCGCATCCCTATACGCGCAAACTGATGCGCGCCACGCCGCGCCCTGGCATCACCTTGCGCGACCTCTTGCCAGAAGGCGAGGCGTCACCGCTCCCACCTCCGACCAGCGGCGACAAGACGCCGCTGCTGAAGGTCGAGAACCTCGTGAAGGAGTATCCACGTCCCGATCAGCGCAATCCGATCGCCCGCTTTATGCCGGGTGGAAAAGCCGGCGCTCCCGGCCCGTTCCGCGCCGTCGACGGCATATCCTTCGAGGTCGCGCGTGGCGAAAGCGTTGGGCTCGTCGGCGAGTCCGGCTGCGGCAAGTCCACGACCTCGATGATGGTCATGCGCCTGCTCGACAAGACATCCGGCCAGATCATGTTCAACGGTCAGGACATCGGCGCCCTCGCGGCAAGGGATTTCGCGCGGCATCCGCTCCGGTCGAAAATCCAGATGGTGTTTCAGGATCCGACCGACAGCCTCAATCCACGCTACACAGCCGCTCGCGCGATCATGGACCCTCTTTATCGACTTGGCGGCCAGAGCTCGTCGGGGACGGCGCGCGCGCGTTGCGAGGAGCTAGCGCGGCTCGTGGGCCTGCCAGCCGATCTGCTCGACCGGTTTCCACACCAGTTGTCGGGTGGGCAAAAGGCGCGCGTCGGCATCGCCCGCGCCATCGCGCTCGAACCGGAGCTCGTCATACTCGACGAACCAACCGCGGCGCTGGATGTCTCCGTGCAGGCGGTCGTGCTCAACCTGCTCGCCGATCTCAAATCGACGCTGGGCATGAGTTACCTGTTCGTCAGCCACGACCTGCACGTGGTTCAACTGCTATGCGACAGGGTCATCGTGATGAACGGCGGGCGCATCATTGAAGAGGGCGCCGCCAGCGATGTGCTGGAGCGCCCCCAGGCCGACTATACGCGGCAATTGATCTCGGCCATTCCTCACCCGCCGGTTTGAGGCGGGCGAGCCTTATTTAACAACGACGGCGGCGCGCGCGAGATCGGCGGCGTCCTTCAGGCTTTCGACCTTCCAGCACAGTTCGCGCAGGGCGTCGGCGCGCTCAACCGGCAGAACATCGCGGGCGAGGTCGTCGAACTTCGCGACCAGCGCCTTGTCGTCCATCGGACGCTCGAGACTGCCGATGGCGTGCTCGACATGCTTGTTCAGCACGCTGCCATCCCTGAGGGTGATCTTGATGAAGGCCTCGTCCTCGGCGATGTCGTCCTGCGCGACGGCGTCGACCTTGTCGCGCAACGCGATGACGGTGGCGTCGCGCACGACCGCGTCGCCATATTCCTTCTCGCCGGCGGCGCCGTGGATGATGGCCGCGGCGCAGGAATGATAAACGCTGAACTTGCCTTCGAGGCCGGTTTGCGGCGTCTTCTTGCCCGTCAATTCCAGCACCAGCGGATCAACCCGCAGGTCGACGCGCGCGATGTCATCGGGCTTCAGCCCATGCTCGTTGCGCAACTGGATGCAGCCGTCGATCGAGGGATGAATGACGATGCCGCAGGCGAAGGGCTTGTAGGAGTTCAGCGCGGTTTCCCAGACCTCGCCGAGGCCGCCGGTGATCTCGTTGAAGTCGCGCGCGGTCGACATGACGTGCGCGAAGCCGCGCGGCGCCTCCAGCACGCGGTTGGAGCTGGTGAAACCCTGCTCGGCCAGATGCGCGGCGGCGATGCCGTTGCGGGCGGCGGCGCCGGGATGGAAGCTCTTGCACATGGTGCCGAACATTTCGCGGAAGCCCGAGGACTGCGTTCCCGCGATGCCGAGCGCCCAGATCATCTTCTGCTCGTCGAGGCCGAGCAGCTTGCCGGCGGCAGCGGCCGCGCCGAACACGCCCGCCGTGCCCGTGATGTGCCAGCCGATGTCATAATGGGCGGGATAGACCGCGTTGCCGATGCGGCACTCGACCTCGACGCCCAGAATGAAGGCGTGCAAGAGTTCAGCGCCGGTCGTCGGGCGATGTTCCGCCATCGCAACGACTGCCGAGGCGATGGGACCGGCGGGGTGGATGATCGTCTTGAGATGGGTATCGTCGAAGTCGAACACATGGCTCGACATCCCGTTGATGAGCGCGGCGTGGAGCACGTCGAACTTTTCGGTTCGTCCGAGAATGCTGCTCTGGCCGGGGCCGGAGAAGGGCTTGAGCGCGGCAATGGCGCGATCAATCGTCTCGTGGCGGGAGCCGCCTACGGCGCAGCCCATCCAGTTCAGCAGGGACCGAACGCCGGACTGACGGACCGAGGCCGGAATATCCGCGAATTTGGAGTCGACCACCCATTTGGCAAGGTGGCGCGTGACTTCGGTCATACCAGTCCCTCTCGATTGAATTTCACGGCTCGGTCCGAGCTTGCCGGCCTTATGGCAATGGCGGCGGGCGGTGGCAAGCGCGCCGCCGCCCGCTAACGCAGCAGCGACTTGCCCGTCATTTCCGCCGGCTTGGGCAGTTCCATCAGCGCGAGCAGCGTCGGGGCAAGATCGGCCAGACGACCGTCTGTGATCGCTTTCGCGCCGGAGCCCATGACAACGACGGGCACCGGATTGGTGGTGTGGGATGTGTGCGGACCGCCCGTCTCGGGATCGCGCATCATTTCGCAGTTGCCATGATCGGCCGTCACGACGAGGGCGCCGCCCGCCTTCTCCAGCGCCGTCACGATGCGCCCGAGCCCGGCGTCGACGGTCTCGACCGCCTTGATGGCCGCCGTCAGCACGCCCGTGTGCCCGACCATGTCGGGGTTGGCGAAGTTAAGAACGATCAGATCGTATTTGCCGGAGTTGATGGCGGTGACCGCCTTGTCGGCGAGTTCCGACGCCGACATTTCCGGTTGCAAATCGTAGGTCGCCACTTTCGGGCTGGGGACCATGATGCGGTCCTCGCCCTTGTAGGGCGTTTCCTCGCCGCCATTGAGGAAATAGGTGACGTGCGGATATTTCTCGGTCTCGGCCATGCGCAATTGCGCGCGGCCCGCGTCGGCGACAACCGCGCCGAGCACGTTGTCGAGGCTCTGCGGCGCGAACAGCGTCGAGAGGAAGGGATCGAGGTCCACGCTGTATTGCGTCATGCCGGCGGCCGCGGCGAACCTCACGACGCGACCACGCTGGAACCCCTTGAAGCCGGGATCGAGCATGGCGGCGAGGATTTCACGCACGCGATCGGCGCGAAAATTGATGCACAGAACGCCGTCGCCATCCTTCATGCCGGCGTAGTCGCCGATCACCGATGGCTCGACGAATTCGTCGCCCTTGTCGTGGGCGTAGCTGTCGAGCACGGCCGCGAGCGGGTCCGCGAAACGCGCGCCCTTGCCGTCGACCATCATGTCGTAGGCGCGAGAGACGCGCTCCCAGCGATTGTCGCGGTCCATGGCCCAATAGCGACCGCAGACCGTGGCCACGCGCGCGGAAGGCGGCAGCGCGACGAGCAGGCGCTTGATGTCCTCGTCGGCCGAGCGCGGCGGCGTATCCCGTCCGTCGGTCAGGGCGTGCAAGAACACCGGCACGCCGGCGGACGCCACGAAGGTGGCGAGCGCCGCCGCATGGTCCTGATGGGAGTGCACGCCGCCGGGCGACATCAGCCCCATGATGTGACAGGCGCCGTTCGAAACGCGCAGCTTTTCGACGAATTCGCGCAGCGCGGTGATCCTGGTCAGGCCGCCGCCCTCGATCGTATCGGAAATGCGCGGCAGATCCTGCATGACGACCCGACCCGCGCCGATGTTCAGGTGCCCGACCTCGGAATTGCCCATCTGGCCGCCCGGCAATCCCACGTCCTTGCCGGACGTGTCCAGGAAGGCATGCGGACAGGTATCCCACAGCCGGTTGAAAGTGGGGGTATGGGCCTGGCGCACGGCGTTGTCGGCTCGTTCCTCGCGCCAGCCCCAGCCATCCAGCACCACGAGCATCACGGGACGTTTGTTCTGCATGGGAGAATCCTTCGTTCCGGGCTAGTTAGCCACGACGGGGGACCGGGGCAAGTCAGGGCGTCGGGCGCGGCCTCGGCCCGGCCCGGCCCAAGGAAGCCCGTCAGGTCCGCAGCCGGTAACCGGTCTTGAATATCCAGGCGATGACACAGACGCAGACGACAAGAAACACGAGGGTCATGGCGAGGCTGACGCCCACGGCGACGTCGGCGATGTCATAAAACGCCCACCGGAAGCCGTTGACGAGATAGACGATGGGATTGAACAGGGCCACGGTGCGCCAGGGCGGCGGCAGCATGTCGATCGAATAGAAAGTGCCGCCGAGGAACGTCAGCGGCGAAATGATCATCAGGGGAACGATCTGAAGCTTCTCGAAACCATCGGCCCAGACGCCCAGAATGAAGCCGAACAGGCAGAAGGTAACGGCGGTGAGCGCCAGAAAGCCGATCATCCAGATCGGGTGCGCGATGTCGAAGGACACGAACAGCCGCGCCGTCGCCAGAATGATCAGTCCCAGCACGATGGATTTGGTCGCCGCGGCCCCAACATAACCGCAGAGCACCTCGACCACGGACACGGGCGCGGACAGGAGTTCGTAGATAGTGCCGGTAAACCTCGGCAGGTATATGCCGAATGACGCGTTCGAAACGCTTTCGGTCAGGATCGTCAGCAGGATAAGCCCTGGCACGATGAAGGCCCCGTAGGACACGCCATCAATCGTCGCCATGCGCCCACCGATGGCCGAGCCGAAAACGATGAAATAGAGCGAGGTCGACAAGACTGGCGAGGCGATGCTCTGGAACAGCGTGCGCAGGGTGCGGTTGATCTCGAACATGTAGATCGACCGGATGGCGTGGAAATTCATGGCACGTTCCCCACGAGGTCGACGAAAATATCCTCGAGCGAGGAACGTTCGGTGTTGATCGATTTGAAATCGACGCCATCGGCCGCAAGTTGTTTGAGAAGTTCGGCGACGCCGCCATCTTCGTCGGCGCCCTCGCCCGATTGCGTGAAGGTCAGGGTCAAGCCATCGGGCGACAGGGCCAGTTGCGCGCCCCGCGCGGCGGCGGGCGGCGAGGCAATCGGCTGCTTGAGGCCAATCGTGACCTTCGTCTTGCCGAGACGGCGCATCAGCGCCTGCTTTTCCTCGACGAGGATGATCTCGCCCTTGTTGATGACGCCGATGCGATCGGCCATTTCCTCGGCTTCCTCGATGTAATGGGTCGTCAGGATGATCGTCACGCCCTGCTCGCGCAGCCGACGCACCATCGCCCACATATCCCGCCGAAGTTCGACGTCGACGCCCGCCGTCGGTTCGTCGAGGAAAAGGATGCGCGGCTCATGGGCCAGCGCTTTCGCGATCAGCACGCGCCGCTTCATGCCGCCCGAAAGCGCGGCGATCTTGGAGTCCCTCTTGTCCCACAGGGACAGGTCGCGCAGCACCCGCTCGATATGGGCGGGATCGGGCGGGAAACCGAAGAGACCTCGACTAAAACTTACCGTGTCCCAGACTTTCTCGAACATGTCGGTCGCCGTTTCCTGCGGCACGAGACCGATCGTGGCGCGCGCGGCGCGGTAGTCTTTCGAGATGTCATGACCATCGGCGACCACCGTGCCCGCGGTGGGTCGCACGAGGCCGCAGATTACGCCGATCAACGTCGTCTTGCCCGCGCCATTGGGCCCGAGCAGCGCGAAAATCTCGCCCTTGCGAATCTCCAGATTGATGGACTTGAGCGCGCGGAATCCGCTCGCGTAGGTTTTTTCCAGGTTGGAAACGGCGACGATGGACTCCACGAGCGGGCTTTCCCTGATTGCGGCGGACCCTGCTCTTATCCCGAATCGGCGCGGCGTGGGAAAAACTATTCCAATATCGCGGCGACGTGATCGGCCAGCGCGAGCGACGCGGTCAGGCCGGGGGACTCGATGCCGAAGAGATTGACGAGGCCAGACACGCCGTGGACGCGAGGGCCTTGAATAATGAAATCCCGGCCCGGCGCGCCCGGCGGCGCGATTTTCGGCCTGACGCCGCTGTAGCCCGGCTGTAGCGCGCCCTCCGGCAAGGCCGGCCAGTAACGGCGGATGGCCGCGTAAAATCCGACGCTCCGGGCAGGGTCCACGCCATAGGAAACGTCGTCTATCCATTCGACATCGGGCCCGAACTTCGCCTGTCCGCCAAGGTCGAGCGTCAGATGGGTGCCGAGACCGCCCGGCACGGGCACGGGGTATATGAGCCGCGAAAATGGCGCGCGACCTGACAGCGTGAAATAATGGCCGCGGGCGAAATACGCTCGTGGGATATGTTCTTCCGACAGACCCGCGATGGTCCGCGCGACGGCCGGCGCATATAGACCGGCGGCGTTTATCAGCGTCGCGCAGGCGATCCGCATGGGGTCCGCTCCACCCACGTCGACATGAAAGCCATCCGCGACCACGCGCGCCGCCTCGACCGGCGCGCGGCACACGAGCGTCGCGCCGCCGCTCTCCGCGTCGCCGAGCAGGGCAAGCATATAGGCGTGACTGTCGATGATGCCCGTGGACGGCGATAACAAGGCGCCCACGCAGGCGAGTTCCGGCTCCAGCGCGCGCGCCTCCGAAGCCGACAGTTCCACGATATCCTCAACGCCGTTGTCTTGCGCCCGCGCGCGAATGCCCGCCAGCATCGCGGCTTCGGACTCGTTGGCGGCGACGATCAGCTTGCCCAGTCGCCGGCAAGGCACGCCGCGGTCGCGCGCGTATGCGTAAAGCGCTTGCCGGCCGGCGACGCAGGCGCGCGCCATGAGGCTATCCCGTGGATAATAAATGCCGGCGTGAATGACCTCGCTATTGCGCGAGGACGTTTCCGTGCCGAAGGCCTCCGCCCTTTCGAGAATCAGCGTCTCGCGACCGGCGAGCGTCAGGGCGCGCGCGATCGCGAGGCCGACAACGCCGGCGCCGATAACGATGCAATCGACTTTTTCCAACCGCCCGACCCACGTCGCGTGCAAAAGGGTCGGTGAATTTAACACCGACGGCGCGCGCGACATAGCGACCGCGCCCCCTCGGCTTAACGAGGGATGATTGCTCCGCGCGTGAACCTGCCCTACCATCAACGGGCGAAACGGAAGATTTCGCGGGAGGATGTCTGTATTGAAACGCGGCGCTTTTTTCGGCGCGCTCCTGATGCTGGCGTGCGCGGGCGCGCGCGCGGAGCCGGTCGCCGATTTCTATCATGACAAGCAGATACAGATTTACGTCGGCTATGGCGCCGGCGGCGGCTACGATCTTTACGCGCGGTTGATCGCCCGCTTCCTGGGCAATCATATCCCCGGCCATCCGCGAATTATCGTGCAGAACATGCCCGGAGCGGGCAGCCTGCGCGCCGCCAATTTCATCTATGCATCCGCGCCCAGGGATGGCACCGCGATCGCGACATTCGCCCGCAACATGCCTCTGTTCGGCATTCTCGGCGGCAACGCCAACGTGCAATTCGATTCAAGGAAATTCACCTGGCTCGGCTCACCGTCGAGCGCGCAGGACGAGGCCTATATTCTTTGGGCGCGCAAGGACGCGCGGATCAAGTCCCTCGACGACGCGCGGCGTCCGGGCGGCCCCGATCTGCTGCTCGGCGGCACGGCGGAAGGCTCCACCGACACGGATGTCGCCTTCCTCATTCGCGACACCGCCGGCCTCAACCTGAAGGTGATCGCCGGTTATCCCGACAGCAACGCGATCAACATCGCCCTGGAGCGCGGCGAACTCGAAGGTCGCTTTATCGGCACTTCATCGGTCGCCTCGACGCTACCATCATGGCTTCGACCAGACGGACCGATGCGCGCCCTGCTGCAATTCGCGCGCGCAACCCGCCTGCCGGAATTTCCAGATACGCCCACGGCGCGGGAGATCGCCCGCGATGAACGCGGCCGCCGACTCATCGAACTCGCGGAAATTCCCTATATGCTGTCGCGCCCCTATGTCGCCCCGCCGGGCGTACCGGCGGACCGCGCGGCGGCGCTTCAGAAGGCGTTCAACGACATCGCCCACGATCCGGAGTTTCTCGCGGAGGCGAAGCACCTGCGCATGGACGTAAGCCCCGTGGGCGCGAAGGAAGCGGAGGACATGCTGGAACGGCTGGCGAACGCGCCCGACGACCTCAAGAACGCGCTTCGCAAGCTGCAAGGCAGCGGCGGCTAGAACCAAAACCGCGCGAGCGGGGGGACAAGTCATGAAGTATCGGCGAATGGGCGACACCGATGTATCGCTCTCGGAGATCGCCTTTGGTTGCGGCGGCAACGCGGGATTGATGACGCGTGGCGAGTCGCGCGAACAACAGCGCGCCATCGCGCGCGCGCATGAACTGGGCGTCAATTATTTCGACAACGCGCCCGACTATGGCGCGGGCGTCGCCGAAACCAACCTCGGTCGCGCGCTCAGGGCGCTGCGCATCCGCCCTATCGTGAATTCAAAGGTCGAGGTACGCGCCGAAAATCTCGGCGACATCGCCGGGCACGTCGTGAAATCGGTCGAGGACAGCCTGTCGCGACTTGGGCTGGACACGCTCGACGTCGTGCAGATTCACAACGGTCCCGCGGACCCCGCGCCAAAACTGGAAGGCAAGGTCTATCGCCAGTTGGCCATCGAGGATTTCCTGCGCCCCAACGGCGCCATGGAGGGCTTGCGCCGCGTGCTCGACGCCGGCAAGGCTCGCCATGCCGGGTTCATTTGCCGAGGCGACGATATCGAACCCGTCACCCGCTTGCTCGACACGGGCATGTTCAAGCTGATCAACGTGCCCTATTCGCCCGTCAATCCGACGCCCGGCCGCGCGCGGCCCCAAGGCCTGCGCGGCGGCAAGGATTTCGGCGGCGTGATCAATGTCGCTCAGGCGCACGGCGTTGGCGTCGCCATCTACAGCCCCCTCGCGGGCGGCATCCTCACCGAGGAATGCGCCAACGCCGCGCCGCCGCATCCGCTGGCGCGCGTCAACGCGGAGGGCGAAAAGGCGCTGCGCCATCAAATGATCGCGCGAAGCCTGCGCCCGCTCGGCGCCCGCGCGGGCCTGAGCCTGCCGCAGGTCGGCTACCGCTTCATTCTCGACCATCCCGGCGTGACGACCGCGCTCGGCGGGTTTTCGTCCGCGGAACAGATCGAACAACTTGTGTCGGTCACGGATGCGCCGGGCTTCAACGCCGACGAATGGCGCGCGCTCGAGGTTATGTGGGCGCGCGACTTCGCGAACTGACGCACACTGGGATCAGGGCGAAGCGGGCGCGCGCGCGGCGATCTCGAATTCCTCGATCCGCCGGTGCAGATCCTTCACCAGTTCGATGGCCGGGCCGTAACGATCCGCGTCATCCAGCGCGAAACCCTTGTGATACATCTTGCGATAGGCCTGACTAAACACATGCTTGCGGCGGAACCAGTCCTCCGCCATCCAGTCGACCGGCTCCTCGCAACTGCCGTAGAGCGTCGGCGTGGTCTCGCCCTCGAAATAGTTCATCGGCGCCTGGCCCTGCTCCACCAGCTTGATCTGCTCCTCGAGCTGACGCCGCAACAGGACGATGGGAATATCCGTCCTGCCGAGTATTTCCTGGGAACGATCGACGATATCGCCCTGCGCGACCCACATGATCGCATCCTGCGCGAGCACGTAATCGAGTATCGGCCTTCCCTGAGCATCGTGCGTCGGCGGCTCATACCATGGCACATAATCCTGCTTCGGCGCCTCGACGCCGGGCGGCGCCGCGTAAACCTGATAACAGATGTGATAGGTGTGGGTGTCGTCCATGGGCACGCGAATCTGGAATTCGCTGCGCGGCGATCCCGTCTTGCCGGTCTGCGTGTAAAAGGGAAAGATCACCGTGGAGTGACGATGGTTCTCGTCCTTTTCGGCCCCTTGCGCCCTAGAATAGCCGATTCCCTTCTCAAATCCATATTTGGTCGGCGCGGCGTAGATGTCGTCGATGCCCACGCCCCATTTCTTACGCGTGTGGATCGTGTGATCGCCGCTGCTCATGCGCTCCTCGAGCTTTCCCGAGCGCTCCAGCGCGTATTCAAAGAAATGTCCGTGCGCCCAGACGCTATGCGCCGGGTCGCCGGTGTTTTCCTGACATTGCAGCCAGTTGCAGTTGATGATGTTGACGCCGATCTGGCGAACTGAATTCGGCCAGACGAACAAGTCCCAGCGCGGCAGGGCCGGCGCGGGTAGCGGCCCCATCCACGCGAAAAGCAAGCCGCCCATTTCGCGAACGGGATAGCCTTTCAGCTTTTGTCGAAGCTCGGATTTGTTGGATTCGAGCGGGCGCTCAGCGCAACGGCCATCCGCGTCGTAGAGCCACCCGTGATATGGGCAACGCAGACCATTCACATCGGGAATGCCAAATTGCATATCGACCAGACGATGCAGGCAACGATTGCCGATCAGGCCGAAATTGCCGCTTCGATCCTTGTAGAGAACCAGGTCCTCGCCAAGCACGCGGACGGGACGCACCGGATTTTCCAGCAATTGCGCCGATGGCGCGACGGGAATCCAGTATCGACGCATGAGTTCGCCACAAGGCGTTCCGGGCCCCACCCGCGTCAACCGCTCGTTGGCTTCCTTGCTCAGCATTTTCATATCCTCCCTTGAAACAGTGTAACCCGGAACCCGGGTCGTCGGAAAGGCGAACTCCATCTTCGTGATCGCATCCGACGCGGGCGCGCTTGACACGCGCCGACGCGCGACGCTCAATCCGTCAAAATGGGGGGGGGGGGGGCGACGCATGAAGGGGCTTGGACTCGCTTGGGCGATCTGTTTTGGCGCGACTGTTCTGGGCGCCGCCGGAACTCGGGCCGAGGACGTCCTCAAGCTCGCGGTGGGACAGCGCGGCGCCTTTGAAACCAGCCTTGGGCCCCTCGGCGAAGAGGCGGGCATTTTCAGGAAGCACGGTATTCGCATCGAGGCCTTCTACACACAGGGCACGGGGGAAACGCAGCAGGCGGTTATTTCAGGCTCCGCCGACATCGGCATCGGCGTGGGAACGCTGGGCGTCATGGCGGCTTTCGCCAAGGGCGCGCCCTTGCGCGTCATCGGCGCCTCGATGACTGGCGGGCGCGATCAATACTGGTATGCGCCGCCGAACTCGCCCATCAAGTCCATGCGCGACACGAGCGGCAAGACCGTCGCCTATTCAACCGCCGGTTCGTCGACGAACACGGCCGTGCTGGGTTTCCGCGATCTCTACAAGGTCGACCTAAAGCCCGTGGCGACGGGTTCGCCGCCGAACACGTTTCCGCAGGTCATGAGCGGCCAGATCGACGTTGGCTGGTCGGGCGGCGCCATCCTCTATGACAAGGTCGAGGACGGCACGGTGCGGGTCATCGCGCGCACGAGCGAAATTCCCTGGCTGCAAGGGCAAACGCCTCGGGTGATCATCACGAACCTCGCGACGCTGGAAAAGCGCCGCGACGCGTTGACGCGTTTCATGCAGGCGACGCGCGAGACGTGGAACTGGCTCTACGCAAGTCCGGACGCCATACCCGCCTTCGCGCGTTGGGGCGAGTTCAAGCCGGGTCTCGCGGCCAAGGTCCGCGAGGAAACCTACCTGAAGGAAGATCTCGACCCCGACCGCATCGTGGGCATCGACACGCTCAAACAGGACGCGGTGAAATTCAAATATGTCTCGGCGCCATTGACCGACGCGCAGATCGCGGAACTGTTCCGCGTCCCCTTCAAATAGGCGTCGTCAGATCAACATGGCGCCGCCGTCGATGGCGTATTGACCGCCAGTGATCATGCGCGCGTCGTCGGACATGAGAAAACAGACGAGCGCGGCGACCTCGTCGGGTTCGATGTAACGACCCAGCGGGATGCGGCCCAGGAATTTATCGCGCATGACCACGGGATCTCCGCGGTCACGTTCGATCCGCGCCATCATCTCGCTGTCGACCATGGCCGGGTGCACGGAATTGACGCGAATGCGCCGGGGCGCGCCTTCGAGCGCCGCCGTGCGCATGAGGCCGATGACGGCGTGCTTGCTCATCGTGTAACCGGCGAAGCCCGGCGCGCCGCGCAATCCAGCCGTGGACGACGTGATGACGACAGCGCCGCCGTCGCGCATGCGCGGCATGACATGCTTCAACCCGAGGAAAACGCCGGTGACGTTGATGGCCTGCACGGTCTGGAAGGCGTCGTCCGGATAATCGCTCATCGACGCCGTTGGTCCCTCGACCCCCGCGTTGTTGAAAAAGGCTTCGATGGGGCCAAGCGTCGCGTGGGCGCGTTCGGCATAGGCCGCGACGTCAGCGGCGTTGGTAACGTCGGCGGCTATATCAATTGCCTTATCCGCGCCGAGTTGCGCGACGTTGGCGCGCAATCGCCCGGCGTCGCGATCCACCAGCGCCACGCGCGCGCCCGCCGCCACGAGGCGCCGCGCCGTCGCCATGCCGATCACGCCGGCGCCGCCGGTGATGATCGCGACCTTGTTCGCGAACGATGCCGCCATGCCTTCCTCCCCTTGCGCGCCCGATTGAATCGGATCGTTGATTTTTCAACGGCGCGCGCGGGGAAGTCTAGACGCCGAATCCCGCCCGCTTCAAGCGCGTGATCGCGAGATCGAGCGCGGACAGGAAAGCCGAGCGGTCGCGCGGAGAAAAGGGGCGCGGGCCGCCCGTCGTCGCGCCGGCCTCGCGCAAATCCTGCATCAGATTGCGCGTCGCCAGCGCCATTCCGATGGAGCTTTCCGAGAACGGCTTGCCGTTGGGCGCGATGACGTCGGCGCCCAGCTTGACCGCGCGGGCGGCCAGCGGAACATCGGCGGTGACGACGATGGCGCCGCGGGCTACGCGCAAGACGATCCAGTCATCCGCCGCGTCCGGGGCGTCATTGACGATGACCCGCTCTATCCGGGGGTCGCGCGGAATATTGATGAATGAGTTGGCGACGACAAAAGTCTTGAGACCGTGGCGAGCGGCGACCTTGTAAACCTCGTCCTTCACCGGGCAAGCGTCGGCGTCGATATATATGGTGATCGGATTTTCGCTCATCTTCCGCACATGCCATTTCGCGCGTGGTATTTCCAGCCCGGCGCGCAGGCGCTAGAAAACATCATGCGCTCTTCGCCAATCGAAACCTCCGTACTCATCGTCGGCGCCGGCCCGGTTGGCCTGACGCTCGCCGCCGATCTTGCCTGGCGCGGCGTTGATTGCGTGATCGTCGATCCGCGAACGGCGATCAATCCACATCCGCGCGCGATTTCCATCGGCGTGCGCAGCATGGAGCATTTTCGTCGGTTGGGACTCGACCAACGCGTGATCGACGCCGGCGTTCCGCGCGCGCAAGCCCTCGACGTCGTTTACGTCACGCGCATGCTCGACCGCGAAATCCATCGCTTTGAAATCCCGTCCATCGACGATCTGGCGTCGCGGGGCGAGGAGCTCGCGCGCTCCGTTCCAGAAATCGCCGCCTCGCCCTATTACAAGACGTGGACCGCGCAGGCGCCGCTCGAACGTCTGCTGCTCGATCATGTCGAAGCCCGCCCACCGGCGCGCGTGATGTCTGGCTGGCGGCTGACGACTTTCAGCGAGGCCGCCGACAGCGTCGAGGCGACTTTGTTCGAGGAGGCGACGGGCGAAAGACGCACCGTGCGCGCGGCCTATATGGTCGGTTGCGATGGCGCGTCGAGCGCGGTGCGCGCTGGCCTCGGGGTTCCCTTGTCGGGCCGCGGCGCGCTCGGCTCGGCGCTGGGCCTGTATTTCCGGGCGCCCGCGTTGCGAAGACTGCTCGGCGCCTCGGCGGGCGTCATGTACTGGATGCTCGCGCCCGGAGTTGGCGGCGTTATCTATACGATCGATGGTGGTGACGAGTGGGTCTTCAACCGTTATTTCGCGCCCGGCGAGGCCGCGCGGGTCGACGACCCCGTCGCGCTCATCAAGGCGGCGATAGGCCGCGACATCGACGTTGAATTGATTTCGGCGCTCGACTGGACGCCGCGCCAACTTGTCGCCAACAGCTACGGCTCGCGGCGTGTTTTTCTCGCCGGCGACGCCTGTCATCTCTTCGTGCCCACCGGCGGCTTTGGCATGAACACGGGCATCGGCGACGTCGTCGATCTCGCGTGGAAAATCGAGGCCACGCTGGCCGGTTGGGGCGGCGCGCGTCTTCTCGAAAGCTACGACGCCGAGCGACGACCCATCGGCCTGCGCAACACGCTCGAAGCCGCCGACAATTACGCGCGCAGTGGCGATATTTTCGCCCAGCCCGCCCATGTCGAGGACGCCGGGCCGGTGGGCGAGGCGACGCGCGCGGCCATCGGGCGACTGCTGCCGCCCAAAATCAAGCATTTCGCGCCCATCGGCGTGCATCTCGGCTATCGCTACGAGGGCTCGCCGATCATCGT
Source organism: uncultured Hyphomicrobiales bacterium (assembly GCA_903861645.1). GTDB lineage: Bacteria > Pseudomonadota > Alphaproteobacteria > Rhizobiales > Beijerinckiaceae > Terripilifer. The sequence goes on from CAIOVE010000019.1 coordinate 25,385, forward strand.
CGCCGATGGAACGCCCGCGCCGGCGCAAGAGGCCGCGAGCTACGCGCCGACGTCCCGGCCGGGCCATCGCGCGCCGCACGCGTGGCTGGCTTCGGGCCAATCGACACTCGATCTGTTCGGGCGGGGGTTCGTCCTGTTGAGTTTCGGCGATGGGGCCGGCGGTGGCGAGGCCTTCGGCGCGGCGGCGCGCGCGAAGGGCGTTCCCCTGCGAATGGAGACCATCGCCGACCCGGCTGTTTCCGCGCTTTATGAACGCCGCTTCGTGCTCGTACGTCCGGACGGTCACGTCGCGTGGCGGGGCAACGCGCCGCCCGAGGACCCCGGCGCGATCCTCGACATCGCGCGCGGCGCGGGCGCGGGGTAAAATTCCGGTCCAATCAGGCCTCGAAATCCACTACCCTGAGGCCATGCGCGATTCGTTTGCCCGCCGCGGCGCTCTTGCCCTCCTCGCGACCCTAGCGGCGCCATCGCTTGCGCGGGCCGATTTTCAGGATTGTCTCGCCTCGCTGCGGGCTTCGGCGTCGAGCCACGGCGTATCGACGGCGACGTTCGATCAGGCGACGCGTGGCCTCACGCCCAGCGACGCGGCCAGCTTTCTGGACAAGCAGCCGGAGTTCAAAACACCTATCTGGGATTACATCGCCGGCCTCGTGGACGACGAGCGCGTGGCCGATGGCCGCCAACGGCTGCGCGAATACGCGAACGCCCTGCGGGTGGCCGAGCAGCGTTTCGGCGTCGACCCCGCGACCGTGGTCGCCGTCTGGGGCGTCGAAAGCGATTTCGGCCGTAACATGGGCAAGAAACCGCTGGTGCAATCGTTGGCGACGCTGTCGTGCGAGGGTCGTCGGCAGGCGTTCTTCCGCGGCGAGTTCTTCGCCACGCTCAAAATCATCCAGAACGGCGATATTCGTCCCGAGGCGCTGATGGGCTCCTGGGCCGGCGCCTTTGGCCAGACCCAGTTCATGCCCTCCACCTATCTGCGGATCGCGGTGGACCTCGACGGCGACGGTCGGCGCGACATCGTGGAATCGGCGCCTGACGCGCTGGGTTCGACCGCCAATCACCTAAAGCATGGCGGCTGGATACCGGGCCTGCACTGGGGGTGGGAGGTGCAATTGCCCGAGGGCTATTCGGGCGAATCCGGTCGCGCCCGGAAGCATCCCATGGCCTATTGGACAGCTCAGGGCGTTCGGCGCATGGACGGTCGCCCGCTGGGCGAGGGCAGCGCCGGGCTGTTGCTGCCGGCTGGCCGACAGGGGCCGGCGTTCCTGGTGACCCGGAATTTCGACGCCATCTACGGCTACAACGCGGCGGAATCCTACGCCCTCGCCATCGCCCATCTGTCCGACCGCATCCGGGGCGGCGGGCCGTTCCAGACGCCATGGCCCACCGATGATCCTGGCCTGAGCCGCGCGGAACGCAAGGAGTTGCAGGCGCTGCTCAACCGGCGGGGCTATGACGTCGGCGAGCCGGATGGCGCGATTGGCGACAAGACCCGGGCCGCCGTCGCCGATTATCAGGCGCGGGCGGGTCTGCCGCGCGATGGCCGCGCGGGCGGTCGCGTGCTGAAGGCGCTGCGCTCCGGGCGTTAACCCGCCTAAAACCCCATGCGGCCATCATAAACCGGTCACCGGGAAGTGAGTGGCGTCCGGCGCTCCACGGGGTTATGAAATTTTATCTGTCCCATCTGTCCCATCTGTCCCATCTGGATCAGCGTGATGCGTAAATCGCGCCGTGGCGGCGTATTCCTCGCCATCTTTCTGCTCGCCCCCGGCGCCATGTCGGTCGCGCCGCGCGCCGAGGAGCACGCGCGCGTCATCGAGCTTTTCACGAGTCAGGGTTGCTCATCCTGCCCGCCGGCGGACAAGCTCGCCGCGCGTCTCGCGCGAGAGCCCGGCACGATCATGCTGTCGCTTCCGGTCGACTACTGGGATTACATTGGCTGGAAGGATACGTTCGCCTCGCCAGCCTTCACCGCGCGCCAGAAGGCCTATGCGCTGTCGCGCGGCGACGGCAACGTTTACACGCCGCAGGCGGTGATCGACGGGTTGCGTCACGCCGTCGGCAGCGACCCCATCGAAATCGACGACGCGTCGCGGCTCGCCGCCGGCGAGATGGGCGCGATGTCGGTCTCTCTCAAGACGCGTCGTGAAAATGGTCGACTTGTCGTCGACGTTGGCGGCGCGCCGGAGGGCGCGGCCAAGTGGGGCGCGTTCTGGGTGGTGCATGTCGCGCGCGAGCGCACCGTCACGATTGGACGCGGCGAGAACGCCGGGCACACCGTCACCTACACGAATGTCGTTCGCGGCATGGACAAGGTCGGCAACTGGGCGGGAATCCCCACCCGCTACGAAATCGACGACGCTGGCCTCAAGCATGACGATAGCGACGCCTATGTCCTGATGTTGCAGGCCAACGCCGGCCCGAAGCTTGGCGCCATTCTGGCCGCCGCCAAGGGCGAGGGCTTCTAGGCCGGATCAGTTATCCGACGCGGCCATCTGCTCGGCCTGATGCTCCGTGATCAGCGCGTCGATAATCTCGTCCAGCGCCTCGCCGGTGATGACCTTGTCGAGCTTGTAGAGCGTCAGATTGATCCGGTGATCGGTGACGCGTCCCTGCGGAAAATTATAGGTGCGGATGCGCTCGGAGCGATCGCCCGAGCCGACCTGCGACTTACGGTTGGCGGCGCGTTCGGCGTCGAGTTTCTGGCGCTGCGCGTCGTACAGACGCGCCTTCATCAGCATGAGCGCGCGCGCCTTGTTCTTGTGCTGCGAGCGCTCGTCCTGCACGAAAACGACCGTGTTCGTGGGCAGATGCGTGATGCGGATCGCCGACTCCGTCTTGTTGACGTGCTGGCCGCCCGCGCCTTGCGCGCGCATCGTGTCGATCTTCAGATCGGTTTCGTTGAGTTCAATGTCGACGTCCTCGGCCATCGGCATGACGGCCACGGTCGCCGCCGACGTATGCACGCGGCCCTGCGCCTCGGTCGCGGGCACGCGCTGCACCCGGTGCACGCCGGATTCAAACTTGAGCTTGGCGAACACGCCGCGCCCGTTCACCTCGGCGATGATTTCCTTGTAGCCGCCAGCCGTGCCCTCGCTGGTGGAGAGCACCTCGACCTTCCAGCCATGGGCCTCGGCGTAGCGCTGATACATGCGGAAAAGGTCGCCGGCGAACAACGCGGCCTCGTCGCCGCCCGTGCCGCCGCGAATTTCAAGAATGGCGCTGCCCTCGTCGGCGGAATCCTTGGGCAACAGCGCCAAGCGAATGCGCTGTTCCAGCGCGGCGATCCGCTCCTCGGCGGCGGTCTTTTCCTCTTCCGCCAACGCCCGCATCTCCGCGTCGATGGCGCGATCGGCCAGCATCGCCTCGACGCCGGCAAGTTCATCGGCGGCGGCGCGCCACTCCCTGATGGCTTCCACCACTGGCCCGATGTCCGAGAGTTCGCGCGACAGATCGGAAAATTCCTTGCCGGCGACGCCGGCTGACAGGCGCGCCTCGATCTCGTCGTGGCGGCGCAGGATCAGGTCGAGTTTTTCGTTGGGCAGCATGGCGTTCGTGCATTCGAGACATCGGCGGGCGGATCAGGCGACGGGACGCCCTACAAGGGAACGCCCTTGGCCTCGGCGAACGCCCGCAATTCGGCGCGCAGGGAATGGCCGCCGTCATGGCGATCCAGCAGAGGCAGCAGCAAGTCGCGCGCCTCGGCAACGTTCAGCCCGAGCACCATCGCCTTGACTGGCCCGATGGCCGAGGGAGACATGGACAGACCGCGATAGCCCAGCGCGATCAGCGCCAGCGCCTCCAGCGGTCTGCCGCCGATCTCGCCGCAGACCGTCACCGGCTTGCCGGCGTTGTTCGCCTTGTCGGCGATGAGCTTCAATGCGCGCAGCGCCGGCGCCGAAAGCGGATCGAAGCGATCCTGCACGCGCTTGTTGTCGCGATCGGCGGCGAACAGATATTGCAGCAGATCATTGGAGCCGACCGACATGAAATCGACGCGTCCGAGCATGTCCTCGAGTTGCCAAAGCACGGAGGGCACCTCGACCATGATGCCGAGCTTCAATGACGTCGGAGTCGGGTGGCCGTGGCGCTCGAGATGACGGATCTCGCGCAACGTCAGTTCGCGGGCGCGATCGAATTCCTCGGCTTCCGCAATCATCGGGAACATGATGCGCAATTCACGCCCGCCCGCCGCCATCAGCATGGCGCGCAGCTGGTAGCGCAGCAGGGCCGGACGATCGAGGCCGATGCGGATCGCGCGCCATCCGAGCGCCGGGTTTTCCTCCTCGAAGCTGCGCATGTACGGCAGGATCTTGTCGCCGCCGATGTCGAGCGTGCGAAATGTCACGGGAACGCCGGGCACGGCGTCAAGCACGGACTTGTAAAGCTCGATCTGTTCGCGCAGACGCGGGAACTGCGAGGCGACCATGAACAGCAATTCGGTGCGGAACAAACCGATCGAAACGGCGCCGGTTTCGCGCACATGCGGCAGGTCGACCAGCAGGCCGGCGTTCATGTGCAGGTCGATCGCGACGCCGTCGCGGCTGACGGCGGGCGTGTCGCGCAGGCTGCGATATTGTTCCTGACGGCGGGCGCGCAGGCGCGCCTTCTCCGCGTAGGCCGCCTGCAGGTCGGCGGGCGGGCGCACGAGAACCTCGCCCGCGCCGCCATCGATGATGATGGCGTCGCCATCGTCGACAAGATTGGTGATGTTCGGCGTTTCGCCCACCACCGGCAGGCCGAGCGCGCGCGCGACGATCGCGACATGGCTCGACGCGCCGCCCTCCTCCAGCACGATGCCGCGCAACTTGCGCCGGTCGTAATCGAGCAGCGCGGCGGCGCCCATGGTGCGAGCGACGAGAATGGCGTTTTCCGGCAACTTGTCGTTGGCCGTGACGAAGGGTTGCCCCGTCAACTGATGCAGGAGGCGATTGGCGAGATCGTCGAGATCGTGCAGACGCTCGCGCATGTAGGGATCGGTGCTGCGTTGCAGACGCGCGCGCGTGTCGTTCTGGACGCGCTCGACGGCCGCCTCGGCGGTGAGGCCCGTCAGCACGGCCTCGCGCAGACGACGCATCCAGCCGGGATCGTTGGCGATAAGGCGCAGCGTTTCGAGCACGTCGCGATGATCGCCCGCGCCCGCGTGTTCGTGGCCATCAATCAGGCGATCCATGCTGATGCGCAGCGCGGCGATCGCCTCGCCCAGGCGCGCCTCTTCCTTCTTCAAGTCCTCGGCGACGAGTTGCGAAACGATGACGCGCGGCTCGTGCAGCACGGCGTGGCCGAGCCCGACGCCATCGGCGACGGGGCGACCCGTCAGCGTCAGCGACTTGCGGATGGAGATGACCGTGCCAGCCGGGGCGATGGACTGCAATTCGCCCGAGGCGATCATCTCTGCCAGCAACATGGCAGTGGTCTGGAGGACTTCGATTTCCTCTTCCAGATAGGCGCGCTGCGCGCGATTCTGAACGACCAGAACGCCCAGCGTATTGCCGCCCCGGAGGATCGGCACGCCGAGGAACGAGTGGTAGATCTCCTCGCCCGTCTCCGGCTTGTAGGAGAAGGCCGGATGAGCCTGCGCCTCCGACAGCGCCAGTGGCTCGGCGCTCTCGGCGATGAGGCCGACGAGGCCCTCGCCCGCGCGCATGGTGGTCTGGTGGACCGCCTCGCGATTCAAACCCTCGGTGGCGAAGAGCTCGAGCCGCCCGTCCGAACGCAGCACATAGACGGAGCAAACCTCCGCCACCATGTTGCTGGCGATATGGATGACGATGCGATCAAGGCGCGTCTGTGCGTTGACCGGCTCCGCCATGACTTCGCGGAGTCGGCGCAGCAGTTGCCGGGGGCCGGCGGGCGCGCCACGCATGGACCTGTCCCTGTCATTCCCACCCCGACCGCCGGGGATGGGCGCCTCATCGAGCGGGACGCCGCATCAGACGATCCGTTCGCTTCGCCAGCCTATAGCGAATGCCGGGTGTCCGCGCCAAGCAAAAGGCGCCAATTCCGGCGCCCTTCGCCAATTTTCCCTCGCCCCGCGCCGAACTCGCGCGACCCCGCCTCGACTTCCGCGAGGTTTCCGCCAATATAGACATCAACAACCAGCTTGGAGAAGCAATGACTGGCGCCGCGCAACGCCTTGAAAGCATTCACCGAGTTCTGATGGACGTTCACGAGCGACTGCGTCTCGACTTCGGGTTTCAGCTCTGGGACGGCTCCACCGTGCCGTCAGGATACCCGGCGAGCGCGCTGGCGGTGCGAATCGCCGACGAAAACGTGATCGCCGCGATGCTTCGGCGCCCACGGGCTGACACGCTCGCCAACCTCTGGGCGGCCGCGCGGGTCGATATCGTCAATGGCACGATTTTCGATCTCGTGGCCCGTCGCCCCAAGGTCCGAACCCGCCTGCTCTGGAAGGAACTGGGCAAGGGCGCGATCCTCGACCTGCTGCGGCGGTTTGTGTTTCTGCCGCGCGGCGGCCCCTGGCCGCTGGAAACCATCGGCGAGGATAAGCCAAGCGACGGCACCACCAAGGAAAACAAGGCGAATATCGCCTATCACTACGACGTTTCGAACGCGTTTTACGCGCTCTGGCTCGACCCGGACATGGTCTACACCTGTTCGTACTTCACCGACTGGGGCAATTCCCTGCACCAATCCCAGCTCGACAAGCTGGAGATGGTTTGTCGCCGCCTCCGCCTCAAGCCAGGCGACACCCTGCTCGACATGGGCTGCGGCTGGGGCGCGCTGGCCTGCTACGCCGCGCAGCATTACGGCGTGAAAGCCCGCGGCGTCACCCTGTCGGAGCAACAGGTCGCCTTCGCCAATGAAAAAATCCGTCGGCTCGGCTTGCAGGACCGCGTGGTCGTTGAGCTCGGCGACGTGCTTCAGGTTCAGGGAACCTATGACAAGATCGCCGCGATCGGCATGCAGGAGCATCTGGGCCCGGCCAATTACGCCGCCGCGTGGCGTTGCCTGAAACCGGGCGGGCTGTTTCTGCATCACGCTATCACCCGCCCCGGCAAGAGCGCGGCGGCGCGCGGCAAGCGACGACGGCCCGAATTCGCGGCGCTGACGCGGTACATTTTTCCCGGCGGGGAACTCGATTACATCGGCAACACGATCACCGGCCTCGAGCGGCAGGGATTTGAAATCCACGACGTGGAAGGGTGGCGCGAACACTACCAACGCACCTGCCGCCACTGGCACGACAACCTGATCGCCAATTGGGACGCCGCGGTCGCCGAGGTTGGCGCGCCCAAGGCGCGCATATGGCTGATCTATCTCGCGGCCTGCTCGATCACCTTCGAGCGCAACAACTGTGGCCTGTATCAGACCCTTTCGTCCAAGCGCGTGCGCGGCCCGACGGGACTGCCGTCGACCCGCGCCGATCTTTATCGCGGCGACTGGGCGTACCGCGAAAACGGCTGACGCTCAGCCCAGCTTGGCGAGCGTTCCGGTTTCCGCGGCAAGCAGGTAGTAGAATGTCACGCGCGGCTTGTCGTGATCGGCCTTCATCTTGAGGCAGACCTTCTTCAGCGCCGCGTCGATGGCGGCGTCGTCGGACAGGCCGAGTTTCTTTTTGGCGAAGCCATTGCGCACCGTGGCGAGCTCGGACGCGTCCGAACAGGCGACGAGCGAGGAATCGCGGTTGCGCAGCGCGATGCCGCAATATTTGACGATGCTGGAAATATGTTTGTCGTCGGCGTCCGGCGCGTATTTCTTCACATGGGCGGCATGATCCGTGGTCATGGCTGTCTCCCGTTGGATCAAAATCGATCCGTCGGGATTATCAACCCGTCGCAAGCGACCCGGCAAGCCCCGCCCAAGCCTAGCGCACAGCCAAAACGGGCGTACCGACGCTGACACGCTCGAAAAGGTCGATGACATCCTCGTTGTACATGCGGATGCAGCCATAGGACGCCGCGCTGCCGATGGATTTGCGCATGGACGCCGTCGTGCCGTGGATGGCGATCTCCTCGCGGTCGAGGGTCATGGCCCGCGCGCCCATGGGGTTATTGGGCGCGCCGCCGGGGATCAGATCGGGAATTCTGGGATTGTCATGCTTGACCACGGCCGGGGGCGACCAGGCGGGCTGCACGTATTTGCCATTGACCCGCGACCAGCCAAGCCAGGCCTTGCCCGACTTGCCGATAGCCACGGGATAGACGATCGCCGTGCCGTCGGACTGGGTGAGAAACAACCGGCGCTTGCTCTGACTGATGACGATGGCGCCGGCGGGAACGCCCAGCGCGGTCCAGTTGGCGTCGGACTTGGCGTTTTCCGGCCGCGCGAAGGCGGCGCCCGGCAGCGCCAGCAATCCAGCGGCCGAAATCAGGGCGCGACGCGAGGGCGCGACGAAAGCGATCATGGTCATTTTCCGTTACATGCGAATGAGCGGGAATCGGCCCGCGCAAGTGTTCGGAGCCGACTTTCCCTCATTCTAGCAAAATCCATGTCGCCTGTGCGCCACACCCAGCGAAAAGGTGAACGGCCTCAGGGCCGGACCGCCGGACTTTCCATCCTCAGCCCCTCGGCGCGCGCCATCAGATACATTTCGAGCGCGACATACTCCGGCGCGTCGACTGGCCAGAGCTCGGCGCGCATCCCCGATAGGCAGTTGCGCAAGCGTCGCCGCATCGAGCCAACGGATTGCCATTCGAGCCGATAGAGCGGGTAGCCATTCGGCTGTCCCTGCGGAATCGAGGCGCCGCCAAGGCTCCTGCCCCAGTTGTCGTCGTGGCACTGGGCGCAGGACAGATCGAGTTGCCCGCGTCTTTGCGTGAACAGTCGCTGGCCCTCGGCGACTGTTTTGGCGGCGCCCGCCGCCTTGTCAGGCAAGATCGGCATGCCGCGCGACTGGCGCGCCACGAACGCCGTCATCGCCAGCAGTTCATGGCTTTCATAGGCGAATGGCGTCGCCTTCTGGCGCTCGACGCGGCAGATATTGATTTGTTGCTCGATGTCGACCGGCTTGCCGCGCGCGGCGTCAAAGCGCGGGTACCGCGCCGCGACGCCCTTCATGGAACTCGCGTCGCCATGACAATCGGCGCAGGATTTGTTGGCCTCGCCCTCTGGCTTTCGCCACGACGCCTCGCCATCGAGAACCCAGAGCGTCGCGGGATTTTCGGACTCATTATCCTGCATCGCGCGCGTTTGCGGGCTCATGGCGTCGTAGCCGGAACGCCTTTGCGCGCGCGGAATTTCATCGGCGAGCGCGGGAGCGAGCAAGGCCGCGAGAACCGCCGCGATGAATACGCGGCCCGTCATTCCACGATGATCTCGGCGGTTTCCGTCGCCTCGAAATCCTTGTCGCCGCTCCAGCGGAACACGAGCTTGCCGCTCTCCGTCGCGATGGTATGAAACGACATGAAGGGATTGGCGGCGACCGCCTGCGAGAAATCGGCGCGGAAGATTTCGACGCCATTATAGTCGCAGGTAAACACATGAATGATATCGCGCGGGATGATGGTTCCGTTCATGCCAACGCGGTAGCCCGATTCCATCGGATGCGAGATCAGCGCCTTGATCTCGATGATATCGCCCTTTTTCGCGTGGGCTGGAACGTTGATGAGGGCGCGGGCCATTATTCATTCATCTCCACGCAGGCGGCGATGGTAACGATAACATCGGCTCCCGCCATCCAGAAGGAACCGTCGCTCATGCGCGCGATGGCGATGATGCGTTGGCTGTCGGACAATTTGGCGCGCGTCGCGAAGGCGGCCTTGCCGGCGCGCGGACCAAAATGCGCGGCGATCACGTAGGGTTGTGGATTTTTTTCGTTGAAGATGTGAATCGCCGTGACGTGATCGGCTTCCGTCATGGGACTTTCAACGGCAACGGTCAGCGGCACGGTGTTGCCGTTCTCCACCAGTGGCGGAATGTCGAGCGTGACGCGGCCCTCGTTGACCGGCGACGATCCGACCAGCTTGCCAATGGCTTCGCGCATCATGTCCGGGGTCGCGCCGGCGCTTTCGCCAAGGATCGAACAGAAGCCGGCGCCCAGCGCGAGGCGCGTGGCCTTCACGATAAGGGCGCGGCGCGTGTCGCCCCGCTCGTTCGACGTCGTGTTCATCTGGCTTTCGTGTCCTTCAGCGTGGCGAGGAACGCCACGACATCCTCGATTTGCGCCGCGTTCAGGATCGGTTTGCCGATATAGGCCCTGGCGACGTTCGACAATCCGTCGACGCGATAATAGGCCGGCATGATCGTATCCGGGTTGAGGCGCCGCGCATCGACCATGCGCAGACGCAATTGAGCCTCGCTCCATCGAGCGCCCGCGCCGGCGAGGTCGGGCGCGAGATTGCCCTGAAACCGCGACTCGGGAAATGGCCCGGCGTGGCAGAGCAGGCAAAGCCCCGTCTGCCGGTCGACGACAATGGCGCGACCGCGGGTAGCGTCGCCGGACGCGCCCGTCAATGAGGCGGGTATTCCGTCATTTTCCACGACGAACACATTGAGTTCGTCGGCGTGGGCGGCGCACGCCACGCCCGCGACCAGCGCCACGATGAGCGCGGCCCTAGCCAAACACTTCCGCCGTGATGGTGTTGTACCAGCCATTGGCCAGCCTTGCCTCGAGGGCGCGCGTCGCCTCGGGCGCGTCCACCGGACTTGCGCCGCCCGAACCCGCGACCTCGTTCAACAGGCCTTTCGCCGGACGGTAAACGCCCGCGACGGAAAACCCGTATTCCGGCGCGGCGACCGAATAACACGTGTTGAGAAGCAACGGCTCGGCGGGCGCCCGCCCATTGAGCAGCGCCACGATGGCGGCGGCGCAAGCCTTTGCCTGCGCGTTCGCGGCGAAGGCGGATTTCGGCATGGCGCCCGCGATCGCCGCGTCGCCAATGACGTGAATGTTCTTGCGCAACGTCGACTCGAACGTCACGGGGTCCATCGGGCACCAGCCGCTGCGATCCGCGACCCCCGCCGCGGCGGCGATGGCGCCGGCCCTTTGCGGCGGAATCACGTTGGCGACGTTCGCCTTGTGCTTGCCGAATTCGGTTTCGAGCACGAGACCCGCGGGGTCGACGGAAACGACCTTGCCGCCGGACGAAAGCGATACCCATTCGAGATTGGGATAAAGCTCCTTCCAAGCGTTCTGGAAAAGCTTCTGCTTGGAAAACGCGTCCTTGGCGTCGAGCAACAGCAGCTTTGATTTCGGCTTGCGCGTCTTGAGATACCAGGCGATCAGGCTTGCCCGCTCGTAGGGGCCCGGCGGACAGCGATAGGGATTGGCTGGCGCGCTGATGACGACGACGCCGCCGTCCTCCATCGCTTCAAGTTGCGCGCGCAACAGCAACGTCTGCGCGCCGGCCTTCCACGCATGTGGCATTATCTCGGCGGCCTCTGGCGTATAGCCGGGCAAGGCGCCCCAGGCGATATCGACGCCCGGCGCGATAACCAGACGGTCATAGGCGAGCCGCGCTCCGCCAGCGAGCGTCACAACGCACGCCTCGGCGTCGACGGCGCTCGCCGTGTCGACGATTACCTCGACGCCCGCCTTGCGCACGCCGTCATAACCAAATTGTTGCGCCTCAATCCCGCGCAGCCCCACGATGACCTCGTTGCTGAAGGGGCAAGCGGTGAACGTGGCGTTTGGCTCGACCAGCGTGACGGCGACACGCGCATCCATGGCCTTGATGGCGCGGGCGACGGTCGCGCCGGCGAAACCGCCGCCGATCACCACGACCCGCCCAGCGGCGCCTTGCGCGAGCGATGGCGTGGCCAACGCGAGCGCGCCCGCGCCGGCCATGAATCCACGACGATGGGTCGAATGGGTCATGGCGCTTCCGTCATTTGGGTTGCGAGGCGTACCAGGCGGCGATGGCGGCGATTTCATCGTCGCCAAGGCCCTTCGCGATACGATCCATGATCGTGGCCGCGCGAGCACCGCTCTTGTAGGCGCGCATGGCGGACTCAATGTCCGTCGCGGGCAAGCCGACAAGCCGGACGGCGGGCGTGTCGACGCCAGCGGCGCCGGGATGACAGCCCGAACAAGATAGCGCGCCGGCCGGCGCGTCGGCCGCCCGGGCGAAACCCGGAATGGCCAAAGCCGCGATCAGCGCCGCGAGCGCAGAGAACCGCATCAACGCATTCCCCGTTTAAATTAAACTCGCCGCCCAGCCCGCGATCGAGGCGGGGCGGCGAGACGATCAGACCGCCGCCAAATCCTGGTTCATCAACGGGAAGGAGCGAACGCGCTTGCCGGTGGCCGCGAAAATCGCGTTGAGCACGGCGGGCGCGGCGACCGAAATCGTCGGCTCGCCAACGCCGCCCCAGAACCCGCCCGACGGCATGACGATGACCTCGACCTTCGGCATCTCGGCGATGCGCATGACGTTATAGGTATCGAAGTTCGTCTGCTCCACCGCGCCATTCTTGACGGAGATCTCGCCATAGAGCAGCGCCGACAGACCATAGACAAAGGAGCCCATGACCTGACGCTCGATCTGCGCCGGGTTGACCGCGTAGCCGGGGTCGGTCGCCGCGACGATGCGATGAATTTTCAGCCGACCGTCGGTGACGGACACTTCCGCGCAGGCCGCGACATAACTGCCGAACGTATGCATCGACGCCAGACCCTGGAAGACGCCCTTTGGCGCCTTGCCGTAGCCAGCCTTCGCCGCCACCGCGTTGAGCACGGCCAGTTGCTTGGGCTTCAGCAGCTTGCGCCTGAACTCAAGCGGGCTCTGGCCGGCGGCGTGGGCGAGCTCATCGATGAAGCTCTCGACGTAGATGGCGTTGTGGTTGGAATTCACGCCACGCCAGAAGCCAGCCGTGAGATGCGTGTTGCGCATCGCGTGGTCGATGAGAACGTTCGGAATGTTGTAACCGAACGCGCCCTCGGGGCTGGAGGCGGTGAGGCCCTGGAACGTCGCCGGGTCCATGCCGTTTTCCAGACGCTCGGGGGCGAGCGAAGCCAGAATGGACTGGCCGGAAATACGCATTTTCCAGGCGGTTACGTTGCCCGCCGCGTCGAGACCCGCGGTGAGCTTGCACTGGGTGATCGGATGATATGAGCAGTGGGTCATATCCTCCTCGCGCGTCCAGAGCAGCTTGACCGGCACGCCGGGCATCTGCTTGGCGATGTTGACCGCCTGCGCGACATAGTCGGCGCGACCGCGGCGACCGAAACCGCCGCCGAGCTGCGTCTTGTAAACCTCGCACTTGGCGGCCGGCAGGCCAGAGGTCGCGATGGTGACGGCGAGCGCCGCTTCCGCGTTCTGTGTCGGGCACCAGACTTCGCACTTGTCGGCGGTCCACAGCGCCGTGGCGTTCATGGGCTCCATGGTCGCGTGGTTCTGGAAGGAATAGGCGTAGACCGCCTCGACCTTCTTGACCGCGCCGGCCAGCGCCTCCTTCACATCGCCGTTCTTGTTGCCGACATAAGCCTGCTCGGCGTCGAGGCCTTCCTTCAACATGGCCGCGATGGACTGGCTGGACACGTTGGCGTTCGGGCCCTCGTCCCAGACCACGGGCAAGGCGGCGACCGCCTGCTTGGCGTTCCAGAAATTGTCGGCGACGACGGCGACGCCGCTCTCGCCCACCTGCACGACCTTCTTGACGCCGCGCATGCCCTCGACGCGCGAGGCGTCGAAGCTCTTCACCTTGCCGCCGTTGACAGGGCAATCGCGAATGGCCGCGATCAACATGCCCGGCAATTTAACGTCGATGCCGAACATGTGCTTGCCGACGACCTTGTCGGCGGTGTCGAGGCGCTTCAGGCGCTTGCCGGCGATTTTCCAGTCCTTGGGATCCTTCAGCGGCACGGTTTTCGGGTCAGGCGCGGTCAGCTTGGCGGCGGCCTCGGCGACCTTGCCGTAGGTCGTCTTGCGACCGGAGGCCTTGTGCGAAATGACGCCCTTGTCGACCGCGCATTCGGCCGGATTGACTTTCCATGCGTCGGCGGCGGCCTGCACGAGCATCATGCGCGCGGCGGCGCCACCCTTGCGGACATATTCCTGCGATGTGCGGATGGCCTGGCTGCCGGTTGAGTTCATCGCGCCCCAGACACGCTTGCGCGCCAGGTTCTGGCCGGGCGTCGGGTATTCGGTGGTCACCTTCGACCAGTCGCATTCAAGCTCCTCGGCGACGAGCTGGGCGAGGCCGGTCAGGCTGCCCTGCCCCATGTCGGGGCGCACCACGCGCACGACGACGGTATCGTCGGGCTTGACGACGACCCAGGCGTTGACCTCGGGGGTCGCGTCGGCCGCGTTGGCGGCGGAAGGCACGGTGAAGCCAAGGGACAGTCCGCCCGCGGCGCCGGCGCCAACGAGGAAGGAACGACGGTTAACTCGCGTGATCGCGTTCATGGTCGTTTCTCCCTCAGGCCTTGGCCGCGGCGTGAATGGATTCGCGGACCTGCTGGAAGGTGCCGCAACGACAGATATTGGTGATGGCCGCGTCGATGTCGGCGTCCGTCGGCTTCGGCTTGTCCTTGAGCAGCGCCGAGACAGCCATGATCATGCCGCTCTGGCAGTAGCCGCATTGCGGCACGTCGTTATCGACCCAGGCCTTCTGGACCTTGGTGAGCTTACCGTCGATCGCGAGACCCTCGATCGTCGTGATCTTCTTGCCTACGGCGCCGCTGACGGGGAACGAGCAGGAACGCGTGGCGACGCCATCGATCTGAACGGTGCAGCAGCCGCACTGCGCGATGCCGCAGCCATACTTGGTGCCGGTAAGGCCCAGCGTATCGCGAATCACCCACAGCAGCGGCGTGCGCGGATCGACATCCGCCTGCATCTGCTTGCCGTTAACCGTCAACACCGTCATGCGCCACCCTCCCGAATGAACGCCCGCCTTTGGCGGTCCGTTCGTTATCCCAATCGTCGCGTTCCTAGCCCGAGTGACGGCCGAACGCCAATCCCAATTTGGTGATCGCTAGCCGGCCGCCTCGACCTTGAGGCCGACAAAACGGTCGAGGAGCGCGCGGTCCGACCGCAGGCGCGCGGAGTCGTCGCGATGCACGATGCGGCCCCGCTCGATCACCACTGCCGCGGCTGTCGCCGCCAGCGCCAGATCGGCGTGCTGCTCGACCAGAATGAAACCCATTTCGCCATCGGCCGTCATGCGGCCGATCGCGGCGGTCAATTCCTCGACGATGATTGGCGCGAGGCCCTCCAGCGGCTCGTCTAGGATCAACAGTCGCGGATTGGTCATCAGCGCGCGGGCGAAGGCGAGCATCTGCTGCTCGCCGCCCGACAGATGATTGCCGCGGTTGCCGCGCCTTTCCTGAAGGCGAGGGAACATGCGGTACATCGAGGCGAGATCCCAGCGGCCGGGCCGCGCGGCCACGGTGAGGTTTTCCTCGACCGACAGCGAGGGGAAGATTTCGCGCTCCTGGGCCACCCAGCCAATGCCCGCGAGCGCGCGGCGGTGGGCGGGCAGGCGCGTGATGTCGACGCCATCCAATACGATGCGTCCGCCGGATAGATTGGTATGCCCCATGATCGTCAGCATGAGCGTCGACTTGCCGACGCCGTTGCGACCAAGCACGGCGAGCCCTCCGCGCGCGGGAACCTCCAGCGAGACGCCATCGAGCACGACGGCCTCGCCATACCCGGCGCGCACGTTCTCCAGAACGAGAATGGGATCAGCCATGGCCAGCCTTGCCGAGATAGACTTCGCGAACCCTTTCGTCGGCGGCGATTTCCGCCGGCGTTCCTTCCAGCAAAAGGCGACCGCCGACCAGCACCAGAATACGGCTGGCGAAGCGAAACACCACGTCCATGTCGTGTTCGATGAAGAAAATCGTGAGTTCGCGCGACAGCCCGTCGATCACCGTGAACAGCTCGCCGCTGTCCTCCTTCGGCACGCCGGCAGCGGGTTCGTCGAGCAGCAGCACCTTCGGCTTGGTCGCCAGCGCCAGCGCGATCTCCAGCAGGCGTTGCTGCCCGTAGGCCAGCTCGCGGGTTTCACGATAACAGACATGGGCGATGCGCAGGGATTTCAGAATATCGTGCGCTTCCTCGATGGCCTCGCGCTTCGTCGCCAGCCGGCTCAGGAAATCTCGCGACTCGCCGCGCCGCTCGCAGACGGCCAGTGTCACCGCCTCCAGCGGGTTGAGCCGCGGAAACAGCGAATTGATCTGGAATGTCCGCACGAGTCCGCGGCGCACCCGCTGTTGCGGCGGCATGCGGGTCACGTCCTCGCCGCCGAGACGAATTTCGCCGCCGTCGGGTTCGATCATGCCGGTGAGCAGATTGATCAGCGTCGTCTTGCCGGCGCCATTCGGCCCGATCAGCGCGCAACGCTCGCCGACGGGTAGTTCAAACGAAATGTCGCCCGCCACGACCAGCGAGCCGAAGCGTTTGTTGATGCCCTTCGCGGAAAGCGCCGCCGTCATGTTCCGCGCCTCCCAAGCAGGCCACCGAGTTTCTTGACGCCGCCCACGATGCCGTTGGGCAGGAACACGACGACGGCGACTAGCAAAAGGCCAATCCAGAAATACCAGTATTGCGGATTGATGTCGGAGAACTGGTCGCGCGCGACCATGTAGATCAGCGCGCCGACAAGCCCGCCGTACAACTGCCCGACGCCGCCAAGGATCAACATCACGAGCACGTCGGCGGAGCGCTGGAAGCTGAGGGTTTCGAGCGACACGGTTTCGGTCGTCTCGGTCAGAAGCGCGCCGGCGACGCCCGCGATGAAGGCGGCGATGGTGAACACGGTGCGCACATGCGCGTGGTTCCGCGCGCCGATCGCCAGCATGCGCGTCGAGTTCTCGCGGATGCCCTGAAGCGAAAGGCCGAAGGGCGAATTGACCATGCGCCGGACGAGCAGAAAGAACAGGAACGTTACGATCAGCGCGTACCAGTAGGCGGTGACGCCATAAAGATCGAAACGGAACAGGCCGAGGATCGGCCAGGTCTTGACGCCTTGCAGGCCATCCGCGCCGCCCGTCAGCCATCCCATGGAATTGGCCGCTTCCGCCACGATCTGGTCGAGACCGAGCGTGATCATGATGAGGGCGAGACCGCGGAACCGGGCGACGATGAAACTCGCGCCAAACCCAACGACGCCAGCAACAAGGCCGCCAATGAGAAGGCCAGTTAGAGGCTCCCCCCAGCCATGCTTGGAGGCGATGCCGGTGGCGTAGGCGCCAAGGCCGAAGAAAGCCGCGTGTCCAAGCGAGACAATGCCGGCGTATCCGAGGATCAGATCGAGCGACAGCGCGAAAAGGCCGGTGATCAGGATCTGCCCGGCGAGCTGGAGATAATCCGCCGCAATGAAATAGGGCGTGATGGCGGCGAGCCAGAAAACGATCTCCACAGGACGCCAGCGGGCGCGGGCTGCGAGGAATTCGGTGGGACCGATATCGGCGGGCGTGGCGAGGCTCATGGTCAGCGCTTCCCGAACAGGCCGATGGGACGCCACATCAGCAATCCAACCATCAGGACGTAAATGAGAAAGGCGCTCACCTGCGGGACATAATATTTGCCGGCGATATCGCTGACACCCAGCAACACCGCCGCGGCGAAGGTTCCGCCGATGGAGCCCATGCCGCCCAGCGAGACGACGATGAGCACATAGATGAGATAGGTCAGCGCGAAGGAATGATCGAGGCCAACGACCTCGATGGCGAGCGAACCGCCCAGCCCCGCCAGCCCGCTGCCCAGCGCGAAGGTAAGCGCGAAAATCCAGTCCACGTTGATGCCGAGGCCACGCGCCATGCGTTGGTTGTCCACGGCGGCGCGCACGCGCGCCCCGAAGCGCGTGTATTCAAGCGCCCCCACGAGAACGGCTGTCACCGCCAGCGCCACGACTATGAGGAAGGCGCGATAGACGCCGAAGTTCTGGCCGCCGATCAACACGCTGCCGCGAATCCACGACGGCAGCCGCACCGGCTGCTGCTCGGTGCCGAAGGTATAGGCCGCGATGGCGATGGACATGAAGACGACGCCGATCGTCAGCAGGCATTGATCGAGATCGCCCGACCGATAAAAGCGGCGGAACAGGATTCGTTCCAGCACGACGGAGACCGCCGCGGCCGCGAGAAAGGCGACAGGCAGCGTGGCGAGAAACGGCCACCCGAACTTGTTGATCAGCGTGACGGTGACAAACCCGCCCAGCATGCCGAAGGCGCAATGCGCGAGGTTGACGAAATTCATCATGCCCAGCGTGACCGACATTCCCACCGACAGCAGGAACAGCAGCATGCCGTAGGCGAATCCGTCGTAAAGCACGCCGATGACGGGACCGATCATCGCAACCCTGTCGCAGGACTAAATATCGGAAAGTGGCGGAGGAAAACGCGCGCCGCCCTCTCCGAGTTCATCGAAGAGGGCGACCACCTGGAACAGGGCTTACTTGGCGCCCGCCTTCATCTTTTCCTTGACGGGATCCTTGACGTTTTCGACCTTGTCGAACTCGACATTGATCAGCTGTCCATCGACCTTCTCGACGCGGCGGATATAGACCGTCTCGACGACATCGCGGGTTTCCGGATCGATCGACATCGGGCCGCGCGGGCTCTCCCAGGCCATGCCCTTGGCCGCGGCGATGAGGGATTCGCCATCCGCCTTGCCACCGGTCTTTTCAAGCGCCTTGTAAATCAATTGCGCGCCGTCATAACCGCCTATGGAGAAGATATCAGGCTCGCGGTTATACGCCTCGCGGTATTCCTTCACGAATTGCGCGTTCATCGGCGACTTGTGCGAATAATCGTACATGGCGGCGGTGATGATGCCGATCGACAGGTCGCCCATGCTCTTGATCGCGGTGATGCCGGTCAATTCGTCCTGACCGAGGATCTTGATCTTGCTGGTGTCGACGCCACGCTCGGCGAGCGCCTTGCCAATCGCCGCCGGCTGGGTGCCGCCCGGCGTCCAGATGTAGATCGCGTCGGGGTTGGTGTCCTTGGCGGCCTGGATATAGGCGGAGAAATCGAGCGCCGCGACGGGGAACTTCGTCGCGCCGACGATCGTGCCGCCGGAACCCGTGAAAGCTTCCGTGAAGGCCGCGTCCGCGTCGAGGCCCGGTCCGAAATCGGAAACGAGCGTATAGACCTTCTTGATGCCGTTCTTGGCGGCCCAGCGTCCGAGCGCGTCGTTGAGCATCGGCGTGGTGACGGAGGTGCGGGCCATGTAGGGCGACTTCGTCGTGATGATCGAGGTCGCGGCGTTCATCACCACCATGAATTTCTTGGCCTCGGCGGAAATGTCACCGACGGCCAAGGCGTTCGGCGTGAGCTCGAAACCGCCGAGAATATCGACCTTGTCGCGCACCACGAGTTCCTGACCGAGGCGCTTGGCGACGTCGGGCGCGATGCCGCCATTGTCCTTGCGGACGAACTCGATCTTGCGGCCGGCGACGGTGTCGCCCTTCTGCTTCCAGAACAGCTTGAAGCCATTGTCGAGCTGAATGCCCGTGTCGGCGAACTGGCCTGTGTAGGAGACGATCATGCCGATCTTGACGGGTTGCTGGGCGAACGCGCTGGACGCGATACCGACCGCGGCCACGCCGGCCAGCAGTGCAAAAGCCTTCCTCATCTATCCCTCCTTGTGACGATCACGATAAATCGTGGTCGGTTCCCTCGAAATTACGCCGGCCCCCAAGCCGGGTGAATTGCGGATGACGTTACGCGGGCCGGCCCGGTCGCACAAGCGGCGAAAAAGGCGACTTTTGATGGGCCCGCCCCCACGCCGTTCGGCTAGAGATCAAGCGTGAGATGATCCCCCAGGCAGCGCGACACGCAGATCATCATCGTCTTGTTCGATTCCCGTTCCGACTTCGACAACAGGGAATCGCGATGGTCCGGCACACCCGAGACAACCTTGACCTCGCAGGTGCCGCACACGCCATCCTGACAGGAATAATCCGCCTCGATGCCATGGTCGAGGAGCGCTTCCAGAATAGTCTTGTCGGCGGGCACCTCGATCGTCTCGCCCCGCTTGGCGAGCGTCAGCTTGAACGAGCCCGGCGCAACGGTCGAGGCAGGCTGCTCCTTCGCCTTGAAGTATTCGACATGGGCCAACCCCTCCGGCAGGCCGGCGGTCGCCGCCTCGAAGGCCGCAAGCATGGGCCCGGGGCCGCAGCAGTAGAAGTGCACGCCCGCGGGGGCCTTCGCGACGATGGCGGCGATGTCGAGCGGCGCGCCGTTGTGTTCCGAATCAAAATGCGGCAGCACCTTGCCCGACAACGCCCGCAGGTCGGACACGAAGGCGGCGCGTTCGGGATTGCGGGCGGCGACGTGAATTTCATAGGGGCGCCCCAGCGCCGCCAGACGCCGCGCCATGCAGGCCAGCGGCGTGATGCCGATGCCGCCGGCTATCAGCACGACATGCGGCGCGTCCTCGACCAACGGGAAGTGATTGCGCGGCGCCGAGATCGGCATGATCTGGCCAACGCGCAAGTCGCCATGAATAAATCTGGAGCCGCCCCGCGAAGCCGCGTCGAGACCCACCGCGACGACATATCGATGCCGGTCCCGGCTGTCGTTGAGCAGGGAATAATTGCGCAGCAACCCGTTGGGCAGATGCAGATCGATGTGCGCGCCCGGCGTGAAGGCCGGCAGATCGCCGCCGTCCGGTCGCCGGAACTCGACTTCCAGAATGCCCTCGGCGGCCCATTCCATGCGCTGGACCCGCGCGGATATTGTCTCGTTTGTCATGTCGCGCCCGTTGATCGTTCAGGCCCTATACCAAGTTCCGCGCCATGATCGCAATTTCAATACGCGCGGGATGTAGGACTTTTGGCGGCTTGCGCGGCTAAAAAGTCCGTGGAAACTGACTTTGATTTACCGGCGAAACGAGGATGGCATGGACTTCACGCTGAACGACGAGCAGACAGCCATTCGCGACACCGCCCTCGACTTCGCGCGGGCCCGCATTGCGCCGCACGCGCTGGAATGGGACGAGGCCAAGCATTTTCCCATCGATGTGCTGCGCGAGGCCGCCGCGCTTGGCATGGCCGGCATCTACACGCGCGAGGCGTTCGGCGGATCGGGCCTGACCCGCCTCGACGCGGCCCTCATCTTCGAGGCGCTGGCGACGGGCTGCCCCTGCGTGTCTGCCTATCTGTCGATCCACAACATGTGCGCGTGGATGATCGACACATATGGCTCCGAGGAACAGCGGCGCAAATGGTTGCCCGGCCTCATGCGCATGGACTGGCTGGCGAGCTACTGCCTGACGGAGCCGGGCGCGGGTTCGGACGCCGCCGCGCTGTCGACGCGCGCCCGGCGGGATGGCGACCATTACATCCTCAACGGCCAGAAGCAGTTTATTTCGGGCGCGGGCAACGCCCGTGATTTCTACGTCGTCATGGCGCGCACCGGCGACGCCGGGCCAAGGGGCATATCGTGCCTCGTGATCGAGGGCGGCGCCCCCGGCGTCTCCTTTGGCAAGAACGAGCGCAAGATGGGCTGGAACGCACAGCCGACGCGGGCCGTGATTTTCGAGGACGCCCGCGTGCCCGTCGCCAACCGGCTTGGCGCGGAAGGCGAGGGCTTCCGCTTCGCCATGGCGGGCCTTGACGGCGGCCGTCTCAATATCGGTGCCTGTTCGATCGGCGGCGCGCAGGCGGCGCTCGACCGGGCGCTGGGCCACATGCGCGAGCGCAGGGCCTTCGGCAAGCGTCTCGACGAATTCCAGGCGCTGCAGTTCCGCCTCGCGGACATGGCGACCGAACTGGAGGTCGCCCGGACGTTTCTGTGGCGTGCGGCGACGGCGCTGGACGCCAGGGCGCCGGACGCGACGCGCCTGTGCGCCATGGCCAAGCGCGTCGCCACGGACGCGGGCTTCAAGGTCGCCAATGACGCGCTGCAAATGCTGGGCGGCTATGGCTACCTGTCGGAATACGGCATCGAGAAGATCGTGCGGGATCTCCGGGTTCACCAGATTCTGGAGGGGACCAACGAGATCATGCGGCTCATCATCGCCCGCGGCATGACCGCCGCCTGACCCGACCGACCGGCGGCGCCTGCCCGTTTTTTGACCGCCGCCGTTTCCCCTTTTGGCCGATTTGCTCTAGAAGGCGCCAACTTCAGGCGGTTGGGCCCCATGCGTACATCGGAAGTATTGACCAAGCTCGCGGGCGAGCCGGGGGAACGGCTGTCCGTCGAGACGATATTCGCCAATCTGGGCAATCGTTCCTTCGCGCTGCTGGTGGTTATTCTTGGCCTGCCCAACAGCATTCCCATGCCGCCGCCCATCGCGCTGGTGTCGGCCTTCGTGCTGTTCGCGGTGGCGGTGCAGATCCTGTTCGGGCGCAAGACGCCATGGGCCCCGCGCTACCTGCTGACTCGCTCGGTCGCCACGGCGGACGTGCGGCGGGCGGCGGCCAAGGTCATGCCCTATATTTCATGGCTGGAACGCTGGACCCGGCCGCGGATGCAATGGCTCGGCGGCGGCCTCGCCAATATCTTCATCGGCGCGGTGTTGATCGTTCTGTCCATCGGCCTGCTGACGGCGGCGCCCTTCATTGGCCAGATCCCCTGGGGCATCGCGGTCTGCCTTGTTGGCCTCGGCCTTGTTGAGCGCGATGGCGTTCTGGTGATCGCGGGCCTCGTCGCCGCCGCGGTCGGCGCCTCGCTCAGCGCGAGTTTCGTCTACGCGATCTTCGTCGCGATCAAGAACCTCGTGTCCTGAAACCGCCGGGAACGCGGCTGGACAGTCGCCAACCCTCTGCCTATCGTCCGCGCCGCTCGACAACTTGAGGGGAAACGGCCGGATGGCGCGGATCGATCGCTGCTACAATATCGCCGATCTGCGCGAGGCCGCCCGCAAGCGCCTGCCGAAGGGCGTTTTCGAATATCTCGATCTCGGCACGGAAGACCTCGTCGCCCTGCGCAACAACCGCGCCTTCCTCGACCAGACGAAACTGCTGAATCAGGTGCTGGTCGATGTCTCCAGCATCGATACGTCCACCGAGATATTTGGCAAAAAGACAAACCTGCCCATGGCGATCGCGCCCACCGGAATCGCCGGGCTCGCCTGGTACGAGGGCGAGCTTGAACTCGCGAAAGCCGCCGCGAAGGCCGGCGTGCCCTTCACGCTGGCGACGGGCTCCAACACGGCTATGGAGAAGATCGCCGGCGAGGCCGGCGGGCGGCTCTGGTTTCAACTCTATATGTGGCGGCAGAAGGAACTGTCCTACGAGGTGGTCAAGCGCGCCCGCGCGGCGGGTTACGAGGCGCTGATCTGGACCGTCGACATCGGGCTCGGCGCCAACCGCGAGCACAACAAGCGCAATGGCTTCAACACGCCCTACAAGATGAATTTCAAGAGCACGGTGGACATGCTTACCCATCCCGAATGGATGGTGTCGGTCATCGGGCGCTACATGGCGACCACCGGCATGCCGCGCCACGCGAACTATCCGCCCCAGTTCCAGCAGAAGATCACCGGCAAGGCGAGCCAGTCGAAGGCGCTGCGCGCCGATCAGGTGAGTTTCGACGACATTGACCGGTTGCGCGACATCTGGCCGGGCAAGCTGATCATCAAGGGCATCATGCGTCCCGACGACGCGCAAAAGGCCGTCGAGCGCGGCGTCGACGGCATTGTCGTGTCGAACCACGGCGGCCGCAACATGGACAGCGCGCCCTCGACGCTCGATGTCCTGCCGGGCATTGTCCGCGCGGTTGGCGACAGAACCACGGTGATCGTCGATTCCGGCGTGCGGCGCGGCAGCGATCTGGTGAAATGCCTCGCGCTCGGCGCGAAACTCGCGCTGACCGGCCGCGCGACGCTCTATGGCATTGGCGCCGGCGGCGAGGCGGGCGCGACGAAGGCGCTGGCCATCCTCAAGGATGAATTGCGCCGCACCATGTCCTATGTCGGACGGCCCAACATCGCCGACATCGACGGCGACGTCCTGTGGCGCGGCGACCGGTCGAATTGACGGACGCGCCATCGCGTGCATTTTGAAGACGACGAAGCCACGCCGTTGAAGAACAAACAAGCGCGGCGCGACAAGGGGGAACGAATGACCGCTCAGGCAACCATCGAGCAACCGCAAGCCGCGCGCGCCACGGTCTCCGGCTGGCGCCTCTGGTACATGGTCGCGGTGCTGTGCTCGACCAACACCGTCGCCTTCATCGACCGCGCGTCCCTGCCCCTGCTGGCGATCCAGATCGAGAAGGATCTGGGCATTTCGGACTCGCAGATGGGCATGTTGCAGGGCCTCGCCTTCGTCATCACCTATTTCGGCATGGCGATCCCCGCCGGCATGCTCATCGACCGGTTTCCGCGCCGCCCCGTCATGTCGGCGGCCATCGCCTTCTGGGCGTTCTGCACGATGTCCTGCGGCTTCGCCCATTCGTTTTTCGCCATGTTCATCGGACGTCTGGGCATTGGCGCGGGCGAGGCGGTCGGCGGCCCCGGCTCCATGTCGATCATCCGCGACGCCGTGCCCAACGAAAAGCGCGGCCGCTCGGTCGCCATCTGGGCCATGGGCGCGAATATCGGCGCCGCCATCGCGCTGCTCGCGGGCGGCGCGATCCTGCTCGCCATCGGCGACGCGCCAACCGTCACCGTGCCGGTCATCGGCGTCATGCGCTCGTGGCAGTTCGTGCTGATCTGCTGCGGATTGCTGGCGTTGCCCGTCGCCTTCCTGATCTTCACCTTTCCCGAGCCGCCGCGCACCGGCGCGAGCGTGTCGGCGCGGGGGACCACCGTCGGCGCGGCCTTCGCCTATCTGGGATCGCGCTGGCCCGTGTTCCTGCCGCTGTTCATCGTCAATGGCGTGACGATCATCATGACGGTCGGCGCGGGTCTCTGGACGCCGCTGATGTTCGGCCGCGTATTCCATCTCAGCCGCCCGCAAATCGGCTTCACGCTGGGCCTGATGACGCTGTTTCTGGGCATGCCCAGCCAGTTCATCGCGGGCATGATCATGGACTGGCTTCAACACAAGGGCGTCAAGAATCCCATTCCGTTGTTTGGCCTCGTCGTCACCGTCATCATCTTCGGGCTGGGCGTGTCGTTCCCGCTCGTCGGCGACGCCACGACCGCCTGGACATTGCTCGGCGCCTACCTGCTGACGGCGACCTGCACCTTCACCATCGGCACGGCGCTCGTCGCGCGCCTCTCGCCGCCCAACATGGTCGGAAAGCTGACGTCGTTGCACTTTCTCTGGGTGGGATTTTGCGGCACGCTGATCGGCGGGCAGATTTATCCCGGCGTGTCGGAGGGGTTCTACGCCTGGGCGGGCGACAAGGCCATCGCCTATGCGCTTTCGACCGTCATCGGCACGCTCGATGTGATCGCCTTCCTCACCTATGTCATACTGTTGATGACGACGCGCGGCGAGTTGCGCAAGCCGGGTTCCGGCGCCTTGCCGGGCTGACCAGATGTCGCGAGGATACGAGACATGAAAGCCGCGCTTTTTTCCGCCGCGCGTTACGACGGGCCCGCCGAGGATGTCGGCTGGCCCGTCGCCAGCACGGTCTATTCCGCCGAGGCCGCGCGCGTGTCGCTGCAAATGGCGCTCGACCAGTTCCAGATGGCCGACGAACTCGGCTTTGACTGGGTCAGCGTCGCCGAGCATCACTACGCGCCCTTCTCGCTGACGCCCAATCCCATGGTCATGGCGGGCGCGCTGACGCAGATCGTCAAGCGCGCGAAGATCGCCCTGCTCGGCGCGTCGATCCCGATCAACAATCCCATCCGCGTCGCCGAGGAATTCGCGATGCTCGACACGATTACCAACGGGCGGATCGTGGCGGGCATGTTGCGCGGCACGCCTAATGAATACGTCACCTACAACGTCAATCCGGCGGAATCGCGCGCCCGCTTCGAGGAGGCGTTGAAGCTCATCCGCATGGCGTGGACGCAGACCGAGCCCTTCGGCTGGCAGGGCCGCTATTACGAATACCGCTCGATTTCGCTGTGGCCGCGCATCGTCCAGACGCCACATCCGAAAATCTACATGAGCGGGTCGAGCCCGGAATCCGGCGAGTTCGCCGCGCGCAACCGGATCGGCCTCGGCTTCGCCGTCACCAGCGTGCCACTGGCGCGCGTCGCCGCCGATCATTACCGCGCGCAATGTAAGCGCTTTGGCCACGCGCCCGATCCGGAGGATATTATCTATCGCGTCGGCGTGCATGTCGCGGAGACCGACGATCAGGCCATCGAGGATTTCACCGGCGCGATGAAGGCGAAGCCCCGCGGCAGCCTGACCATGGCCAACCGCGCGCTTGAAAGCGCGGTGGCGGCCACGGGCTATTATGGCCGCGACGCCGACTCGCAACGCAATCGCCTGATGCCCGGCGGCTTGCGCGAACGCATCGACGAAGGCCGTCTGCTGCTCGGCTCGCCCGCCAGCGTGCTCAAGCAGATCGAAAGCATCCGCCGCGATCTCGGCGCCGGCGTGATCGACCTGACGGTGACGCATCAGATGGGCGAAAAGACCAATCGCTCCATCGAACTGATCGCCGAGAAGATTCTACCGACCATCCGGGGCTGGTGAACACGATGAAGGACAATCAGGAAGCGGGCGCGGACGAGGCGGAGTTTTCGGTTCTGTGGTTCGCGCCGCGCTCGAAAATCGTGGACGCGCTGGGCACGCGCTTTTACCTGCGCGAGGAAGGCTCGATCGGCCCCGCGGCCAACAGGGCGCTGGCGGTCGGCGCGCGCGCGAGCGCGGCCCTGCGCGCGACGCTGGCTCATCCCGGCGCGCTGGGCGCCATCGTGCTGATCTCGCCGCCCGCCATCGACCGGCTCGACGCGGATGTCGCCGCGCGTTTGCGTGACATCGAGACGCCCGTGCTGGCGCTGTTCGGCATGGACGACAAGACCTCGCCGCCCGAGTTCGGCGCCGCCTGGCGGCGCGCGCTGCCCAAGTGTTTTCAGACATTCGTTTTCGACGCGGGGGCCGACATGGCGAACGAGCGGCCCGAGGCGGTCGCCGCGATCGTCGCCGATTTTCTCGCGCGGGGCGAAGGTTTTCTGGTGAAGACCGCCGACGAGCGGCTATATCCCTGATCGTCGAATCGCGGCGCGGGCGTCCTCTCCCGCGTGGAGACAAACGCCATGACCGATCTCGCCGAGCTTTTTCCGGGCTTCGACACGCACTGGGTCGACACAGGCGCGGGGCGCGTTTTCGCCCGGTCGTCGGGGTCGGGGCCGGCGCTCGCCCTGCTCCATGGATTTCCGCAAACCATGGCCATGTGGCATCGGATCGCGCCGCAACTCGCCCGAAAATTCACCGTCGTTCTGATCGATCTGCGCGGCTACGGCTGGTCGAGCGCGCCCGAAAGCGACAATGGCGCGGGCTACGCCAAGCGCGTGATGGGCGAGGACGTGGTCGCCGTGATGGAGGCGCTCGGCCATATCCGCTTTCACGTCGTCGGCCATGATCGCGGGGCGCGCGTCGGCTATCGGCTAGCCCTCGATCACCCCGGCCGCGTGACAAGGCTTGGCTTGCTCGACGTGCTGCCGACGGCGGAAGTCTGGAAGAATATCCGCGCGGGCCTCTCGCCCGCCGCCCATTGGGCCGGCCTGTCGCGGCCCGCGCCCACGCCGGAAAAGGAAATCGCCGCCAACCCCAACGCCTATTTCGAGGGGCTGATGGCGAAATGGACAAACGCGCAATCGCTGGCCCCCTTCGATCCGCGCGCGCTGGCGCATTATCGCGCGGGCTGGGGCGATCCCTCGCGCGTGCACGCCATGTGCGAGGATTACCGGGCTGGCGCGACGATCGATCTGGCCGCGGACGAGGCGGATCTGGCCGCCGGCAAGAAGATCGTCTGCCCCACCCTGACCATCACCGGCGACTTTTACCTGACGCGCGGCGCCGGCGAGGCGCCCGTCGATGTCTGGAAACGCACCTTCGCGCCGGGCGCGACCGGCGTCATGGTTCCGAACGGGCACTTCGTTGCCGAGGAATCCCCCGCCGAGACGCTCGACGCCTTGCTGGCGTTTCTGTAGCCGCCTACCCCCGCCGCGCGGCGAAGAAGTCGCGCAGCATTTCCGCCGCCTCGCTTTCGCGGATGCCGCCATAAACCTCCGGCGCGTGGTGGCAGGTGGCTTGCGCGAAAAAGCGCGGGCCATGTTCCACGGCGCCGCCCTTGGGGTCGCCAGCGGCGAAATAGACCCGGCGCAGGCGCGCGAAGGAAATGGCCCCGGCGCACATGGCGCAGGGCTCCAGCGTCACATAGAGATCGCAGCCGTTGAGCCGCTCGTTGCCCAGCGCGCGGGCGGCGGCGCGGATGGCGAGCACCTCGGCATGGGCGGTCGGATCGTGGTCGCCGACGACCTGATTGCCCGCCGCCGCGATGACGACGCCGTCGCGCGCGACCACGGCGCCCACGGGCGTTTCGCCCCGCGCGGCCGCCGCCCGAGCCTCGCCGAAGGCCCGCGCCATGGGATCGGCGTCCGAATCGCCGCCTTGATACGACAAGTTCCACTCCCCCTTTTCGGGATGCTCTGCTATCAGGACGCATGAACGACAAATCAGGCAACGACAAGCGCCGCGGCGGTCGCCCCGGCGGCGGCGGCGGAAAAGGCCGATCTTTCGGCGGCAATGGCGGCGGCAAGCCGCCAGGACGCGGCGACGGACCGCGTGGCGGCTTCAGGGGGCGCGATGGCGGCCCCTCCCGCGACGCCAGCGGCGAACGCCCCATGAAGCGCCGGTTCGACGGCCCGCGCGCGACGGGCGACGCGCCCGCGCGGAGCGGCGAAAAGCGCTTTGGCGACAAGCCTCGCTTTCAGGGCGACCGGCCCGGACGGCCCCAGACGCGGCCCTGGCGCGAGAAGGAAAAGCGCGAACGCGTCCAGCGCGAGGCGCCCGTAACCCCGCGCACCCATGAGCGGGCGGAAGGCGAGGAACGCATCGCCAAGGTCATCGCCCGCGCCGGCGTTTGCTCGCGCCGCGACGCGGAGGCCATGATCGAGGCCGGCCGCGTTTCCGTGAACGGCGCCATCATCAACTCCCCGGCCCTCAACGTCGGCCCCGGCGACCGCGTCGCCATCGACGGCGCGCCGCTGGCCCAGCGCGAGCGCACGCGGCTGTGGCTGTTCCACAAGCCCGCCGGCTACGTGACCACCGAAAGCGATCCGGAGGGCCGCGCGACCATTCTGGACGTGCTGCCGAAGGAACTGCCGCGCGTCGTCACCGTCGGGCGCCTCGACATCAACACCGAGGGCCTGCTGCTGCTGACCAACGACGGCGGGCTGGCGCGCGTGCTCGAATTGCCCGCGACCGGCTGGCTGCGCCGCTATCGCGCCCGCGCCCATGGCGAGACCGATCAGGCCAAGCTCGACGCGCTGCGCGCCGGCGTCACGGTCGATGGCGTCGATTACGCCGGGATCGAGGCCCATTTCGATCGCGCGCAGGGCTCGAACGTCTGGCTGACGATCGGCCTGCGCGAGGGCAAGAACCGCGAGGTCAAGCGCGTGCTCGAACATATCGGGCTCGAGGTGAACCGGCTGATCCGCCTGTCCTTCGGTCCGTTCCAGCTTGGCGAACTCGCCGAGGGCATGGTCGAGGAAATCCCGACCCGCATCCTCAAGGACCAGCTCGGCGAGAAGCTCGCCACGCAAGCCGGCGTCGACTTCGAGGGGCCGGTCGCCGCGCGGCGCGAGGAGACAAGCTTCACCGACGCGCCACGCGCGCGCAGGGCCCCGCCAGCGGCGCATGAAGGGGACCGCGACCGCCGCGAGGACGCCCATTCCCGCGAGGAACGCCCGAAGGCGGACCGCGCGAAGCCCGGCGCGCGCAAGCATGTTTCGACCATGCGCAGCGAGGCCGCCGAAGGCCGGCCCGAGCGTGTGCGCATCGAGCGCGCGCGCACCACCGACCGACGGGGCCGCGAAGTCGCGGTCGAGCATTTGCGGCCCGTCGCGGG
Organism: uncultured Hyphomicrobiales bacterium; assembly: GCA_903861645.1. Classification (GTDB taxonomy): domain Bacteria; phylum Pseudomonadota; class Alphaproteobacteria; order Rhizobiales; family Beijerinckiaceae; genus Terripilifer. Next base: position 55,176 of record CAIOVE010000019.1, read on the forward strand.
CAAGCCAGATCGCGGATCTCGCAACGGACGCCGCTTCAGCGAGGAGCGCGGAGAACGGCCGCCCCGCCGCGACTTCGACGGTCCGCGTCCCGAGCGATCCTTCGACAAGCCGAGGGGCGAGCGCCCCGCGCGCGACGACAGGCCCCCGCGCGGCGATTTCGCCGGCAAGCCGCGAGGCGACAGGCCGCCCCGCCGCGAGGGCGACGCCCCGCGTCCCGGTCGGTCCTTCGACAAGCCTAGGGGCGAGCGATCCTTCCGCGAGGACAGGCCACCGCGCGGCGACTTCGCCGGCAAACCGAGGGGAGACAGGCCGCCCCGCCGCGAGGGCGACGCCCCGCGTCCCGGTCGATCCTTCGACAAGCCAAGGGGCGAGCGCCCCGCGCGCGACGACAGGCCACCGCGCGGCGATTTCGCCGGCAAGCCGAGGGGCGACAGGCCGCCCCGCCGCGAGGGCGACGCCCCGCGTCCCGGCCGGTCCTTCGACAAGCCAAGGGGCGGCAAGCCCGGCGGCGGTCCGCGCGCGGGCGGCCCCGGCAAGCCCAGGGGATCGCGCCCCCCACGCCGCGACGGCTGACGCTCCATGCGGATCGTCGGCGGTCGACTGCGCGGACGCACGCTGAAGGGGCCTTCGTCGATGGCGGTTCGACCCACGTCGGACCGCCTGCGCGAAAGCCTTTTCAATATTCTGACCCACGCCTATGACGACCCGGTCCCCGACGCCCGCGTGATCGACCTTTTCGCGGGCACGGGCGCGCTCGGGCTGGAGGCGCTATCGCGCGGCGCGCGGCTGGCGCTGTTCGTGGATGACGGGTCGGAGGCGCGGGCCCTGCTGCGCGCCAATGTCGAGGCGCTCGGACTTGGCGGCGAGACCCGCGTTTTCCGTCGCGACGCGACGAAACTCGGCGCCATGCCGCCGCAAGATGCCTTCACCCTCGCCTTTCTGGACCCGCCCTATGGGCGCGACCTCGCGCCGCGCGCGCTGGCGTCCTTGCGCGATGGAGGCTGGCTCGCGCCCGGCGCGCTGTGTCTGGTCGAGGAAGCCGCCGCCGCCGAGATTCCCGCGCCCGAGGGCTTCGCCCTTCTCGAGCGTCGCGACTTCGGCGACACGCGCGTCGACTTCCTGCGCCGCGAAGGCTGACCTCAGGCGCGCGCTTCCTCCAGATCCTTCGCGCGCCGCAGAATGCGCCGCGCCTCGTTCACCGCCTTGTCGGCGGCGAGATTGACGAGCGGCGGACCGCCGAGATCGAGCATGCGCTGCTGATCGCGCAGGATCACCGCGTCCTCCTCGAAGGCCGTGCGGTTCATGCGATGCAGCAGGTCGGTCAGGGCGGGATCGTTGATCCGAAGCCGCCGCGAGATCGACCAGAAGTAATGGGTCGTGCGCTCGGTTTCGGGCGTCAGATGGTTCAGCACGACGTGATGCACGAGGTCGGGGTCGTCGACCATCCCGGCGGGACGGGCCTCGACGCGGATGTGGATATGATTGGGCGGAATGAACGTGATGTTCTGATAGCGGTCGATATGGCCCTTGAACTGCCGGATCGTATGGAAGATCGGCGCCGGCTCGACGTCGAGCATTTCGCGCCGCGCGATGACCCGATCCCCCTCGACCCTGACGACAAGCGGGTTTTCCTGGATGCCGCTCGACGCCAAGGTCGTCTTGTGCACGAAGGTCAAATGGGTGAGGTCGAGAAGATTATCGACAATCAATTGCCAGTTGGCCTCGATCAGCAGGTGATCGCGCGCCGGCGCCCACTCCGCGCCGCTGTTCTCGGGAAAATCGGGAACAAGCGCCGGATCGGCCCTTGCCGTGTCGCCCATCCAGATGAAAACCAGTTCCGACTTTTCAACGATCGGGTAGGAGCGCGCCGCGAAGCCGGCGGGAATTTCCTTCTGCGCGGGAATGTGCGCGCAATGGCCATCGGCGCCGAACCTGATGCCGTGATAGCCGCATTCGATTTCATCGCCGTGCAGATGGCCGCGCGACAGCATGTAGAGACGATGCGGGCAACGATCGTCGAGCGCCGCGACGCCGCCATCCAGTCGCCGATAGAAGACCAGCGGAACGCCGCAGATCATGCGGGAGAGCGGCGCGCGCCTGATCTCCGGCGAGCGCGCGCAGACGTACCATTGGTCAAGCAGAAATGGACTTTTCGCCACGCGCGCTTCCCCCGACGGCGGAATATTTCCAGGGAAAACTAAGGCCGGGCCATGGGAAGTCAATCGCGCCGACGCGAGACGCCCGGTTCCGGAAATTCAAAGGGCGGCGGCGGGACGGTCGTAACGCCGGGTCGACCAAAAAAGCGCGGCGATCCAGCCGATGCCCGTCCATCCCAGCAAGCCGTTCAGAGCGACGATCCGGAGGCGCGCGGGATGGCCCCGCCAGACGGCGACGGCCCCCGGCGCGCCATAAACGACCGCGACAACAAGCCACATCAGGACTTGCAGGGTGAAATCCCAACCCATCCAGAGTCGCAAGAGAACGATGAGCGTGAACAAGGCCTGCACGACGATATCGATCGACGTGATCGAATTACGCATCCTGGGCTCGCCACGGGACGCGCCCTCGACCTTTCGCGATTTGTCCAAACGAAGGTTCATGGCGCGCGCCTCCCCCCGCTATTCAGGAACAGGTCGATCGCCAGAACGATCTGCATGCAAATACCGAGGTAGAGCAACAAATCGAGCGCGTCGCTCAGTCGCGTCATGAGAAACGCGCCGACGGGAGGCACCAGAAAATAATCGACGCCAAAAACACTCATCGCGATGGCGAACATGGCCGCCTTGCGATCGAACAGAATGATGGCGAGGATGATCGGCACGACAAAGGTCGCGACGCGGAAATGACGTGGATCTCCGTCAAGAAATCTGTCGAACAATATGGCGACGAGCACAAGCACCATCGCGCCCGGCACGCGGGTCGCGGGCGGCAATTCCCGACAGGCGAGCAGGACCTGCTCCACGAGGCCGCCCCGCCCCTCGCCGCTCAACGCGCGGCGGGCGAGAAACGCGCACATGGCGCTCAGCGCAACGGCGATCGCCGCCCCATCGTAGGCGCTGACCAGGCGAATGGTCAGCAGCGACAACAGCACCACATACATGGCCAACGCGACGCCAAGCCGGGCCACGGGCAGCCTTTGGATATGTCGGAAGGACGACATGCGCCAACTCGTCTCGTTCAGGATGGCGATCCGCTGGTTCGCGACGCCACCCGATTCACTCCTCATGAGTGAACCATCGCAACGGTTAACGGGCTGTATTCAAGACCTGGAGCAGGCGATCACATTCGCAAAATAGGCTTGATGGCCACGCCGCTGTCCGCGTCGCGCAGGGCCTCGGCAATCTGTTCGAACGGGTAGAATTTCACGAGGCGATCAAACGGGAAACGCCCGTCCATGAAGAAATCGACAAGACGCGGGATGAAGATATCCGGCACGCTGTCGCCCTGAACGATGCCGCGAATGGTTCGCCCGCGCAGCATCGAGCCGAGGATTTTCACCGGCGCGGTCTGGGCGGGGCTCTTGTTGGCGATCAGGCCGCATGTCCCCAGCGGCCCCACGCAGTCAATCGCCTGTTCGATGCATTTATCGTTGGCCGTGGTGTCGAGCGCGTGGTCGACGCCCGTCCCGGTGGCGGCGAGGATTTCCCTCAGCGCGTCGCTCTTGCCGCCGTCAATGACGTGCGTCGCGCCGAGCTCGCGGGCGAGCGCCAGCCGCTCGGGCACGACATCGATGGCGAAAATCCGCGAGGCGCCGGCGATGCGCGCCGCCATGACCGCGGCAAGCCCCACCGCGCCGACGCCAAAAACGGCGATCGTCTGGCCCGCGCGCAGGCCAAGCGAGTTGAGCACCGCGCCGGAGCCCGTTTGCAGGCCGCAGCCCAGCGGCCCCAGCAACTCGAGCGGCGCGTCCTTGCGCACCTTGATGGCGTTGCGTTCGTTGGCGATGGCATGGGTCGCGAAGGAGGATTGGCCGAAGAAATTCCCGTGAATGGCGCCGCCGTCGCCGCTCAGGGTCGTCGAGCCATCCAGCCGCTTGCCGGAAAAGCAGACGGCCGCGACCTCGTGACAATAGGACGGCTTGCCCACCGCGCAGGTGGGGCAGGCGCCGCAGGAGTCGAAGGTCATCACGACATGATCGCCGGGCGCGAGCTTCGTGACATTGGCGCCGACCTTCTCCACGACGCCGGCGCCCTCGTGGCCAAGCACGATGGGGCGCGGCGACAGGCCGGGAACCTGCGCGACCTTGATGTCGGTGTGGCAGATGCCCGTCGCGACGACGCGCACGAGCACCTCATGCGCGCGCGGCTCGTCGACGGCGACGCACTCGATCGGCATTCGCAGCGAATGTTCGCGCAATACGGCGGCGCGCATGTTCATGGTGGTCTCCGGACGGCTCGGACGCTGGATGGTGGCGTCGCGAAGGTAGATTTGCGCGGCGCTTTGTCAATCAGGCGCGAGCCGCGGCGACGCCAACAAAAAAGCCGCCCCACGGGGCGGCTTTCGTTGGATGGATCGGCGGGGCCGGCTCAGACCAGCACGCCGTGGCAGTGCTTGAACTTCTTGCCCGAACCGCAAGGGCAGGCTTCGTTGCGACCGACCTTGCCCCAGGTCGAGGGGTCGTTGGGATCGCGCGGCGGCTGCTGGCTGGCGTCCGGGCCAAGCGAAACACCGAGCGCTTGCGGCGCGAGGCCGCCGCCAGCGATCAAGGCGTTGATCTCGTTGATTCGCTCCTGCTCCTCGGGCGTCGGCGGCGCGTCGAAGACCTGCTGGGGCGGTTCTTGAGGCGGTTGCTCGAACGCGACCTCGATGCGCATCAACTGCGCCGTCGAGACCTCGTGCCAGCGATTGATGAGTCCGTTGAAAAGTTCAAACGCCTCGGACTTGTATTCGTTCAGCGGGTCGCGCTGGGCGTAGCCGCGCAGGCCGACCACCTGACGCAGATGGTCGAGCATCACCAGATGCTCGCGCCAGAAATGATCGAGCACCTGCAACACGACCTGCTTCTCGACATAGCGCATGAGGTCGGGCGTGTTCTTCTCGACGCGGGCGGCGTAGCCCTCGTCGGCGGCCTTGTGGAGACGCTCGCGAATTTCGTCGCCCGCGATGCCCTCCTCCTTCGCCCATTCGGCGATCGGCAGATCAAGGTTGAGGTTCGTTTTGACGTCCTCGTCGAGGCCCGCCACGTTCCACTGATCGGGATAGGCGTCCTTGGCGATATGGCGCGACACCATCTCGTCGACGACATTGGCGCGGAAGTTGCCGACCGTCTCCTCGAGCGAATCCTGCGCCATCATCTCGCGGCGCTGCTCGAACACGACCTTGCGCTGGTCGTTCATGACGTTGTCGTATTTCAGGATGTTCTTGCGGATGTCGAAGTTGCGCGCCTCGACCTTCTGCTGCGCCTTTTCCAGCGCCTTGTTGATCCACGGATGGATGATCGCCTCGTCTTCCTTGAGGCCAAGGCGCTTGAGCATCGTGTCCATGCGATCCGAGCCGAAGATCCGCATGAGATCGTCCTGCAGACCCAGATAGAACTTCGAGCGGCCGGGGTCGCCCTGACGACCCGAGCGACCGCGCAACTGGTTATCGATGCGGCGGCTTTCGTGACGCTCAGTGCCGATGATGTAGAGACCGCCGGCGGCGATGGCCTTCTCCTTGAACGAGGCGACCTCGGCGCGGATTTCATCCTCGCGCGCCTTGCGCTCGGCCTCGTCGACGATGCCCTTGCATTCCTGCGCGACGCGCATCTCGACGTTGCCGCCAAGCTGAATGTCGGTGCCGCGGCCGGCCATGTTGGTGGCGACGGTGATGGCGCCGGGCACGCCCGCCTCGGCGACGATATAGGCTTCCTGCTCGTGGAAGCGGGCGTTGAGCACGGCGAAGAGTTTCGACGGGCGACCCTCGCGCGCCGCCGCGTAGAGCGGCAGCAGACCCCGGGGATCCTCGAAGTCGATCATCTTGTAGCCGTTCTCGATCAGGAACTCGGCCAGTTGCTCGGATTTCTCGATGGAGGTCGTGCCCACGAGCAGGGGCTGCAATTTTTCGCTCGCCGCCTCGATCTCGCGGACGATGGCCTTCAGCTTCTCGCCCGACGTCCGATAGACCTCGTCGTCCTCGTCGACGCGCGACACGGCGCGGTTGGTGGGAATCTCCACCACGTCGAGCCTGTAGATTTCGGCGAATTCGTCGGCCTCCGTCGCGGCCGTGCCGGTCATGCCGGCAAGCTTGTCGTAAAGGCGGAAGTAGTTCTGGAAGGTGATCGAGGCGAGCGTCACGTTCTCGGGCTGAACGGTGACGTGTTCCTTGGCCTCGATGGCCTGATGCAGGCCCTCGGAATAACGGCGACCGGGCATCATGCGACCGGTGAACTCGTCGATGATGACGACCTCGCCGTTGCGAACGATGTAATCCTTGTCGCGCTGGAACAGCATGTGCGCCTTGAGCGCCTGCTGGACGTGATGAACGAGCGTCACGTTCGCCGCGTCGTACATGGAGCCTTCGCGCAGCAGGTCCGCGCCGGCGAGCAGCTCCTCCATGTATTCGTTGCCGGCCTCGTTGAGGTTGACCGTGCGCTGCTTCTCGTCGAGTTCGTAATGTTCCTTGCCGAGCCGGGGGATCAGGGCGTCGATCTGGTTGTAGAGATCGGACTTGTCCTCGGACGGGCCGGAAATGATGAGCGGCGTGCGCGCCTCGTCGACGAGAATCGAGTCGACCTCGTCGACGATCGCGAAATTGTGCCCGCGCTGCACCATCTGCGCGAGCTCGTATTTCATGTTGTCGCGCAGATAGTCGAAGCCGAATTCGTTGTTCGTGCCGTAGGTGATGTCGGCGGCGTAGGCCTCGCGACGCTGGTCGTCGTCGAGCCCGTGCACGATGACGCCGACGCCCAGGCCCAGGAACTTGTAGACTTGGCCCATCCAGCCGGCGTCGCGGCTGGCGAGATAGTCGTTCACCGTGACGACATGCACGCCCTTGCCGCTCAACGCATTGAGATAGCAGGCAAGCGTTGCGACGAGAGTCTTGCCCTCGCCCGTGCGCATCTCGGCGATGGCGCCCTCGTGCAGCACCATGCCGCCGATCATCTGAACATCGAAATGTCGCTGACCGAGGGTGCGGCGCGCGGCCTCGCGCACGGTGGCGAAGGCCGGAGCGAGAATGTCGTCGAGAGTCTTGCCCGCGGCCAGTTGGGCGCGGAATTCATCGGTGCGCGCGCGAAGTTGCTCGTCGGTCAGTTTGGCGACATCGGCCTCAAGCGCGGCGATGGCCGCCACCTTGGGAGCATAAGTCTTGAGGCGTCGGTCATTGGCGGAGCCAAACAACCTGCGCGCGATCGCACCGAGCATCAGCAACTAATCCTTCTGAGACGGCCCGGCGGCGGCGCCCGGAAATCCGACCGTGAGATATGAGCGGGATGGCGGCTTGTCAATCAGCCCCGCGCGCCCGACCGGCTAAGTCATTTCAATAAAACATAAATATCCACCTCAAGCTCGCTATCCTCGGCGTCCTTGGGCGTGGTGAGGTATTCCTCGATGAACAGGTTCTGGGCTTCCAGGCCTTTTTCGTCGAGATAGGCCGTGATGGCCTCGTAGCTGGTGTCGATATCGTCGTAGCTGCCGCGATGTTCGAATTTCATCGCCTTGCCGGCCGGCGTCTCGCCGAGCGCCACGTTCTGGCCGAGGGCCGGCGCCGTTTCGGGCTTGGCCGCCAGCGGCAGCATGGCGGTGAACTTGAACCCCTGATCGTCGGTTTCCGTGAAAACGGAAACCGGTCGGCCGCCCGGCTGCAGTCCAGCCTTGGTCATTTCCGCGCGCAGGGTTTCCAGCGCCTTCATGACGGTCGGCAGCCCCGCCTCCCATTCGGCGGAACCGCTCAGGGTCAACGCCGGGCGGGCGGCGAGGGTCAGGGAAGCGACCGAGCCGACGTCGGCCGACGCCGGCGGATCATCGGGCGTCGTTTCCGTGGCGGATGGCGGCGAGGCCGGCGCCGGCGTCTCGGAAGATTGAGCAAAGGCGGGCGCGGCGGCGAAAACGCCCGCGAACGCCAGCGCGCGCAAGACCCGCGGGAAAGACTGGATGATCGACATGCAAGGCTCCGGCGGGCAGTACGCCTCGAACCGCGCTGGGGCGATTCTCGATTGAGCTTCATTTAGGCGTAAGCTTGGGACAAATCCAAGGCAAGCGCGGGTCAAAAATCCGTTTTTCGGCGAATGGCGGGTTGTGGGAGCCGCCCCGGTGGGATTATGCGTGTGCGCCCCGCGTCCCGCGACGGATATTGGCCATGAACCCGCTCGACAATCACCCCTTCGCCAAGATGAATGGCGCCGGCAACGCGATCGTCGTTCTCGACCTGCGGGGCGAGGCGACGGAGGTCTCGCCATCGCAGGCGCGGGCCATCGCAAGGGCGCGCGGGCTCGCCTATGACCAGTTAATGGTTCTGCACGATCCGCGGACGGCGGGCATGACGGCCTTCATGCGCATCTACAACAACGACGGCTCGCTCTCGTCGGCGTGCGGCAACGGCACGCGCTGCGTCGCCTGGTTCCTGACGCGCGGGAAGGACACGAAGCGGCTGCTGCTGGAGACCGACGCCGGACCGCTCGAATGTCTGCGCGAGGGGGAATGGCGGTTCAAGGTCGACATGGGCCCGCCCCGCCTCGACGCCGCGCGCATTCCCCTGCTGGACCACGCGCTCGACACGGGCGCCGTTCGGATCGTCGCCCCCGACCTGCCGGGCGACCTGCCGCCCTTCTCCGCCGTCAACATGGGCAACCCGCACGCGGTGTTCTTCGTGCCCGACGCGGCCGCCATCGATCTGGCCGGCCTCGGCGCGCGGCTCGAAACCGATCCGATGTTTCCGGAGAAGGCGAATATATCCTTCGCCCAGATCCTCGCGCCCGACCATATCTTGCTGCGCGTATGGGAGCGCGGCGCCGGCGCGACGCTCGCCTGCGGCACCGCCGCCTGCGCCACGCTGGTCGCGGCGGCGAGGGCGGGCCTTACCGGCCGGGCGGCGACCGTCACGCTACCCGGCGGCGATCTGCGCATCGAATGGCGCGAGAGCGACGGTCACGTGCTGATGAGCGGGCCCGTCGAACTCGAATTCGAGGGCGCCTTCGACCCCGCCATTTTCGCCGGGGCCCCGGCGTGAGCGACCGCGCCTCGCCCGAGGTCGAGGCGATCACGTTCGGATGCCGCCTCAATCTCGTGGAATCCGAGGCCATGCGACTGGCCGCGCGCGCCGCGCCGACCGACCGGCCGCTGGTCATCGTCAACACCTGCGCCGTCACGGGCGAAGCCATGCGACAGGCGCGGCAGGCGATCCGCCGCGTTGGCCGCGAGAGGCCCGAGGCGCGCGTGGTGGTCACCGGCTGCGGAGCCCAGACCGCGCCCGACGCCTTCGCGGCGATGCCGGAGGTTGCGAACGTCGTCGGCAACGACGCCAAGCGCCGCGCCGACACATGGGCCGGGCTCGCCAACGCGCCGCGCGTCAACGTCGATCCGGCCACGCGGGGCGCGCGTTTCGACGCCGCCCATGTGGTCGAGGGGCGCACGCGCGCCTTCGTCGAAATCCAGAATGGCTGCGACCATCGCTGCACCTTCTGCATCATCCCATTTGGCCGCGGCGACTCCCGTTCGGCCCCGCTCGCCGACGTCGTCGCGCGCGTCGCCGCGCTGGCCGAGGCCGGCGTCAGGGACGTGGCGCTGACCGGCGTCGACCTGACGAGCTGGGGCGGCGACCTGCCGGACGCGCCGAAACTCGGCCAGCTCGCGCGCGCCATCCTGCGCGCGGTTCCGGACCTGCCGCGGTTGCGGTTGTCCTCCATCGATTGCATCGAGGCCGACGACGGCCTGCTCGACGCCTTCGCGGAGGAGGCGCGCCTGATGCCGCATCTGCATCTGTCGTTGCAGGCGGGCGACGATCTGATCCTCAAGCGGATGAAACGCCGCCATTCGCGCGACGAGGCGATCGACTTTTGCGCGCGGTTGCGGGCGTTGCGCCCCGACATTGTTTTCGGCGCGGACTTCATCGCGGGTTTTCCGACAGAAACAGAGGCGATGTTCAGCCAAACGCTCGATCTCGTCGACGCCTGCGGGCTGACGCATCTACATGTCTTTCCATTATCGCCGCGCGACGGAACGCCGGCGGCGCGGATGCCGCAAGTCCCCCGCGAGGTGGCGAAGGAGCGCGCCGCGCGCCTGCGCGCGAAAGGCGCAGAGGCGCTCGCCGCGCATCTGCGACGTCAGGTCGGCAAGCGTCTCGACGTCTTGAGCGAGCGCGGCGGCGTGGCGCGAGCGCGGGATTTCACGGTGGTGAAAACGCCCGGCGTCGAGGCGGGCCTCTTATTCAACGTAGATATCGTCGGCGCGGATAACGGCGCCTTGCTGACGGCGCAGGCCGATCAGCCGTGGTCGCCGGCGACGCCGAGATAACGCGCCTGCGCGGCCTCGTCGCGCTTGAGATCGTCGCTCGGCCCGCTCCAGACGATGCGACCGCGGTCGAGCACGATGGCGTCCTTCGTCATGGAGAGAGCGACATCGGCCTTCTGCTCAACCAGCAGCATGGTGAGGCCGGTTTGTTTTTGCACGCGGTCCAGCGCCTCGATCAGGGTTTCCACGACCACTGGCGCCAATCCCTCGAAGGGCTCGTCGAGCAGGATAACCTTGGGCGCGCCAGCGAGCGCGCGACCCACGGCAAGCATCTGCTGTTCCCCGCCCGACAGACGGTTGCCCGTATTGCGGCGACGTTCGTTGAGCCGTGGAAAAAGGTCATAGACCTGCTCGATGGTCCAGCCGCCGGGCAGATGGGAGACGGCGAGGTTTTCCTCCACCGTGAGCGAGGTGAAGATTTCGCGCTCCTGCGGCACATAGCCGAGACCCAGCCGCGCGCGCCGGTGGATCGGCACGTCCGTCACGTCGTCCGCGCCGAGAGACACCTTGCCGCCGTGACGCGTTGTCATGCCCATCAAGGTCGCGAGCAAGGTCGTCTTGCCGACCCCGTTGCGCCCGAGCACGCTGAGCGTGCCGCCGGCGGGCACATCGAACGACAGACCGTCGAGCACGACGGTGGCGCCATAGCCGGCGACGAGGCCCTCGATCTTGAGCGGCAGACTCATACGACCGTCCGTCCCAGATAGACCGCGCGCACCTGTGGGTCGGCGGCGATGTCGGCGGGCGCGCCGCGCATCAGCACCGCGCCCTGAAACAGGACGATGATCTCCTTCGCGAAACGGAAAATCACGTCCATGTCGTGCTCGATGATGAGGATGGCGATGTCGGCGGGCAGCCGGTCCAGCGCCTCGTGAATGAGATGCGTCTCGGACGAGGGAATGCCGGCGGCGGGCTCGTCGAGCAACAGGACGCGCGGCTTGAGCGCGAGGCCGATGGCGATTTCCAGCAGGCGCTGCTGGCCATAGGGCAACAGCGACACGCGGCGATCGCCGATGGCGCCCGCGCCAATGGCCTCCAGTCGCGCCTGAGCCTCCTCGAGGCATTGTCGCCACTGCGGCTTGCAGCGCATCATGCGCCACGCGAATTTCTCGCGCTCGGCGATGGCGATGGCGACGTTGTCGCGGGCGTTTTCCTCGGTGAGCAGCGTGTTGATCTGATGGGTGCGCGCGAGGCCGCGGCGCACTCGCTCCTCGGCCTTCAATCCCTCGATCCGCTCGCCGCCAAGCGAGATTTCGCCCGCGTCCGGCCGGATGAAGCCGGTCAGCAGATTGACGAAGGTCGTCTTGCCCGCGCCGTTGGGACCAATAAGGCCGACGCGCGCGCCCGCCTCCAGATCGACGTCGATCGATTTGGCGACGCTGATCGCGCCGAAATTCTTGCTGAGACCACGAACGGACAGGGCCATGGGAGCGCTCATTCGCCGCCTCCCGCGCGGCGCCGTCCGCCCAGAAGGCGCGCGCCGCGATCGCCCAGTTCCATCAGCCCGCCATCGAGGAACAGCACCGTGGCGATGAGCATGATCCCCACCACGAATTCCCAGAAATAGGGGCTGATCTGCGCCGTCCATTCCTGCACGATGTAATAGATCGCCGCGCCGATGAAGGCGCCATAAAGCCGCCGCGTGCCGCCGAGGATCAGCATCACCGTGACGACGCCCGACGTCAGCAGGCTGAGCACGGAAAGACCAACGAACTTGGTGGCGTGCGCCGACAGCGCGCCCGCCGACCCGGCCATGGCGGCGGAGATCGTATAGATCGCCAGCAGGCGCCACCAGACGGGCGTTCCGATGGCGCGCATCCGCCGGGCGTTCTGGCGGATGCCATCGAGCGAACGGCCAAAGGGCGAATGCACGAGCCGCCACGCGATGACAAACCAGATGAACAGCACGACGGCGGTGTAGATATAGGCCGTATGCCCCCAGAGATCGAAATCAAAGACGCCGAAAATCGGATCGAGCCGTATGCCCTGCAAGCCGTCGTCGCCGCCCGTCAGTCCGCGGGCCTGATTGCCAATCTCGAACATGATGGAGACGATGACGAGCGTCAGCATCAGGAAGGTCACGCCCGTGGTGTGCAAAATCAGCGCGCCGCTCAGCAGACCGAACAGGGCCGTGACGCCAATGGCGAAGAAATGACCGAGGATGGGATCCTGCGATACGTGAATGGAGAAAATGCCGGCGGCGTAGGCGCCGAGCCCATAGAAGGCCGCGTGACCGAGCGTGACGATGCCCGCGTAGCCCAGCGCCAGATCGAGCGACAGGGCGAACAGCACCCAGATCATCACCTGCGTGCCAAGGCCAAGGTAATCGTCGACGAGGAAATAGAACGCGGCGATGACCAGCCACGGCAGGGCGTGACCCACCAGCGAAAACCGGCCGGGACCGGTCATTTCGCCCAGCGGCGACGTGGGCTTGGGGGTGGGGGCGCTCATCAGGCCGCCGACTTGGCTGGCAGCAGGCCTTGCGGCCGCCACAACAGGAGAGCGAAGACGGCGGCGTAAAGCAGATAGGACGCCGCCTGCGAGAAGAAATACTTGCCGAGCGTGTCGATGACGCCAAGCGCCAGCGCCGCCACGAGCGAGCCCTTGAAGCTGCCCTCGCCGCCAACGATGACGACAATCAGGAACAGGCGCAGATATTTGAGCGCGTAGGAGGGCTCCATCGCCATCACGCCGGCGCCGATGGCGCCGCCAAGACCGGCAAGCCCGCAACCGACGACGAAGGTGCCGGTGAACAGCACATTGACGTTCATGCCGACGGCGCGCGCCATGCGGGCGTTGTCGACCGCCGCGCGCAACCGCGCGCCAAGAATCGAGCCATCGATGACATACCAGAGCACGGCGGCCACCACGGCGCCGACGGCGATCAGGAACAGGCGGTAGGCCGGATAGGTGCGAAAGCCGATATCAACGGGTTGCGTCAGGTATTCCGGCATTTTCACGTTGTAGGGAAAGGCGCCGAACACCTCGGTGACGCCGGCCGTGGCGACGAACACGAGACCGATGGTCAGAAGCACCTGCGCCAGTTCGCCCTTGCGATACAGCGGTCGGTAGACGGTCGTTTCGACGACCGCGCCAAGCAACCCGGAGACGATGACCGCGGCGCCGACGGCGAGAAAGAAATTCATGCCGTGCTGGGTCAGATAACCCGCGACATAGCCGCCGATCATGGCGAAGGAGCCATGCGCCAGATTGACGACGCGCATCAGGCCCATGGTGATGGTGAGCCCGACCGAAATCAGGAACAACACCATGCCATAGGACAGGCCATCGAGCAGGATGGTCAGCGCGAAGGAAAACATCTCGGAAGCCGATCGAAGCGGAGCGAAATATTCGCCAGACCGGCGAACGCCGAGGGCGGTCGCTGGCCTGGCGATGAAGGCGAAGAATTACTTCTTCGCCGGATTTTCGAGCTTCCAGGGATCCTTGACCATGTCTTCCTGGCCAATGTCGATATTGACGAGCTTGCCGTCGCGCTTCTCGACCTGGCGGATATAGATGTTCTGGATGACATCGCGCTCGTCGGGATCGATCATGATGGGCCCGCGCGGGCTGTTGAGCTTCTTGCCCTTGAAGAAATCAACATATTTCAGACCATCGGCCGACGGGCCAAGCGCGGCGACCGCCTGATAGATGAGGTCCGTGCCATCCCACGCGGCGACGGAGGCGATGTCAGCGTCGGCGTCCTGTCCAAACATCTTCTTGAGCTGCGCGCGCAGGGCGATGTTCTCGGGATTCTTGTTCGTCTCGGTGTAGTGGAAGCTCGTGACAACGCCGATGGCGTCGTCATTGAACTGCGGCAGGAATATCTGCTGCATTTCGCCGGTGCCGATCAGCTTGATGCCGGCGGCCTTGAGGCCGCGCTCGATATAGGCCTTCACGAAGGCGAGCGAGGGCGAACCCGCCGGCTGGAACATGAACAGCGCGTCGGGCTTGGCGCGCAGCACTTTCTCCATGTAGGCGGCGTAGTTGGTTTCCTGCTGCGGCGAGCGCTCGGAGCCGATGACCTTGCCGCCACCCTTCTCGAACTCCTTGGTGAAGAAGTTCTCGGCGTCATAGCCGGGCGCGTAGTCGCTGACGATCGTATAGGCGGTCTTGACGCCATTCTTGGCGGCCCAGCGACCGGCGGCGGCGCCGTGCTGGGGAATCGTCATGCTGACGCGCACGAAATAGGGCGAGCCGCGGGTGATGGAGGCCGTCGCGGCGTTCATGATGATGGTGGGAATCTTCGCCTGCGTGGCGATGTCGGCGACCGACATGGCCTGCGGCGACAGATCGAAGCCGGCGAGGAATTTCACCTTCTCGCGCAGCACCAGTTCCTCGGCGAGTTGCTTGGCCTTCTCGGGGCCGGCGCTGGTCAGGTCGCGATAGACGAACTGGATTTCGTTTTCCTTGCCATCGGGGCCCTTGATCTTGGTCCCGTGGACTTCCTGATAGGCCTTGATCGCCTGCTGAAACTGCGAGCCCCAGACCGCGAAGGCGCCGGTGAAATCGGCGAGCAGGCCCACCTTCACGACATCGGCCGACGCGCTCGCCATGGGCAAGGCCAACGCCGCGACGACGCCCGCCGCGCGAATGAAACGTTTCATGGACGATCCCCTCCTGGAAACGCGGACAACGCCGCGCCTGCTTTATGAATTCATCGACCCTTCCAAGGTCCGCCATCAACCTAGCCGAACCGGCGGGCAGGTCAATCACGCGTTGGCCGCTCGAATCGACGGTCATTCCGTGCTAGTTTGCCGGCATGTGGACGCCGAGCGCACGCAAGAAAGCCTGGTCGCGACCGCTCGCCGAATTCGTTGGCGCGGCGCTCGACCCGCTCGCCGCCCGCCAGGGCTTTGGCGAAAGCGACATTCTGCTGAACTGGGACGCCATCGTGGGCGAGCGGCTGATGGCCGTCTGCGAGCCTGTTCGGCTGCAATGGCCGATCCGCGGCCCCAAGACCTCGCCCGACGCGCCGGTCGAACCGGCCACCCTGCACCTGCGGGTGGAAGGCGCCTTCGCGCTGGAGTTGCAACATCTGGCGCCGGTGCTAATCGAACGTGTCAACGCGCGACTCGGATGGAAATGCGTGGGGCGCGTCTCGCTCAAGCAGGGGCCGCTGGAGCGACCGCAACGCCGCCGCCGGGCGCCGCCGCCGCCAAGCGCCGCGACGTTGGAGCGGGCCCGGGCGATGACCGAAGGCATCGAGGACACGGCCCTGCGCGACGCGCTCAACCGTTTGGGCGCGCAAGCGCTGTCCCCCAAACGCGCGAAAACGTGACCCGACTTGCGCGATCCGGCGCATTGTCGCCCTATTTGCCGTCAAGAACAAAAGTTATACGGTCTGGATCGAACACGATTCCCGCCGCGCGCGGCCACGAGGATTGACGCATGTTTTCGAGGAAAATCATTACCCGCCGCGAGGCGATGAACACGCTGGCCGTTGGCGGCGTCGCCCTGTCCGGCGCGGGACTTCCGTCCACCGTCCTTGTCAGCCCGGCCATGGCGCAAGGCGCCGACAGCGTGCCGATGGCCGACCTGATGGCGGCCGGCGCCCTGCCCGACGTCTGGCAAGGCAAGGAAGACGCGCCGGTTACGATCATCGAATACGCCTCGATGACCTGCCCGCACTGCGCGCATTTCCACGCGGAGACCTATCCGACGCTGAAATCGAAATACATCGACACGGGCAAGGTGCGTTTCACCCTGCGCGAATTCCCCTTCGATCCGCTGGCGGTCGCCGGCTTCATGGTCGCCCGCTGCATCGGCGACAAGCGCGACGCCATGGTCGACCTGCTGTTCTCGCAGCAGAAGAACTGGGCCTATTCGGACAAGCCGCTGCAAGGCCTCGCCGCGCTCGTCAAGCAGGCGGGCATGTCGCAGGAGACGTTCGAGTCCTGCCTGAAGGACAAGGCGCTCTACGACAATGTCAACGCGGTCGCAGATCGCGGCAAGAAATTCGGCGTCGACGCGACCCCGACCTTCTACATCAACGGCAAGAAGGTCTCCGGCGACATGAGCCCCGACGATCTGGCCAAGCAGGTTGATCCTCTGATCAAAAGCTAAGGCGCGATCCGTCCCGGCGCGGGTCCGGGACGGGGTTGCACACAGGAAAATCGGCTCCGGCGCTTGCGCCAGCGACATTCTTGTGACGCCTTGGAGGACTTCCGACGCGTGGTCCTCAACCGGGCGTCCGGGGCGTTCAAGCGTTGTCAGGATCCGAGACCCATGAAATTCGACAGACTGCGTATCGTCGGTTTCAAGAGCTTCTGCGAAGCCACTGAATTCAAGATCGAGCCGGGCCTTACGGGCGTCGTCGGCCCGAACGGCTGCGGCAAGTCGAACCTCGTCGAGGCCCTGCGCTGGGTCATGGGCGAGAATTCCTACAAGAACATGCGCGCGTCCGGCATGGAGGACGTGATCTTCTCCGGCTCGGGCGGACGCCCCTCGCGCAACAGCGCCGAGGTCGGTCTTGTGCTGGACAACTCCTCGCGCACCGCGCCCGCCGCCTTCAATGACGCGGAAGTGCTTGAAGTCACGCGCCGAATCGAGCGCGACGAGGGATCGACCTACCGCCTGAACGGCAAGGAAGTGCGCGCCCGCGACATTCAGTTGCTGTTCGCCGACGCCGCCACCGGCGCGCGCTCGCCCGCCCTCGTGCGGCAGGGCCAGATCGGCGAGATCATTTCCGCCAAGCCGCAGCAGCGTCGCCGCATTCTGGAGGACGCCGCGGGCGTCGCCGGCCTGCATTCCCGCCGGCACGAGGCGGAATTGCGCCTGAAGGGCGCCGAGGAAAACCTCGTGCGCCTCGAGGACGTGCTCAAGCAGATTTCGTCGCAAGCCGACAGCCTGCGCCGGCAGGCGCGGCAGGCCAGCCGCTACAAGGGCCTGGCGGCCGAGATTCGCCGGCACGAGGCGCTGGTTTTCCACATCGGGCACCGGCAGATCGCCGACGACATCGCCACGACGGAACGCCGTCTTGAGTCCGAGACGATGGAAGTCGCCGAGCGCACCCGCCTGCAAGCCGAGGCCGCCCGTCTTCAGGCGATCGCCGCCCATGGCCTGCCCGCCCTGCGCGAGGAAGAGGCCCGCGCCGGCGCCGCCCTGCAACGGCTGGTGCTGGCCCGCGATCAGCTCGACGTCGAGGAGCGCCGCGCCAAAGAGCGCGCCGCCGAACTCGAGCGCCGCATCGCCCAGTTGACGCGCGATCTCGCGCGCGAAACGTCGCTGATCGACGACGCCGCCGGCGTCATCGAACGGCTCGAAAGCGAGGCGGAAACCCTCGCCGCCGACGCCGAATCCTCCGCCGAGGCGGAATTCGAGGCCAAGGCCGGTCTCGCCGACGCCGAAGGTCGTCTGGCGGAGGCCGAGCAGAAGCTCGCCGAGGCGCAGGCCGCCCTCTCCGACATGAACGCCCGTCGCGACGCGCTGGAGCGCGGGTTGCGGGACGAGGTTCAGCGGCACGACCGTTTCGTCGCCGAATTGAGCGCCGTCGAGGCCGAGCTCGCGGCGCTGGAAGAATCCAGCGGACAGGAAGATCTCGCCGCCGCGGTCGAGGCGCTGGAAATGGCGCGCATGATCGCCAGCGAGGCCGAGGAAGGCCTGCTCGCGCGCGAGGAGGCCCATGCCGAGGCCCGCGAGGCCGAGGCGGCCATCCGTGGCCCGCTGGGCGAGGCCGACCGCAAGGCGCAGCGACTCGAGACCGAGGCGCGGACGCTCACGAACCTGCTGGCGACGGCGGCCAGCGACCTCTGGCCGCCGGTGGTCGAGGAAATCAGCGTCGAAAAAGGCTACGAGGCCGCGCTGGGCGCGGCGCTCGGCGACGATCTCGACGCCTCGACCAACGGCTCCGCGCCGGCCCATTGGGCGACGGTCGGCGACGCCTCGGGCGACCCGGCCCTGCCGCCCGGCGTCCAATCGCTCGCGCTTCTAGTCAAGGCGCCCGCCGCGCTGGCCCGCCGGCTGGCGCAGATCGGCATCGTCACCCGCGCGGATGGGGCGCAGTTGCGCGCCCTGCTCAAGCCCGGTCAGCGTCTCGTCACCAGGGAGGGCGATCTCTGGCGCTGGGACGGGTTCACCGCCGCCGCCGAGGCGCCGACCCCCGCCGCCCGCCGCCTCGCCGAAAAGAACCGGCTCGGCGACCTGACGCTGGAAGCCGCCGCCGCGCGCGCCGCCGCCGATGAAATCAAGGCCGAGGCCGAACGCCGACAGGCCATCCTGCGCATGGCAGCCACGGCGGAAACCGAGGCGCGCAACGCCGCCCGCGCCCAGCAACGCGCCGTGGAACAAGCGCGAGAGGCCGTCACCGCGCTCGAACGTCGACGTTCGCAAGTGGCGTCGCGTCTCTCGGCGCTTGGCGAGGGCCGCGCGCGCCTCGCCGCCAGTCGGGACGAGGCGCGCCAGACGCGCGACAACGCCCAGCAGGCGCTGGCCGATCTCGCCCCCAGCGCCCAGTTGACGGGACGCGTCGACCGGGCGCGCGCCGCCGCCGCGCAACATCGCGCCGAGACCGCCGAGGCCCGCGCCGTCGTGCAGGGCCTGTCGCGCGATCATCAGGCGCGCGAGCAGCGCCGCGCGGCCATCGCCGCCGAGCGTCAATCATGGGACACGCGCCGCGCGCGCGCCAACAGCCAGATCGCCGAATTCGAGGCGCGCATCGCGGAAGCCACCGAGGAGCAGGAAACGCTCGCCGAGGCGCCGTCGAACTTCATGATGCAGCGGCGCGAGGTGATCAACCAGATCGATCTGGCGGAAGCCGCGCGCAAGGAAGCCGCCGACAACCGCGCCCGCGCCGAAACCGATCTCACCGACGCCGACCGCGCGGCGCGCGCCTGCCTCGAGGCCATGTCCGCCGCGCGCGAGCAGCGCGCCCGCACGGAAGCGCAGCTTGAAGGCCTGCGCACGCGCCTAGAGTCCATCGTGCGCGCCATCGCGACCGAACTCGATTGCGAGCCGCACGCGCTCGGCGAACTGGCCGGCGTCAAGCCCGGCGAGGAATTGCCGCCACTCGACGACGTCGAGCGCAAGCTCGACGCGCTCAAGCAGGATCGCGAACGTCTTGGCGCGGTCAATCTGCGCGCCGACGACGAACTCGTCGACATCGACAAGAAGCACGAGGAACTCGTCGCCGAGCGCGACGACCTGACGGAGGCGATCCGCAAGTTGCGCGGCGCCATCGGCAACCTGAACAAGGAAGGCCGCGAGCGCCTGCTCGCCGCCTTCACCATCGTCAATGGCCACTTCAAGGAGTTGTTCACGGCGCTGTTCGGCGGCGGCACGGCCGAATTGCAGCTTGTCGAATCCGACGATCCGCTTGAGGCGGGCCTTGAAATCCTCGCGCGCCCGCCGGGCAAGAAGCCGCAGACCATGACGCTGCTGTCGGGCGGCGAGCAGGCGCTGACCGCCATGAGCCTGATCTTCGCCGTGTTTCTCACGAACCCCTCGCCGATCTGCGTGCTCGACGAAGTGGACGCGCCGCTCGACGATCACAACGTGGAGCGTTTCTGCGATCTGCTCGAACAGATGCGCAAGAAGACCGACACGCGCTTCGTGACGATCACGCATAATCCGATCACGATGGCGCGCATGGATCGCCTGTTCGGCGTCACCATGGCCGAGCGCGGCGTCAGCCAGTTGGTCAGCGTCGACCTGGCGGAAGCGGAAGTTCTGATCGCGGCTGAATGATCGCCGCGATCAACCCATCGGCAGGTCGGTTCCGCGATGCGCCCAGCCGGTCACGCGGCCCTCGATGAGCGAAAAGATCGCGTAGAGCGCGACGCCAAGGAAGGCCAGCACGAACAGGCCGGCGAACATCAACGGCACGTCGAAGGATGAACTGGCGATCATCATCAGATTGCCGATGCCGCGGTTGGAGGCCACGGTTTCCGAGATCACCGAGCCGACGAAGGCGAGCGTGATCGACACCTTCAGCGAGGCGAAGAAATAGGGCATGGCCCGCGGCAGGCCGACGTTCCAGAGAATGTCGAGCTTGCTCGCCCGCAGGCAGCGCATGACGTCCTCGAGCTCCGGCTCCGTCGTCGCCAACCCCGTCGCGACATTCACGATGATGGGAAAGACGCACATCGACAGCGCAGTGAGAATTGCTGGCACCGTGCCCGCGCTGAACCAAAGCACGAGTATCGGCACGACGGCGACCTTCGGAATCGAGGAAAAGCCGATCAGCATGGGATAGGCGACATCGTAGGCAAGGCGCGAGGAGCCGACGAGCATGCCCATCAATACGCCGAGCACGATGCCGAGCAGAAAGCCCACCATGGTCGTGTAAAGCGTCTGCAGCGCGTGCGGCATGATCGCCGGCAGCCGCTTGACGAGCGTCGTGAAAATCTCGCTCGGCCGCGGCAGCACGAAACTGCTCACGTGTCCGATCCAGCAAAACGCTTCCCACGCGAGAAAAAATCCGATGATCAGCGCGGCTGAGGCGAGATGACGTTTCATGGAGTCGGACATCACGCGGCCCCCCGCGCGGCGAAGATGAGATCGCGCAGCCGCTGCGTCAGCGCGACGAATTCAGGCGTGTACGACATCTCGATGGTGCGCGGTCGCGCGAAGGGCGCGGCGCTGTCGTCGATGATGCGGCCGGGCCGCGCCTGCATGACGCAGATGCGGTTGGCGAGAAAGGCGGCTTCCTTGAGGTCGTGAGTCACGAGCAACACGGTCGGCTTTCGCGTCATCCAGAGTTCCTGCATGATCGCCCAGAGTTCCTCGCGGGTGAACTGATCGAGCGCGCCGAAAGGCTCGTCGAGCATCAGCAACTGCGGATCATGCACCAGCGCGCGACAGAGCGAGGCGCGCTGCAACATGCCGCCCGACAATTGCCATGGAAAGCGCTCGCCAAAGCCGGCGAGTCCCACCTGCGACAGAAGCGCGTCGGCGCGATCACGAAATTCCGTATTCCGCTTGGCGCGAAATTCTCCGCGAAACGGCGGCACGATCTTGAGCGGCAACATGACGTTGTCGCGAATGGTCAGCCATGGCAGCAGCGTTGGATTCTGGAAAGCCATGCCGACGCGCATGGGCTCGGCGCCGACCTCGCGACCGGAGACGAACACGAACCCGCTGGAGGCGCGGATCAGCCCCGTCACGAGCTTGAGAATCGTGGACTTGCCGCAACCGGATGGACCGACCAGCGCGACGAAATCGCCCGGCGCGATGCGAATGCTTGTTTCCGCCAGCGCCGTCACCGTCTTGCCGCCACCATTGTAGGCGACGGAAACGTTTTCGAGTTCGACGAGGGCTTCCTCGCGCAACAATCCCGGCGCCAATGCGGATGCGTTCATGCCTCAGCCTTCCGGTGGGCGCGTGACGGACGCCAGCGACAGATCGACATTGCGCGGCGCGGCGGGCGGCATGTTCTGGATCTCATGCACCGACCTGCCCCAGCCACGCGCGTCGGCTTGCAGGCGGCGGTCGCGCATGACAAACCGCCCGCGCACGAGCGTATGAAGCGGCAAGCCGCGCACCTCGCGCCCATGCCACGGGGTGATTTTCGACCGCGATTGCAACTTCATGTCGTCGATGGTCCAGCGCGCGGCGAGATCGACGATGGCGATGTCGGCGTCGGCGCCGGGCCGGATGGCGCCCTTGCGCGGCGCGAGGCCCCAGATACGCGCGGGATTGGCCGCGCTCCAGCGCACGTAGTCGCGGATGGAGAAGCGCCCGCGCGCGACCTCCGTCAGCATCAGCGGCATCTGTGTTTCGACGCCGGGAAAGCCACAATCGACGGTCCAGATGTCGTTGCGCGTCTTTTCCTCGGGCGCGTGCGGCGCGTGGTCCGTCGCGATCATGTCGATCAGGCCGTCGGCGAGCGCGCGCCAGAGCGGCTCGTGGTCGCTCTTTTCGCGCACCGGCGGATTGACGCGGATGACGCCGCCAAGGCGCGCGTAATCCTCGCTCGACAGCATCATGTAGTGCGGACAGGTTTCGCCGGTGATGTCGACGCCGCGCGCGCGCGCCTCCGCCAGCGGCCGCAATTCGGCGGCAGAGGAAATGTGCAGGATGTGCACGCGCGCGCCCGTCCACTCGGCGAGGATCGCCGCGCGGCTGACGGCCTCGACGGCGACGACGGCGGGCCGCGCGGCCAGATGCGCGAGCGCGTCGATGCGGCCCGCCGCGCGCAGCCGCGTCTCGCGCAATTCCATGATGGAATTCGTTTCCGCGTGCAGCGACACGCGCTTGCCCGTGGGCGCGACGACCTCGAAGGCCTCCAGCATGGCGCCGGTCGAGGGCGAGGGGATCTTGCCGAACGTGTTGCCCATGTAGAGCTTGAAGCCAATGACGCCGCCCGCGACGAGCTCATCGACATTGCCGATGGTGTCCTCGCCGAGCAGGCCATAAAGCCCGTAATCGACATGCGCGCTGGCCGAGGCGATCGCGTGCTTGGCGGCGAGCACGTCGGCCGCGCCAGTCGGCGGAATCGTGTTGGGCATGTCGAACACGGTCGTCACGCCGCCGAAAGCCGCCGCCGCCGTGCCCGTGCCGAAGTCCTCCTTGTGGGGGTAGCCGGGGTCGCGAAAATGCACGTGCACGTCGATGACGCCGGGCAAGACATGCAACCCCGTGGCGTCGAGGGTTTCGGCGGCGGCGGGCATGGCCGCGTCGTCGCCAACCGCGATGATGCGGCCATCGGCGATGGCGACGCTGGCGATGAAATCGGCCTCGGGCGTCACCACCGTGCCGTTGCGAATGACGAGATCGGCGATCATGGCGCTCCTCACAAACTGGCCCAGCCGCCATCGACGGGCAGATCGACGCCCGTGATCTGACGCGACACATCGCTGGCGAGAAAAAGACACGCGTTGGCGACGTCGACATCCGTCGAAACACGCTTGAGCGCGTAATCGGCGGCGTGTCGTTCCGCCGCCTCCTCGACGGAAATGCCGAGTTTTTTCGCCATGTCGGCGCAAACCTTGTCGCGAAAGCGCGGCCCGTCGACCATGCCGGGCGCGACGCAGTTGACGTTGATGTTATGCGCGCCAACCTCCAGCGCGAAACTCTTGGTGATGCCGCGCAGGCCCCATTTGGAGGCTGAATAGGCCATGCGCCCGGCGCGGCCGCGCATGCCGAACGTGCCGCCAACATTGACGATCTTGCCATGGCGTTGAGCGATCATGCCCGGCAGAACGGCGCGCATGGTGTTGAAGCAACCGCCCATGTTGAGAGAGACGATTTCGTCGAACTCCTCCCGCGTGGTCGCGACGCCGGTCTTGCCGATGGGGCCGGAGCCACCGGCGACATTGACGAGAATGTCGACGCCATGGCCAAAAGCCACGCGCGCGGTCTCGACGGCCGCCTCGCAATCGGCGGAATTGGTCACGTCGCAGGCGGCTACCACGACGCCCACGCCCATGGCGCGCGCTTCCGTCGCGACGGGTTCGATGGCCGCGGTATCGCGACCGATCAGCAGGAGCTTGCAGCCCTCGGCGGCAAAGGCGCGCGTGACGGCGGCGCCCATGCCCTTGGCGGGTCCGGTGATCGCGACAACGCGACCGCTGAGATTCAAATTCATGATGCTGGTGGTTCCCTGAATGACCGCGCGCGACCCACAAGCCGCGCGCGGTCGGGCGATCAGAACAGTTTTTTCGGCAAGTCGGCGACGGGCGGCAGGAAGGCGCCGTTGAAAATTTCCGCCGGCGCCGGCGCGCGGGGCAGCGCGCTCGCCTCGACGAGAATGTCGATCGAGCGCTTGAGGCGCGCGGGATCGACATTGCCAAGGCCCACCGTCGCGATCTCCGGATGGTTCATTTCATCCTTCACCGTGGCGTCGAAGCGCTCGCGCTCGACCTTGGCGTTGAGCAGCGGCTCGCGCTTCATCACCGATGCAACGGACATGTCGGGATCGGCGATGGAGTCGATGACGCCCTTGTTGATCGCGCGCAGCAAGCCTTTCACGACCTCGGGCTTTTCCGCGGCCATCTTCTTGGAGACGATGATGGCGTTGGAATAGAGGTCCATGCCGTAATCGCCATAGTTGATGAAGCGGAGCTGCTTGTCCGGATCGATGTTCAGGAGCTTGGCGCTGAAGCGGATGGTGTTGACATAGCCAAAGACGCCGTCGACCTGGCCTTGCATCAACATCTGCTCGCGCAGGTTGGGCTGGAAGTTGTTGATCGCGACCTTGGCGCAATCGATTTTCGCGGATTTGCACAAGGCCGGGAACAGTTTCAACGCGCCGTCGTTGGCCGCGCCGCCGAGCGTGCGGCCCTCGAAATCCTTCGGCGTCGTGATCGGGCTGTCGGCCTTCACCGCGACGGTGAAGGGTGGGCGATTGAACATCACGTAGACGGCGACGGGCGCCTCCTCCTGATGCTTGTAGGCGAAGTCGATGAGCGCGTTGATGTCGCCGAAGCCAACATCGTAGGCGCCGCTCGCGACCTTCGGAATCGGCGTGGCCGAGCCGTCGCCCTGATCGATTTCGAGGTCGATGCCCTCGGCCTTGAAGTAGCCCTTGTCCTGCGCGACGAAGAAAAAGCCCTGCGGCCCCTGATATTTCCAGTTGAGGACCATTTTCAGTTTGGTTTCGGCGCGCGCCGTGGCGACGCCCGCGAAGACAGGCGCGAGACAGGCGGCGGCCATGAGCGCGACGCGACTTATTCGTGAGAAGGTCATGCTGGCGTCCTTTTCTGACAGGCGAGAGAGACGGGCGATGATCGGGATCGCTCGCGGTGGACAGCAGCGGTGCGCTCATCCTTGAGGCGCGGGCGCCGCTTTTTCGGGCGAAGTTCGATTTGAATTCGGACAGGCTGGCGGGCGGGCCGCATCGGCGGCGACCGTTTCGGGCTTCGCGGCGGAAAACGCTCTCCGCCGCCATCTTCGTAGCAACGGATATGCCGCCGCCCGGATTTCAGTGGCCCGCTTTGATGCTGATTTCCGTATGGAGTGGCGCCAAAATAGCTTCACTGGCGCTGGAGGCTGTCCATGCGCCATTTGCGGGTTCTGAATTATCTCGACGAAGTCGCCCGCGTGGGTTCGATCCGCGCCGCCGCGGAGCGCCTCAACGTCACGGCCTCGGCGGTCAACCGGCGCATCATGGATCTGGAGGAGGAGCTGGGCGCCGCGCTTCTGGAGCGACGGCCGCGCGGCGTGCGCCTGACAGCCGCCGGCGAAATCTTCATTCGCCACGTCCGCCAGCAGAACGCGGAGATCGAACGGGTCAAGTCGCGGATCGAGGATCTCAAGGGCTTGCGGCGCGGCACGGTGCGCCTCGCGTGCAGTCAGGCGGTCGCCTTCGATTTCCTGCCCCGGTCGATCGCCGCCTTCCAGACGCGCTATCCGGACGTGACCTTCGATGTGCGCGTGCTCGACCATGAAAGCGCGCTGAACGAACTCGCGGGCTATCGCGTCGATCTGGCGCTGGTGTTTCGTCCACCGTTCATGGCGACGTTTCAGCCGCTCGTGAAAATCGAGCAGCGCCTCGCCGTGCTGATGGCGCGCGATCACCCGCTGACGCAATCGGCCAACATCAGATTGCGCGATTGCGCGGCATGGCCGGTCGCGCTGCCCGAGCGCGGCTTTGGCGGTCGCCAGTTGCTGGACGAGGTCTGCGCGCGCGCCGGCGTCGAGTTGCGCGTGATCGCCGAATCAAACTCGTTCGAATTGCTGCGCGGTCTGGCGCTGCGTGGCGGCGCCCTGTCGTTCCAGATCGAGGTCGGCGCGCGATTTTCCGACGACGCCGAGGTCGCCGCGCGGGTCATCGATGGCCGCGACATGCCGCGCGGCGAACTCGTGCTCGGTCAGTTGCGCGGACGCAACCTGCCGGTGCCCAGCGCCGTGTTTGTCGAACACGTCGGAGCCGACCTGCGCGCCCTCAACTCATCCATTTCGGCACGGTGATCGCGGGCTGCGCGATCAGCCCGTCGATGAGCGCCATGGGATCATCGGCGACCACGAGGCCGGCGCGATGGGCGGCGGGCAGAAAGCGCCGCTCGACCATGGAATCGATGAAGGCGAGGAACGGCTGATAGAAGCCGGCGACGTCGTAGAGCGCCACGGGCTTGTCGATGTCGCCAAGCTGGTTGAGCGTCCAGGCTTCCATGAATTCCTCGACGGTGCCAATGCCGCCGGGCAAGGCGATGCAGGCGTCGGCGAGGTCCAGCATGCGGGCCTTGCGCGCGCCCATGGCGTCGACGATCTCGTGCCGCGACAGGCCCTGATGCAGATGGCCCTTGTCGGCGAGCCGGCGCGTGATGACGCCATGGGCATGGCCGCCCGACGCCAGCACGGAGTCGGCGAGAACGCCCATGAGCCCCTTCATCGTGCCGCCATAGACAAGACCAATGCCGCGCGTGGCCAGCGCGCGGCCGAGCGCCGCCGCGGCGGTCGTATAGGCGTCGCCCTCGCCGGTGTTGGAGCCGCAGAAAACCGCGATGTTCCGGATCCGTCGTGTCGTCATGTGTCGTCGCCGCGCCTCTTGCTAGCCATCCAGTATCCGGGGCTTATAAGACGACTTCGCGGAAGCCGCGCAAGCCCGCCGGGAGACCATCGCATGCCAAATTATACCGCCCTGATCACCGTTCTGGCGATCCTGCTCTATTTCTACACGGGCCTCGCGGTTGGCATGGCGCGCCAGAAGTTCGGCGTCGCCGCGCCCGCGACCACGGGCAACCCGGATTTCGAGCGCGCCTTTCGCGTGCAGATGAACACGCTCGAATGGATGCCGATCTTCCTGCCGCTGCTGTGGTTGTTCGCGTTCTACGTCAGCGATGTCTGGGCCGCGGCGCTGGGCGTTCTCTGGATCGTCGGGCGCGCGCTTTACATGCGCGGCTACGCGACGGCGGCGGAAAAGCGCGGACCGGGATTCGGCGTGCAGGCGACGGCTTGCGCCATTCTGCTCATTGGCGACTTCATCGCGATCGTCGCGCGCCTCGCGCACGGTTGATCGGCTTGCGCGACGCCCCCGAGGCGTGACAAAACTCCCGGCAAAGAGAGGAAGCGCGCCCCATGAAGTTCGGCTATTTCACGCTCAGCGACAACAATTACCGCGACAATCCGCGCGGGCCCAACGAGTTCGTGCTCGATATCGTCGACGAGGCCATGCATGCCGAGCAACTCGGCATGCATTCGGCGTGGATTGGCGAGCATCACTTTTCGTCGCTGGGCGTCAACTCCTCGCCCGAACTCGTGCTGACGCATATCGCCGCGCGCACCAAGCACATTCGCCTCGCGCCGGCGGTGACGGTGCTGCCGCTGCATCATCCGATCCGCGTCGCCGAGCATTGGGCGACGATGGACCTGCTCAGCGGCGGGCGCGTCGATTTCGCCACGGGCCGCGGCTATGATCGCCGCGAATACGAGCCCTTCGAGGTGTCGTTCGAGGAGAACGCGGCGATCTTCGCCGAGGGGCTGGAAATCCTGCAACGCCTCTGGACCACGCAGGGCACGGTCAGCCACAAGGGCAAATACTACAATTTCGAGGACGTCTGGGTGACGCCAATGCCGGTGCAGAAGCCGGTGCCGATCTATGTCGCGGCGTTTTCCAGGCCGACCGTCGAGCTGGCGTGCCGCCTCGGCCTCGGGCTTGTGGTCGCCGCCGGCCAGGCCTCGGCCATGCATGGTTCGCTTGTCGCGACGGGCGAGCTTTATCGCGAGACCTGCGCGCGGTTCGGCACCACGCCCAAGCGCATGATCACCAGCTATTTCATTCATTTCGCCGATACGCCCGAGGAAGAGCAGAGGGCGCGCGAGCGCCAGTTGCGCTACCATAAGGAATGCACGTCGCCCGCCTTCCCCGGCGACCCCAGGACGGCGCCCGAGAACTACCACTATTTCCAGAAGATCGTGGAGCGCTACCAGACGCAGAAGCCAAGCGACTTCAACGCGAACAACGTGCTGCTCGGCAAGCCGCAGCAGATCATCGACACGTTGAAGACCAAGGTGGAAGCCGCGGGCTTCGACGAGGTGATCCTTTATTTCAACCTTGGCCTGAAGCCGCACGCGCGGGTCAAGGAGGAGATGGCGCGCTTCATGGAGGAAGTCGCGCCGCATTTCGCCGACTGAAGGCGATCAGGCGCTTGGCGCGACCCGGTATTGCTCGTCGCTGACATGTTCCATCCAGTCGACATGGCGGCCATCCTTGGCCTCCTGAATGGCGAGATGGACCATGGCGACCTCCGCCGAGGCGCCGTGCCAGTGCTTTTCCTCGGGCGCGAAATAAACGGTGTCGCCGGCGCGCACCTCGCGCACGGGCCCGCCCCAGACCTGCACGAGGCCGACGCCCGACAGGATATGCAGCGTCTGGCCCAGCGGATGCGTGTGCCAGGCCGTGCGCGCCGCGGGCTCGAAGCTTACCTTCACCGCGCGCACCATGGCGGGCGCGGGCGCCTCGATGATCGGATCCTGCCAGACGACGCCCGTGAAATAGGACGCCGGCGCCTTGATCGACTTAACGGACCCCAGTCGGTTGATGATCATGATTTTCCCTCCGTGGCCGATACCGGCCTGTTATCCCGCCGCTGGCGTTGCCGGACCTGAACCAGATCCCACCGCGTGCGGAAAAATTTGTCGCACAGGCTCGACGAGCCGAATCCGTCGCTGAAACTGACATTGCCGCGGGCGTGATGCTCGGCGTGGGCGCGGCTCGACAGCAACGGCGCGATGGCGCGCCCCACCCTCGCCAGCGGATCGCGACCGGGCGCGTTGGCCAGCGCGAGGCTGAAATCATAGCCCGAGTGCTCATAGAGACCGCCAAATGCGCCCGTCGCCACCACGAACACATGGAACGCCATATCGGCGCCGCCGCCGCCCACGAGCGCCAGCGGAATGAGATAGGGGCAGACGATCTCGGCGATGAAATCCCACACGCTCATGTAGCAGGCGCTGATCGAGCAACTGGCCGTGGTCGAATGATGCACGGCGTGCCCGAGGCGGTTCATCAGATCGGCGCGATGCATGATGAAGCGATGGAAGGCGTATTGAACGACATCGTGCCCGAACGACAGGCCGACAAGCGACAGCACGGCCATGCCGAGGCCGATATGCTCCTCGCCAAAATAGGCGAGGCCAAGCGCCTGCATCAGGCCCATCGCCGGCAACAGGATGACGGTTTGATCGAAAAGGACGCGCGGCAGGATTTCGAGATAGCCGCGGCTTTCCACCGGGCGCGTCTTGAACCGCGCGAGCCGCCCCGTTCGGTCAAGCCAGAGAAACCACAGTCCGATGCCGTGATAGGCGACCATCTGCGCGACCCAGACCGTCAGGAACAGGGGCGCGTTGTCGATGAACCAGAGCATTGCGATGTCCGAGGGCGGCGGGCGGATCGACCGTCCGCTCGCCTCGTCTTATAGGCCGCCCGCCGCGGCGCCGCAAACGCGCCGCGGTCGCGAGCCGACTGTCGCCTACTTGATCAGCGACACGTTGAGGATCGCCGTCCGGCCCGCCTTGTTGGCGGCGAAGGCGTCCTTGAAAGCCTGGCGCAATTCAGCGGCGTTGGACGCCTTGGCGCCGAAGAAGCCGAATTCGTCGCCAAGATGCTCGTAGCGGGGACCGTTGATGTTGACGCCGTAATGCACCTTGGTGGTGTCGGCGACGCCGCCTTCATAATAGAGAACGTGGCCCTTGCGCATGGCCTCGTACTTCTGGTTGTTGCAGACGACGATGGTGATCGGCAATTCATAGGTCTTTGACGCGCCAAGGGCCTGAATGATGGGATTGTAGAGAAACGATCCATCGCCGATGAAGAGCACGACCTGCCGGTCGCGCGCCGCGAGCTTGGCGCCGAGCGCCGCGCCAATGCCCTGCCCCAGCGCGCCGCCCGTCACGCGGAAAAAGCTTTGCGGCTCGTTCAACGGCAGGTGGGCGCGCATCTGCGGCATGTGCGTGATGGTTTCGTCGCAGACGATGATGTCCCTGGGGAAGGATTCCGCCGCGACGGCGGCCAGCGCGATGCAATCGAGCTTCTCAGCCGCGAGCGCGGTGCGCGCCGCCGCCTCGAGGCTGGCGATGAGCTTGTCGTGTTCGGCGGACCATTTGGCCCGACGCGCGTCGATGGCCGCCTTATTGGCGCCCGAGGTCGCGGCCTTGGCCAACAGGCGCAGCGCGCTCGCCACGTCGCCCTCGAGATAATGATCGGCGAAGAGCACCTGATAGGCGAGATGCATCTTCAGCGGATTCTCGCTGATGGCGACGATCTTGCCCTTGCCCGGCCGGTTCGACGGCGGATACCAGGGCGCCTTGCCGCTGACGAGCAGGATCAGATCACTGTCGTCGAGATGGCCGAAGTTGGAGTAGCCCATCCACATCGGGCTGCTCTTGGGATAGTTCGAATAGACGCTGGCGCGACCATTGATGACGGGAATGGCGAGGCTTTCCGCCAGTTCGACAAGCGCATGGAAGGCGTTGGGATCGCGCCCGGCGCCCTCGACGACGATGACCGGATTCTTCGCGGCGCGCAGCAGGGCCGCGACGGTCTCGACATCCTCGGGCAACGGCGCGGTCCGGGGCGCGGGCGGAATGACCGGCAAGTCATTCGGCTTCTTCCACTCGTGCAACATGCACTCGAGGCCGACGTTCACGTAGACGGGGCCCTGCGGCACGCGCTGGGCGAGCTCCATCGAGCGGACAACGGTATGGTAGAGCGTCGGCGCGGAGGTAACCTGCGTCGCCCATTTGACGATCGGGTCGACGAAGCGATGGGCGCCGCCGACGCTGACGCCGCCGTAGAATTGCGGCTCGACCGGCTGGGTCGGATCATCGCCGAAGGTGGTCGCCTCGCCGGACATGACCAGCATGGGAATTTCCTGCTGGGAGGCGGACACGAGCGCCATCGACCCATGCATGAGGCCAACGCCCGCGTGGATCAGCACGGCCTGCGGCTTGCCGGTATAGGCGGTATAGCCAAGCGCCATGTCGACGGCGACGGTCTCGTGCCAGCAGTCGAGAAATTGCGGGCCGGCGTTCTTCTCGACGGTCTGGCGGGCCATGGCTTCCCAAACGGGGCTCCACTCGGAGCCGGGCGACGACATGATGTAGTCGACGCCGAGGTTGCGGAACGCCTCCATGATGGCTTCGCCGCCGTCCTGAAAATTCTTCTTCATCGATCCTCCCGGTGATTTTCGCATGCCGTATAACGGAGCCTGTAGCACGGCGGCGCGTGGAAGGCAGCCGAAATCAACCGGGAGAAATGCGCAACCGACCCGCCCCTCTTTCGATGACAGGTGCATTTGATACCGTTTAAAATTCGGCGTTGCGGGAAAATACTGTTTATAATATAAATATTTCAATGAATAAAATTTTTATAATAAATCATAGGGAGGCGTGAACATGCAAAAAAATGGATTTTCCAACCGCGCGCTCGGCGCGCTGCTCCTTCTGCAATCGCTCGCCGCGGGCGACGCGCTGGCGGGCGACGATCTCAGGGCGCCGCGTCAACTGGCCGGACATTTCAAGCCATGCGACGATCCCGCCCACGCGTCGCCATCCGTGAATTTGTATGTTCGCGAGTCCCCGCGGCGCGATGTCGGTCCCTACGCGGTCAAATTGCCTGGCTACGCGGTCGGCCCCCGGGACAAGGGACGCGACAGTTACGCGCCCATGATCCTGAGCGCGTGTCCGGGCGACGAAATGAAAATCGCCTTTCATAACCAGATACCCGCGACGAACGCCTCGCCCGATGCGCGGTTCCTCACCAACCTCCACACGCATGGCCTGATCACGAAACCGAATCCGCCGCCCGGTTGGCTTGGCGACTACATATTCGCCGACATTCCGCCGGGTCAGACCGACGGCTACGCGATCAAGATACCCAAGACCCTCCCACACGATTAATTCGGCGCGGCGGGCGCCGACGACATCGCCTACCCGCCGGGCATGCTATGGATGCACGCGCATTATCACGGCCTCGCCCGCGCTCAGGTTCAGGGCGGCGGTTCGGCGCTTCTGGAGATCGGCGATCCGCTCAAGTTCGAGCAGGTTGATGAAAGCGGGGCCAGATCCATCGCGACATTGCCCGCCGGCACGCAAGTCCGCTACCTCGCGCTGCGCGACATTCAACTGGCGACGCCGCACGCCAGCGCTTTTCCCGATCCCACCAAGCCGGCGATAGCGCCCATTCCGGCGCATTGGGTCACGACCGGATCGCCCTATGGCGATTATGACCCAAACGCCTGCGCCGCGGCATCGCCGCTGACGACGCAATTCGGCATTTGCGGTCACGCCGGCGTCGCCAATCCCGACGGCACGATCGATCCGTCGCGCAACCTCGATCTGGCGTGGCTCTTCACCGTCAATGGCCAGCAATACCCTGAAATCGAGTTGAAGCCCGGCGGCTGGACGCTTCTGCGCATCGCGAACATGAGCTCCAACGTGACTTATTTGCTCCAAATCGCCGATAACGTGTCCAGCACGCCCTCGACGAAGGATGCGATCAATGAGCTCCCCGTCGTGTCGATGGATGGCGTGATCGCCGGGGCGAATGTCGCCGGCGCGAAATACGCCGTCGTCAAGAACGAGCGCGTCTTGCTCATGCCCGCGGGACGCGTCGACATATTGATCAAGGCGCGCGATTGCGGGGCGCAAGCCAGCCTCGGCACGATCGGCTTCAGCACCAGCGCGCCCGATGGTTCCGGCGATACCTGGCCAGCCATCGCCCTCGCGCGCTTGCGCACGCCGGGGAAAAACTGCGCGCCGGGCGGGCACGCGCTCGACACGGTCGATCCCCGGCAATTGAACATCAAGCTTGCCCGATCGACGCCGGAGGCCAGCCGTTCAAGGCGGGGCGCCAACGCGGTTTCCCTCCTGGCCAGAAGGCTTTCCACAACTTTGGCGCCGGGCGTCGCGCCGCGCGTCGCCGCGGCCAAAACGCTGACTGAACTCTATCCCGGCTGCGTTTTCCTGCCGGGCGGTTCGTTCCGGCGACGCGTGACGTTCAAGCAAGACGCCACGTCCTTCATGCTTGGCAGCGATGTCCTCGATCAATCGGGACAGGTCGTGTCCGACCCCCATGCGCATATCGAACCGGCGGTCTTCGCCGGCGCGGACTGGAGCCAGCCGCATGTTTGCCCGACCCTGGGCACGACGGAAGTCTGGGAGCTCTTCAACGATACGTCGGAAAGCCATAATTTCCATATCCATCAGTCGAAATTCCGACTGGCGGACGGCAAGCTGGACCCGGGCGCTCCCGCCGGACTCGTGGCCGCCGTCAAATTCGGGGACGATTGCAAGAAGGAAACGGACGCCACGCGAGCCACCGCCTTTTGCGATCCGGGCGGCGTCTTCAAGGATGCGCTCGGGTCGGGCGGCGCCATGACACCCTATTCGGAGGACTCATGGCACGACACGATTCCCGTGCCGCCCGGCGGCCATGTTTTCATTTCCATTCCGTTCAAGGCGCCGGAACAGGTCGGTCGATATGTCTTCCATTGCCATATCCTCGAACACGAGGACGGCGGCATGATGGCGCTCGTCGAAACACTCGATCTGTCGACGCCGCCGACGACTGGCGCCAAGCCCGCGGCCAAAAAGACCGCCGTCCCGATGTCGGGCATGCATCACCGCTAGGGACGAAAGCCGCGACCGCGCCGACGCGTGGGCGTCGGCGCGGCGCTGTTCAATAATGATAGCGGCACTGGGCGATCAGCAGGTCGTCGCCCTCCACGCGGTACACGAGGCGATGTTCTTGCGTCACCCGGCGCGACCACCAGCCGGAAAGATCGCCACGCAGCGGTTCGGGCTTGCCCGTCCCCTGAAACGGCGTCCGCGCGCATTCCTTGATCAGGCCATTGAGTCGCTGGAGCAGGCGCGGATCGTTCGCCTGCCAGTGGAGATAATCCTCCCAGGCCTGTTTCGAGAAGACGATCCTCATTCCGCGAGTTTGCGCTCCGACCCCACGCCGGCGTCGAGATCACGGATGGATTCGCGCAGCCGTTCGGCGTTGCGCGGGCTCCGCAGCAGGTAGGCCGTCTCCTCGTAGGAGGCGAAATCCTCCAGCGAGATCAGCACGGCGGCCGGCTTGCCGCGGTCGCGGGTGATGAGCACGGGCGCATGGTCGTTTGTCACGCTGTCGAGCGTGGCGGCGAGGTTTTTGCGGAGGTCGCTGTAGGAGGTGGAACGCATGTTCTTATTGTACTTCATTGAGTACAGTAAGCAAGCCAAGCTTTTGACGGTCGCCCGATCACCCATCCATCTTCAGCGCGGCGATGAAGGCTTCCTGTGGAATCTCCACCTTGCCGAACTGGCGCATGCGCTTCTTGCCCTCTTTCTGCTTCTCCAGCAGCTTGCGCTTGCGGGTGGCGTCGCCGCCGTAGCACTTGGCGGTGACGTCCTTGCGCAGGGCGCGCACGGTCTCGCGCGCGATGATCTTGCCGCCGATCGCCGCCTGAATGGGAATCTGGAACATGTGCGGCGGGATCAGCTCCTTGAGCTTTTCCACCATGGCGCGGCCGCGCATGTCGGCGCGGGTGCGATGCACGAGCATCGACAGGGCGTCGACCGGCTCGGCGTTGACGAGGATCGACATCTTGACGAGATCGCCAACGCGATAGTCGGTGATCTGATAGTCGAAGCTGGCGTAGCCCTTCGAGATCGACTTCAAGCGGTCGTAGAAGTCGAACACGACCTCGTTCAGCGGCAGGTCATAGACGGCCATGGCGCGCTTGCCGACGTAGCTGAGATCGATCTGCACGCCGCGACGCTCCTGACAGAGCTTCAGCACCGAGCCCAGATAGTCGTCGGGCGTGAGGATGGTGGCGCGAATCCACGGCTCCTCGATTTCCTCGATGCGCACGACGTCGGGCATATCGGCGGGATTGTGCAGATCGAGCACCTCGCCGTTGGTCAGCTTGATCTTGTAGATGACGCTCGGCGCGGTCGCGATGAGGTCGAGGTCGAATTCGCGGCTGAGGCGCTCCTGAATGATTTCCAGATGCAGCAGGCCGAGGAAGCCGCAGCGGAAGCCAAAGCCGAGCGCGGCGGAGGTTTCCATCTCGTAGGAGAAGCTGGCGTCATTCAGACGCAGGCGGCCCATGGCGGCGCGCAAATCCTCGAAGTCGGCTGCGTCGACCGGAAACAGTCCGCAGAACACGACGGGCTGCGCCGGCTTGAAGCCCGGCAGGGCGCCGTCGCAGGGGCGCTTTTCGTCGGTGATCGTGTCGCCGACGCGCGTGTCGGCCACCTGCTTGATCTGCGCGGTGATGAATCCGACCTCGCCGGGGCCGAGCGCGGCGACGTCGACCATCTTCGGCTTGAAGACGCCGATCTTCTCGATGTCGTAATGGGCGTCGGTGCCCATCATCTTGATGCGCTGATGACGCTTCATGGTGCCGTCGATGACGCGCACGAGCACGACGACGCCGAGATACGCATCGTACCAGCTATCCACCAGCAGCGCCTTGAGCGGGGCGGTCTCGTCCCCCTTGGGCGGCGGCAGGCGGTTGACGATCGCCTCCAGCACCAGATCGATGTTGAGGCCGGTCTTGGCTGAAATCGGCACGGCGTCGGAGGCGTCGAGGCCGATGACGTCCTCGATCTGTTCCTTGACGCGATCGACCTCGGCGGCGGGCAGGTCGACCTTGTTGAGCACGGGCACGATCTCGTGACCGGCGTCGAGGGCGTGATAGACGTTGGCGAGCGTCTGCGCCTCGACGCCCTGACTGGCGTCGACGACGAGCAGCGATCCCTCGCAGGCGGCCAGCGAGCGCGAGACCTCGTAGGCGAAGTCGACGTGGCCGGGCGTGTCCATCAGGTTGAGAATATAGTCTTTTCCATCCTTCGCGCGGTAGTCGAGACGGACGGTCTGGGCCTTGATCGTGATGCCGCGCTCCCGCTCGATGTCCATGGAATCGAGCATCTGCTCCTCCATGTCGCGGGCGGCGACCGTGCCCGTCTGCTGGATCAGCCGATCGGCGAGGGTCGATTTGCCATGGTCGATATGCGCGACGATGGAAAAGTTGCGGATATTGGAGATCGGATGAGAGGTCATGATGTTCCGGGGCGGATTCGCCTGAAAGGTCGGGATAGCACCGCGCGGGCGGGGGGGAAAGGGCGACGGCGCCCCCAGACGCGCCAAACGCCGCCGCGGCAAGCCGCGACGGCGTCTGCGTATCGGGTATCAGGCGATCGGGCCGATCCTACTCGGCGGCGCGCGCCGCCGCGACCGGGGGCGTCGCCTCGCCCTGCGAGGCGGCGATGTGCCTGCCGCGGATGGGCTTGATGACGAACATGGCGATCAGCGCCGCCGCCGCGTTCAGGCCGACGCCGATCATGAACACCGTGTACCAGCCGCTGGCCGCCGCGAGGCTGCTCGCCCACGGCACCAGCAGCGCCGCCGTGCCCTTGGCCGTGTAGAGCATGCCGGCGTTGGTGGCGGCGAATTTCGACCCGAAGGTGTCGCCGCAGGTCGAGGGGAACAGGCTGTAGATTTCGCCGAACACGCCGAAATACAACGCCGAGAACACCACGAAGATCACGGGGTTCTGACCATAGGTGGCCAGCGTGAACAACGAGATCGCCGCCGTCGAGAAGGCGATGAACATGGTGTTCTCGCGCCCGATGTTGTCGGACACCCAGCCAAAGAACGGTCGCCCGAAGCCATCGAAGATGCGGTCGAGCGAAATGGCGAAGGTGAGCGCGGCCATCTGGAAGCCAAGCAGGCTGACCGGCGTGTCGACGATCTTGAAGTCCTTGGCCAGCGGGGCGATCTGGGCGGCGAGCGTGAGACCGCCGGAGGCGACCATCACGAAGCACAGATACAGAAGATAGAAGATCGGCTTGGTCAGCACCTGACGCGGTGAATAGCTGACTTTCGACTGGGCGAATTTCGGCGGCTTCCTGATCGCGGGGCCAAGCGTCGACGGGGGACGAATGAACAGCGCCAGCAGAAACACGATGACGCCCTGCCCGATGCCGAAGGTGAAGAAGGCGCTTTCGTAGCCGCTCGACTTGATCATGTTGGCGATCGGCACGACCGTGAAGGCGGCGCCGGCGCCGAAGCCCGCCGCCGTCATGCCCGCCGCGAGACCGCGGCGATCCGGGAACCACTTGAGCGCGTTGCCCACGCAGGTGCCGTAGACGGCGCCCGCGCCGACGCCCGCGCACACCGCGCCCGTGTAAAGCAAGGGCAAGGAATCCGCGTAGGAGTTCAGCACCCAGGCGATGGTGATCATCACCGAGCCGAAAATGATGACGATGCGCGGGCCGTAACGATCCACGAACCACGCCTCGATAGGCACCAGCCAGGTTTCGGTCAGGACGAAAATGGAAAAGGCGAGCTGGATGGCCGTGCGGCCCCAGTGGTGACGGGCGTCGATGGGATCGACGAAAAGCGTCCAGCCGTATTGCAGGTTCGCGATCATCGCCATGCAGACGATGCCCATGACGAGTTGGGCCCAGCGATACGAATTGCCAAACGAGCGCGACATCGCGCCTTGCGTATATGGATCCGACATTCAGCTTCCCCCCAATGGGGTCGTCGATGTTCGACGATTGGCAGTTACAACAGATAACTCATGCACGTCCGTTCAGGCTTTTCCCGACGCGCGATTCATTGCGACAGGCACGCCGGGATTGAACGCCCGCCGTCCCCACGGCGGGCGAGTTTCTATGATCGCGCGCCCGCGGGCGCGCGATCGAGCCATTTCAGGGCGCGGCGCGCTTCGGCGCGGGATCGAGCGCGCCGGCGTGACGAATATCGGCGACCTCGTTGTCGTTGTAGCCGAGCACCTTGCGCAGGATTTCCTCGGTGTGTTCGCCCAGCAGCGGCGAGCGCGTCACGTCGGTCGGACTGTCGGACAGCTTGATCGGATTGCCGACCGAAATGTACTTGCCGCGCGTGGGATGATCGACCTCGACGATCGTGCCGGTGGCGCGCAACGATTCGTCCTCGGCGATTTCCTTCATCGAGAGAATTGGCCCGCAGGGAATATCGAACTCGTTGAGGATGTTCATCGCCTCGAACTTGGTCTTGGTCATGGTCCAGTCCTCGATGCGGCCGAAGATCTGGTTGAGCCGCGGCAGACGGGCGGCGGGCTTGGCGAAATCCGGATCGGTCTTCCATTCCGGCGCGCCGATGACATCGCAAATCTTCTCCCACACGGGCGCCTGCGTGATGAAGTAGATGTAGGCGTTGGGATCGGTCTCCCAGCCCTTGCACTTCAGGATGCGACCCGGCTGACCACCGCCGGAGTCATTGCCGGCGCGCGGCGTGGCGTCGCCAAAGGGAATGCCCTCGCCATACTGGCTGTATTCGGTGAGCGGCCCATGGGCGAGACGCTGCTGATCGCGCAGCTTGACGCGGCAGAGGTTGAGCACGCCATCCTGCATGGCGGCGGTGACACGCTGGCCCTTGCCGGTCGCGTTGCGCTGATAGAGCGCCGTCACGATGCCGAGCGCGAGATGCAGGCCCGTGCCGGAATCGCCGATCTGCGCGCCCGTGACGAGCGGCAGGCCATCGCGGAAGCCGGTTGTCGAGGCGGCGCCGCCAGTGCATTGCGCGACGTTCTCGTAAACCTTGCAATCCTCGTAGGGGCCGGGGCCGAAGCCCTTGATCGACGCGACGATCATGCGCGGGTTGATGGCGTGAATCTTCTCCCACGTGAAGCCCATGCGATCGAGCACGCCGGGTCCGAAATTCTCGACGAGAATATCGCAGGTCTCGATGAGGCGCGTCAGCACCTCCTTGCCCTTGGGATTCTTGGTGTCGAGGGTGATTGACCGCTTGTTGTGGTTGAGCATGGTGAAATACAGGCTGTCGGCCTTGGGCACGTCCTGCAACTGGCCGCGCGTGATGTCGCCCACGCCCGGTCGCTCCACCTTGATGACGTCGGCGCCGAACCACGCCAGCAACTGCGTGCAGGTCGGGCCCGATTGCACGTGGGTGAAGTCGAGAATTTTAACGCCTTCGAGCGCCTTGGTCATGAGTCGTCTCCTTATTTCTTGCGAACCACGCTTTGCGGGTTGAGATTGCCGATGCGGCCGCTTTCGGTTCCCGCGGAGGGGTCGATCACGGCGTTGACGAGGGTCGGTCGGCCCGAGTCCATCGCCGCGTTCACGGCGCGGCTGAGTTCGTCGGGGCTCGTCGCGTTGACGCCCGCGCCGCCGAAGGCCTCCATCATCCTGTCGTAGCGCGCGTCCTTGACGAAGACGGTGGTGGCGGGATCGGCGCCGCCGCCTGAATTCACATCCGTGCCGCGATAGATGCCGTTGTTGTTGAACACGACGACGCACACTGGCAGGTTGTAGCGGCAGATGGTTTCGATCTCCATGCCGGAGAAACCGAAAGCGCTGTCGCCAACAACCGCGAGGACTGGCTTGCCGGTTTCGATGGCCGCGGCGACGCAGAAGCCCATGCCGATGCCCATGACGCCCCAGGTGCCGACGTCGAGACGCTTGCGCGGCTTGTACATGTCGATGATGCCGCGCGCGAGATCGAGCGTGTTGGCGCCCTCGTTGACCAGAATCGCGTCGGGACGCTCCTTGACGATCCTGCGCAGGGCGCCGAGCGCGCCGTGGTAATCCATCGGCGAATTATTGTTCATCAAGCGCGGCGCCATCTTGGCGATGTTTTCCTCGCGCTTGGCGACGACGGTCGCGATCCAGTCGGCGGGCGGCGCGGGCCAGTTGGCGCCCATGCCTTCCAGCATCGCCGAGACGCAGGAACCCATGTCGCCCACCACGGGCGCCACGATCTCCACGTTGCTGTCCATCTCCTTCGGCTCGATGTCGATCTGGATGAATTTCTTCGAGCCGGGCGCGCCCCATGTCTTGCCCTTGCCGTGCGAGAGCAGCCAGTTCAGGCGCGCGCCCAGCATCACGACAACGTCGGCGTCCTTGAGAACGGTTGAGCGCGCCGCGCCCGCCGATTGCGGGTGCATGTCCGACAGAAGCCCCCTTGCCATGCTCATCGGCAGGAAGGGCGCGCCGCTCTTTTCGACAAAGGCGCGGATTTCATCGTCGGCTTGCGCGTAGGCCGCGCCCTTGCCAAGAATAATCAGCGGTCGCTTGGCGCTCTTCAACACATCCAGCGCGCGCTTGATCGCGGCGGGCGCCGGGATTTGCGCGGGCGCCGCGTCGATCACCTTCACGAGGGATTTCGCGCCGGCCTCGGCGTCCATCACCTGCGAGAACAGCTTGGCCGGCAGGTCGAGATAAACGCCGCCGGGACGGCCCGAAACCGCCGCGCGAATGGCGCGCGCGACGCCGATGCCGATGTCGGCGGCGTGCAGCACGCGGAAGGCCGCCTTGCACAGTGGCTTGGCGATGGCGAGCTGGTCCATCTCCTCGTAGTCGCCCTGCTGGAGATCGACGATCTCGCGCTCGGACGAGCCGCTGATCAGGATCATCGGAAAGCAGTTGGTCGTCGCGTTGGCCAGCGCTGTCAGGCCATTGAGAAAGCCCGGCGCGGAAACAGTGAGGCAAACGCCGGGCTTCTTGTTCAGAAAGCCGGCGATGGCGGCGGCGTTGCCCGCGTTCTGCTCGTGACGGAAGGAAATGACGCGGATGCCGGCGCCCTGCGCCATGCGGCCGAAATCGGTGATCGGAATGCCCGGCACGCCATAGATGGTCTCGACGCCATTCAGCTTGAGCGCGTCGATGACCAGATGGAACCCATCGGTCAGTTCGCGTTCCGGCGCCTCGGGGGAGCCCGTTGCGGGTGCGGTGTCACTCATGGCGCGAACCTTTCCATTGCCAGTTTGCCGGTCGCCCTTCGAGGGCGTCGTTGGTTAGTCGAATATCTCGTCGCCGTGCCGCTCGACGAAAGCGGCAAGACCAAGGGTGTGATCGCGCGACAGGCGCTCGGCCCGGTCGATGTCGCGCTTTTCGATGGCGTCGATAATGGCGAGATGATCCTCGATGGAGCGCTTGGCGCGATCGTGCCGACCGATGGTCAGCGCGCGAATGCCTCGCACGTGCAACAGGATATTATCGGTCATGTCCGCGAGAACATCGGATTTGGCGAGGCCAATGATCATCTGGTGAAAGGCGATATTGGCCGTCGAATAGTCGCTGAGGTGATCGTCAGGCCTCTGGCCATCGGCGAATTTTCGCATGAGGTCGCGCAGACCGGCGATCTCCGCGTCGCTCGCCGACTGGATGAGCAGGCGCACGGCCATGCTTTCCAGCGCCGCCCATGCCTGCACCATTTCGATGATTTCGCGCTTGTTCTTGCGAATGACGAGAATGCCGCGGCGCGGCACCGTGCGCACGAAGCCATCCTGCTCCAGCATGGCGACCGCCTCGCGGATTGGCGTGCGGCTGACGCCGATGCGTTCGGAGATTTCGCGCTCATCGAGCATCACGGGCTCGGAGGTCGCATAAAGGTCCATCTTGATGATGGCCTGCTTGAGCGCGGCGTAGGCCTTGGACTTGAAGCTTTCCTCCTGGCGGATGCGCGTCAGGTTGACCGCGAGACTCCCGCGCCGACCCGTGCTTCTCGTTCTCGCCGTACCGCTCACGTCGTTCCCCGCCCACGAAACCCGACACGCGAAGGCATCCGTTCCGTTCTGGTAGTTGGCATACCAAATTCCAGACGGTCAACAAAAAACGCACCGCAGCAAAGATTTTTGCACTTGCGAAATCGAATTTTCTTGACAGGGCCGCATCGTGGCATACCAAATGCCAAAATTAATCGGGGCCGCCGTTGTCGCGCGCGGCCAGTTGGGGAGGATACGATGACGGCTCAAAAAGACGCGGTTCGCAAGGTGCTCGACGCGGTCAAGGCGTCGGGACGCACGAGTCTCACCGCTCCCGAAGGCAAGCTCGTCTGTGACGCCTACGGCATTCCCACGCCAGGGGAAGGCGTGGCGAAGTCCGCCGCCGAGGCCGCTAAAATGGCTGGCGACATGGGCTTCCCCGTCGTCATGAAAATCGTTTCGCCCGACATTCTGCACAAGACCGAGGCGGGCGGCGTCATCGTAGGCGTGAAGAACGCCGAGGACGCGGCGAAAGCGCACGACACCATTCTTGCCAACGCGAAAAAATATAAATCCGACGCGCGCATCGAGGGCGTGCAGGTCCAGCAGATGCTCGGCGGCGGCGTCGAGGTCATCGTTGGCGCCATCACCGACAATTCCTTTGGCAAGCTGGTGGCCTTCGGTCTCGGCGGCGTGCTCGTCGAAGTATTGAAGGACGTGACCTTCCGTCTCGCGCCCGCGACCAACGCCGACGCCATGTCGATGCTCTCGGGCATTCAGGCGCATGAAATGCTCGAGGGCGTGCGCGGCTCCGACCCCGTCAGCAAGGAAGCCCTCGCCGACGTCATCGTGAAGGTGTCGCAACTCGTCAGCGATTTCCCCGAGATGGTGGAGATGGACCTTAACCCCGTCTTCGCCACCAAGAACGGCGCCGTGGCCGCCGACGTGCGCATCGTCGTCGATTTCGACCAGAAGCCGGCGCGGCATCGCCCCGACGAAAAGGAAGTCGTCGCGG
Source organism: uncultured Hyphomicrobiales bacterium (assembly GCA_903861645.1). Classification (GTDB taxonomy): domain Bacteria; phylum Pseudomonadota; class Alphaproteobacteria; order Rhizobiales; family Beijerinckiaceae; genus Terripilifer. Next base: position 97,974 of record CAIOVE010000019.1, read on the forward strand.
CGATGAACCGCATCATGAAGCCCTCGGCGGTCGCGGTCATCGGCGCGTCGGCCGAGGACGGCAAGATCGGCAACTCCGTGATGAAGAACCTCATCAACGGCGGCTACAAGGGCCATATCTACCCGATCCATCCGAAGGCGACGGAAATCCTGGGCTACAAGGCCTACAAGTCGGTCAAGGATGTCGAGGGCGTCATCGACGTCGCGGTGTTCGCGATTCCCGCGCCCTTCGTCGCGGGCGCGCTGACCGAGTGTGGCGAGAAGAAAATCCCCGGCGCGGTACTCATTCCCTCGGGTTTCGCCGAAACCGGCAATGTCGCCGGCCAGGAGGAAATCCAGGCCATCGGCCGCAAGTACAACGTGCGCCTGATGGGGCCGAACATCTATGGCTTCTATTACACGCCAGCCAATCTCTGCGCGACCTTCTGCACGGCCTACGACGTGAAGGGCAAGGCCGCGCTGTCGTCGCAATCGGGCGGCATCGGCATGGCGATCATCGGCTTTTCGCGCTCGGCGAAGATGGGCGTTTCCGCCATCGTCGGCCTTGGCAACAAGTCCGACATCGACGAGGACGATCTGCTGATGTTCTTCGAGCAGGACGACAACACGCAGATCATCGCGCAGCATTGCGAGGACCTGAAGGATGGCCGCGCCTTCGCCGAGGTCGCCAAGCGCGTGTCCAAGAAGAAGCCCGTGGTCATGCTGAAGGCGGGCCGCACGTCGGCCGGCGCCAAGGCGGCCTCGTCGCACACGGGCGCGCTCGCGGGCAACGACAAGATCTACGAGGACGTGCTGGCTCAATCGGGCGTCATCCGCGCCCGCTCGCTGCGCGACATGCTGGAGTTCGCGCGCGGCATTCCAGTCCTGCCGACGCCCAAGGGCGAGAATGTCGTCATCATCACCGGCGCCGGCGGCTCCGGCGTGTTGCTGTCGGACGCCTGCGTCGACAACAACCTGAAACTGATGGCGATGCCGGACGATCTCGACGCGGCGTTCCGCAAGTTCATTCCGCCGTTCGGCGCGGCGGGAAACCCGGTCGACATCACCGGCGGGGAACCGCCCAAGACCTATCAGAACACGGTCAAGCTCGGCCTCGAGGACCCGCGCATCCACGCGCTGATCCTCGGCTACTGGCATACGATCATCACGCCGCCGATGGTCTTCGCCAAGCTGATGGTCGAGGTGAAGAACGAAATGAAGGCCAAGGGCATCGAGAAGCCCATGGTCGCCTCGCTGGCGGGCGACGTGCAGGTCGAGGAAGCCGCCGAATATCTCTACCAGAACGGCATTCCCGCCTATGCGTATTCGACGGAAATCCCCGTCGCGGTGCTCGGCGCCAAGTACAAGTGGGCGCGCGGCGCGGGCCTGCTCTAGCCGCCCCGCGCGGTTGGCGCGTCCCTCGGGGACCGCCCGATCGCATCGGGGCGGCGCCATCCCGCCGCCCCGGCTTCAACCAATTATTGCCCTTTTGGGGTCTACATTGCCGGCTGGCGCGACCCGCGCCGGCCGGATTTTCTTTATGATCAACCATCGAATCGCCGCCGCTTTCGCGGCCCTCGAAGCCCATCGCGTCGATCTGGCGAGCCGCTCGATCGCCGATCTCTTCGCGGCCGACAACAACCGTTTCGCCCGTTATTCGGCCCGGCTCGACGATCTGCTGTTCGACTATTCCAAGCATCGCGTCGACGATATCGCCATGGCGCATCTGCTCGAACTGGCGCGCGCCGCGGACGTCGAGGGCAAGCGCGCGGCCTTGTTCGCCGGCGAGAAGATCAACGCCACCGAGGGACGCGCGGTCCTCCACATGGCGTTGCGCAACCGCTCGGGCCAACCGGTCATGGTCGACGGGCGCGACGTGATGGCGGACGTTCTGTCGACCCGCGCGCGCGCCATGGTTTTCGCCAATGGCGTGCGGGAAGGAACCCTGCGCGGGGCGACCGGCAAGCCCTTCACCGACATCGTCAACATCGGCATCGGCGGGTCGGACCTCGGCCCCGCCATGGCCGCCCGCGCCCTGTCGCCCTACATCAGGCCCGGCCTGCGCGCGCATTTCGTCGCCAACGTCGATGGCGCCGACATCGCCGACACGCTCGCCGACCTGAACCTCGAAACCACGCTGTTCATCATTTCCTCGAAAACCTTCACGACGCAGGAGACGATGACCAACGCGGCAAGCGCCCGCATTCTCGTGGCGAAAACGCTCGGCGAGGGCGCGGTGGCCGATCACTTCGCGGCCGTATCGACAAAGCTCGATCTGGTGGCGAAATTCGGCATCCGCGACGACCGTGTGTTCGGCTTCTGGGACTGGGTCGGCGGTCGGTATTCGCTCTGGTCGTCAATCGGCCTGACGCTCGCGATCGCCATCGGCCCCGCGCATTTCGAGGAGTTCCTGACGGGCGGCTTCGATGTCGACAAGCACTTTCAGGAAGCGCCGCTGGAAGGCAATATTCCCGTGCTGATGGCCTTGCTCGGCGTCTATTACCGCAATGTCTGGGGCCACGCCGCGCACGCGGTGATCCCCTACGATCAACGACTGGCGCGCTTCCCCGCCTATTTGCAGCAACTCGACATGGAATCAAACGGCAAGTCGGTGACGCGCGATGGCGAGGCCGTCACCCTCGCCACCGCGCCGGTGATCTGGGGCGAACCCGGCACCAATGGCCAGCACGCCTTTTTCCAGATGCTGCATCAGGGCACGGACGTCATCCCCGTCGATTTCCTGATCGCCGCGGAGCCGACCATGGCCGACGCGCATCATCACGCGCTTTTATTCGCCAATTGTCTCGCGCAGGGCGAGGCGCTCATGCGTGGACGCTCGCGCGCCGAGGTCGAGGAAATCCTGACCCGGCAAGGCATGAGCGGCACGGAAATCAAAAAGCTGGCGCCGCACAAGGTCTTCCCCGGCGACCGGCCCTCGTCGACGATCATCTACAAGTCGCTGACGCCCCGCGCGCTCGGCCGTCTCGTGGCGCTCTACGAGCACAAGGTCTTCGTGCAATCGGCGATCTGGGACATCAACGCCTTCGACCAATGGGGCGTCGAACTCGGCAAGGAACTGTGCGGACGGCTCGCGCCAATCGTCATGGACGCCACCAGGCCGGTTGACGGGCTCGACGGCTCGACGGCGGGCTTGATCGGCTATCGGCGGGCGCTGACGGACAAACAGGCGGGATAAGCTGGCGGACCCGCCAAAAACCGACATAATCGGGCCGAATCATGAAAACGCGGCGACCCCGCCGCGAGGGATATCCGCATGGCCATTACACGCCGCCGCGTCGTTCAACTGACCTCCGCCGCGACCGCGGGACTCGTCCTGCCCGGCGTTGGCGCCGCCGTGGCCGAGGGCGAGGTCGACACGCATGGCCTGTCGACCTTCGGCGAACTCGGCCTGCCCGCCGATTTCAAGCATTTCGGCTACGTCAATCCGGACGCGCCGAAGGGCGGCTCGCTGATCATCCAGATCAAGAACACCAGCGGCAACCAGAACTTCGATACTTTCGATACGTTCAACATCTTCGTCTTCAAGGGCGATGGCGCGGCCGGCATGGACGCGACCTTCGACACGCTGATGTCCGGGACGGGCGACGAGCCCTCGACGATGTATGGTCTTGTGGCGAAGTCGGTGCGCGTATCGGCCGACAAGCTGACCTATCGCTTCGCTTTGCGGCCCGAGGCGCGTTTCCACGACGGTTCGCGCCTGACCGCGAAGGACGTCGCCTTTTCCCTGAATATCCTGAAGGAGAAGGGGCACCCGATCTACCGCGCCATTCTCGCGGATTTCACGGGCGCCGAGGCCGATGGAGACGGCGTCTGTGTTGTCAGGTTTTCGCCCGACCGCAGCCGCGACGCGCATCTGATCATCGCGGGCATGCCGATCTTTTCGTCGACCTGGTACGCCACGCGCGAATTCGACGCCACGACGCTGGAGCCGCCGCTCGCGTCGGGCCCCTACAAGGTGGCGCGCTTCGAGCAGGGCCGCTTCGTGGAATTCGAGCGCGTGCGCGACTATTGGGCCGCGAACCTGCCGGTGAACGTCGGCCAGAACAATTTCGATCGCATTCGCTACGAGTATTATCGCGAACGTCAGATCGCCTTCGAGGACTTCAAGGCGGGCAAGCTGAACTACAACGAGGAATACACCGCCCGCTTCTGGGCGACGCAATATGATTTCCCCGCCACGCGCGACGGGCGCGTCAAGCGCGAGGAATTGCCGACGGGCGGCGCCAAGCCGACGCAGGGCTGGAACTTCAACACGCGTCGTCCGCAGTTCAAGGACGCGCGCGTTCGCGAGGCGATCGGCTATTGCTTCGACTTCGAATGGACCAGCAAGAACATCATGTTCAACGCCTACACGCGCCAGCGCTCGTATTTTCAGGGCGGCGACATGGAGGCGAAGGGACCGCCGGGCGCCGAGGAACTCGCCTTGCTGGAGCCCTTCCGGGGGCGCGTGCCCGACGAGGTGTTCGGCGAGCCGTGGACGCCGCCGGTCTCCGACGGCTCGGGTTCCGACCGCGCGCTTCTGCGCAAGGCGGACGACCTGTTTCGCGCGGCCGGATGCAAGCGCGACGGCGGCAAGCTGCTGCTGCCGGACGGCAAGCCCTTCGCCATCGAGTTCCTTGATTCCTCGCCGGCGCTGCAACCTCACACGGAACCCTTCATCGCCAACCTGAAAAAGCTCGGCATCGACGCGCGACCACGCGTGGTTGACAGCGTGCAGTACAAGCGTCGCATCGACGCCTTCGATTTCGACATCGCCAGTTCGGCCATGGGCGGCTCGCTCACCCCGGGCGTCGAGTTGAACAATATCTACGGATCGAAAGCGGCGGCGACGCCGGGCTCGCGCAACATGGCGGGCATCGCCGACCCGGCCGTCGACTTCCTGCTCGACAAGATCGCCAAGGTCTCGTCGCGCGACGAATTGAACGTCGCCTGTCGCGCGCTCGATCGCGTGCTCAGGGCGGGTCGCTACTGGGTGCCCATGTGGGTGCCCGACAAGGCGCGCATCGCCTATTGGGATATTTTCTCGCGCCCGCCGCGGACGCCGAAATTCGGCACGGGCGCGCCGGGCACATGGTGGTTCGACGCCGAAAAGGCGAAGAAAACCGGCTGGCAGGGCTAGGGCGGACAGCGGCATGGCGGCCTATATCGCGCGCAGACTTTTGCTGATGATTCCGACGATTCTCGGGATCCTGCTGATCTCATTCGTCATCGTGCAATTCGCGCCGGGCGGCCCGGTGGAGCGCGTGCTGGCGCAGTTGCAGGGCCTCGACCGCGGCGCTGGCGCGAACGTCGGCGGCGGCGCGGGCGACATGAGTTCGGCGCTCGCCAGTCGCGGCGCGGAAGCCCAGTATCGCGGCTCGCAAGGCCTCGATCCGAAATTCATCGAGGAACTGAACAAGCAATTCGGTTTCGACAAGCCGCCCGCCGAGCGCTTCTGGAAAATGCTGAAAAGCTACGCCGTGTTCGATTTCGGCCAGAGCTATTTCAGCGGCAAGCCCGTGCTGACACTCATCAAGGAAAAGCTGCCGGTTTCCATATCGCTGGGCCTCTGGATGACCCTGCTGTCCTACGCTATTTCCATACCGCTCGGCGTCGCCAAGGCCATGCGCGACGGTTCGCGCTTCGACGCGTGGACGTCGGGCGTGGTCATCATCGGCTACGCGATCCCGAGCTTTCTGTTCGCGGTGCTGCTGGTCATTCTGTTCGCGGGCGGCTCGTTCTGGCAGATATTTCCCTCGCGCGGCCTTTACTCCGACACTTGGGCGGAACTGTCGCCCTTCGGCAAGGGCGTCGACTATCTCTGGCACATCGTGCTGCCCGTCGCCTCGCTGGTGCTGGGCGCCTTCGCCACCTCCACCTTCCTGACCAAGAATTCGTTTCTGGAGGAAATCCGCAAGCAATACGTCCAGACGGCGCGCATGAAGGGTCTGACCGAGAACCGCGTTCTCTATGGCCACGTCTTCCGCAACGCCATGATGATCGTCATCGCGGGCTTTCCCGGGGCCTTTGTGAGCGCCTTCTTCACGGGATCGTTGCTCATCGAGAACATTTTCTCGCTCGACGGGCTGGGGTTGCTGACCTACGAATCCGTGATGAATCGCGACTACCCCGTCGTCTTCGCGAACATCTACATTCTCGCCCTGCTGGGGCTCGTGGTGAATCTGCTGTCCGACCTGACGTACACATGGGTCGACCCGCGCATCGATTTCGAAACGCGGGAGGTCTGAGGTGCCCAACGAATCCCCGGCGATCCTGACGGCGGCGGCCAGCGCGCCCAATGAGGCGGCCGTTGCGCGCAAGGGCTGGCTCAAGCTGGCGCCCGTCAACCAGCGCCGCCTCGACAATTTCAAGCGCAACCGGCGCGGCTACTGGTCGTTCTGGATTTTCCTCGTTCTGTTCGTCTTGTCGTTGTTCGCCGACTTCATCGCCAACGACCGGCCCATTCTCGTGTCCTACAAGGGCGAGTTGTTGTCGCCGCTCTTCAAGCATTATCCCGAGGAAAAGTTCGGCGGGTTTCTCGCGCAAACCGATTACCGCGACCCCGTCATCGCCGACGAGATCGCCCGCAATGGCTGGGCGATCTGGCCGCCGATCCGCTATTCCTACAACACGCACAATCTCGACGTGCCCACGCCCGCGCCCTCGCCGCCGACATGGCTTTTGAGCCGGGAGCAATGCGCCGGCGCGTTGAAAAAACGTTTCCCCGACCAACCAAACGCCACGTGTCGCGACCTTGAAATGAACTGGCTGGGCACCGACGACCAGACGCGCGACGTCGTGGCCCGACTGATCCATGGGTTTCGCATTTCAATCTTGTTCGGCCTGACCCTCGCGGCGATTTCATCGGTGGTGGGCGTGTTCGCCGGCGCGTTGCAAGGCTACTTCGGCGGCTGGCTCGATCTGATTTTCCAGCGCTTCATCGAGATATGGTCCTCTCTGCCGCATCTCTACATTCTCATCATCGTTTCATCGATCATCACGCCAAGTTTTTTCGTGCTGCTCGGCATCCTGCTGCTGTTTTCGTGGGTCAATCTTGTACATGTCGTGCGGGCGGAATTCCTGCGGGCGCGCAATTTCGAATATGTCAACGCGGCGCGCGCGCTCGGCCTGTCGAACGCGAAGATCATGTGGAAGCATGTGTTGCCCAACGCCATGGTGGCGACGTTGACCTTCCTGCCCTTCGTCGTCAACGCCTCGGTCACGACGCTGACCTCGCTTGATTTCCTCGGCCTCGGCCTGCCGCCGGATTCGCCCTCCCTCGGCGAATTGCTTTTGCAAGGCAAGGCGAACCTTCAGGCGCCGTGGCTGGGGCTCACGGGCTTCTGCGTCATCGCGCTCATGCTGTCGCTGCTGGTCTTCATCGGCGAGGCAGTGCGCGACGCCTTCGATCCCAGAAAGACATTCTCGTGAGCGACGCTCCCCTCCTCGCCGTCCATGACCTGTCGATCGACTTCCAACAGGGTGGAAAGAAAGCGCGCGCGGTCAAAAATGTGTCGTTCACCTTGGAGCGCGGACGCACGCTCGCGCTGGTGGGCGAATCCGGTTCCGGCAAGTCGGTCACCGCCCTGTCGATCACGCGCTTGCTGACGGCGACTTCGGCGACTTTCCCGACCGGGCGGATCATGTTCAAGGGCGCTGACCTGCTGCGCGCGAACGACGAAGCCATGCGCAAGGTGCGCGGCAGCGAGATCACCATGGTCTTTCAGGAGCCCATGACGTCGCTCAATCCCGTGCACACGATCGAGAAGCAGATCGCGGAAATTCTCGAACTGCATGGCATGCGCGGCGCCGATCAGCGGCGCCCGCGCGTGGTGGAACTGCTGGCGGAAGTCGGCATTCCCGATCCATCGACGCGGCTGGGCGCCTATCCACATCAACTGTCGGGCGGGCAACGCCAGCGCGTGATGATCGCCATGGCGCTGGCGAACCGGCCCGATCTGTTCATCGCCGACGAACCCACGACGGCGCTCGACGTCACGGTTCAGGCGCAGATCCTCAAGCTGCTGAAGGAACTGCAAACAAAACTCGGCATGGCGATGCTGTTCATCACCCATGATCTGGGCATCGTGCGCAAGATCGCCGACGATGTCTGCGTCATGCAGCGCGGCGAGATTGTCGAGGCTGGTCCGCGCGCCGAGATATTCGCCAATCCGCGTCATCCCTACACGCGCGCCCTGCTGGCGGCGGAGCCGAAGGGCGACCCCGCGCCCGTCGATCCCTCGGCGCGCGCCGTGGTCGCGGGTGACAATATTCGCGTGTGGTTCCCCATCAAGCGTGGCTTTCTGCGTCGCACGGTGGCGCATGTGAAGGCCGTCGACGACGTTTCGATCGTCGTGCGCGAGGGGCAAACGGTTGGCGTCGTCGGCGAATCCGGCTCGGGCAAGACGACGCTTGGTCTGGCGTTGTTGCGGCTGATCCGTTCCGATGGCCCCATCGCCTATCTCGGCAAACGCATCGACGGGCTCGATTTCAAGGGCATGCGGCCGCTGCGGCGCGATCTCCAGATCGTCTTTCAGGATCCTTTCGGTTCGTTGTCGCCGCGCATGTCGGTGGCCGAAATCGTCGAGGAAGGCCTGCTCGTCCAGAACCGCGGACTTAGCTGGGAGGAGCGCCGCGCCATCGTCGCGCGCGCGCTCGCCGACACGGGCCTCGACCCCGCCGCGATGGATCGCTATCCGCATGAATTCTCGGGCGGCCAGCGCCAGCGCATCGCCATCGCGCGGGCCATGGCGCTCGAGCCCAAATTCGTCGTGCTCGACGAGCCGACGTCGGCGCTCGACATGTCCGTTCAGGCGCAGATCGTCGATCTGTTGCGCGACCTGCAAAAGCGGCGCAACCTCGCCTATATGTTCATCAGCCACGACCTGAAGGTGGTGCGAGCGCTGGCGACCGATCTCATCGTCATGCGGCACGGCAAGGTCGTTGAATCCGGTCCCGCCGCGCGCATTTTCGCCGCGCCGGAAAGCGACTACACGCGAACGCTGTTCGCGGCGGCATTCTCGATCGACGCCAATGGACCGGCGGCGGTCGGTCACTAGGAGCCTACGTTGGCGCGCGCGCTGCTCATCGTGCTTGACTCATTCGGCTGCGGCGGCGCGGCCGACGCCGGCGATTTTGGCGACGCGGGCGCCGACACGCTCGGTCATGTCGCCGCCGCTTGCGCGAGGGGCGAAGCCGACCGCGCGGGGCTTCGCGCCGGCCCGCTCAAGATCCCCTTCATGGAATCGCTCGGCATAGCCGCCGTCGGCGAGGGCTCGACAGGGCGCCCGGTCGCGGGCCTGCGCATGCCGGCGGCGCCGGGCGGCGCCTTTGGTCACGCCATCGAGATTTCGCGCGGCAAGGATACGCCGTCCGGGCATTGGGAAATCGCCGGCGCGCCCGCGGATTTCGCCTGGGGCTATTTTCCCGCCAGGATCCCGGCGTTTCCCGACTGGCTGACCCGCGCGATGATCGAACAGGGCGGATTGCCCGGCGTGCTCGGCGACCGCCACGCGGACGGCTTGGCGATCATCGAGGCGCTGGGCGAGGAGCATCTGCGGACGGGAAAACCCATCGTCTACACATCCGCGGATTCAGTCCTGCAGATCGCCGCGCATGAGGAGGGCTTCGGCCTGCAACGCCTCTACGATCTTTGCGCGTTGACGCGTCGTCTCGCCGATCCCCTGCGCGTCGGGCGCGTCATCGCTCGTCCCTTCACTGGCGCGCGAGCGGGCGAATTCCATCGCACGCCGCGGCGGAAGGATTTCGCCATGCCCCCGCCCGAAGGCAATTTGCTCGACCGCGCGGCGGCGGCGGGGCGCGCCCTCGTCAGCATCGGCAAGATTGCCGATATCTTTTGCCATCGCAACACGGGCGACGAAATCAAGGGCGATGGGCACGCCGACCTGTTCGCCAAGCTGCTCTCGGCCTTCGCGACCCTGCCGGACGGCGGGTTGATCTTCGCGAATTTTCTCGACCTTGATACGGAATTCGGCCACCGGCGCGATGTCGCGGGCGCGGCGGCCTGCATCGAGGATTTCGACGCGCGGCTGGCCGGGTTGGCGAAACGGTTGCGGCCGGACGACATGGCGCTGGTGACGGGCGACCATGGCAACGACCCGACCTGGCCCGGCACCGACCACACGCGGGAACACGCGCCCATTCTTGTTTTCGGCCCGAATGTGCGAAAAGGGTCCGTCGGGCGGCGCGATACCTTCGCCGACATGGGCGCGACCGTGGCCGCCCATCTGGGTCTGACGCCAACATCAACAGGGAGGCCGTTTTGGTAAGATTCGACACCGGCTGCCCCTGCTGCCGCGACGATTTCTACGATTATGAGGAATGGCTGATGCAACGCGTCACCGTCGTCGAGCATCCGCTGGCGCAGCACAAGCTGACGCTGATGCGCGACAAGAACAGATCGACCCAGAGCTTCCGCGCGCTGCTCAATGAAATTGGCGCGATGCTGTGCCATGAGATGACGCGCGATCTCAAGCTCGAGGCCGTCGAGGTCGAAACCCCGCTGCAAAAAACCATGGCGCCGGCGCTCGCCGGCAAGAAGCTTGTCTTCGCGCCGATCCTGCGCGCTGGCACGGGTTTCCTCGATGGCATGTTGCAACTCGCGCCGGCGTCGCGCGTGGCGCATATCGGCCTGTATCGCGACCCCACGACGCTCGAGGCGGTTCAATATTATTTCAAGGCGCCGCACGATATCGCGGACCGTCTCGTCATCCTGCTCGACCCCATGCTGGCGACTGGCAATTCGGCGATCGCCGCGGTCAAGTTGTTGAAGGACCATGGCGCGAAGGACATTCGTTTCGCCTGCCTTGTCGCGGCGCCGGAAGGCATCGAGAAGCTGCGTTGCGCGCATCCAGACGTCGCCATATGGACCGTCGCGATCGACAGCCATCTCAACGACCACGGCTATATCGTGCCGGGCCTCGGCGACGCGGGCGACCGCATGTACGGCACGAAATAACCATGCCCGAACTGCCCGAGGTCGAAACGGTGCGGCGCGGGCTTGAACCCGCGATGGCCGGCCAGACCTTCGAGAAAGTGGAGCAACGCCGGGCCGACCTGCGCTTTCCGTTCCCGGCTGATTTCGCCGCCCGATTGACGGGGCGACGGATCGAGGCCATCACGCGACGCGCGAAATATCTTCTCGCCGATCTCGACGATGGCGAGACGTTGATCATGCACCTGGGCATGAGCGGGTCGTTTCGCGTCGACGCCGATACGCCCGGCGTCTTTCATCACGACCGTTCGCGCATCGCCGCCCATGATCACGTGGTGTTTCATATGTCGGGCGGCGCGACGGTGACCTATAACGATCCCCGCCGCTTCGGCTTCATGCTGCTGGAGCCGCGCGCCACGCTCTCCGAACACAAGCTGTTTCGCGACATGGGCGTCGAGCCCCTCGGCAATCAACTCGACGGCGATTTGCTGGCGCGGTTGTTCGCTGGCAAGGCGGCGCCGCTGAAGGCGGCGTTGCTCGATCAAAGCCTCGTCGCGGGACTCGGCAACATCTATGTCTGCGAGTCCCTGCACCGCGCGCATCTCTCGCCACGGCGCGCGGCGGGCACGCTGGCGCGCAAGGACGGCGCGCCCACGGAGCGGGCCCGCCTGCTCGCCTCGGTGATCCGCGATGTCCTTGGCGAGGCGCTGGAGGCCGGCGGATCGAGCCTGCGCGATCATCGTCAGGCGGATGGCTCGCTGGGCTATTTCCAGCATCAATTCCGCGTCTACGATCGCGAAGGCGCCCCCTGCCCGACGGCCGGTTGCGGCGGCGTGATCAAGCGCGTGGTCCAGTCCGGCCGTTCGACGTTTTTTTGCGGCGAGTGCCAGCGCTAGGCTGGCAATCATTCATTAACCATGATTGGGCAGGCTGTCGCCCATTGTCGAACCCACGCGTCCACGTGGACGCGGGCCCGCATTTTTCGCGGCGCCTCAAGAGCCCCTTATAGGCGTCCGCGCCGAAAAATTCATTCAGGAGATTTCCATGGCCGAATCGATTGAAACCCTCAAGGCGCTGACGATTGACGAACTCGAGGCGCGCTACAACGCCGCCGCCCGCGAAACGCCCATCGGCATCGATTTCTATCGCAAGGAAATCGAATGGCGGCGACAAACCGAACAGGCCGAGAAAATCGAGATCATGACATTCAACATCGAGAACATGGCCGGCAGCGTCAACGACACGGCCCAGCGCATGTTGCTGATGACCCGCGCCTTGCTGGCGGCGACGGTTTTCGTCGGATTCCTGCAACTGGCCCAGATGCTGGGAAGGTAGCGACGCTCAACGACGCGCCAACCAAGAAAATCTTGCCCCGACGTCTCCCGTCCGCCCCGAAAATGCATTAGCATCGCGTGGAATGGAACGGGGAACGCCGTTTTCGGGAGGATGGAATGAACTTGAACCGTCGAAACGCCCTGTCGCTGCTGACCGGGGCCGCGATCGCGCCCGCGACGCGGGCGTTCGCGCAGCAGGGCTATCCCTCCTCCACCGTCACCATCGAACTGCCGTTGGCTCCCGGAACCGGCGGCGACGCGCTCGTGCGGATCTACGCCGACGCCCTGCAAACGACGCTCGGCAAGCCCGTCGTGGTGAAGAACGCGCCGGGCGCCGCGCTGATGATCGCGGCCATCGATATCTCGAAAGCGCAGCCGGACGGACTGACACTGATGATGACGGTGAGCTCCACGCTCACCATCAATCCCGTGCTCTACAAGGTCATGCCCTACAATGCCGACAAGGATTTCGCGCCGATTTCGCTCTACGTGAAATCGCCGTTCACGCTGGTGGTTGGCGCGGATTCGCCGATCAAGACCGCGCGCGATCTTGTCGCCGCGGCGAAGGCCAATCCCGGCAAGCTGAATTTCGGCTCGCTCGGCATCGGCACGATGCAGCATCTGTCCATGGAACTCGTCATGGACCAGTTCGGCGTCAAGCTGAATCATGTGCCCTATCGCGCGACGCCGCAGCAGACGACCGACATCGCGTCGGGCAACGTCGATGTGGGCTTTGTTGAAGCCGCCGCGCCGCAGGGACTGATCCGCGACGGCAAGCTGCGGCCGCTCGCCGTTACATCGGGCGCGCGCTTCACCATGTATCCCGACGTGCCGACCCTCGCCGAGGCGTTCGACACGCCGGGGCTTGAGGCCGTGTCGTGGCACGTGATGATGGCGCCGGCCGCGACCCCGCGCGCGGTCATCGAGCGCCTGCATCAGGAAATGAACAAGATCACGGGATCCGCCGACTTCAAGGCCAAGGCGACCGACCTCGGTCTGTTGCCCATTGACTCGCCTTCGCTCGACGGCATCGCCAGCTTCATCAAATCCGAACAGGATCGCTGGGGTGGCCTGATCAAAAAGATCGGCATCGCCGGCACGCAATAACGGTTCGCCCTCAAGGCTGGCAAACCAGCCGGGGCGCGCGACAGGGGGGGACAGCATGGCCAGGTTTGCTCCGGGCGCGAATGTATTGTCGCGTCGCCGTTCCATCGCATGGCTCGCGGGCGCGGGGGCGGGTTTGCTGCACGCGCCACGCGTCGCCTTCGCCGCCGATCGAGTCAACATCGCGATCTCCAACTCAACGGCGGATTTCGCCATCCTGATCGCGATGAAGCGCGGCTATTTCGCCGAGGAAGGCATAGAGGCCAACCCGACGGTTTTCGACTCGGGCGGCAAGATGATGGCGCCGCTGGGCGCCGGGGACATCGATGTCGCCACGGGCTCCGCCAACGCCACGCTCTACAACGCGGTGGCGCGCGGCATCGGCATCAAGGTTGTTTGCGGCAATGGCAACGCGGCGCCTGGCTACGGCCATCAGATCCTGATCGTGCGCAAGCAGCTTGTCGACAGCGGGCGCTACAAGACCATGGCCGACCTGAAGGGCATGAAGATCGCCCTGCCGGGCCAGGGCACCGGTTCGACATCGACGCTGAACGAGGGATTGAAGAAGGCCGGTCTCGGCTACAAGGATATAGAGCCGGTCTATCTCGCGTATCCCAACCACGTGACCGCGCTTGCCAATGGCGCCATCGACGCGGCGTTTACGACCGAGCCGGCGGCGACCTACGCCGTGCGGCAGGGCTTCGCGACGCGCATCGCCAGCAGCGACACGTTCTATCCCTACTCGGACGCAACCCACATCGTGTTTTCCTCTGTTTTCGCGGACAAGAAGCCCGATGTCGGTCGTCGTTTCATGCGCGCCTTCATGAAGGCCATGCGGTTTTACGATGGCGCCTTGGCCGATGGCGGCCTGAAAGGCCCCAACGCGGAAGGGGTCATCGACGTGCTCACGGAGTTCACCAGCCTCAAGGATCGTTCGATCTACAAGGTGATGAACACGCAGGGCTCCAATCCCGACGCCAAGCTGAACTTCGACAGCCTTCGCACCGATTTCGCCTTCTTCAAATCGCAGGGCTGGATCGAGGGCGACATTACCGACCCGATGAAAACGGTCGATACATCCTTCGCCGACAAGGCGCGGGCCGAGTTGGGGGCTTACAAGCGCGCGCTCTGATGCGCGTCAGCGCCAGACGAGCAAGCCAACCAGCGCGGCGGCGATGATCCAAAGCGCCGCGTTGCCCCAGCGCGCGCGGCGCGCCTCGGCGCGACCGATGTTTTCCACCGAGGCGGGCGCGAGTTCAAAGCCATGCGTCGCGGCGTGTTCAAGCTTGCGCGCGATGGAATCCACGCGGCCCAGAAAATCAGGCAATCCGCCAACCGCGCGACCGAGCAGACCAAAGCCGCGGCCCGCGTCGGCGAGCTTGCCGAGCGGCCCCAGATGCTCCTCGATCCAGCTTCGCACGACGGGATCGGAAGTCGCCCAGATGTCGAGACGTGGATCGAAGCCGCGCGCCACGCCCTCGACCACCACCATGGTCTTTTGCAACAGAACAAGTTCTGTGCGCGTGCGCATGTCGAACAGCGCGGTGATCTCGAACAGCAGCGTCAGCAGCTTGGCCATCGAAATCTGATCGGCCGTGCGCGAATGGATCGGCTCGCCGATGGCGCGAATGGCCTGCGCGAAATCCTCGACGCGATGGGTGTCGGGCACGTAACCGGCCTCGAAATGCACTTCCGCCACGCGCCGATAATCGCGCGTGATGAAGCCATAGAGAATCTCGGCGAGAAAGCGACGCTCCTTGAGGCCCAGACGACCCATGATGCCGAAGTCGACGGCGACAAGCCTTCCTTGCGGGTCGACGAACAGATTGCCCTGATGCATGTCGGCGTGAAACAGCCCATCGCGCATGGCGTGACGCAGGAAGGACTGGATCACGATGCGCCCGAGGCGCGGCAGATCGACGCCGGCCTTTTCGAGGCCCGCCGTGTCCGACAGGGGAATGCCATCGATCCATTCGAGGGTCAGCACCTCGCGCCCGGTGCGGTTCCAGTCGATGACGGGAACGCGGAATTCGGAGTCCTCGGCGCAATTCTCGGCGAATTCAGACGCGGCGGCCGCCTCAAGCCGGAAATCCATTTCCATGCGCACGGTGCGCGCGAGCGTGTCGACCACCTCGATGACGCGCAGACGACGCGCCTCGGCGAAATGCCGCTCGGCGAAGCGCGCCGCGAAATACATGTCGGACAGATCACGGGCGAAACGGCGCTCGACGCCCGGACGCATGATCTTGACCGCGACATCGCGGATTTGGCCGTCGTCGCGAACGCGGGCGCGATGCACCTGAGCGATGGACGCCGCGGCGACGGGCTCGCCGAACTCGACAAAGACCTCGTCGAGTTTCTGGTCGAAGGCCGCCTCGATGATGCGCACCGCCTCCGCCCGCGGGAAGGGCGGCATGCGGTCCTGCAATTTCTCCAGATCGCGCGAGGCGGTGGCGCCAACGACGTCGGGACGCGTGGCGAGGAACTGACCGAGCTTGACGTAAGACGGACCCAACCGCGCGAAGGCCGCGACAAGTCGACTGGAGCCATCACGCGCCTCGCGACGGGCCACCAGCCGCGCCATGGCCAGCAAGGGCCGCGCGGCGGGGGGCGCCAGCGTCGGGTCGACGTTGGCGAACACGCCCTCTCGCGCCAGCACGTAGCCGGCGCGCGCGAGGCGCAAGAGATGGAAAATCGAGCCGAGCACCCGCGCGTCCTACAGTTTCCAGCCCGAATGGATGGCGACGACGCCACCCGTCAAACGCGTGAACGAGGCCCGCTGGAAGCCGGCGTCGGCGATCATGTCGCGAAACTCCTCGGCGGGCGGGAACTTGCGGATGGATTCGACGAGGTAGCGGTAGGGCGCGCCATCGCCCGTCACGACCTTGCCGATCGCCGGAATGGCCGTGAACGAATAGGCGTCATAAACCTTGTCGAGAACCGGCGTGTCGACGGGCGAGAACTCAAGGCACAGAAAGCGGCCGCCCCGCTTGAGCACGCGATAGGCCTCGCGCAACGCCACGGGAATGCGCGGCACGTTGCGAATGCCGAAGGCGATCGTGTAGGCGTCGAAGGTCTTGTCGGGAAAAGGCAGGGATTCCGCGTTGGCCTCGACGAAATCGAGCCCGTCCAGCCCCAGCTTTTCCGCCCGGTCGCGACCGACGGCGAGCATGTCGCCGTTGATGTCGAGCACGGTCACGTGGGTCGATGGTCCACCCGCCCGGGCGATGCGAAAGGCGACGTCGCCCGTGCCTCCGGCGACATCGAGGTGGTTGAAGGGGCGCCCCGGCGTTGGCTTGACCATGCCCACCAGCACGTCCTTCCAGACCCGGTGCAGGCCGACAGACATGAAATCGTTCATCACGTCATACCGCGACGCGACCTTGTGGAACACGTCGTCGACCCGCGCCTGTTTCTCCCCGAGGGGCACGGACGCAAAGCCGAAATGCGTATCGCCCTGATCTTCCGGGGCGGCGCCAGGGCCGCCCGAACCGTCAATCGTCATACTCGCCTCCGGACGCGGCCGGACCATATCCCGCCCATCGCCGGAAGGCCATGCGCGCGATTGTCCTATTTCGGCGATTGGCCATGGCGCGGCCCGCGCGGGCGCGCTAGCCTGATCAAAACAAACCCGGAGGAACCGCCATGATCGATCGCAGGCGCTTGCTGCAATCCGCCGCCCTCGGGCTTTCCCTCGCCGCCATTGGCCGACCCGCGATAGCCGACAACACGGGCCGCGTCGCGTCGGGCGACACGAGCATTTTCTTCCGGCGTTTCGGCAACCCCGGCAAGACGCCTCTGCTGGTCATGCACGGCGCGAATTATTTCGATTCCTTCGACTGGATCGGCGTCTGCCAGAAACTCGCCGGCGACCGGGAAGTCGTCGCCTTCGACCACCGCGGCTTTGGCGAATCGGGCTGGAGCCCTTCAAAGGACTATTCCATCGACGCGAAAATGGCCGACATGAGGGCGCTCATCGCGGCGCTCGGCTGGAAAAGGCCCGATATCATGGGTCATTCCGCGTCCGGCCGCATCGCGACGTCCTTCGCGGCCACCTACCCCGACGCGCTTGAAAAACTGGTGATCGTCGATTCCGGCTTCGCGCGCGAGGAAGCCCCGGCCGGCGCGAAAACCACTGGCAATACGCCGCTGGTCTTTGCCTCCGTCGAGGCGGCGATGGAGCGTTTCGCCAAGCTGGCGCAGGTGCCGCGCGTCGGGCGGGACCGCGCCCGCGCCGAACAGGCCTTGCAGAAGGTCGAGGCGGGCTATCAGCTCAAGCGCGATCCAGATTTCCAGAACGCCACGCCCGTGGGCGGTACGGCCGGCAAGCGGGAAATCGACGTCTGGGACGCGCTGGCCAGGATCACCGTCCCGATATTGATCGTGCGCGGGCTAAAATCAGACCGCTACCCGCCCGAGGTCGTCGCGCGCGTGCAAAAGGAATTTCCGAAAATCGCCTGGGCGACGGCGGATTCCTATCACGACATCCCCTTCTACGCGCCGGACGAACTGGTGGCCGCGGTGTCGAAATTCATCGCCTGAAACCGCCTCGCCGGCTCACAGGTGGCTGCGGCCCTCGTGGACGCCCGTGAAGCGCTCGCCGATATAGTCCCAATCGACAAGGCTCCAGTAGGCGCGCAACCACGCGGCGCGCCCGCCAAACGGCGCGCTCGCGTGATCCCAGAGATCGCAGATGATCAGGCCCGGCGAGGGCTCCGGCTGGGACAGCACGCTGCCGTTGTCGGGCAAGGTCAGGATTTTCAGCGTGAAGCCGCTTTTGGGCAGGATGGACAAAAACGCCCAGCCTTGGCCCTCGTGCGCGAGCGCCGCCGCCTCGAAGCGCGCCTTGAACGCCTCGAACGACCCGAATGTCGCGTCGATGGCGGCGGCCAGCGGGCCAGCCGGGCGACGCTCGGCGGGCGGCGACAGTATTTTCCAGAAGAATTGATGGTCGGCGTGGCCGCCGCCCTGTTCGCGAACATCGGCGCGAATGTCGTCCGGCAAATCCTTCAAACCACGCAGCAGGGTCTCGATGGTCTTGCCGAGAAATTCTGGCCGGCGCGTCAGCGTCGCGTTGACCGCGTCGACATAGGCCTTGTGAACAACGAGGTGATGATGGCGCAGCGTCGCCTCGTCGATGACGGGCGCGAGGTCGCCGTAACCAAAGCGCAAGGGCGGCAGATCATAGGGGCCAACGGCATGGGTCGGTTGCGGCATGGCTGACATCGGATTCCCTCGTTTCCGTCGGGAGGATGAACGCGCCCGCGCCCCGTTGCAAGGCGCGCCGCGCGCGCCCCGTCTTAATCAGACGATGTTGACAGCGCCCCGCGCGAACCCGACAAAGCCGGCAACACGCGATCACGGGAGAACGCCATGGCGGGCACGATCAGAACTGTTTTGGGCAATATCGCGCCTCCCGCCGGGCTAACGCTCATTCACGAACATCTGCAGATCGACCTTTCGCACAACAAGGGGCCACAGACGGTTCTTGGCCCCGAGGACATCGACGACATCATTCATGATCTCGCGGCGGCGCGGCGCGATCACGGGTTGAGCCTGATCACCGACCTCAGCGTGCCCGGCTCGGGCCGAGACCTTCAGGCGTTGCGACGCATCTCCGGCGAATCCGGTGTCGGCGTGGTCGCCGCCGCCGGTTTCTACTGGGATCCGGTGCATCCCGACGCCATCAATGGCTCGGTCGACCAGTTGCGCAAGACAATGACGCGCGACATCGAGACGGGCGAGGCGGGCGTGCGTTGCGGCGTCATCAAGATCGGCACGGACAAGGGCGACACGTCGGAGCCGACGGCGCGCATCTTCAAGGCGGCGGCCCTCGCCTCGAACGACACGGGCGCGGCGATCATCACGCACACGTCGACGCCCGATCAGGCGCAATGGCAGATCGACCAGCTTGAGCGCGCGGGCGCGAACCTGTCACGCGTGCTGATCAGCCATCTGCACAACTTCGGCGCCGTGGAGCCCATCTTGCCGCACGCGCGCCGTGGCGTGCGCTTCGGTTTCGATCAGATCGGCTTCGCCAAGGGGCCAACCCATGACGACTACGCCGATCTCGTGGTGAAGACGCGCGACGCGGGGTTGCTCGACCAGTTGCTCATTTCAACGGACGTCGCGCGGCGCGCGCGTCTGTCGCGCCACGGCGGCACGAGCTATTCGACGCTGTTCACGCATTTTCTGCCGGCCTTGCGCGCTCGGGGGATCAGCGAAAGCGCCATCGTCCGGCTCACGCACGACAATCCACTCGCGCTGCTCACGTTGGCGGGCTGAGGGCGTCGATCCATGGCGTATGAACTCAACCATCCCGACATTCGCGACGCGGTGGCGCGGCTCTGCGCGGATTTTCCCGGCGACTACTGGCGCAAGCTCGATCGGGAACAGGCCTATCCCGCGGAATTCGTCGCCGCCTTGACGCAATCGGGCTATCTCGGCGCCCTGATCCCCGAGGAATTCGGCGGCTCCGGGCTCGGCATATCCGCCGCCGCCGCCATCCTCGAGGAAGTGCATCGTTCGGGCGGCAACGCCGCCGCCTGTCACGCGCAGATGTACACGATGGGCACGGTGCTCAGGCATGGCTCTGCCGAGCAAAAGGAAAAGTACCTGCCCTCGATCGCTTCGGGCGCCCTGCGCCTGCAAGCCTTCGGCGTGACGGAGCCAACAAGTGGCACGGACACCAGCGCGTTGAAGACCACCGCGCGGCGCGACGGCGACGACTTTGTCATCAATGGCCAGAAAATCTGGACGTCGCGAGCGGCGCATTCCGATCTCATGCTGCTCTTGGCGCGCACGACGCCGCGGGAACAGGTCGCCAAGCGAACCGACGGCCTGTCGGTTCTCCTGATCGACATGCGCGACGCCGACCCCGCGGCGCTGACCATCCGGCCCATCAGGGCGATGATCAATCACGCGACGACGGAAGTTTTCTTCGACAATCTGCGAACGCCCGCCGCCAGCCTCGTCGGCGCGGAGGGCAAGGGCTTCCGCTACATTCTGTCGGGCATGAACGCCGAGCGCATCCTGATCGCGGCCGAATGCATCGGCGACGCCAAATGGTTCATCGAGAAGGCCACGCGCTACGCGCGCGAGCGCGTCGTGTTTGGCCGACCCATCGGCCAGAACCAAGGCGTGCAGTTTCCCATCGCGAACGCCTACGCGCGCATGCGCGCGGCTGAACTCATGTTACGAGAGGCCACCCGCCTTTACGAACTCGGGCAAAACCCGGGCGAGGAGGCCAACCTCGCCAAGATGCTCGCGGCGGAAGCCTCCTGGGCCGCCGCCGAGGCCTGCCTGCAAACCCATGGCGGGTTCGGCTTCGCCGAGGAATACGACATCGAGCGCAAGTTCAGGGAAACGCGGCTTTATCAGGTCGCGCCGATTTCAACGAACCTGATCCTGTCGTTCATCGCCGAACACGTGCTGGGCATGCCCCGCTCCTATTGAACGGAACCGCCGATGGGATTGTCTTCGAGTGAATCGCGTGTCGCGCGGCGCGCCAATGCGCTTGGATTGGACGCCAGACCGCCCGCGCGCGCCTTCGCGAGCGAACTCTCGGGCGCGACGCATGACGGCATGGAGAAGGCCACATGAACCATCGCGGCGCGACGATTGACGAATCCGCCCGGAAAATTCCCGTCGTCCATGAAGCCGACGTTGTTGTCGTCGGCGCGGGGCCCGGCGGTTTCGCCGCCGCGTTGCAAGCCGCGCGCATGGGCGCGCGCGTCGTGCTGGTCGAAGAGTTCGACATGCCCGGCGGCGTACACACGTCGGGATTGCAGGGCGCGGCGGGCCCCGGCGTTGGCGGCATCCACACCGAACTGATGGAGCGCTTCGCGGCGGGCGGTCACATTTACACCGTCACGGAATCGAGCCTGCCCGGCTGGGCCGGCAATCCGCTCTCGCACTACGAGCGATACCTGAAGCCCGACGCGACTTTCACGCGGCAGAGCTTCAATCCCGATGGCGCGGGAAACGTCATGTCGCGCATGTTGCACGAGGCGGGCGTCGTCGCGCTTTACGGAACGGCCTTCGTCGACGCCGTGGTCGAGCCCGGCGTCGGCAACGATTCCATCAAGGCGATCATCGTCGAAGGCGCCTCCGGACGGCAGGCGATCGCCGGCAAGATATTCATCGAAGGCTCCGGCACGGGACAACTCGCCGCCGCGGCGGGCGTTCCCTATGTGCCCGGCGGCGGCGGACAACCCGCCGGCGCCGCATGGGATGGCGTCAAACGGCCCATTCCCGGCGGTCTGCTCTGGATGATGAGCGGCGTCGATTTCGCCGCGCTCCGTCGCCATCAAAAAACGACGGGCGACGCCACGCTGTCGAAAACGATCGCGGAAGCCGTGGCGGCGCGCGACATACCCGCTCATCTCTATCGTCCACGCATGAACGGCCGGAACGTCTACGGCGATCTCTACATCGGGCATCCTACCATCGACATGAGTCCCATGCTGGCGGACGGCACGTTCATCCTCTGGCAGAACGCACCCTATGAGTGGGCGCTGCGGATGGACGAAAGCGCCGACGACGAAGCCCGCGCGCGGCGCGAATTGCGCGCCCTGATCGAGGCGGAAGCCAGTTTCCTGCGCAAATATGTTCCGGGATTCGAGACGTCAACGCTCGCCAATGTCGGGCGTTACGTCGGCGTGCGCGATGGCCGACACCCGCTTGGCGAACATGTCTTTTGTCTGGACGACGTATTGGCCAGGCGCCGCTTCGCGGACGCGGTGACGCGACCGATGACGAAGAGCTTTTTCTGGGACGAGAACAGGAAACACGAATTCGAAGTTCCGTTTCGCTGCTTCCTGCCGCGCAAGATCAACAACCTCATCCTCACCGGCGCGTCGCTGTCGTTCACCTACGAGACCATCTTCATGGTCATGCGGAACTTCCCGTGGTGCACGCAAACGGGCGAGATCGCTGGCTTCGCCGCGGCGACCTGTTTGCGCAAGGGCATTACGCCCAAGGAGCTGGAATGGCGCGAGCCCTATTTCTAGGCGAGCGCGACCTTAAGCCTTGGGGATAGGCATGTCGGCGTCATAGCCGGCGGGCACGGGCACCTGATGGGCCAGCATGATCTCGCGCCGCTCGCGCGCCGATTGCATCATGGCCAGACAGACCTCCAGCGTCGCCATGCCCCAGCGTCCGTCATGCCAGAGCGGCGCGCCGTGAACGACCGCGCGATAAAGCTCCTCCAACTCGGCCCGACGTTGCACGACGGCCGTTTCGCGACCGCCGGCGATCTCGATGTCATGCTTGCCCGCGTCGTCGTGGATGAACAATCCGTGACGGGACTGCCTGACATCGGCGCGGTCGAGACTGGCGATGGCGAGGCCCATGTCCTCGGGAACCCACGCCGCTTGCGAGACGCTGGCGAAGTATTCCTTTTCCCGATCGCCGCCGATGCGTATCTCCTGTTTTTCCCGCGCCTCGTCGCGCGTACCCGCGCGCATCGCGCCGCGGATGGCGACGCGGCGATCGACATCGTAGATCGCCTTGTCCGCGCCCCACGGCACGAGTTCGGCGCCGACGAAATAGCCATATCCATTATGCGCGATGGTGGCGGGAACCCCATTCTCGAATTCGAGAAAGGCCGAATAATAGCCGGGTATCGGCCGTTCGGGCATCCATTGCCCGACCTGCGCGCGCACGCTGCGCAACATGCCGCCGCCGAGCAATCGCACGGTGTCGACCTGATGCGGCCCCTGCCGGAATGGAATGCCGCCGCCCTGCGCGACATCAAGTTCATCGGGCGTGCGCGGACGCAACATCCAGTCCGAATAGGACCAGATATTGAGCGCGCGCAGCCCGCCGTATCGCCCGGACTCGATCAGGCGACGCAACGCGCGAATTGGCGTGGTGAAGGCGCGCGTATGACCCGCCAGCATCTTGACGCCATGCCGCTCGGCGGCCTCGACCATGCGCGCGGCGTCCGCCAGCGTCGTCGCCATCGGCTTTTCGACAACGATGTGCTTGCCATGTTCGGCCGCGAGGATGGCGTGTTCGGCATGAAAGCGATTGGGAGTGGCGATCCACACCGCGTCGACATCGGCGTCCTCGCAAAGTTCCCTCGCCGAAGGATACGTCCTGGCCTCGGGATATCGCGCGCGAAAGGTTGCGAGCGTCGCGGGCACGAGATCGGCGCCCGCCACGAGTTCAATGCTCTCCATCGAATCCATCGCGGGCAAAATCTCGGCGCCGCCCACGCCGATGCCGATCATGCCGATTCGGAGCGCGCGCATGAGATCAGGCTCCGGTCGCTTCGCAGAAAAAGCGCCAGTTCGTCGCCTCGACGCCTGTTGGCGGCTCGCCATTCTCCGGCGTCGATTCCAGTCCGCGAATCGCCGCGATTTCCGCCTGATCCTCGGCTGACAGGGGCTCCGCGTCGCCCAGCAAAGCCGCGCGATAGTTTACATCGGCCAGTTGGTTGAGCTGGATCATGTAGAGCGTCGCCTGCTCAATGCTGCGGGCGACCGTCGTGACGCCATGTCCGCGCATGAGGCAAACCCTGGACTGTCCCATCACGCGAACCAGATCCTCGCCACGCTCTTTCGTATTGATGAGGACGCCGCGCGGATAGGTCGGCATTCCCTCGATGGCGAGCTTGGCGCTCGGCGGATCGAACGCGCCGTAAAGGGGCAGCAAGGGCTTGCAACAGATGGTGAAAAGCATCGGCGTGGGCGGATGGATATGGATCACGGAATAAATCTCCGGACGCGCCCGATAGATCTCCGAGTGAATGAAAACCTCTTGCGGCACGGCGAGGCCCTCGGCGTTAGGCCGCGCGAGCTTGCCGTCGAAATCCACCTCGATGATTTGAGCGGCGCTTGTGTAGCGCACACCGAGTTCGCCGGGTCCGCGCGCGCGAATCAACATGCGATCCGCGCCGGGTACGCGCGCGCTGACATGCCCAAATGCCGCGTGCGTCAGTTCAAGTCGGCCAAGGACGCGACAGGCGCGCGCGACGCGCTCGGCGAGGGATTCAAGGTCGGTCAAAGGCGGGGCTCCCGAAAAGTCATTCCGCCGCGTCCTGCTCATCGGCCGGCTTCCAGTCATGATCCGGCGAGGCGCGCACGTTGGTCAGGTCGTAGTCGACATGACGTTCCAGCGGCAGTTGAATGAAGGGCGTGTTCAGCGCGGGATCGCGAACCACGCCCATGGGGTCCTCGCCCCGCTCGACACGTTCGATCTGTTCCAGCAGCATGCGCCGGTAAAGCACGACGCCACGATCGGAATGGCCGAGGTTTTCGACACCGCGATCGGCGATCGCGCCTTGCGTGTACATGACCATCAAGTCCTGACCGTTGAGATTATCGGTCAGAAACTGGCCGCGGGTGTCGCGCAATGGATTGTCCCAGACGCGTATGTGCCTGGCGGGCGCGGCGCCCGCCTTGCGCGGTCGCGCGTTATACCAATAGACGATGGTGTTGGTGTCATCGACGGGCACGCGTATCTGCGCCTGAATCCAGCCGCCGGGATAGGTGATGACCGCCGTGCCCGGCCATATCTGCGGATGGCCGATCTTCCACTCGTCGGACTCCTCGCTGTCGCCTTCCCACAGGCGCTTCTTGATGATGCCGTGCTCGAATACCTCGTAATCGACCCTGGCATGATGCCGCACGGGCACCAACGGCTTGCCAAGGCGCTCATGCACGTAATTGGTGTACATAAAGTGCAGGTATTCGACGTGGTAAGGGTCCATGTTGTTTTCGGCGATCTGCAACCAGTTGCAGGGCATGATGGAGACGCCGACGTCGCGATCGAATTCGTCGCCGACGAGATATTCGTAGCGCGGCAGCAATGGCGCCGGCATCGGGCCGAGATAGGCCCAGATCATGCCGCCAAGCTGCTCGACGGGATAGGAGTCGATTCTGATCTTGTTCTTCAACGCGCTGTCGGCGGGCTCGGCCGGCGTTTCCACGCATTGGCCGGCGCCGTCGAATTTCCAGCCATGATAGGCGCAACGCAGGCCGTCCTTCTCGATCATGCCGCAAGCGAGCGACGCGCCGCGATGGGGACAACGCTCCTGCACGAGTCCAAGCTGGCCATCGCCGCGGCGAAAGAGCACGAGATCCTCGCCGAGGAGGCGTATGCGAACCGGATCGGCCTTGAGGTGAATGTCGGGCGCGATCGGGTGCCAGTAGCATCGCATGTACTTGCCCATGGGCGCGTCCCGGCCCACTCGCGTCAAAATGGCGTAACGATCGTTGGCGGTCAAGGCGCGTCTCCCTTGGATATTGCTTATGCGGCGGCGCCATCGCGCCGCTTTTGTCAAAATGATACGGCGCGACAAGACGGCGCACAAGTCGCGACGGGCGCGCGCGCTGTCGACATCGCGCCTCGACGCGCTAAGATCGATTCCGCAAGGAAAGGATCACGCATGAGCGCCCACGCCAAAGGCCCATCGAGCGATGCCGCGACGTCGGGTATCAGACTCGGCGAGGTTGCCGTCTCCTTGCCCGACGCCTTCGACACCGGTCTTTATTTCATCGGTCGATTGCGCACCCCGTGGATGACGCGCCGCGAATGTCCACGACAGGGTGACCGCGTAGCCGGCCCCGCCTGTCGCGTCGAAGTCAACGCGCGCTGGCGCGCCGGCCTGAAGGACATCGGCCGACACAGTCATTTGCTCGTTCTGTATTTCATGCACGAGGCGCGGCGCGATCTCGTGGAGCAATCGCCCCGCTCCAATGGCGAAACCATGGGGACGTTTTCGCTGCGTTCGCCGATCCGCCCCAATCCGGTCGCGGCGTCGCTGGTGGAACTGCTTGAGGTTCACGACGACCATCTGGTCGTACGCGGGCTCGATTGTCTCGACGGCACGCCGCTGATCGACATCAAGCCGGAAAAATGCCCGGAGGCGCCACGGCCCAAATAGCCAACCGGCTCGCGTTCAGGCCGCCCTGGCCATGAGCGGCATGACCTCGTCGATGAACAGGTTCACCGAACCGGACATTTCCTCGAACGACATGTCGCCGAAGGCGAGACGCATGACGCAGTAATCAGCGCCGGCCGCGCGCAGATCCGCCGCCAGCGCTTCGGCCACGACCTCGGGCGTACCCGCCATGGCGCGTCCCGCCGTCATCAGATCATCGAATGTGTCCTCGCGCCCGCTGAGTCGCGGCGTGACGCCATGGCGCTTGTGCAGGAAGCGGAAGCTTTCATTGAATTTGAGCAACGCGCGACGCGCGACGCCAAGCGCCCGCTCGTTCGACGGCGCGACATGCACGAAGCGCGCGAGACCGATCACCGGCGGCGGAACGTCGGCGTTGCGCCCCGCCCAGACCTCGCGAAAGCGGGCGATATAGGCGCCCGACTCGGCGGCGGGTTCGTTGCATACGATGTTGTAGCCGCGTTGCGCGGCGCGCTCGGCGCTCTCGAGCGAGTGCACGCCATACCAGATGGGCGGATGCGGCAGTTGCGCCGGACGCTGAAAGATCGGCGCGTCGCGAATCGTGAAATGCTCGCCGGCGAAATCAATCCTGCCGTTGGCGAGGCCCTGCAACACGCATTCCAGCGCCTCCTCGTGGATGTCGCGCGCTTTCGCCGGATCGACACCGAAATAGGCGAGTTCCATCGGCACGGAGCCGCGGCCAAAGCCCAGATCGATGCGTCCGCCGCTCATCTGATCGATCATGCCGATTTCCTCGGCGAGGCGAACCGGGTGGTGGGTTGGCAAGGCGTAGACCAGCGTGCCCAGACGCAAATTTTTCGTGCGCTGCGCGGCGGCCGACAGAAAGACGCTTGGCGAGGCGCCGCCGCCCAGCGGCGTGCAATGATGCTCGGTGACATGATACCCGCGAAAGCCGCCGCGGTCGTAAAGCTCCAGCAATTTGAGCCGGTTTTCATAATGCGTCTGGATCGAACCTTCGCCGCTGAGGTCGAGATGATCCATGACGCCGAATTGCATGTTCCGCCCTTTTCGATGGCCCGCGCGGCCTTGATTGCATTCCCGCCATTGTTGCCCATCGAAGCCGTGTCGCGCAATGGCCCGCGCGGCGTCAAAATCGCGCACGGATCGACATCGGGACATGACGGGCCGGACCAACATGCCCTAGACTGATTCAACGCAAAAGGGATTGCTCACAGTGGCCGGCAAAGTTCGTCTCAAGATCGCCATCGCGGACTACCCGCATACAGCCGCCGTGCTCGACGGCTCGATCCCCATCGAGGGCGTGGAGGCGGAATTCGTTCGCGTGGTTCCGCAGATCGCGGCGTTCCGGCGCATGGTGCGGCAGATTGAATTCGACGTGTGCGAACTCGCGCCGACAACCTATCTCATCGCCCGCGCCCATGGCGCGCCCTTCGTGGCGCTGCCAATCTTCGTCATGCGGCGCTTTCATCATGGCGGGTTGCTCGTGCGACCGGACGCCGGCATTCGCGAGCCGCGCGACCTCGAGGGACGAAAGGTCGGCGTGCGCGCCTATTCCGTGACGACGGGCGTCTGGACCCGCGGCATCCTGATGGATGAATACGGGCTCGATTCGTCCAGGGTTACCTGGGTGGTCGACGACGAGGAGCATGTCGCCGCGTTGCGCCTGCCGCCGAACGTGATTCACGCGCCCACCGGCCACTCGCTGTTCGACATGATGGCGGCGGGCGAGCTGGCCGCGGGTTTCGACGGCAACGCGGGCGTCGGCCGCGCCGGCGATCCCGCCGGCGGCTGGAAGCAAACCGAACCGTTGAATTATCCGGAGCTGTTCCCCAACGCCGCGGAACTGGAAGCCGCGTGGCACCGGCGCACCGGCATATATCCGATGCACGGCACCATCGTGGTCAGGGACGGCGTGCTGGCCGAACATCCCTTTGTCGCGCGCGCGCTGCATGACGCCTTCGCGCGCGCCAAGACCGAATGGCGCGCGCGCCTGCGCGCCGGCCTCGCCGACACCCCGACCGATCGACGCTATCGCGCGCTGACGGGCATCGTCGGCGACGATCCCCTGCCTTACGGCATGGAGGCGAACATGCCGACGATTCTCGCGCTGGAGGAGATCGTGTTCAAGCAAGGCATGCTGCCGGCGCGCGTACCCGTGGAACGCGCGTTTGTCGACCCGATGAAAGTTTGAGCGCGCTATTTTGCCGGCAGCTGGAACAGCTCCTTGACCTGTTCGGCCGTCAGGCGGCTCGCCGTGTATTTGAACGTCACGGCGTCGTCGAGCGCTTCGTCGAGGCCGGCGATCCGGCGTGGATCGACCGCCGCGCGCGGCAGGAACTCCTCGATGGCGCGATGGGCCGCGGCTTCCGACAGGCTGGCCCACGCGGCATAGGCCTTCAGCCCCTCCGGCGTCGAATAAACCCAGTCGATCGTCGCCTCGTAGGCGTCGACGAACCGCTTGTAGAGGTCCGGCCGCGCCTTGAGATCATCGACATGCGCGATCATCACGCGGATGGTCTGCTTGTCCATGTCCGGCGCGGCGTTCGCCTTCCAGACAAGGCGTATCTCGCCCTTCTGCAATTGCTCGACGCCGAAGGGCGCCCCGGCCCAGCCGACGTCGACCTGCCCGCTCATCACCGCGGCGTAGGTATTGGGCGACGACCCCGTCGGCGTCGGCTTGAACTTCACCCCGCTGTATTTCAGCAGCGCCTGCACGGATGTGTGCGCGGAGGAGCCGGTCGACGAGTAGGAAACCGTCCTGCCCTCGGCGTCCGCCACCGAATGGATCGGGGAATCAGCGCGAACGTACCAATACAACTGGCTGCCACCCGTGAAGGTGGAGCCGATGATGCGGACGGGAGCGCCCTTGGAGAAGGGTCCCATCACGCCCGTGAAGCCGGCGGCCACGCCCACCTGCACGCCGCGCGATATGACCGCCTGCAGGGTTTCGCCGCTGCTGTCGGTGTAAAGCGGGTCGAGATCGAGGCCATGTTTCGCGAAGATGCCGGCCGCCTGACCGAGTTCGACGGGAAAGGTTTCGCCC
This sequence comes from uncultured Hyphomicrobiales bacterium, assembly GCA_903861645.1. Lineage (GTDB taxonomy): Bacteria > Pseudomonadota > Alphaproteobacteria > Rhizobiales > Beijerinckiaceae > Terripilifer. The sequence goes on from CAIOVE010000019.1 coordinate 127,276, forward strand.
ACGCCCTTCTGGCCGCCCACCGCGACCTTCAGACGATCCAGCGCCGCGGCCGGCGCCAGACCCGCGATCATGGCGGCGAGCGTGACCGCGCCGACCCGTTTGAACATCATTTTCAACCCTCCCTGTCCAAGCGCAGCCTACGCGGCGCACACAAGCATCGCAATGCGGCGCCCACGCCCATGTGTTGCGCTTGCGCGGTCGCGACCCGCGCCTAAGATGATGCGGTGGACGACCGACGCGGGAGGCGCGCATGAGCGACGATTTCGAGGACCATTGCTGGAAGGATGTCGTGTCCGCCGAGGTTCTGGAGATATACAAGCACTACAAGCGGGAAACCTTCGTCGGCCCGCGTCCCGCGTTGCTCGTCGTCGACCTCTATAATCTTTCCTATTATGGCGGCCCGAGGCCCGTTTCGGAGGTTGTGAAGGAATTTCCCTCGGCCTGCGGCGTCAACGCTTACGCCGCCATCGAGCCGACCAAGCGGCTGCTCGCCGCGGCGCGGGCGGCGGGCCTGCCGATCTTTTATTCGACGGGCGACACGCGCGCGGCGAGCCGCCCGGGCGCGATCACCGCGACGAACCGGCGCGGCGGCGGACCGAAGCCCGAGGACATGGAAATCTGGCCCGATTTCGCCCCGGCGGCGGGCGATGTCGTCATCACCAAGCAGAGGGCCAGCGCGTTTTATGGCACGCCGCTCGCCGCCCATCTCACGCAGCTTGGGGTCCGCGGCCTGATCGTCATCGGCACGAGCACGTCTGGCTGCGTGCGCGCAAGCGCGGTCGACGCCTATTCGCATGGCTATCACGTCACCATGGCGGAGGAATGCTGCTTCGATCGCTCCGACCTGTCGCACAAGATCAATCTTTTCGACCTGCATCACAAATACGCCGACGTGATGAAGACCGACGAAATCATCGCCCGTCTCAAGGGCGAACGCCTGATGGAGGCCGCCCAGTGAAGCCGCGCGTTTACGGTCCCTATGCCTGGTCGCCAATTGTCCGGCGACCGAAATTCGCCTTCCCGAATGGCGCGCGCGTCGCGGTCTGGATCATTCCGAACATCGAATTTTTTTCGATGAGCGACATGATACCGATCGCCGCGGGTGGTGGCGGCAAGGTGCCGGACGTGCCCGGCTACAGCGTGCGGGACTACGGCAACCGGGTCGGCGTGTTTCGCCTGATGGAGACGATGGAGCGTTATGGCGCGCGCGGCACGGTCGCGCTGAACAGCGATCTTTGCGCGCATCACCCCGAGATCATCGAGGAATGTCTCAAGCGCCAATGGGAATTCATGGGCCATAACGAGACCAACACCAAGCGGTTGAACGAGGTCCCCCCCGGCGAGGATGGCGAGATCGTGCGACGCACGGTAGCCACGATCACGCGCGAGACGGGGCAGAAGCCAAAGGGCTGGCTGGGCTCCGGTCTTCAGGAGACCTGGAACACCCTCGACCACCTGATCGATAACGGCCTCGAATATGTCGCCGACTGGATGTTCGACGACCAGCCCATCAAGATGACGCTGGAGGACGGCCGCTCAATCATGTCGGTGCCCTATTCCTACGAGCTCAATGACAAGCCCGTGTTCGAAAAGCACGGACACACGGCGGACGAATTCGCCCGCATGATCATGGCGCAGTTCGACACGCTCTGGCGCGAGGGCGAGAATCAGGCGCGCGTCATGGCGATCGCGCTGCATCCCTACATCACCGGCGTTCCCCACCGTATTGGCGCCCTTGACCGCGCGCTGGACTATATCAGCCGCCACGATCGTGTATGGTTCGCGACAGGCGCGGAGATCGCCGCCGCGGGCCGGGAGGCCTCGCGGACATGACGGGAGGGCACGATGAGGAAGCTTGGCGCCGCCATCGCCATGGCGGCAATCCTTCTTGCCGGGGCGCAGGCCCAGGCCGCGAATAAAAAGGTGACGATCGGCGACGTCGGGTCTGGATCGTCGCTGCACTGGCCCGCCTATATCGCCATGAGCAAGGGCCTGTTCGAGAAGTCCGGTCTCGAAATCGAATTTATTCCCGTGCAGACCAGCGCCGGCGTGTTCCAGCAATTGTCGGCCGGTTCGCTCGACATGGGCACGGGCGGCTTTCCCGATCCGTTGCGCGCCATCGACAAGGGCGGCGCCATCAGGATTTTTCGCACCGAGGGCGTGGTCGCGCCCTATGAACTGATGGTCAAGCCCTCCATCAAGAGCTACGCCGACCTCAAGGGCAAGACCGTGATGATCGACACGCCCAAGGGCAACACGCGGCTCTATCTCGATCGCATGATCACGCCCAACGGCCTGAAATTCGGCGACTTCGATCTCGTTTACGCCGGCGCGACAGCCGCGCGTTTTCAGGCGCTCGCGTCGGGCGCCGTCGACGCCACGCTGATCAACCCGCCCTATAATTTCAAGGCGCGCGCGCTCGGCTTTGGATCGCTGGGCGATTCCGGCCCCTCGTCGCGCGACGTGCCGTTCAACGGCTACGCGGTCAGCATCGCCTGGGCGAAGGAAAACCGGAAGGCGATCGACGCCTTTCTCGCCGCCTACCAGAAGAGCGTCGACTGGTTCTACGAACCGGCGAACAGGAGCGAGGCGATCGACATTCTGGTCAAATACGCCCGCCTCGATCGCGTCGATTGCGAGCAGACCTACGATCTCTATCAACGCCTGCGCATCTATGACCGCGTTGGCGCCGTCGAGGGCAGCGGCCTCGACAATCTCATTCGCATCATGAAAGCCGATGGCGACATCGAAGGATCGACGGACCTCGCGCGTTACGCCGACGCCAGTATGGTCACCCCGCAATAAAACACTGTCGCGCCGGCTCGCTGGCGCGACAAGGTGCGCAATGGAACGGACATGACACAACAAGCTCTCTCCATGGAAAACAAGCGAACGCCCGACCCCTCGCCCTTTCGCGGGCTTGGCGGGCTATTCACCCATGACCGCCGCTGGGCGTGGGGTTCGATCCTCGGCGGTCTCGCGTTGTGGGAGTTCATCAGCCGCGTGGTCGTCGGCTCGAAACTGTTTCTCGCGGCGCCGACGCAGGTCGTCATGGCGATGATCGAACTGACCAGCTCGGGGGAAATCTGGAAGCACGTCTGGACGAGTTCGCTCGAATTCTTCCTCGGCTATTTCGTCGCGTGCTTCCTTGGCGTCGCGCTCGGCCTCGCCATGGCGAGTTCGCGCGCAGCCAAGGCGGCCCTGCAACCTTGGGTTTCCGGCCTCTACGCGACGCCCACGGTCGCCCTCGCGCCGCTGTTCATCCTCTGGTTCGGCATCGGCATTTTCTCCAAGGTCGTCGTCGTCGCCGTGCTGGTGATCTTCCCCGTGACGATCAACACTGAAACGGGCCTGCTGACGACCAGCAAGAACCTGATTGAAACGGTGCGCAGCTTTGGCGCGTCGTCACGACAGATATTCTTCAAGGTGTCGCTGCCCTCGGCGCTGCCCTTCATTTTCGCGGGATTCCGGCTCGGCATCGGTCGCGGCCTGATCGGCGTCGTCGTGGCGGAGCTGTTCGGCGCGCGCGCGGGATTGGGACAGTTGATCAGCCAGTCGGCCGAGACCTTCAACATGCCCAATCTGTTCGCGGGCGTCACGATTCTCGCGATCGCCGGCATCGCCATGACGAGCGGCTTTCAGGCGCTCGAACGCAAACTGATTCCGTGGAGGGAATGAGCGTGACCGCGTCGACCCACAAGCTCACTGTTTCCCGTCTGACCAAGCGCTTCGGCGACCTCGAGGTGCTGCGCGGCATCAATGTCGACATTGATCGCGGTCAGTTCGTCTCCATCGTTGGCCCCTCGGGCTGCGGCAAGACGACCTTTCTACGGATTGTCGGCGGTCTCGAACATTCGGACTCCGGCGAGGCCCGCATCGATGGCCGCGTGATCGACGGACCGGGCACCGATCGCGGCTTCGTGTTCCAGCAGGACAATCTGCTGCCCTGGCGTGATGTCGTGTCGAACACGGAGATCGGGCCGGAAATCAACGGCAAGCTGGGGCCGGAGCAACGCGCCCGAACGAAAAAGCTGCTGGAGCTCGTGGGCTTGCGCGGCTTCGAATCCTACTATCCGCGACAACTGTCGGGCGGCATGCGCCAGCGCGTCAATCTCGCCCGCGCGCTCGCGGTCGATCCCGATCTGCTGTTGATGGACGAGCCGTTCTCGGCGCTCGACGCGCAGACGCGCGAGATCATGCAGACCGAGCTTTCGCGCATCTGGGAGGAAGGCAAGAAGACCGTGCTCTTCGTCACCCACCAGATCGACGAGGCGGTGTATCTGTCGGACCGGGTTCTGGTGTTCGGCCGCCGCCCCGGTCGGGTGAGCGAGGACATCACGATCGACCTGCCGCGCCCGCGTCCGCTCGACATCAAGCGCACGCCCGCCTTCGTCGCCTATGTCGAGCATATCTGGAAACTGATCGAGAACGACGTGCGCGTCTCCGTGCTGGAGGAGCACGTCGGCTGAACCGCGCCGACCTCAGGCGCGGGCGGGTGGACGCCGGCGGCGCGGTCTTGGCGGCGCGGCGGCCTTCTCGGCCTTTTTCACCGCGTGATAGCGGTGCAGCAGGCGCGCGAACGTCTTGATAAGCGCCGTCTCGATCTCTGGCTTGCCGTCGAGTTCGCGCATCAGCACGCCGACCGACTCAAGCGTCGAGAGCGCCTCGCGACGCGGCTCCTTGCGCAGCTTGCCATAGAGCGAGGGCCGCCTTGGATTGAGCGCGATGCGCTTGACCTTGAGCAGCCAGGCGTTGCGCCACCACAGCGTCTTGGCCTGGCTCCACGAGCCATCGAGAACGATCACGCCGTTGATTTCCGAAAGTTCGCGATCCTGATTGGGCATCGGCTCGCCCTTCTGATCGAGCACGACCACCTCGCGTTCCGTCGGAAAATCCGATGGCTTGGCCGAACCCAGATACAGCACGGCCCAGCGATTGGGATCGACCGGCCGGCCCAGCGCCTTGGTCAGGCTTGGCCACGAAAGGCCGACGCGGAATTCCGCCTTTTTCAGATGCAGCACGGTCAGCCGAGCCGTGCCGAGATCCTGATCCTGTTCGCGCGGATGCTGGAGCACCATCAAGCTGATCCGGTTGTCGAGCGGCTCGATCTCGGCGCAAACGCACAGAGGCAGCGTCTTTTGACAGCGCGGACAGGTTTCCACGGGCGCGGCCGGATCGGCTGATTTGACGGGGGCTGGACTGGCTTCGGGCATGGAATATCCGGGGCGATGGACGCGGGTCGCCAACCCGTTCCCCCATCAACAGGGTTCGCGACCGCCACGCAAGCAAATCCGTCAAGCGGCCCGCGCCAACCACGCGAAAGGCGTTGCGCGCGGCGCCCCGACGCGGCAGAAACCCGGCGGGGACGTCGCCGCTGGGCGATCGATTCATCCATGGAGGGGTGTCATGTCGGAAGCCGTTCACGAAGTCGCGCACGAGGCCACGCACGAGGCCGCCCATAGTGGCAAGGGGGCCGCCAAAATGATCGGCCTGCTGATTTCCGTTCTGGCGCTTTTTCTCGCGGTGTCCGAAATGCTCGGCAAGGGAGCCCAGACGCACGCCCTCGCGTTGAATATCGAGGCCAGCGACACGTGGAACTTCTTCCAGGCCAAGACCATCCGGCAGACGGTGCTCCGCACGCAACTGGAGAACGCCAAGCTGACGGCTCCCGCCGACAAGCCCGAGGTTCAAAAGCAGATGTCGGCCTGGCAGGCCACCATCGACCGCTGGGAAAGCGAGCCCAGCACAAACGAGGGCCGCAAGGAACTAATGGCGAAGGCCAAGGACATCGAGCACCATCGCGACGCCTATTTCGCGTCCTATCACGCCTACGAGATCGCTTCGCTCGTGCTGCAACTGGGCATCGTGCTCGCCTCGGTCGCCCTGCTCTCCTCGATCATGACCTTCGCCCTCGGCTCGCTGGCGCTGGGCGCCGGCGGGCTCGTGCTGCTGGCGGGCACCTATTTCGACTGGCACGCGGTCACCGCGCTGCTGCATTAGTCGCGCGTCCAAGCGGAGGGGACCGCGCCCTTTGGCGGGGCGCGGCAAGCCGGCTAGAGTGGTTCCATGTCCGACGTCGCCCCGCTGACCAACGCGCTGGAACTATCCGTCTCGGAGCTTTCGGGCGCGCTCAAGCGCGCCATCGAGGATCGCTTCGGCCATGTGCGCGTGCGCGGCGAGGTTTCGGGGTGGCGCGGGCCGCATTCGTCCGGCCATTGCTATTTCTCGCTCAAGGACGCTTCGGCGCGCATCGACGCGGTGATCTGGAAGGGCGTTTACGGCCGCATGCGCTTCAAGCCCTCGGAGGGGCTGGAAGTCATAGCCACCGGCAAGATCACGACCTTTCCCGGTAAGTCCGCCTACCAGATCATCGTCGAATCGGTGGAGCCGGCGGGCGTCGGGGCGCTGATGGCGCTGCTGGAGGAAAACCGCCGGAAATTCGCCGCCGAGGGTCTGTTCGACCCGGCGCGCAAACAGTTGATTCCCTATCTGCCGGAGGTGATAGGCGTCATCACTTCGCCCACCGGCGCGGTGATCCGCGACATCCTGCATCGCCTCGCCGACCGGTTTCCACGCCGCGTCGTCGTCTGGCCGGTGCGCGTGCAGGGCGAGACAAGCGCGGCGGAAGTCGCCCGCGCCATCGAGGGATTCAACGCCCTGCCCGAGGGCGGCCCCATTCCTCGTCCGTCCGTGCTCATCGTGGCGCGCGGCGGCGGCTCCATCGAGGATCTCTGGGGCTTCAACGAGGAAATCGTCGTGCGCGCGGCGGCGGCGAGCGACATACCGCTGATCTCGGCGGTGGGTCACGAAACCGACTGGACCTTGCTTGATCAGGTCGCGGACCTGCGCGCGCCGACGCCCACGGGCGCGGCGGAAATGTGCGTGCCCGTGCGCGCCGACCTGATGGAGGCGACGGCCGACCTCGCGCGCCGGCTCGAAGGCGGGACGCGACGCGCGCAAGATCGTCGCCGGAGCGACCTGCGGGCGCTGGCGCGCGCCCTGCCCGCTGGCGAGGCCCTGCTGGCCCTGCCGCGCCAGCGGCTCGACCGCTCGGGCGAGCGGCTGGCCGCGCGGGTCGCGGCCGCGCTTGGAGACCGGCGGCTGTGGCTTGGACGAGCCGCGCAAACGCTCGAAAAGCATTCGCCCCGGGCTGAATACGCCCGTCTGCGCGAGAAATTGCGCAATCTCGGCCAGCGGCTCGACGCTGGCCTCGCGGGGCGGGCGCGTCTGGCCGCCCGCGATCTCGACGCCCACCGGCGCAGGCTCGCCGAACTGCACGGCAGGCTGCTTCCGGCGCTGGCCCGCGCGAACATGCGCCGCGCGGAGCGGGCGGACGCGCTTGGCAAGCTTCTCGGCAGCTTTTCCTATCGCAACGTGCTGGCGCGCGGATTCGCGCTGGTGCGCGACGCGGAAGGCAAGCCCCTGCGCGCGGCGGCGGAGGTGACGCCCGGCGCGCGCCTGTCGATCCAGTTCGCCGATGGGGCGACCGCGGCGACCGCCGATGGCGGGGATGGGGCGCCGGCCACCGCGCCGGCCCGGACAAGATCCGGCAAACAACGCACGAGCGGCGAACAGGGGTCGCTGTTTTGAACCCCGCGTTCACAAACGCGCCATTGCCCTCGATTCCGGGCGACAATCGACCTAAATAACGCGTTCCACAGAGGAGGTTTCCATGGCCCTTGGTTTCCCGTTCGGCGGCGCCGCGAAAGCGGAGGAGAAGACCTTTCCCGTTTCGATGACCGAGGCGGAATGGCGGGCCAAGCTGACCCCCGAACAATACTACGTGCTGCGCGAGCACGGCACGGAGCGCGCGGGCACCTGCGCTCTCAACCACGAGAAGCGCGCCGGCGTCTTTTCTTGCGCGGGCTGCGATCAGCCCCTGTTCGTCGCCAAGACGAAATTCGAGAGCGGCACGGGCTGGCCGAGCTTCAACGATCCCCTGCCCGGCGCGGTCGAGACGACCGTCGACCGTAGCCATTTCATGGTGCGCACCGAGGTTCACTGCTCGCGCTGCGGCGGACACCTCGGCCATGTTTTCGAGGACGGGCCCCGGCCCACCGGCCTGCGCTATTGCATGAATGGCTTGGCGATGAACTTCACGCCGGACGCGACAGGCGCTTGACCGAGGTCAAAACCGCCCGCGTCTAGGTCAAGGGTAGCGTGGCCGTTCGCGCGCGACCTGCTATGCTGCCTCATCATGCGTATTGCTTTCTTTTCCGACATCCATGGCAATCGCGAGGCGCTCGACGCGTGCCTCGCCCACGCGGAGCGTCAACGCGTCGACCGCATGGTCTTCATGGGCGACCTTGTCGGCTACGGCGCGGACCCCGTGTATGTCGTAGAGCGGGTCGCGCGCGAGATGGAGAAGGGCGCCGTCGCCCTGCTCGGCAACCACGATCAGGCGGCCGCGCTCGGCCAGTCGGACGGCATGAACGAATACGCCCGCGCGGCGATCGAATGGACGCACCAGGCGCTCGACGCCGCCTCGATCGACGTGATCAAGACCCTGCCCATGTCGGTGACCGACGAGGATCGTCTCTACGTTCATTCAGAGGCGTCGTCCCCTCATTCGTGGTCCTACATCACCGACGCGCAAACCGCCGAGCGCAGCCTGCGCTCGACCGGCGCGCGCATCACGCTGTGCGGGCACGTGCATCGACCGCAACTCTACCACATGTCGCCGTCGAAGCCGCCGGTGTTCTTCCTGCCGCAATCCTCGACGCCCATCCCGCTCATGGGCAATCGCAAGTGGCTCGCGGTGCTTGGCGCGGTTGGACAGCCGCGCGACCAGAACCCCGCGGCCGCCTACGCCATTCTCGACACGACGCTGAACGAGATCACCTATCTGCGGGCGGCCTATAATATCGAGAAAGCCGCTTCAAAAATTCACGCCGCCGGCCTGCCGCAAATGCTGGCCGCGCGCCTTTTCATCGGCAGGTAGGCCATGGCGCGACAGACACTCGAAGTCGGCTCGACGATCGACGGATTTCTCGTCGGCGAGAAGATCCACACCGGCGGCATGGCGACGCTCTGGCGCGTGACGCGTCCCGACATCGACACGCCCATCGTCATGAAGGTGCCGACCATCCTGGAGGGCGACGATCCCACGGTGATCGTTGGCTTCGAGATGGAAATGATGATCCTGCCGCGACTGGTGGGCAAGCACGTCCCGAAGTTCTACGGCATCGGCGATTTCGCCCGGCAGCCCTACGTGGTGATGGAGTACATTCAGGGCTATTCGCTGTTCTCGTTGATCGAGAAGGCGCCCCTGCCCGCCGACGAAGTCGCGAAAATTGGCGTCAAGGTGGCGACGGCGCTGGTCGACCTGCATCGCCAGAACGTGCTGCATCTCGACATCAAGCCGTCCAACATCATGATCCGCGACAGCGGCGAGGCGGCGCTGATCGATTTCGGCCTGTCGCGTCATCTGTTCCTGCCGGACCTGCTGGAAGAGGAATTCCGCGTGCCCATGGGCACAGGCCCCTACATCGCGCCCGAGCAGGTGATGAAGAACCGCTCGGAACCGCGCTCGGACATCTATTCGCTGGGCGTGCTGCTCTATTATCTGGCGACGAACGTCAGGCCCTTCGGCCTGCCTCAGGCGCAGGGCCAGTTGAAGAAGCGTCTCTGGCGCGACCCCGTGCCGCCACGCAAGCTCGTGCCGAACATGCCGCCGTGGTTGCAGGAAGCGATCCTGCGCTGCCTGGAAGTCGATCCCGACGATCGTTACGACACCGCCGCGCAGCTCGCCTTCGACCTGTCGCATCCAGACCAGATCAAGCTGACCGCGCGTTCGCAAAAGCTCCAGCGCGACAGCCTGCCGACGTCGTGGAAGCGCTGGCTGAAATCCAAGGGCTCGGACAGCGGCCCGCGCCAGCCGAGGCCCCAGCAAACCAACCTCGCGCCGATCATCATGGTGGCCGTCGATTTCTCCGATGGTCAGGAAGCGTTGACGGAGGAATTGCGCGTCAACGTCAAACGCGTGCTGGCGACGATGCCCGGCGTGCGCATCGCCTGCGTCAACGTTCTCAAGCTGAACCGGCTGACGATCACCTTCACGCTCGACGAGGAAGGCCGGTCCATTCACGTGCAACGCCTCGTTGAACTGAAGGAATGGGCGCGCCCGCTCGGCCTCGATCAGGAACGCGTCACCTTCCACGTGCTCGAACACATGGACCCGGCGGAGGCGCTGATCGAATTCGCCAGCTCCAATCACGTTGATCAGGTGGTGATCGGCGCGCGCGCCAGTTCCACGCTTCGGCGTTTTCTCGGCAGCGTCTCCTCGCAGGTCGTCGCGCGCGCGGGCTGCACGGTCACCGTGGTGCGCGCGCCACGCGCCATCGCGGAAGCGGAGGCCGAGGACGAGAAGATGATCGACACGGGCTGAGATCTCGCGAGGATAATGGAAAAATCCTCGATGCCCCCTTTGCCTTGTCGATCTAATTCTTAGTATAGTCCTCCGAATAGCGGGGGACTTTCATTCATGAGCACGCAACAGGCAACGGTCGCCGACGAGGGGCCGTGGTATTCATCGCTGACCGGTCGACAGTGGAAGACGCTGTTCGCGACCAACCTGGGTTGGCTTTTCGACGGTTTCGAGAATTACGCGCTCATCCTGACCGCCGCTCCCGCGCTCAAGCAACTGCTGGAGCCGGCGCAATATCCGCAAATTCCCGTCTATTTCGGCACGATCATCGGCATCAACCTGCTCGGTTGGGGCATTGGCGGCATTCTCGGCGGCGTGCTGGCCGATTACATCGGCCGCAAGCGCATGATGCTCATCGCCATCCTGGCCTATTCGATCATGACGGGCCTGTCGGCGTTCGCCTTCAGCTGGCTGTCGTTCGCGATCCTGCGTTTCCTCGTGGGCGTCGCGGTGGGGTCCGAATGGGCGACAGGTTCATCCATGATGGCCGAAATCTGGCCCGAGCGGGCGCGCGGCAAGGGCGCCGGCCTGATGCAGTCGGGCCTCGGCATCGGCTTCTTCATCGCCGCGCTGATCTGGCTCTTTGTTCAGCCGCTTGGCGACAGCTCCTGGCGCTACATGTATCTGATCGGCGTGTTGCCGGCGCTGCTGACGCTCTGGATCCGGCGCTCGATGCCGGAATCGGAACTCTGGGAAAAAGCGAACGCGGAACGCGAGGCCGCGCAGGCGCGCAAGGACGCCGGGCAGACACTGTCCGCGGCCGACGCGAAACTCACCCGGTTCACGCTGACGGACCTGTTCACGGACAAGGAAACGCGCGGGCGCACGCTCATTCTGTTCCTGATGTCGCTGACGACGACCGTCGGCTTCTGGAGCATCTCGACCTGGGTTCCGCCCTACATCGCCTCCGTCGCGGCGCGCGGCGGCTTGCAGGCGGCGCAATGGGCGACCTACGCCGGCATGTCCTATACGGCGGGATCGATCCTCGGATACGCCTCGGTCGGCTTCCTCGCCGACGCCTTCGGCCGCAAACCCGTCACCATGGCCTTTTACGCCGTCGCGCTGGCGTTGACGCCGGTGCTGTTCTTCTGGGCTCAAGATCTGACGCTTCTGCTGGTGCTGGCCTTCTTCAGCGGCGCCTTCGCCAGCGGCCAGTATTCGTGGATGCCGGTCTGGATCCCCGAGCTCTATCCGACGCGCATGCGCGCGACGGCCGTGGCCTTCGCCTTCAACGCGCCGCGCCTGATCGCGTTCCTCGGCCCGTTCCTCGCGGGCACGATGGTGGTGGCCTTCGGCGGCATCGGCAAGGCGGCGATGGTGCTGTCGTCGATCTACGTGCTTGGCCTGATCGTCACGCCGTTCCTGCCGGAAACGCGCGGCAAGCCACTGCCTGAATGACGTCGAAAACGGACGGCGCGATCATTCCGGCTGGATGCCGGCTTCCTTGATCAGCGCCGTCCACTTCACCAGCTCCGTCTTGACGTAATCGGCGAAGGCGGCCGGGCCGGTGTAGAAAATCTCGATGCCGAACTTGCCGAAGCGCGCCTTCACGTCTGGGTCGTTCAGCGACGAATCAAGCGCGGCGGCGAGCTTGCGCGTCACCTCAGGCGGCAGGGCGGCGGGTCCAAAAACGCCCGCCCACGCCAGCAGGTCGTAATCGGGCATGATGGTTTCGTCGAGCGTCGGCACGTTCGGCATGGTGGCGCTGCGCGCCTTGGTCAGCACGGCGAGCGGGCGCACCGATTTCGTTTCCAGTTGCGGCAAGGCGTTGCTGAAATCGAGCGCCATGATCGACACCTGACCGCCGATGAGCGCGGTCAACGCCTCGGGATTGCTGCGATAGGCGACGCGCGCCATGTCGAGACCGAGCCGCTTGGCCATGGCCTCGCCAGTGATCTGGCCGGTGCTGTTGCCATAGGCGTAACTCACCTTGCCGGGATTGGCCTTCGCGTAGGCGACAAACTCCTTCATCGACGTCACCGGCAGGGATGGACTGACCGACATCACGGAGGGGAAGCTGCCGATGCGGGCCACCGGCGTGAAGTCGTTGATGGGATCGTAGGGCACGTTCTTGAACAGGCCCGGCGCGGCGGAATGCGTCGAATTGGTGGTGATCAGTAGCGTGTAGCCGTCGGGCGTCGCGCGCGCCACCGTGCGCGCCGCGAGAAAGCCGCCGGCGCCCGGACGATTGTCGATGATGAAGGGCTGGCCCAGCGCCTTTTCCAGCCGTTCGGCGACGATGCGCGCGGCTGTGTCGGTGATGCTGCCCGCCGTGAAGGGAATGACGATGGTGACGGGCCGGTTGGGATAGTCATCGGCGCGCGCTGGCGCGGCGCAAGCGACAAGCAAGCCAAGCGCGCCCGCGCGCGCGATCCAACGCCGATCGAGCATCAAATTTCCCCCCAGTCATGTCGCGCGATATCGGCGCATGATCTTTCGTCGTCAGAATGATGGCGCCGCGCGCGCGCGTCAATGCGCGGTGTTCACGCGAATCAAAACGGCGAGACGCTCGCGCGCCTCGCCGCCGGATGACTTGCTGGAACCGCGTCTCAGAAGTTGAACAGAGGACGCGCGCCCGGCAGATCGAAGCGACCCGGCAGGGTCTCCGCGCCGTAGCTGTTGGGCCCGTGGCCAAGAGTCGGCGAAACGCCTGAATAATGGGTGTCGCCGACATAGCGCGACTCGCTCCCCTTGGCGACGACGCGCCCGCTGTCGGTGAAGGGACGCTTTTTCACTGTCAGCGCGCGGGCGGGCGCGCCATGGCGATGGTCGCGCGCCTCGGCGAGCGTGGTCATGGCGACAAGCGCGGCGATCGCGGCCGCCGTCGTGGCAAGAAACATGCGGGGAGAGCGGCTCATCGGTAATCCCTCTTGGCAAATCAAATCAGTGACTCGAACACTAACCTGTTTTTCACGCCGGCGAACCCCCCGGCGCTATTTCCGCGTCGGTTTTCGACTGGCGTCGCCCGCCCGTAAAGCCGGCTTCGTCGATACGGGCTCGAGCCATCGGGAGGCGCCATTGCCGCCGCCCCGCGCGCCGCCGCAGCCGGCGCCCCGCGCCAGTTCGGCATTGGCGAAAAAGCGTCCAAGTTCGCGGTCGTCGCCGACCGAGGCGAGATCGAGGCGGTCGAGGGCGCATGTCAACGCGCGACGGTCGATCGGATGGCTGGGCGCGCCGCAGGCGTATCCCGATATCTCAAGACCGGGATGGTCGAGTCCAAGCCTGAAGCCGAGACAGGCGGCCTCGCCGGCCGGCGTATTCAACGTCAGATCGGCTGTTTCGAAAACGCCGAACCGCGATGGCATGTCGCCGGGCTGCGCGCTCCGCGTCACCGAAAAGCCGGTCTGGGCCGCCTGCCGCGCCATTTCCACGAAGAAACGGCCGCTCGCCGCTTCCTCGGCCCCCTTGCGATAGATCGACAGGCGCAAAACCGCCTCGCTGCCGGGGACGGACGGTCCGAAGGTCAGAATGTCCCGCCGCCCGCCGCCCGTCGCATGGCGGCGCGCCTCGTACATTCGGGGCGACTTGCCGAACTCGGCGCTTTCCAGCGAATAGAATCGCAGGGGATTGCGCACCTCGACCCAGTCATTGCGCGGGGCCGCCGTTGACGCGGGCTCGGCGACCGGGGCGGAGGGCGCGCGCATGGCCGCCGTGGCGGCCGCCGCGAAAACCGCCATGCCAACGGCGCCGATCGCCACCGAGGCCCGACGCAACAATCGCGCGCGCGCCTTGCGGTTCATCGCTCGCAGCGCACCCGCCGGTCCGGCGCCGGCGTCGAGAAAAGGACCACCCGGTCCTGAAAGCGTGAGCATGGACATGACGCATCCCCGGCTCCATTCGGAGCTCTGTTCCCTGTTGGATGGGGACAGTGTCGTCGCGGCGGGTATGCGGCGGGTTACGAACGAGGGTTAACGAAAATGACGGTCAAAATTGAATTAAATTGCGCCCGATCGCGCCCGAGTCCATGGTGACGCATCGATAAAGGGAGGTTTGCAATGCCCATTTCCATCCGCCGCGTCGTGACCGGCCATGACGCCAGCGGCCAGGCGGTCGTCGCCATCGACGAAATCGCGAAAAACGTCATTTCCACTCGGCCGGGACAATCGAGCACTGTCATCTGGAGCCACGCCGAAACCCCGGTGGACAACGAGGAAGCGCTCGATGGCGGCCTGCGCGACGTCAAGCAATGCGCGGGCGATGGCGCCATCTTCCGGGTCGTCCAGTACGATCCGGGCGTCGCGCCGCGCAATCACCGCACGGAAACCGTCGACTACGCCGCCGTTCTTTCCGGCGAAATCGACATGCGTCTCGACGACGGCAAGGAAGTCCATCTGCGGGCCGGCGACGTTCTCGTGCAACGCGGCACGATCCACGACTGGATCAATCGGGGCGCTGTCCCCTGCGTCATCGCCTTCGTGCTTATCGCCGCCAGGCCCGTCGAAAAGGGCGGCGCGAGCCTGCGGGCGGTCGGCTGATGCTGGCGCGCGCGGCGGCGATCACGCTCGCCCTGATCCTGCCGCGCGCGGCGCTGGCCGCGTGGCCCGAGCGACCGGTGCGGATCGTCGTCGCGTCGGCGGCCGGCGGCGGCACGGACAGCGTGGCGCGCGTTCTGGCCGACCATCTGTCGAAGACCATGGGCCAGACGTTTTACGTTGAAAACAAGCCCGGCGCCGGCAACGTGCTTGGCAGCGACGTCGTCGCGCGGGCGGCGCCCGATGGCTATACGCTGTTGATGTCGGCCAGCACGCTGGCCATCAATCACGTCATGTACAAGAAGCTGCCCTATGACGCGCGTCGCGATTTCGCGCCGATCACGCGGCTGGTGTCCTTGCCGAACGCGCTCGTGGTGGGCGCCGCGCAACCGTACCGAACGGTTGGCGACCTGATAGCCGCCGCCAGGGCGCGGCCCGGCGAGCTGAGTTTCGGGTCGGCGGGCGTCGGCACGGCGCCGCACATGGCCATGGAGCTGTTTCGCGTCATGGCTGGCGTCGACATGACCCATGTGCCCTATACGGGCGTCGCGCCGGCGCTGATCGATGTCATCGGCGGGCGCGTGACCGGCATGCAGGTGAACTATCTATCCGGCAAGCCGCAGATCGATTCCGGCGCGCTCCGCGCGCTGGCGGTCTCGACGCTCAAGCGATCGAGCGTCGCGCCTGAATTGCCAACCATCGCAGAATCGGGCGTGCCTGGCTTCGAGGCCATCCAGTGGTTCGGTCTGCTCGCGCCAGCGGGAACGCCGGTCGACATCGTTCGGCGCCTGCGCGATGAAACCGTCGCCGGCCTCGCCACGCCGGAGATGCGCGGGCGCTTCGCGGCGGAGGGCGCGGAACCGGTCGGCGATACCCCGGAGGAATTCGCCGGCGTCATCCGCGCCGAAATGGATAAATGGTCCGACGTCGCCCTGCGCGCCAACATCAAGCCGGAATGACCGCGCGATAGAGGATTTTCGCCGGCCCTCGCGTCGTGTAGATGTGGCCGGCAGGAGTCCGCGCGCCCGATGGAACTCATCCAGACCCCAGACAATCCCATGCCGGCGGGCGCGGTCGCGACTTCGCTGCGCGCCGTCGACGGCCTGAGCCTGCGGGTGTCGCGCTGGCATCCGCCGGGCGCGGCGGCGGGCACGGTGCTGATCTGCGCTGGACGCGCCGAATTCATCGAGAAGTATTTCGAGACCATCGGCGACCTGCTGAAGCGCGGCCTGACCGTCGTCGCCTTCGACTGGCGTGGACAGGGCCTGTCGGACCGCGAACTCGATAATTCGCGCAAGGGACATATTGACGATTTCTCGCTCTATGAGCGCGATCTCGACGCCGTGACGCAACAAGCGTTGGAGCCTTTCTGCCCGCGGCCCTGGTTCGCGCTTGGACATTCCATGGGCGCGGCCGTGCTGCTGGCGCAGGCGCGGCGCGGCGCCTCGCCCTTCGAACGGCTGGCCCTTCTGGGGCCGCTCATCGGCGTGCATGGCTTGCGCTTGCCGAAAGCCTCGCGCCTGCTGGCCGAAGCGCTCGACACCATCGGCTTTGGCGGCGCTTTCGTCCCGGGCGGACGCTCGACGTCGGCGCTGACGAAACCCTTCGACGGCAACCGCCTGACGTCGGATGAAAGCCGGTATCGTCGCAACGCCGGCGTGGTCGCGGCGGCGCCTGGCCTGTCCATCGGTTCGCCCACCATTGGCTGGCTGAACGCGGCCTTCCGGCTCATGCAACAGTTCGCCGACCCGGAATATCCACGCCGCGTCCTGACGCCATCGCTGGTCATCGCGGCCGGAGACGAGCGGGTCGTCGACGGACAGGCTGTCGAGGTCTTCGCAACGCGGCTGAAGGCTGGCCGCCACGTCGTCATCCCCTACGCCCGGCACGAAATCCTGATGGAACGCGACGTTTTCCGCCAGCAATTCTGGGCGGCCTTCGACGCCTTCATTCCCGGCGCGCGGGGCGAGTTGCGGGCCATTGAAACCGCGCAGGGCTGGATCGAACAGGCGCGCGGCAAGCGCGCCGTCTGGCGATAAAAGCGCCGGGACGCCCGCTAGAGCGCCGCCTCGGCGAAGACGGGATCGACCACCCCGCCCCATGGCCCGTTGAAACGATCCAGCCAGTCGCGCGCCGGCGATCGCCCCGTCGCGATCCGTTCCTCCAGCAAGCCAAGATAGATCGTCTCGTCGCGACCGCGCGCGTCGAGGCGACGGCGGCGACGCAGGCCCTCGCGGGCGATGGCGAGCGTCTCGCGACCGATCTCGCGCAGGCTTCGCCCGGCCACGGTCGCCGCGAGGCCGAGGGTCGGCACATCGTCACGCAGCGCCTGTCGCTGTTCGGCGCTCCAGTTCTTGACAATGTCCCACGCCGCGTCGAGCGCGCCGCCATCATACAGAAGGCCGACGAACAGGGCCGGCAAGGCCAGGATCTGATCGCGCGAGCCGACATCGGCGCCGCGCATTTCCAGATATTTCTTCAGGCGCACCTCGGGAAAGATCGTCGAGAGGTGATTGGCCCAATCGGACAGGGTCGCGGTCTCGCCGGGCATGGCGGCGAGGCGGCCGGCGAGCAGATCGCGGAAATCGGCGCCGGTGACGTCGTGATAGTCGTCGCCGCGCTTGACGAAATACATGGGCACTTGCAACGCGTAATCGACGAAGCGCTCGAAGCCCATGCCGTCCTCGAAGACGAACGGCAGCATGCCGGCGCGATGATTGTCCGTATCGCGCCAGATTTCCGATCGCTCGGACAGACGACCGTTTGGCCGCCCGTTGGTGAAGGGCGAATTGGCGAAAAGCGCCGTCGCCAGCGGCTGCAGGGCGATGGACACCCTCAGCTTGCGGACCATGTCGGCCTCGGAAGCAAAGTCGAGGTTCGCCTGAACCGTCGCGGTCCGGTACATCATGTCGAGGCCGCGCGACCCGACCTTCGGCATGTATTCGGTCATGATCCGATAGCGGCTCTTGGGCATGACCGGCGTTTGTTCCAGCGACCATTTCGGGCTCATGCCCAAGCCAAGGAACCCTATGTCATGGCGATCCGCCACCAGCCCGGCGAGCCGGAGATGATCGTCGAGTTCTCTGGCGGTCTGGTGAATATTGTCCAAAGGCGCGCCGGAAAGCTCGAACTGTCCGCCCGGTTCCAGCGAAATGGCGCCGCCCTCGACCGGGTCGTACAACCCGATCAGCGCGCCGCCGTCCTCGATCCGCTCCCAGCCCGTCTCACTGGCCATTCCCTCCAGAAGGGCGCCAACGCCGCCCTGCCCCGAGGCTCCGCGACCGCCATAGGGAACAGGACTCAAGTCATTCTTGTAAAAAAGAATTTTTTCGTGCTCGGTGCCAAGGCGGAATTCAGACGCGGGTTTGCAGCCGCTCTCCAGCCAGGCCGTAAGTTCCCCGCGCGAGCGGATGGGTGTGCTGTCAGAGACGTCGCGCGCCATTCAATGGACTCCGGGGACAATCGGACTGGTGTCGGCGGAGACCGCCCGCGCCGCATTCATAGGCGGGCGGGCGAACGGACGCAATCCGCGCGGCGCCTTGCGTAATAATTGAACACTTTCAGTCCGAATAGTGTGAACGATCGTTGACCATGAGACGGAATTCCAAGGTCTTTCCAAATGATAAGGCGGATTATCGAGCCGTATTAACTCTATTCTAAGTGTCTGTCCGGAGAGATCATGCTGGATTGCATAGCTTTCTGAGCATAAGCCTTATTGACGCGAGGCGCAGGAACGCGAGCGCTCTTCGGTTGAGATTTTCCCAGTCCTTGGCTAGGCGCCTGCACCTCGCGAGCCATGCGAATGTGCGTTCGACAACCCATCGCTTTGGCAGAATGACAAACCCTTTGGCGTGATCCGAGCGCTTGACGATTTCGACGTAC
>CAIOVE010000020.1 GCA_903861645.1 uncultured Hyphomicrobiales bacterium
GCTCGGGAGGTGCAGGCGCCTAGCCAAGGACTGGGAAAATCTCAACCGAAGAGCGCTCGCGTTCCTGCGCCTCGCGTCAATAAGGCTTATGCTCAGAAAGCTATGCAATCCAGCATGATCTCTCCGGACAGACACTTAGAGTTTCCTGCACGTTATCGGGCAGCGCTTCACCGTCATAGCGAAGACCCGAGACGGTCGCCCCGACGGCGGGCTGCCACGGATGAATGGAAACACCGGGTGGTAGTTCCCCGGAGGCGACAACGCGCAGGTTGGCGTTTGAACTCGACATGGTCCTTGCCTTTCTCGTGTAGGGCCGCGGGGCGGCGCCGATACAAAAATCTGGCACGGCATAATAAGTCAGTCTATTTAAATACTAGAATTATTGTTGATCTGGATCATGGTGTGCTCGCAACCGGTCTTTCCGGGCCGTGCTTATGAGCGGTCGGTGGCTTGATGAGGTTGTTCAATCAACCGTCTGGCGAGCGGCGTGGTCGCCAGGTGCGCGCGCAGGGCGGCTCGTTCTTGTGCGTCGAGCGTCTGGTAGGGAGGATAAAGGCCCCCGACCGGGATGCCGATCAACTCGAGCGCGGTCTTCATTGTGGGCGTGAGACCACGATGCATCCATCGCGCGGGAAAGAGCGCGAAACCGAGTTGCAATTCCGTGGCCTTGGCATGATCGCCAACCGCAAGCGCGTCGATGACGCCGCGCGCGATTTCCGCCGCCGGCGCTGGCATCGTGGCGCCTGATCCGCCTAGCAGAAGCGAGATAAGGAGCATTTGCACCGTCGTGAGATACCGGGCATGGCCGGCGTGATCGATCTCGACGATCAGACGCGACACGCGGGCGAGATCGCGCGAACTTTCCTTGATCAGGGCGACACGCGGCAGTTTCGACAGGGCGATTGTCGTTGGTATCGAGACGTCGGCGCCGGGGCCCGGATTGAGATAGAGCACCTGCGGCAGGGCGGATTCCCGCGCGACCGCTTCGAAATAGGCGAGAAGGTCGCGTTCATCCGGCGGGCCGCCAAATGAACGCTGCGGCGCGAGAAGCTGGATGTAGCTGGCGCCAAGGCGCTCGGCCAACGTCGCCAGCTCGACGGCGCGCTTTCCAGCCTACAAGGATCTGACCGCGTTCGATTTTGCCTCCAGCGAGATCAACGAATCTCTCGCGCGGCAATTGCATCGCTGCGAGTTCATCGACAGGGCTGACAATGTCGTCCTGATTGGCGGGCCAGGCACGGGAAAAACCCATGTCGCGACCGCGCTCGCCATCCAAGCCATCGAACATCATCGAAAGAAGGTCAGGTTCTTCTCCACCATCGATCTCGTCAACGCGCTGGAGCAGGAAAAGACTCATGGACGCGCGGGCCAGATCGCCGAGCGCCTGATCCGCCATGACCTCGTGATCCTGGATGAACTCGGGTACCTGCCGTTCAGCGCCTCTGGTGGAGCCTTGCTTTTCCACCTGCTCAGCAAGCTCTACGAGCGAACCAGCGTGATCATCACCACCAACTTGAGCTTCAGCGAATGGGCTGGCGTTTTCGGCGATCCGAAAATGACGACCGCGTTGCTCGATCGCCTGACCCATCATTGCCACATCGTGGAAACCGGCAACGAGAGCTACCGGTTCAAGGCGAGCGCCGCCACCACAAAAGGACGAAAGGAGAAAGCAAGAATCTTGACCTCGGGACAGCACTGAACCAACAATCAACCCGGGTCACTTCTCGGTGAAAATCCCGGGTCAACTCTCAGCGGAAATCAACAGCGACGCTCCATGTTTTCGATAAGTCAGCCTTACGGGCAGCGTCCGCCGCCTCCAGCGAGCGAGCGCCCGTTTGGCGGATCAGCAGGAGCGCCACATCAGGTTTCGCCTTGTTCGCCAATTCCCGGACAAAGCGGGGATTGCGCGGCAGCGCCGGACCCAGTCGCCGCGGCGCGTGGACGCTTTGGGAAGGGAACCCTGCCGACCGGCGCTCCTCATGGGGATGAACGTCGATAGGGGACGCCTGGCCAGCCTCCAAGCCGGTTTCCGGCGCAATAAAAAGGCTCGAGCCAAAATTGGGGCCACCAGCCGCCGTTCCCCCGTTTTGCCGACCAGGAGCGGACGGCAAAACACCGCCAAGCGGCTGATGAGACGATCTGACGGGTAAGCCCTGAATGCCCATATTGGACCTCATAATTATATTAAAAATATATAATAAGGCGAAATTTATGTGTCAATCCCAGGTCGATGTTGAAAAGTATATAAATTTGATATAATAAATTAATTTAGGTTGCCGGTTTAGCCCGGATCGCCTTTGGTTGCCAATTCGGCGGGATGGGATTCATGACGCTGATTGCGAGGTTCATCCATCGCGGATTTGATGTGGTGATGGCTTTCATTGGCGCATATGCGATTGTCGGCGTCAGTTATGCACTCCATTCGTCGCTCGATGGACCAGACGCTCTCTACATTCCGCCGGAGCGGGCCGACGTGCTGGCGCTCATGGATCCATTCTCTGAATCGGGGCTTCGGCGCGATTAGGCGCTCTTGTTTTGTTTGACACAGCGACACTGAGCTTATGTGCTCGTGTTTGCGCGGGAAACCGATTTGAACACGGCGTCTATCCCGGTCTACTGAGTGCGATCATCAACTGCCGCTGCGGACCGCCATGTGGCTTGGCCATGCAATGGCGGTCACTCACTCAACATATTTGGCCAGCGGGCTGGCTACAGGTTTCCAAGTTTCCAATTATCATTATTCAACTTGCCTTGGCGCCTCTGACCACGCCCTGCTGCGTTCAATCCGCTTGGCGCATGCGGCGAAGCTCTTGGATCTCATTTTCTTCGTGAGCGGTCCTTCAAGGTCTTTCGCGAGTCTTGTGATAGCCGTCTCATGTTGATTGCCGGATCGATCGCCCTGCGTCGTAAGCGGCAGATTGAGTCGTTTCGCGATGATCATCCTCGCCTTTTTCAATGGCGCCCAGCAACGCCTTGGCCCGCGACCGGGCCTCGTCCGGGGTGAGGCGCCCATGGTCGCCAATCGTCGCTCGTCGCTCGTCGCGCGGGACGATTTCGTTGGCAAGCGCTTGGTCGGGCTATATGCCGACCATGCGATTTCACCGCGATCGTGATGCTCCAATGCGTCGCGTTGTCGAGCGGCGCTAGGCGCCGCCAAGCCATTCGCGATGGCTACAACAGGATTTCGCCGATGGCGCCGGAATCGTAACACCCAAAGTAAAGCCGACCGTTGGAATGCGCCATGATGCATCTGGGGCCGGCGTTGGCGGTAGGCACATCCCACGCGCCCAAAAAGGCTCCGTCCGGTGTCATCGCGCCGATCTGGTTCGCCCCGTTGGCCGTGAACCAGAGATTTCCATCCGGCCCAGCGATGACGCCGCGCAGCGACGCATGATCGATGGGCACCACGAATTCGCGGATCGCGCCGTCGCGTTCCACCCGGCCCAGGGCGTTCGAACTGGTTTCGACAAACCAGATCGTTCCATCCGGGTGATTGGCGATGGCTCTTGGTTGACTGGCGGGGCTCGGAATAGGGAATTCCGAAAAGCGACCGTCGGACGCGATGCGGCCGATGCGGCCGCCGCCTGCTTGCGAGAACCACAGCGCGCCATCGCGTTCGACGAGCGCCAACGGGCGACTGCCCGGACGGAGTCCCGCCGAAAACTCCTCGATTTCACCGTTGGGCCTTATGCGTCCGATCTTGTCGGCGTCCGTTTCCGAAAACCAGATCGCGCCATCCGGTCCCACGGCGATGGCGTCCGGACCAGAGGCCGGCGTGGGAACAGCGAAATCGGTGATGACTCCATCAACGGTGATGCGACCAATCTTGTTGGCTTTCTTTTGAGCAAACCACAGACAGCCATCCGTCCCGGCGATGATCCCGACGGGCCCGGCGTCCCCGGATGAAAGGGGATATTCGCGCATTTCGCCGCTGGCGGGATCAAAACGGCCCACGCGCGAGCCGAGGTTTTCACAAAACCAGATTGCGCCATCGGGCCCCTCGCAAAGGATATAGGGTCCGCTGGGAAACGTGGGT
Organism: uncultured Hyphomicrobiales bacterium; assembly: GCA_903861645.1. Classification (GTDB taxonomy): domain Bacteria; phylum Pseudomonadota; class Alphaproteobacteria; order Rhizobiales; family Beijerinckiaceae; genus Terripilifer. The sequence continues at coordinate 4,037 of CAIOVE010000020.1, forward strand.
ATGCGATATTCACGGATCTCGACCGAACGTGGACCGGCGACCATTCGAATCCCCCCGATTTGTGAAATTTCCACGATCAGCATAGCCTCCACCTTCAATAATGAGAACCGATCAGGAATTTCCGGAGGAACGCATGAAATTTCCAGGCTTGGGCGCCGCGATCATGGGCGCCTTCATCGCGGGATCGTCCGCCACGGCCCAGACCTGGCCAACGCAGTCCATCAAAATGATCGTTCCAATCGCGCCGGGGTCGGTGACCGATGTCGCGAGTCGATTTCTCGCGCAGGAATTGCAGGCGCGCCTTGGCCAACCGGTGGTCGTGGTCAACCGGCCCGGCGGCAACATGGTGATTGGCGCGCAGGAATGCGCGAGAGCCGAACCCGATGGCTACACGATCTGCGTTCTGGGCGCGGACGCGTTCTCCTACAATCCCTTTCTTCTCGATCAACTGCCTTACGATCCCGACAAGGATTTCCGACCAATCACGAACATGTACTTCGTGAAGGAAGTTGTGCTCGCCAGCGAGAACACGCCCGCGAAAACAATGGATGAGATGAAGGCCTTGGCGAAAGCGCGGCCTGGCAAGCTGAATTTCGGAACCCTCGGCGGCGGATCGACCGTGGACATTTTCCGCAAATGGCTGTCCGACGAATGGAAGACCGAATTCGCCGCCGTGCCCTACAAGGGCGGCAGCGAGATCGTGAACGCGGCGCTTGGCGGTCAGATCGACATCACGCGCATTGGACTTGGCAACGTCGCCGGCTTTTTCAACGATCCGCGCCTCAAGCCTCTCGCCGTGCGGAGCGAAAAGCGCCTCGCCGAGTTGCCGAATGTTCAGACAACGAACGAGGCGGGAATAGGCTCGTATCCCGGTTTGCCTTGGTGGGGGCTGGTCGCGCCGGCCAAGACGCCGGACGCCGTGATCGAGCGCGTCGGCAAGGAAGTTCGGGATATCCTGCAACAACCGAAATCGCAGGAATTCATGAGCCGCCAGTTTCTCGAGACGGCCGTTGACACTTCCGAGGCCTTCGCGGCCTTTCTGCGCAAGGATCGCGCGGCGGCCGGATCCCTGATTTCCAAATACGGGCGGAATTGAATCCGTCACGTATTCCGCTGGCTGGAAGGCGCGGGCGCTTGTTTGCCCGGCCGGTACGGTTGATCGAATGAGATGGTCAGGCGCGACAGGGGGCTCATCTTTTTCCGCGCCGAGCCTCGCGCCGTGGCGATCAAACCCGGCTATATCCGAGCGACGCGCTGCGCGATGTAAATTGCTCTTCCGTGCCGACCGTCAGGCCCGATACGTAAAGGCAAAACATTTCCATCCAGCTTCCCGCGAGAAGTCCCCAGTTTTCGAGCCCGCAGGCGACGCCACAACTTATCGCGGCGAGAATACCGCAAATATTGCCCTCCGCCCTGTCCGCGGGGTCTGCCGAGAGGCGCTCCCGGGCGTCCACCCACAACAGGAAAGGCGATAACCAGGCGACCACGGGAAGCCAGGTCGCTGGAAAATAGGCTTCGCGCAGCGCCAGATCGCCATTGTAACGAACAAACGCGAGCGCGCCGAGGGCCGCGCACGCGCGCAGGGTGACGGATACCGACTGCCCCCGGATTTTCCGATCAATCGCCGGCGTCGCGCCAAGAATTATGGCGGCGCCGATTTCAATCAAAGTGACGGTTTCCACGATGGTTCCCCTCGAAATGCGGGGTATTTTACGCGTATTAAAATCTAACGGTCGGTAAAATCGAGGTTGTCGCTTGGCCATATAAAGAACGCGCATTTCATTCAAATGCGCGGCAAATGATAACTTAAATTAACTTAATTCGTGGCGTTCGTCGCGCGTGAATAATTGAAAATGCGGGAGTGACCGCGCGCGGCGACGGGAATGGAGTTCGGCCCGAGGTCGGCGCCTAGCTTGCGTCGAAGCGTTCAGTCACCGAAATCAATCCGCCAAGCGATTGCTTGTTCAGTCGACAAATTAAATGAGTATATCGCCTTTTCATCAGGTCGAATTCGCGTTTCATTAGGATTTTAGTGTGAACGATACAATTCCTTAAATACTTCAACACGTACCTATTGGCCTCGTCCTTCCCAGCCAGAAGCTTGTCCAGTGATCAAAACGCTTGCCTGTATTGGAATCGTCGCCACGTTGTTGGGGCCGGTGGCCGCGCGCGCCCAGTTCGCGCCGGGTCAATTGGCGAACATGGGCGCGGCCGAACCCATCGCGGTCGGCGGCATGTTGGCGGGCGGCCCCATATGCCAGTACCGCGACCGCTTTGTCGATCCGTCGGGACGCGTCATCGACACGGGCAATGGAGGCATCAGTCATAGCGAAGGGCAGGGCTACGGCATGTTGATCGCCGTGGCGGGAGATGATCGCGCCAGCTTCGACCGCATGTGGGCCTGGACCCGCGCCGAACTAGGTGTGCGTCGCGATCATCTGTTTGGCTGGAAATGGGATCCCTCGCGCGCCCGCGCCGTCGACGCGAATGACGCGAGCGACGGCGATTTGCTGATCGCCTGGGCGCTCGCGGAGGCCGCCAGTTACTGGAGCGATTCGAGTTATCTGGTCAGCGCGACGAAAATCGTCGCCGACATCGAAAGCAAGCTGGTTCGGCGATACGCCAATCCGGGCGCCATTCTTCTTCCCGCCACCATGGGCTTCTCGGAAGCCGAGCGCGCGGATGGACCGGTCGTCAATCTGTCCTACTGGATATTTCCGGCGCTGGCCCGTCTGGCGCAGCTCGATGGACGCCCCGAATGGTCGGACATCACCAAGACAGGCCTGAGCCTGATCGAAACGGCGCGCTTTGGTAAGTCCAGGCTGCCCGTGGGCTGGACGTCCATCGGGAGGGAGATGCCCACGCTGGCCCGCGGCCACAAGATACGCTTCGGCTACAACGCGATCCGAATTCCGCTCTACATGTACTGGTCCGGGCTGACGTCGCAGTCATTGTTCCGTGATTTGATCGCCGCCTGGGATGGCGGGGCGGGGGGCGTTCGCGTGATCAGCGGCGAGGCCGCCGAGGTCGACGGGCCGCTCCCGGAACGCGGCTATGGCGCGATCGCGGCCCTGGCGCGCTGCGCCGCCAACGGCCGGCCCTTCCCGCCCGAATTTTACAAGCCGACCGCCAACGAGAATTATTATCCAACCACCTTGCATATCCTGTCGATCATGGCCGCCGTCAGCCGCGGTGGTCCGTGCCTCGACGCCAGCGCGGTCAACGCATTGGTGGGACCGGGTTGGGTGGCGCGGCCGGTGGTCGCTTTCAGTTACGGCGCGCCGCCGCCTCTGTCCGCCGCGGCCGCCACGGCGCCCGGTCTGGCTCCGTATGCGCCCCCGTCTGTCGCGCGACCCGCCGGCGAACTGCTGGATCGGATGCGGCCCAGTTCCGTCACAACTGGCTCCATGGGCGATACGATCGGCTTGGTCGCGCTGTTTGTCGTCCTGTTGAGCGGCTCGATAGGGGTCGCGGCATGGCTTGGCGACAAGGATGACACCGAGGTCGACGCCATTCCGGAGGTCGATCCGCGTCCGGTGATCGCGGCCGCCGCCACGCCGGTTGCGCTCGCCGGGCGGGTCGTCGCCGCGGCGCCCGCGTTGGCGGCGCCACTCGAAGCGATGGCGACCGTTCCCATGGCGCCCGTGACCGCCGCTCCGCTGCCGCCAGTCGCGCGCAACAGCGAACGTGTCGTGGAGGTGTTCGCTCCACCGCTTCCCTCGCGGCGGGCGGAATGGTCATTCGACGATCCGTCATTCCAGCGGAAGGTCGACGCGGCGATAGCGATCTCCAGCAGGTTTGGCCGGGCCGTGGCGCTCGCCGCGTTGCGGGTTGAGGGCTATGCGAGCGCCGAGCGCCGTTACGGCCGCCCCGACGCCGACGAAATGATCAGAATGTTCGTGGCCGACCTCAAGCCGGCGCTCGCCGTTGGCAGTTGCGTGTCGATCCAGGAGGGCGGGATCGTTTTCGTTTGTCTCGCTTTCGTTGATCGCGAAGCAAACCTTGAAAGCGCTTTCCATCCCATGCTTAACGCGGCGCTCGAACTTGTCGACGCGAACCCGGGATACGTCGCCATAAGACCCGGCCACGCGGTCTGGCCCGTCGATGGCGATGACGCGACGCGGCTCATTAGCGTGGCCCATGAACGTTGCCAGGCAAGCGCGCCGCGCGCGGGACTTGCGATGAGCGCCTGATCGCGGGCGCGCCCGTCCTAGTCGGCGGCCGCCGTCGTCGCGCCCGATTTCCACGATCGATCGGCATGGCCGCCATCGTCGCGGTCGGACACGATCCAGCGGGTGATTTCGGCCGAGGCTTTCAGCACTTCGTCCTTGAGCAACCCGTTCATGTCCTCGACCGTCACGCGCGCGTCGACGGCCGTGAGGTTGATCGCAGCGACAACCATGCCTTGCGCGTCGCGCACGGGCGCGGCGATGGCGTTGACGCCGTGCTCGAAGAAGGACTGGCTTGTCGCGTAGCCGCGCGCGCGATCGCCCACCAGCAGCGCGGCGAGCGCCGCGCGGGTGCGCGGCGTCTGCTCCGTGACTCGCGGCAGTTGCTCGTCCGGGTAAAGTTCCGCCAGTTGCGCATCGGTGAAATCGCATATGAGCATGCGGCCAAGAATGGTCGCGTGCACGGGAAAGCGCGTGCCGATATTGACGCTGCTCGCGATGGTCGTGCGCGCGGGAAAGCGCGCGACATAGACGACATCGCGTCCATCGCGCACGGCCATGTGCGAGGACAGGCCGGTGTCGTCGCGCAGTCGCTTCAGAATGGGGCGCGCGACCTCGACGAGGTCGAGGGAAGCGAGATATGCGAAGCCGCGATTAAGCACCGACGGGCCGAGGCGAAAGGCGCGCCCGCCGCTGTCGCGCACGACATAGCCGCTTGCTTCCAGCGTTTGCAGCAGGCGGAAAACCGTCGCGCGCGCGAGCGCGAGTTCCTGCGCGATTTCCGGCGGCGTCCATGTCGGGCGATCGCGCGTGAAAAGCCCAAGCACCGCGAGGCCGTGCGCGAGCGCCGGCACGATATAGCGGGATTTGGCGTCCTGTTCCGCCATGCTCATCGCGGCGCCTCCATGAAGTTCTGGAGCAGCGCGTTGAAGCGCCCGGGCGCCTCGACATAAAGCGCATGCCCGGCGCGCTCGATTGTTTCAATCGAGATATTCGCGCGCGCGCTGGCGGCGCGCTGGTTTGGTTCGGGCGGCGTGATGACATCGGCCGCGCCGTAAACCACTTGCGTTGGCATGGTCGCCGGCAGTCGCGCGATATCGGCGAGCATGTCGCCGCCCGACAGCATGCGCGCGGCTTGCGCGTACCCGCGTGGATTGATGTCCGCCATGACATCGACGACGGCCCTGATGTGTTCGGGCGTGGCGTCCGGCCCGAGCAGGCGCGGCCCGCGCTTTTCAGCCATCCCGCGCGCGCCCAGCGCCTCGACGTCTCCGATCCGGCCATTGAGCAGTCGCGCGCGTTCCTCCGCGGGAAGCCGCGCGTGACCGATGGCGCAACTGGCGAGCGTCAATGTTTTGACGCGCTCGGGATATGTCGCGGCGAAGCGCGCGGCGATCAGCGAGCCCAACGAGTGGCCGACAAGGTGGCAGGATTGCACGCCGCTGGCGTCCAGCCACGCGGCGACGGTCGCCGCGTAGGCGCCGACATCTGGCGCGTCGTCCGGAAGCGGCGTCGACTCGCCATAGCCCGGCGCGTTCCACGCCATCACGCGCCAGCGTGGCGCCAGCCCCTCGATCTGCGTGCGAAACGAACGCGCGGCGGAACCGACGCCATGCAACAGAACCACGGCGTCGCCGTCGCCGGCCTCGAGCCACGACAGATCGCCTTGCGGCAGCGCGACGGAGCGCGCCTTAATTGAAGACGAAACCACCATTGATCGGAATGACCTGTCCTGTCACGAAGCCCGCGCCGTCGCCGAGTAGATGCATCACCGGACCAACGACGTCGTCGGGCGTTTGCGCGCGCTGGATGGAGCGACCATTGACGTAAAGCTCGTGGCGCTCGCGCGGCACGTATTCCGTCGCCTCGACGAGCGTCAGGCCCGGCGCGATTGCGTTGACGGTGATCGCGTCGGCGCCGAGTTCGCGCGACAGCGACCGCGTCATCGAAATGATGGCGCCCTTGCTGGCGACGTAGTGCAGCAGGCGCGGCGCCCCCCATAGGGCCGTGTCCGAGGCCACGTTGACGATGCGGCCGCCGCGCGTCGATTTTTTCAACAGCGGCGCGAACGCGCGGGTGACAAGCCATGGTCCGCGAATGTTCACGGCCATCACGCGGTCCCATGTCGCGATGTCGATTTCGTCATACAGCTTGCCGCCGATGCCCGTTGCGATCGCGGCGTTGTTGATGAGTCCATCGATGCGACCGAATTTCGCCGCGACCGTCGCCGCGAAGGTTTCGATGGACGCTGGATCGCCCTGATCGTAGCGAATGAACTCGACATTGAAACCATCTGCGCGCATGTCGCGCGCCGTGGCCTCGCCGAGTTCCGTCTCGATGTCGGCGACCACGACGGCTTCGGCGCCCTCGCGCGCGCAAGATTCCGCGAAGGCGCGGCCAAGGCCACGCGCCGCGCCCGTCACGACGATGATGCGCCCCGCGAGTGTGTTGCTGGACATAGGTCTTCCCCTAGCTCGCGACGCGGGCGCGACCCGGCAGCCAGTGCAGCACGCGATTTTCGATGAGCACGATCCCGCCGTAAAGCGCGATGCCGACGACCGTCAGCATGATGATGGCGACGAACACCATCGCCGTGTTGCCGGCGCCCTCGCCATAGGTCAGCAGATAGCCAAGGCCGGAATTGCCGCCGACCAGCTCGCCCACGACGACGCCGATGACGGCGAGCGTCGCGGCGATGCGCAGGCCGGCGAAAAAGGGCGGCAGCGCGGCGGGAAACTCGACCTTGCTGAAAATCTGCCAGCGATTGGCGCTAAACGATTTCGCCAGGCGCACGACATCGGGGTCGATGGCGCGCACCGCGCCCAGCACGTTGATCATCACGGGGAAGAACACGATCAGCACCGCGACGAGAATTTTCGGATAGACCGTGTAGCCGAACCAGATGACGAACAGCGGCGCGAAGGCGACCTTGGGCGCGATCTGCAACGCCAGAATATAGGGCGAAAGCAGGAACTCCGCGGTGGGCGACATGCCCAGCGCGAAACCCACGACCATGCCAAGCAACATGCCCAGCAGGAACCCCACGAGCACCTGCATGCCCGTGATCAACGTGTGATAGATGAGATGATCATTGGCGAACATGCGCGCGAATTCGTGCCAGACCTTCGACGCGGGGGGAATGATGTAGGCCGGAATGCCGAAAGCGGTCGGCGCCCATTCCCACGCGGCGAGAAAGGCGAGCAGCAGCAAGACACTGCCGCCCATGATCCGCAACGTGGCGGGGTTTGACGTATCGCTCACGGTGTAAACTCCCGCCCGGTCGTGGCCGGTTCCGTTATTTCAGGAACTCGTTGGTGTAGAGATCCTTCACCGGCGTCTTCTGCTCGATGATCTTTTCCTTCAGATAGAAATCCTGAAGGTCGGACAGCCGCTGCTCGTTCATCTCGCCGAGCGTCTGCTGACCGGCGTAGACGTATTTGGCGAATCCCTTGAAGATTTCCGTCAGGTCGGCTTCCTTGCCGGCGTTCTCCGGCACGGCCTTGGCGAAGTCGGCGGCCGCCGCGGCCGGATCGTCCATCTCCGCCTTCATGCCCTTGAGCGTCGCGCGCACGAGCTTGCGGAGCAGTTCCGGGTTCTTCTTGATCGTATCGTCGGAGGCGACGATCGCCTGCGCCATGCTCTTGAAGACGGTGTCGGACGGAATGATGTCGACGTTCATCTTCGGATTGGCCTGCAGGGCGTAGAAGGTCCAGTCCGGCACCGAGGCCATGGCGTCGGCCTGACCGGCGGCGAAAAGCTTCCAGATGTTCACCGGACCCGCGGCCTGCGCGTTGACGTCGTCCTTGGTCAGGCCGACGGTCGCGAGCATGCCGAGCAGCGCGAAATAGGTCGTGTCCTGAAACGCCAGCGTCGTGACGGTCTTGCCTTTCAGGTCCTTGACCGACGTCACGCCCTTGTCCTTGTTGACGACAAGCTGCATCAGCGAGCCGCCGCCGAGAACGGCGATGGCCTTGACCGGCACGCCATTGGCGCGAACGAGAATGGGCGTATCGCCGATCGCGCCGCCGACGACGGCGTTGCCCGCGCCGACCTGCTTGGCGACATCGACGCCGCCGCGCGCCACCTGGAAGGTGACGTTCAAACCCTCGGCCGCGAAATATCCGCGTTGCTTGGCGATCATCCACGGCGCGAAGGCGGGCAGGGACGCCGGCGCGGGCAGTAGATACAGGACATCCTGCAATGGCGCTTGCGCGCTGGCCGGGCCAGCGGCGCCGAGCGCGCCCAGACAGGCGGCGAAAGCAAGTCCGATCGTGTTGCGACGCGTTTTCATCAATCCCTCCTGAAGCCCTTCGGCCAGCCCGTTAATGCAGTTGATCGTCGATATGCAGCAGTTCCATCAGGCGCGCCACGTAGGGCCCGATTTTCGGGCTCTTGCGGCGCTCCATGCAATTGTCGCGGTCGGGAATGTCCACGACGATTTCCTCGATGATGCGCCCGGGGCGCTGGCTCATCACCAGCACGCGGTCCGAGAGGGAAATGGCCTCCACCAGATCATGCGTGACAAACAGCGCCGTCTTGCCCGTGTCGGCGAGCGTGCGTGACAGATCGTACTGGAGCACCATCTTGGTCTGCGCGTCGAGCGCGGAGAAGGGCTCGTCCATCAGCAGCACCGCGGGATCGACCGCCAGCGTGCGGGCGAGCGCCGCGCGCTGCCGCATGCCGCCCGAAAGCTGATGCGGATAGTGATCGGCGAAGTCGGGCAGGCGGCACTTGCGCAGGAGTTCAAGCGCGGTGGCGCGCCGCTCGCGCGCCGGTCGACCACGAATTTCGAGGCCGAATTCCACGTTCTCGCGAATGGTGCGCCAGGGCAGCAGCAGATCCTTCTGCAACATGAAGGCGACGTGTTCGTTGGGCTTTGTGACGACCTCGCCATCGACGAGCACCTGACCCTCGCTGGCGGGATCGAGGCCCGAACCCATGTTGAGCAGGGTGCTCTTGCCGCAGCCGGAGGGGCCGATGAGCGAAACGACCTCGCCGTCGGCGATGGTGAAATTCAGGTCGCGCACGGCGACGATGGGATCCGCGCCCCGCTGCCGCGACGCGAAGCGCTTGGTCACGGCGCGACATTCCAGACGAATGGCTTTCATGGCGTAACGGCCCACATGTCGACGTCGAGATTGGCGAAGGCGTCGATTTCCACCAGCAGTTCGGGGAAGGCGAAGCCATTGACCGCGACCAGCGTCGAGGCCGGAAAATGCCGGCGGAATGTTTCGGCGCGGGCGGCGTTGATGTCGTCCTTGAAGGCGATGTCGGTCACGTAGATCACCAGCTTGTAGACATTGCGAAGTCCGCCGCCGGCGGCTTCAAGCATCCGTTCCACGCGCGCGAAGATCTCGCGCGCCTGTTCCCTCGCGCCATGCGCCTGCGCGCCCCGCGCCGTCACGCCCGACATGACCGCCTCGCGGCCGACGACAAGGCAATTCGACCATGTCGCCGATGGAGGCTCGATCAATCCGGGCGTATCAACCCGCCGGGCGCGAGCGCGTTCAGGCGACATGCCGTCCCGCTTCCGCCAGCGCGGTCAGTTGCGCCACCGCCTGATTGCGCAAAACGCGACGCAAGCGGACGAGTCCCATGTCGTGGGCGTAGAGACTCTCGTGCTTGTTGGCGTCGGGATCGCACTGTTCGAGCATGACGCGATCCTGCTCCAGCACGTGCCAGTGACGCGCCTCCAGACGGTTCTTGTAAAGGAAGCGCCAGGTGTCGCGCTCCCAGCCCTCGACCTTGCGGCAACGCCAATGCATGACCGCCGCCATGGTTTCCGAGATGGGCGTGTACATGCCGACGATGTGAAAATTGCCGCCGGGGCCGCCGGTCTTGGGGTAGGGGATCTCCAGCCGCATCCAGAACGCGCCGGTGTGGCCGTATTCCGTCCAGTCGAAATTGACGTTGCGCTGGCCTTCCTTCTCGAAGATGAAGCCCGTCGGCGTCTCGGCGATGCGGAAGCTCGCCTTGGTGTCGCCAAACGACATCGAATGCGACTGCTTGTGCAGGAACGTGCCGTGCATCGGGTCCATGACGTTGTCGATGACGTAGCGATAGTCGCCCGCCCATTCCGCGTAGCACGGGAACCAGCTGTATTCCGGCGAGCTCAGCTCTTCCGGCAGCACGAGTTCCGGCGGCTCCGGATGCAGTTCATCGCCGACATAGGCGAAGATCATGCCGTTGCGTTCCTGCAATGGAAACGTCTTGGTGCTCTTCGAGCCTTCCAGCTTGCTGCCCGGCGCGCCTGGCACGCAGACCGCGACGCCGTTCGTGTCAACCTGGACGCCATGATAGCCGCAGGCGATGCGGTCGCCCATGACGATGCCGCACGACAGGGGAACGCCGCGATGGGGACAGCGATCCTCGAGCGCGTGGGCCTTGCCCGACGTGTCGCGCCAGAACACCATGCGATAGCCGCAGCGACGCAGCGACACGGGCTTTTCCGCGACGAAGCTCGACGGACAAATGACGTACCACTGATTGCGAAGGCCCTTGGCGAGCAAGGAGTCGATCGCCGGTTCCGGAATAGCGCTCATCGAAAATCTCCCTTGTTCAAGCGCCGAGGCGCTTCATTTCGTGTTTGAAGAGTTCGGGTGTCCAGGCCTTGCCGTCGGGCGCGGGCACGCAATCGGCGTTCAACTGGTCGCAAATGCCCAGCGGATCGTGAATGTTGGCGGCGAACGCCTTCTCGATGCCGTCGGCGAGCAGGTTCTCGTAGTCGGTCGGCTCGCGGTCGCGAGTTTGATGGGGATTGAGATACTGGCTCTGCATCACTTGCCTCCCGCGCGCACGCGCTCCCTGATCGTCTCGCGCACCGGCGCGAAATCATAAGCTGGATAACATTCGGTCTTGAACACGCCCCACGCGGAACGCTCGAGCTCGACATTGATGGCGGCGAGGCGCGAGGGCGGCGTGCGCAGCGTGACGATCTGGCCAAAGCCCATCGCGACATACCAGGACACGACCTCGACGCCCTCGGGCGGAAAGCGTTCCCACCAATCGGCGTCCTTCAACTTGGATTGAACGGCGTCGAGGTTATTGGCCTGATCGTGACGCAGAAAGATCGTCAGCAGAATGGTGTCGGCGTTCTTCGTGCCGTCGGCGAACACTGGCGCGGCCGTCGGGCGGCCCGCCTCGTGCATTGGCGTCGATGGGTCTGAACGCGACATTCAATCAACCCTGCGTTTCGCATATGAAACTTAATTTCATATTTGCAACACGCTAGCGGATCGTGTAGGACTTGTCAAAATCAAAAAGCGGGCTTGCGGCGCCAAAAAAATCAGCCGCCGCCTTGAACCGCGGTCGTCCGTTTGAAGCTGTGCGTGTTTAACCGTCGCCCGACAGGAGACTTGTCATGAACGAGCATGTGACCCCCGAAACGATGCCCGAGGACGTGAAAATTCCCGAGGGCAAGTCGCTTGGTCAATGGATTGAATCCCGCGTCGCCCGCTACAAGACCCGCACGCTGGACTGGAACGCGCTTAAATTTCAGGCGGATTACGATCCCAAATACAAGCGCGCGCAGATGCGTTATCTCGGCACCGGCGCGACCGGCGTTGCGAAGGATGATAATGTCATTCCCGCCGAGCATTTCACTTTCTCGACGATGGTGCTCCCCGCCGGCTGCGAGGGCCCGCTGCACCTGCACACAGACGCGGAGGAAGTGTTCTTCATCCTGCGCGGCGAGCGCATCAAGCTGATGATCGAGCACAACGGCGAGCTGGTCGAGACGATTCTGTCGGATCGCGACCTGATTTCGGTGCCCGCCGGCGTCTATCGCGGTCTCGTCAACGAGGGTCGCGAGGAAGCGCTGATGTGCGTGATGATCGGCAGCCTCAAGCCGGAAACGCCGAGCTATCCCGATTACCATCCGCTGTCGAAGGTCAAGCGCCCCAAGCTCTGAACCGCTGAACGGGAGGGGTTCATGGATCTGGGAACGACCGGACGCGTCGCCGTGGTCACCGGCGGCTCATCGGGCATCGGCCTCGCCACGGCGCGCGCGCTGCTGGCGGAGGGCGCCGATGTCGCGATCTGCGGACGCAACGCCGAACGGCTCGCTGGCGCCGCGCGCGAGTTGCGCTCGGCGCATGGTGACGGACGCGTCCTCGCCGAGGCCTGCGATGTCACCCGCGAGGCCGATGTCGTCGCCTTCGCGGGCGCGGTCGGCGCCTGGCGACCGAGGCTCGACATTCTCGTCAACAACGCGGGCGAGGGTCGCATGTCGACCTTCGCCAACACCACCGACGAGCAATGGCGCGCGGAACTCGAGCTGAAGTTCTTCAGCCAGATCTATCCCGTGCGCGCGTTTCGGCCCTTGCTGGAAAAGAGCGACGCCGGGGCCATCATCGCCGTCAATTCGCTGCTCGCGCTGCAACCCGAACCCTACATGGTCTGCACTTCGGCCGCCCGCGCCGGCGTGCAGAGCCTCGTGAAATCGCTGGCGCGCGAGTTCGCGCCGAAAATCCGGGTCAATTCCATCGTGTTGGGCCTCATTGACTCCGGCCAGTGGGAGCGTCGCTTTCAGGCGCGCGAGAACAAGGCGCAGTCGCGAGCCGAATGGATGGAGGAGCTTGCCGCGGGCAAGCACATTCCCATGAGGCGTCTTGGCGATCCCGCCGAGGTCGCCCGCGCGATCGTTTTCATGGCGTCGCCCGCCGCCAGCTTCATCACCGGCGCGACGCTCGAGGTTTCCGGCGGCGTTTCCCGCCACATCTGAAAGACGACCATGACCGCGAACACCCCTTCGCCCCGCGCCGAGGAACCCGTCGGCGACCTCATCGCCCGGGCGCTCGCCGACGCGGGCGTCACCCACGCCTTCGGCGTCATCTCCATTCACAACATGCCGATCCTCGACGCGATTTTCCGTCAGGGTCGCATCACGTTCGTGCCCGCACGCGGCGAGGCCGGCGCGATGAACATGGCCGACGCGCACGCCCGCGTGTCGCGTTCGCTCGGCGTCGTCATCACCAGCACGGGCACCGCAGCGGGCAACGCGGCGGGGTCGCAGGTCGAGGCGCTGACCGCGGGTTCGCCGGTCCTGCACATCACCTCGCAGCTCGACACCGTGTTCATGGATCGCGACCGCGCGGCCATCCACGACGTGCCGCGGCAGCCCGACATGCTGAAGGCCGTTTCGAAGGCCTATTTCCGCATCTGGGACGCCAACGGCGCGACGACGGTTCTGCACGCGGCCATGTCCGCCGCGCTGTCCGCTCCGAGCGGCCCCGTCAGCCTTGAAATCCCCGTCGATGTGCAACGCATGACGGCCGCCTATCCGCTGGCGGCTGGCGCGCCGACCTTAGCGCGCATCGAGCCCGACGCGGCACGGCTTGACGCCTTGGCGGCGCTGGTCCGCGCCGCCCGGCGTCCCATGCTTTATCTCGGCGGTGGCGCGCGCGCCGCCCGAGCGGCGGCGACCGCGCTTGTGGAGCGCGGTTTTTGCGCGGTTACAAGCACGAATGGCCGCGCCGTCGTCGCGGAGGATCATCCGCGCAATCTCGGCGCCTACAACATGACGCCCGTGGCGCAGGATATTTTCGATCGCTGCGACCTGATGATCGTCGTTGGTTCGCGCCTGCGCGGCAATGAAACGCGCAACAACGCTCTTCGTCTGGGCAAGCCGCTCATCCAGATCGACGCCGACGCCTCGCAGGGCGGCCGCAACTACCCCGTCGATCTCTTCATTCACGGCGAGGCCGAGCCCGCCTTGCGCGGATTGCTGGAACGCCTGCCCGCGAAACTCGCCGTCGACGAGGCCTTCGCGGCGGAAATCCTGCCCGCGCGCGAGAAGAGCGAGGCTAATCTGGCGCGTTCGCTTGGTCCCTACAAACTGCTGGCGGATGTCATGAGCGCGCGCGTTCACGCGGGCGCCTTGCCCTTCGCGCGCGACGTGACGATCGCGAACTCGATGTTCGGCAATCGCTATGTCCGGCTCGCCGAACCGCGCCTTGGCGTGCACGCGCTGGGCGGCGGTATCGGGCAGGGCGTCGCCATGGCGATTGGCGCGTCGTTCGCGCAACGCGACCACAAGACCATCGCGCTACTGGGCGACGGCGGCTCCATGGTCAATCTGGGCGAATTCGCCACCGCCGTCGACAACAACAGCGAAATCGTTTTCGTGCTGATGAACGATCAGGCCTATGGCGTGATCTCCAACATTCAGGACGCGCAATATGGCAATCGTCACGCCTATTGCCGGCTCCATACGCCTGATTTCGGCCTGTTCGCGCAAAGCATGGGGTTGCGGCACGAGAAGGTTCGCGACCTCGGCGATTTCGAGGCGACGTTCGACGCCGCCATCGCGCGTCCCGGTCCGACGATGATTGAAATCGACATGCTCGCCATTGGCCCCTACGCCGAGGCTTTTGGCGGCCCACCCGCTGGCGCCGCGGGAGGCGCGCGTTGAAGCTCGGGCTCATCGGATACGGCGCCGTCGCCGGTCAGGCCGTCGCGGCGCTGGAAAAGGCGTTGCCCGCGCCGCTGGATGAAATCATCTGTCTGGCGCGACCGGATGGCGTCGCGCGCGCCCGCGCCTTGTTCGACAGATTTCCCGGCGCGGCGCGGCGCGCGCGCGTCGTCACCGCGCCCGGCGATCTGCTGGCGGCGCGACCGCGCGTCGTCGCGGAGGCGGCCGGGCATGGCGCGCTGAAAACGATTGGCGATGTCGTGCTGTCGTCCGGCGTCGATCTTCTCGTGACCTCCGTCGGCGCGCTCGCGACCGACGATATTCGTACGGCGCTCGAACAGGCCGCGCGCCGTGGCGGCGGCCGCCTCGTGATCTGCGCGGGCGCCATCGGCGGCCTCGATATTCTCGCCGCCGCCCGGCTGTCCGGGCTGCGCGAGGTTGTCTATGTTTCGCGCAAGCCGCCCAACGCCTGGCGCGGAACCCCGGCTGAAAACCTGATCAATCTCGACGGCGCCTTCGAGCCGCGCGTGTTCTTCGAGGGCGACGCGGCCCGCGCGGCCCGCGAATATCCGCGCAACGCGAATGTCGCCGCGACCATCGCCCTCAAGGGTTTGGGCTTCGCCGGGACGCGCGTGCAAATGATCGCCGACCCCTCCGTCGAGCGCAATGTTCACGAGATCAGGGTGAAGGCCGTCTGCGCGGATTTCACCATTGTGATCGATGGCGCGCCGTCGCCGGAAAACCCGAAGACGTCGATGACCACGGGTTTCGCGCTGGCCAACCTCATCCGGGAACAACTGCGAGTCTAGGACGCGTGGCCAGTTGAAAAGGTCGCCGTCGCCCAATAGCCGCTTTTAAATAGTGAATATATCGCTCGTTTCGCCCGCGGGCCGTGGTTGTGGCCGATCGTTCAAGCGTGCTATTTTGAGAAAATGGCGCGGATCAAGCGATTCATGTTTGGGCAAGCTGAAAATTCAGGATCACGCCGGGCGTCGCCGAGCGTCGCGCCCGCGGCGCGGGTCGCGCTCGTCTGCATGGCGGTCTGCGCCTTGGCGACGGTCGCGCGCGCGGAACCGCTGGAGGCCGCCAATCGCGCCGCCGCCTGGTCGCGACTGGGGGCGAAACCCACGGACTACGCCGCGACATTCGCCTATGTGCGCGAGGCGGAGGCCGCGCGCGATTACGAAGCCGCGATCGCGGCGCTTGAGCGGTTGCTGTTTTTCAACCCTGGCCTGACGCGCGCCAAGGTCGAACTCGGCGTCCTGTATTTCCGCCTCAAGTCGCACGGCATGGCGGTGCGGTATTTCGAGGAGGCGCTGAGCGACGGCGACCTCGACGCCGGATTGCGCCAGAGGATCGACGCCTATCTGCCGGTCTCGCGCAAGGAGTTGCTGCCCGATCACGTGTATGGCCTTCTTGAAACCGGTATTCGCTTCAATTCCAATCCGGCGAGTCTGCCTTCGTCATCGTTGCTGGCTTCGAGCGGCCTGGTCGCGCCCGGTGGCGCGAAATATCTGGGGCAGGGCGACGCGGCGGGCTTTGTCCTTGGCGACGTTCGCTATGTTCATGATTTTCAGAACGAGCGCGGCGATATTTTCGAGGCGCGCGTTCAGGGCTATGCGACGGCGCAATTCAGGTTTCCCGAATTCAACGTTGGCTTTCTCGATATCGTCGCCGGCCCGCGACTGGCGCTCGCGCCCGAGGCCTTGCCGGGCGTCACGCTCCATCCCTATGGCGCTCTCACGGCGACGTCGCTGAACGGATCGCTCTATTCCTCGGCGGCGGGCGGCGGCGTTTCCATCGGCGTCCCGCTGTCCCCATGGTTTGCGCTCGAACCGGGCGTGGAATGGCGATCTGTCTCCGTTCGCGATCCCAATGAACTCACGTCGAGCGCGACCTTGAATACCGGCTCGCTGACCACGGGCTTTCTGTCGGCGCGCTGGGCGGCGCTTGATCGCGTGACGCTCGACGCGCGCGTGTTCCTCGTTGGCAATCCCGCGTCCAACGCGGTGCTCTCCTCGTCGCAAAAGGGTGTCGAGGCCTCGATTAAATTCGATTTCGACCCCTTGCTCGCAGGCCCGCTGCTCTGGTCGCTCACGCCCTTCGCGCGCTACCTCGACATATCCTTCGACAAGGCGAATCCGGCGCTGTCGCCGGCCCTGGCGCGGCGCGATACGCTTTGGCGCGCCGGCGCCCAACTCGACATGCCCATCAACGGCTGGCTGGGCTTGACGGCGGTCGTCCAATACACGCGAAACGACTCCAATTTCGTCCAGTTCCGTTCGTCCGCCTGGTCGGCGGCGCTCGGCACGACCGTTCGTTTTTGAGGGGCCGCCGATGTCGCTTTCCACCTCGAAAATGCTCGCCCTGGCTGTTCTAGCGATCGTCGCGGCCACGCGCCCGACGCTGGCCCAGTCGGTCGGCAACGTCGGCGCCGTCAATCAGGACGCGCATGGCGCGCCGCCCGGTGGCGCGTCGCGAACGCTCGACCTCGGTCAGGTTGTCGTGCGCAACGAACGTGTTCAGACCGATGCGCGGGGCTCCACCCAGATCGCCTTCACTGATGGTTCGGCGATGACGATCGGGCATGATTCAAGCGTCGTCATCGATAATTACGTCTACAATCCGGAGACCGGCGCGGGCGCGCAGGGCGCGAGCCTCCTGCGGGGCGCCATGCGGTTTGTCGGCGGTCGCGTCAGCCACGGCGAGGGCATGTCCATCAAGACGCCAACGGCGACAATCGGCGTGCGCGGGGGACTGGCGACCGTCGTCCTCGAGCCGATGGGCCGCGGCAAGGGCTCGCGTTTGCGGGTGATCAGTCATTTCGGTCTTGTCACCATCGAGAACGCGGCGGGCCGGCTGGCGATCTCGCGACCTGATTTCGAGGTCGCCGTCGACGGCGCTGGCCTATCGCCTCGCGCGGTTGGCATCGTTTCCCCCGCCGCCCTTTCCCGGATCGCGCTTCTGATGACGAGTCAGGGGCGCCAGCGGGGCGGCGCGGCAACCCAGCCGACCGACGCCATGCTGACGCGCGCCGGACTTGACCTGCCGCGCGCTGGCGTGGCGGCGCCCAGTTTCGACATCCACGCGGTTGGCGACCGCCTGACGGGCGCGGATGCGACGCCCGTGCCCGGTACGGTCAAGCGGCCGATAACGACGGGGCCGGCGCCCTAGACAAACGCGCCGCGCGAATAATTGATAAGCGATGCACAAGGGAGAGACAGAATGAACGCCGACGCCAAGAAAATCGTCTTGCGCATGATTCCCTATGGAATTTACGTGCTCACGGCCGACGACGGGCAGGGCAATATCGCCGCGGCCACGGTCAATTGGGTAACGCAATCCGCCTTTGGCCCGCCGCTGGTGGTGGTCGGCGTCAAGACCGATTCCGGCGCCTACAAGGTGTTGAAGGCGTCCGGCAAATTCGCGCTCAACATGTTGGGAAAGGACCAGAAGGGGCTTGCCTTCACCTTCTTCCGCCCGGCCGACGTGAGCGAGGGCAAGATCAGCGGGCAGCCCTATCGCAAGGGCGACAATGGCGCGCCGATTCTCGCGGACGCGCCGGGCGCGCTTGAGTGCAAGGTGACGACAATCGTCGAACAGGGTGATCATCACATCGTCGTCGCCGAGGTTACCGAGGCGCATCTGATGAAGCCGCCGGCAGGACGCCCCGACGCCGCGATCCTCGAAATGAAGGATCTCGGCGACAACGTCTTTTACGGCGGCTGAGCCGCCCGAACGCCAGGCGGGCCGTCGCGGACCCGCTTGGCGACGCGGTCAGAACTTCCCCATCGCCGTGGTGCGATCCTCGGGATCGATCTGGATCTGCATGGCGCGAATGAAGACGCCCGTCGCCCAATACGTGGTCGACGTGTGCGTCAGTTCGACGATTTCCTGCGGCGAAAAGTGCTTCGCGACCTCGGCGAAGACGTCGTCGGGCGTTTCGCCGCGCTTCAGGCACAGGCAATCGACATAGGCGAGAAGCGCCCGTTCGGCTGGTTCGAACAGCGATTCCCTCGCCCGCCAGTCGCCCATGACGGCCTTCACCTGTTCCTCGGTAAAGCCGCATTGCAGCGCCATGGGATAATGGTGCTTGAGTTCGTAGGGCTGCTCGCAGAGCGCCGCCGTGCGCACGATGACGAGTTCGCGCATGCGCCGTGAGGCCTTGCACTGGTTGCGCAGCGCGAAGGTCATCTTGCGCTTGGCGTCGGCGAGTTGCGGCGCGTGGGCGTTGACCAGATGCATGTTGAGGATATGGCCGCCGCGGGCGTGCTGTTCGTCGAACATTTTCTGCGTGATCGGGTCGGGCGGCAGGGGCATCGGCGGCAGCCGCGACACCTTGCTCCTGATATGCGCTTCGTGGTCCTGCGATCCGCTCATGCGGTCCTCCCGGTCATGGTGTGAGTTCGCGATCAAGGTGCCCCGTCGCGCCGCGTGGCGCAAGCGCGGCGCTGTGGATCATTGACTTGCCTTCGCGCGGGAGATTAGCGTGGCTCCAGCGATAAAACTCATCGACCGGGGGAAACGTCCGTGACCATGCACATGCGCGCGCCAACGCAGGCCAATCGCAATTCCTTCTACAGCGACAACAAGTTCATCATCGGCCTGTTCGGCGCGAACTGTTCGTCGGGCCGCGCGGTCACGCTGGTGGACGAGCGCTGGGGCGGCAGTTGGCGCGAGGGCAGGGCGCTCGCCCAGATGGCCGACGAGGTCGGCATCGACTTCATGTTGCCCATCGGCCGATGGAAGGGTTACGGCGGCGACACCGACTATCAGGGCGCGACGCTGGAGACGTTCAACTGGGCGTCGGGCCTGCTGGCCTCGACCAAGCGCATCACGGTTTTCGGCACGATTCACGCGCCGCTGTTCAACCCGATCATGGCCGCCAAGATGTGCGTCACCGCCGACCATATCGGCGAGGGTCGGTTCGGCCTCAATATCGTTTGCGGCTGGAACGAGGGCGAGTTCGAGATGTTCGGCGTCAGCCAGCGCGATCACGACAATCGTTACAAATACGCGCAGGAATGGGTCGAGGTCGTCAAGAAGTGCTGGTCGAACGAGGATGACTTCACCTACGAGGGCGAATTCCTCCAGCACCGCAAGACGCGCTCGAAACCCAAGCCATGGGGCGGCTCGCGTCCGGTGATCATGAACGCCGGCGCCTCCGACGACGGCAAGGCTTTCGCGGTGCGCAACTGCGACGCCTTCTTCACGCAGGCCAACCGCGAAAGCGTCGAGGGCATGCAGAAGCGCGTGCTAGATCTCAAGGCGGATGCGCGGGCGCTCGGCCGCGACATGGAAATCTACACCGTGGGCGTCGTCACCTGTCGGCCAACCATGAAGGAAGCCCAGGAATACTACCATTACGCCGCCGTCGAACGGGCCGACTGGTCGGCGGTCGATTCGATCATGGCGATCAAGGGACTGACGCCGGAAAACATGGGCAAGGAGGCGTTCGAACTGCGCCGTTCGCAGTTCGCCAACGGCATGGGCGGCCTGCCGCTGACCGGCGACCCCGATTACGTCGCGGATCAACTTATTCGCCTCTCGGAATCCGGCCTTCGCGGCCTGGCGTGCTCCATGGTGAATTATTCCGCCGAACTCCCCTATTTCGCGCAGGAAGTTCTTCCGCGGCTTGAAAAGCGCGGGCTGCGCGCGCCCGTGCGCGCCTGACATGAGCGTATGTGGGGTTTTGCCGCGTCTCGCGTTCGTCGTCGCGGGCATGGGATGCGCTCTCGCGCCGGCGCGCGCGGCGGATGACGCCGCCGCGTTCTACAAGGACAAGACAATCCGGATGGTCGTCGGTTCGGCGGCGGGGTCGGGCTATGACATCGGCGCGCGTCTGGTGGCGCGCTACATGGCCAATTACATCCCCGGCCGTCCGACCTTCGTGATCCAGAACCAGCCGGGCGCCGCCAGCGCGACGATGACCAACGCGCTCTACAACATCGCGCCGCGCGATGGCACGGTCATCGGCGCGGCGATCAACGGCATGCCGACGGCGCCCTTGCTGGAGCCCGAGGGCGTGCGCTTCGATCCGACCAAGCTGTCATGGCTCGGCAGCGTCAACCGCGAGGTTCAGACGACCTATGTCTGGCATACGTCGCCCGTGCTGAAGCTGGCGGACCTGTTTGATCGCGAATTGATCGTGGGCGCGACGACGCCCGGCACGACGCAGGTTGATTTTCCCGTGGTCGCGCGCGCCGTTCTGGGTCTCAAATACAAGGTCATCAGCGGATACGAGGGCACCGCGCAAATCCACAAGGCGATGGAAATGGGCGAGGTCCACGGCGTCGGCTCGACCGCCTACGCCAGCCTGCGGACCCTGGCGCAAAACTGGCTCGACGAGGGCAAGGTGAAGGTCATCGCCCAATGGGGTCTGCGCCGCCACAAGGACTTGCCCGATACCCCCGCCATTCTCGATCTGGCGAAGAACGACGCCGACCGTCGCGCGCTGACCTTGATGATGGCGCGACTGGAATATGGGCGGCCATTTTTCGCCCCGCCGGGCGTGCCAGCCGATCGCATGGCGGCCCTGACCATGGCCTTTGAAAAGACCATGGGCGACCCCGACTTCATCGCCGACGCAAGAAAGCTCAATCTCGAGGTCGAGCCCGTCACCGGCGCGGAAGTCGCCGCGCTCGTGCGCGACGTCAACGCGACGCCGCCGGATGTCGTCGCGCGCGTTCGCGACGCCTTGCACGGCAGATGAGAGCGTGGGGCGGCGAGCCTATTGCTCGTCGCCGGCCGGTTCGGCCTCGGTCGCGTCGGTGGTTGATCCGCCGCGCGACTTCGGCGCTTTCCACTTGTTCGTGCGCTTGCGGGCCTCGTGCATCATGTCGAGCTGGACCTGCTGAATTTCCGACAGGCGCTTCCACTGCCGCGAGATAAGGTAATCCATCTTTTCGTGCAGATGGCGAATTTCCAGTTCGGCCTTCAGGTTGACGCGATAATCGTTGTTCGAGCGCTGCCGGTCCTTCTGGTCCTGCCTGTTCTGGCTCATCATGATGACGGGAGCCTGGATCGCGGCGAGGCACGACAAGACCAAGTTGAGCAAGATGAATGGATAGGGGTCGAACGCGGCCGGATCGCCCTTCCATATATTATAGCCCATCCAGATAAGCATGAAGAAACCGAAGGAAATCAGGAAGCGCCAGCTGCCGCCGAAGCTCGCGAGCTGATCCGACAACCGCTCTCCGAAGGTGCGGTGCTCCTCGAATTCCTCTTCGGTGTTTTCCGCGATCGTGTCCTGCTTGGAAATGCTTTCGGCGACCTGCCGGTCAAGCTCGGTGAATTCGCCGTGTTCCTGTTGCAGCAGCTCCTCGACGAAAAGCATTCTGTAGCGCGCGAGTTCGCCGAAGCTGATCTTCGCGTTGGCCGGCAGGTCCGGATAATCCTGACGAACCCGCTCCGCCAGCGACGGACGCAGCTCGTCGATGCTGACGAGATCGCGCTTGCGATACTTGCGGCCGCTGATGTCGGAGGCGACTTTTTTCGACGAACGTGGGCGGGCGATCAGGTCCGAATCGGCGACATCTTCATCGCCGGTTTCGCTGGAATCGTCATCCATCATGGTGGAATCACTGTCCATGTCCTGATCGAGGTCTTGATCCATGTCGTCTGGATCGAGGTCACGAGTGGGGCGCGGGGTCTTTTCTGGACCAGGCATTGGCGACTCCTTGGGATGCGCTCGGGTACAAGGCTTTCGCATGGGCGACGGTTGCGACAATATTGTGACGCTTGCGGCGCCGCGCGCAGCGCCTCTACCCCAATCCGGTATCGGGTGAAATAGCCATTCCGGCGGGGCCACGTCGGTTGGCGCGAACGAACCGCTTCCAGCCGTCGCGCGGGCGCGTTAAACTTGGCTAATTGGACGCGGCCGGATGGCGCGTCGAGGGAGTCGCGCCCATGAATACGCCCATTGCCCGGCTTGGAGCCGCCAGCCTGTCGCTCGTCCAGCGCCCCCGGCGCAATCGACAAACGGATTGGGCGCGACGCCTCGTGCGCGAAACGGTGCTGACAACAAATGACCTGATCTGGCCGATTTTCATTATCGACGGCGAAAAGCGGCGCGAGCCGGTCGCCGCGATGCCGGGCGTCGACCGCTTGACCATCGACGAGGCCGTGCGCGAGGCCGAACGCGGTTTTCGTCTGGGCATTCCGGCCATCGCCCTGTTTCCGAACACAGACCCCGCGCTGCGCGACGAGGCGGGCTCGCAGGCCCACAATCCGGAAAATCTGGTGTGCAAGGCGCTGCGAGCCATCAAGAAGGCCGTGCCGGATATCGGCCTCATCACCGACGTCGCCCTCGACCCCTATACCAGCCATGGACACGACGGGCTGATGCGCGGCGACGAGATTCTCAATGACGAATCCGTCGCCGCGCTCGTCGATCAGGCGCTCAATCAGGCGCGGGCCGGGTGCGACGTCGTCGCGCCCTCCGACATGATGGACGGACGGGTGGGCGAAATCCGCCGCGCGCTTGACGCCGAAGGGTTCGAGCGTGTGCAGATCATGGCCTACGCCGCCAAATACGCCTCGGCGTTTTATGGGCCTTTCCGCGAGGCCGTGGGCTCCGGCGGCATGCTGAAGGGCGACAAGCGCACCTATCAGATGGACCCGCACAACTCCGACGAGGCCATGCGCGAGGTCGCGCTTGATCTCGAGGAGGGCGCCGACATGGTCATGGTCAAGCCGGGCATGCCCTATCTCGACATTGTCCGTCGCGTGAAGGAGGAGTTCGGCGTTCCGACCTTCGCCTATCAGGTCAGCGGCGAATACGCGATGATCATGGCGGCGGCGCAAAACGGCTGGATCGACGCCGACAAGGCGATGGTCGAAAGCCTCGTTGGGTTCAAGCGGGCGGGCGCCGATGGGATTCTCACCTATTTCGCGCCAATGGTGGCGGAGAAGCTGACGAAATCCCTCTAGCCCTCGCCCGCCGCGAGGAAGCGCGCGCGCCGGTCCAGTTCTTCCGGCGTCAGGGCGTGTATCGCGTCAATGAAGCGCACGCGAAAAGCGCCCGGGCCGACGGGCGCGCCGCCGTCCATCGCCGCGATTTCGCCCGCGACCCCGAACATCGCGAGCGCGACCGCGCTGGCCGCCAGCGGATCGTCGTCGAGGCTCAGAAACGCCGCCACCGTCGCGCTGAGCGCGCAGCCCATGGCGGTGACTCGCGCCATCATGGGCGCGCCGTTGGCGACCCGCGCGATCCGGCGCCCGTCGGTGATCTCGTCCACCGGCCCGGAGGCGATCGCGACGCACCGATGGCGGCTCGCCAGGGCGGCCGACGCGTTCGTCGCGGCGGCGGGCGCGTGCGCCGTATCGATTCCGCGCGGGGCGCCGCCTTCCGTGCCGACGCCGGCGGCGCGCGCCAGCGCGATGATTTCCGAGGGGTTGCCGCGGATCGCCGTCGGGCTTCGGCGCAACAAACCAAGCGCAGTCTCGTCGCGGAAACGCGCCGCGCCGACGCCGACGGGATCGAGCACCCATGGTTTGCCGCCCAGTCGGGCGGCCTCGGCCGTGGCTTCGAGACTTGCCACCCGATCGCGCGAAAGCGTGCCGATATTGCATACGGCGGCGTTGGCGCGGGCCGAGAATTCCGCGGCCTCCTCGGGCGCGCTCGCCATGACCGGCGCGGCGCCAAGCGCCAGCAGCACATTGGCGACGAGATCCATCGAGACGTGATTGGTGGCGCATTGGACCAGCGGACGCGCCGCGCGCAGCCGCGCGAGCATGTGGCCGGCCTGACCCGCGGGCGGAACAAACGCAACCGTCACAAGTGTCTCCCAATCGACCCGGCCACGCCGGCGAGAGGAGGCTTATAACATTACTGTCCGGGTATTCGACTGGTTTGGCGGATCAGGCCATTTCGCTCGTCATTGTCAGATAGGCGCGGCCCCAGCAATGGGCCATGTGCTCCGAGATGGAGATAGCCTTGCTCTTGATGGGCTCGGGCAGGCTGGCCTCGACGGCGGGAACCCAGAGCTCGCGCCAGCGATCGAAATGCTCCTGGCCCATTTTCAGCTTCAGATGGGGCGGGAAGGGCGCGGCCTTGTAGCGCTCGGTTGCGAGCAGCGCCCCGGACCAGAAGTTGTCCATGGTCGTCAGATGGGCGTCCCAGTCCTTGATCCAGCCATTGAAAACCGGACCCAGCAGGTCGTCCGCCCGCGCCGCGTCGTAGAAGCGCCTGACGCAATCATGGATGGCGGTTTCATCGGCGATCGCTGCAACGGACATGACGGACTCCTTTGAGCGACCATCGGGGGTCGACCGCGCGCGGCCCTTGATCTGAATCAAAGGCGCTTCGCGGCAGATTGATTGGCGGCTTGGCGCGGATCGTATTCGATATGATGTTGTTGATAGTATTCATGTGTTTATTACAAAAATAAACATATTTTAATTCATGGCCGATAACGACTAGTGCGAATAAAATAAGTAAATATTCGTTAGTATCCTCATGCAAGTGTGCTCTGGCGGCGGTCGCCGCGAAATAAGCATGGGAGATCAGCTTCGTGCGTGGGTGGTCGTTTGTAAGTCGGATCGCCGCCCTCGCCTTCGCCGTGATGGTTGGCGCGTTGTTCGCCATCTCGATGGAGCTCTGGAAGCTGCGCGACGACGCGCTGGATCAGGCGCGCGAGAGCGCCGGCAATCTGGCGACGGTCCTGGCGCGGCAGACGTCGTACGCCGCTGGCGCGATGGAACTGGTGCTTGACGAAAGTCTCTCGCGGCTCGCGGCGCTTGACGCCGATACGCCCGAGCATTTCGGTCAATTGGCCGGTCGGCGTGAAATTCATGACTTTCTGGCCGCCCGGCTGGCCAAGTTGCCTCAAGCCGATGTCATCAATGTCGTCGACGCGCGTGGCGTTGTCGCGGCCTCCAGCCTCGATTATCCGACGCGGCCCGTGGATCTGTCCGACCGCGACCATTTCCGGCATTTCGCGACAGAACGGGATTCCTCGATTTTCGTTGGCGCGCCGGTGTTCAGCAAGTTCGGCGGCGCGTGGTCGATGTTTTTCGCGCGCCGTATTGAAAGCGCCAGCGGCGAATTCCTGGGCGAAATCGTGATCGGCGCGCGCCCGGCGCAGTTCATGAGGCTTTACGACGCCATCGGCGATGTCGATGGCGCCTCCTTCATGCTCCTGCGGCGCGATGGCGCGATTTTCCTGCGGCATCCCGACACGACCGAGCGGGCTGGCGAAATGTTGCCGCGGCGCACGGGATGGTACGAGGCGGTGGGAAAAGGCGGCGGATATTTTCGATCCAACGGACTGTTTGACAATGAGTCCCGTTGGATCGCCGTGCGACCGATTGAAAAATTTCCCCTTGTCGTCAACGTGGCGATTTCCGAAACCAAGGCGCTGAGCGTCTGGCGTTCGCGGGCGAACGTGATTTTGCTGGGCAGTCTCGCCGTCTCCGCCGTCATGTCGCTGCTGATCTGGATGCTTGTCGACGGCTACCGGAAAGTGCGGGCGTCAAGGCGCGAGGTGCTGGAACGGGAAGCGAGCCTCGCCGCCGCGTCGCGTGAACTGTCGCGCGCCAATCTGCGCTTCCATTCCGCCCTGACGCACATGCGACAGGGACTCGCCATGTTCGACGCCAGTGATCGCATCGTCATCCATAATCGCGGCTACGCGGAACTCTACGGCCTGTCCAGCGATCAGATGCCGCCGGGCACGCCGTTGCAGGACATTCTGGACATGCGCGTGGCCAACGGCATGTACACGATGTCCGGGCCGGACGCCTATATGCGCAGGCATCGCGAGCATTTGGGCGACGACGGCGATGAAATGGAACAGTTGCGCGACGGCCGCTATATCGTCCTGACCCATCAGAACATGCCCGACGGCGGCTGGATCACCACCCACGAGGACGTTACCGAGCGTCAACGGGCGATCGCCCGCATTTCGCACATGGCGCATCACGACGCGCTGACCAATCTGGCCAATCGTTCGCTGTTCCTCGAATGTCTCGAAAAACTGGCGCGCGACGCGGGGCAGGGGCGCCGCTACGCCGTGCTGTTGATCGACCTCGATCAGTTCAAGGCGATCAACGACACCTATGGCCATTCGGCGGGCGATGCCTTGCTGTGGGCGGTCGCGGCGCGCATGCAGCAGGCCGTCGAGCCGGGGCAGACAATCGCCCGGCTTGGCGGCGACGAATTCGCCATCGCCGCGTGGCTTGGCCCCGGCGAGAACGAGAGCGTCATTCGACGCCTCGCCGACCGGCTGCTCGACATCATCCGCGAGCCCTATCTGATCGAGGATCGCGAACTGAAAATCGGCGTGAGCATCGGCATCGCCCTGTCGCATGACCAGACGCGGGAATCCGGCGACATCATGCGTTTCGCGGACATGGCGCTTTATCGCGCCAAGGCCGAGGGCAAGAATTGCCACCGGTTGTTCGAGCCGGAAATGGAGGAAAATATCCGGTCGCGACGCGAGCTCGCGCGCGATCTCGACAGGGCGCTGGCGCGCGCCGCCCTCGATGTCTTTTACCAGCCCGTGGTCGACGCGGCGACGCGCGAGGCGCGGGGCATGGAAGCGCTCGCGCGGTGGCGGCATCCCGAGCACGGGTTCGTTTCGCCCGCCGTGTTCGTCTCCATCGCCGAGGAGGCGGGCCATGTCATCCGACTGGGCGATTTCGTGCTGGAGCGCGCGTGTCACGATGCGCTGGGCTGGCCCTCGTCGGTCAAGGTCGCGGTGAACATATCGTCCATCCAGATCGCCAGTTGCGATTTCGTTGAAAAGGTGCGCCGCGTTCTGGCGCGATCGGGACTGCCGGCGCGGCGTCTGGAACTTGAAATCACCGAGTCGGTGCTGCTCGCCAACAACGACCATAATCTCTCGGTCTTGCATGAACTGCGCGGTCTTGGCGTATCCATCGTGCTCGATGATTTCGGCACGGGCTTTTCCTCGCTGAGCTATCTGAACCGCTTTCCGTTCGACAAGATCAAGATCGACAAGTCGTTCATCGACGGACTTGGCGTCGACGCCGGAGCGACGGCGATCGTATCGGCGACGACCAGCATTGCCCGCGCGCTGGAGGCCGTCACCACCGCCGAGGGCGTCGAGACGGAAGCGCAGGCGACCCTTTTGCGCGCGGCCGCCGTCACCCAGCTTCAGGGCTATCTCGTCGGCAAGCCGCTCCCCGCCGCCGACTGGGCGTTCGTGGATGGCGTCGCGCGGGTGCGCGACGATAAAGTCGATCCGGCGTCGCGCGCCGCCTGACAAGTTGCTCCGTGGTCGGCGCGTCTCTAGAACGCTCCGCGATGGCGTCGGGTCATCGGGGGGAAGCGGACCATGACCACCAACGCGGCGACGGGTGTCTCGGCGTCGGCTTCCGGCAACATTGGGCGCCTGGCGATCGCGCAGGCGCTGGGCGGGGCCAACGCCAATGTCGTTTACGCCACCGGCGCCATCGTCGGGTCGCAGCTGGCGCCTGACCCCTCGCTTGTCACGTTTCCCATTTCGCTCTTCGTGGTCGGCATGGCCAGCGGGACATTGCCGACGGGCTATATTTCCCGTCGCCATGGCAGACGCGCGGCGTTCCTGATCGGCGCGACGCTCGGCGTCCTGGCCGGATTGATCGGCTTGCTGGCGGTCCTGCGCGGCTCGTTCGCCCTTTTTTGCGTGGCGACCTTCGTCGCCGGCGTTTACTCGGCCGTTGTTCAATCCTTTCGCTTCGCCGCGACGGATGGCGCGCCACCCCTTCTGCGCGCGCGAGCCATTTCCTGGGTCATGGTGGGCGGATTGGTCGGCGGCGTCATCGGGCCACAGATGATCCAGCTCACGATGAACCTGTGGCAGCCCTACCTGTTCGCCGCCAGCTTCATCGGTCAATCCGCCTTCGCCCTGGCCTCGATGGGCGTGCTGGCCGGCGTGGACCTTCGGAGGCCCGCCGCCGCCGAACTCGCCAGTGGTCGCCCGCTGCTCGAAA
The DNA here is from genome assembly GCA_903861645.1 of uncultured Hyphomicrobiales bacterium. Classification (GTDB taxonomy): domain Bacteria; phylum Pseudomonadota; class Alphaproteobacteria; order Rhizobiales; family Beijerinckiaceae; genus Terripilifer. The sequence continues at coordinate 32,555 of CAIOVE010000020.1, forward strand.
TTGTCGCCACGCCGAAATTCGCGATCGCCGCCCTTTGCGGCGTGGTCTCCTACGCGCTCATGAATCTGGTCATGACCTCGGCTCCGCTGGCCATGCGCCTGTGTGGCCTGTCGCTGAGCGATTCGAATCTGGGCATCCAGTGGCACGTGCTGGCCATGTTCGGGCCGAGTTTTTTCACTGGCGGCCTGATCGCCAGATTTGGCGCCGGGCGGATCGTGGGGGTTGGCCTGTTGCTGACCAGCGCCGCCGCGGTCGTTGATCTGTCGGGCCAGACCGTCTGGCATTTCTGGACCGGCCTCGTGCTGCTGGGCCTTGGCTGGAATTTCGGCTTCGTGGGCGCCTCCGCCATGGTTGTCGAGACGCACCGCCCCGAGGAACGCAATAAAGTCCAGTCCTTCAATGATTTCGTCATTTTTGGAACGATGGCGCTTGGCTCGTTTTCGTCCGGCAAGCTGTTGACGAGTTTTGGCTGGGACGCCGTCAACTGGGTCGCTTTCCCGCCGATCTCGATCGCCCTGGCGGCGCTTCTGGGCGTTGGCCTGCTCAGGGCGCGCGTGGCGTTCTGACGCCGGCCGCCGCCCGTTAACCCAACGCATCGGCAATTGGTCCAATCGCGCGCCATCAAAGGGTTAACAGATTGCGAACGCCTTGGCTTTCTGGCAAGAGGGGCGCGGCTCGGGGGCCCTTGGAACGCCATTCCATCGGGATTTCCTGAAACAAACAGAATTTCGGACGTTCCGAGAACCGAAGGCGAGGTTACATGAGTCCCTTATTGCTGGTCATCATCGGCGGTCTATTGTCCGTCGTATACGGCGCTGTCACCATCACCCAATTGATGGCGGCCGATGCGGGCTCGAAGCGCATGCAGGAGATCGCTGGCGCGGTCGCGGAAGGCGCGCAGGCCTATCTCAAGCGCCAGTACATCACCATTTCGATCGTGGGCGTGGTCATTTTCGCGCTGGTTGTCTGGCTGCTCGGCGTCAAGGAAGGCGTCGGCTTCCTGATTGGCGCGATTCTCTCGGGGCTCGCCGGCTTCATCGGCATGAACGTCTCGGTTCGCGCCAACGTGCGCACCGCGCAGGCCGCGACCAAGTCGCTGGCTGGCGGTCTCGACATCGCCTTCAAGGCGGGCGCGGTAACCGGCATGCTGGTGGCGGGTCTCGCCCTGCTTGGCGTGGCCGTTTATTATTACGTGCTGACCGGCCCGATGGGCCTCAAGCCGAATGATCGCTCGGTCATCGACGCGCTGGTGTCGCTGGGCTTCGGCGCCTCGCTGATCTCGATCTTCGCGCGTCTGGGCGGCGGCATCTTCACCAAGGGCGCCGACGTCGGCGCCGACCTCGTCGGCAAGGTCGAAGCGGGCATCCCCGAGGATGATCCGCGCAACCCCGCCACGATCGCGGACAACGTGGGCGACAACGTCGGCGACTGCGCCGGCATGGCCGCCGACCTCTTCGAGACCTACGCGGTGACGGTCGTCGCGACCATGGTGCTTGGCTCGATCTTCTTCGCCGCCAACGCCGCGACCCTTTCGGCCGCGATGCTTTACCCGCTGGCGATCTGCGCCACCTGCATCGTGACCTCGATCGTCGGCACCTACTTCGTCAAGCTCGGCGCCAATGGCTCGATCATGGGCGCGCTCTACAAGGGCCTGATCGTCACCGGCATCCTGTCGATTGGCGGTCTGGCGCTGGCGACCCAGTTCGTCACGGGCTGGGGCGAATTCGGCAAGGTCGCCGGCCTGACGATCACTGGCTCCAATCTGTTCATCTGCGGCCTCGTCGGCCTGCTCGTGACGGGTTTGCTCGTGGTCATCACCGAGTACTACACGGGCACGGGCAAGCGCCCGGTCGTCTCCATCGCGCAGGCCTCGGTCACCGGCCACGGCACGAACGTGATCCAGGGTCTGGCCGTGTCGCTTGAGTCGACGGCCATGCCGGCCATGGTGATCGTGGGCGGCATTCTCGCCACCTACCAGCTCGCCGGCCTCTACGGCACCGCCATCGCCGTTACGACCATGCTCGGCCTCGCCGGCATGATCGTCGCCCTCGACGCCTTCGGTCCGGTGACGGATAACGCCGGCGGCATCGCGGAAATGGCGGGCTTGCCGAAGGAAGTGCGTCACGCCACCGACGCGCTTGACGCGGTTGGCAACACCACCAAGGCGGTGACGAAGGGCTACGCGATCGGCTCGGCCGGTCTCGGCGCCCTCGTGTTGTTCGCCGCCTACACCAACGATCTCGAGGCCTTCACCAAGAGCGGCGTCAAGTACTTCCAGGGCATGGGCACGGTCTCCTTCGACCTCTCCAACCCCTATGTGGTCGCCGGTCTGATCTTTGGCGGCCTCATCCCGTACCTGTTCGGCGGCATCGCCATGACGGCGGTGGGTCGCGCGGCCGGTTCGGTCGTCGAGGAAGTGCGTCGTCAGTTCAAGGAAAAGCCGGGCATCATGGCGGGAACGGAGCGTCCCGATTATGCGCGCGCGGTCGATCTGCTGACCAAGGCGGCGATCAAGGAGATGATCATCCCCTCGTTGCTGCCGGTTCTGGCGCCGCTCGTCGCCTATTTCGGCGTGCTCTGGATCTCCGGCTCCAAGGCTTCGGCCTTCGCGGCGCTGGGCGCCTCGCTGCTCGGCGTGATCGTCAACGGCCTGTTTGTCGCGATCTCGATGACCTCGGGCGGCGGCGCCTGGGACAACGCCAAGAAGTCCTTCGAGGATGGCTTCATCGACAAGGACGGCGTGAAGCACCTGAAGGGCGGCGACGCGCACAAGGCGTCCGTCACGGGCGACACCGTCGGCGACCCCTACAAGGACACCGCCGGTCCGGCCGTCAACCCGGCGATCAAGATCACCAACATCGTGGCCCTGCTGCTGCTGGCGGTTCTGGCCCACGGCGGCTGATCGAACACCTTGCGGCGCCCTCGGGCGCCGCAAGCGTTTCACGACAACGCCAGACGCAAAAAAGGCCGGTCAGACCGGCCTTTTTCATGTCCGAAACGGGGATTGTCGCCGGGGTCAGGACGAGAACTTGAGCAAGCCTTGCAGCATGTTTTGCACGAAGCTTGTGTCGCCGCCGGCCGTTGGCGTGGTGCGGTTGTTGAAGTCGACCACCTGACCATCCTCCAGGCCGTAGTTGGCGACGCGCTCGACGCGCTTCTTGCCGTCGAAGTAGACCGCGAAAATGCGGCGATCCACGACCTGCGGCTTCTGGAACGCCAGCGACTGGGAGGTCTTGCTGGAAATGTAGTACCACGCGCTGCCGCCGATCGTGGATGTCGTGGAGGGCGAACCAAGCACGACCAGGACCTGCTCGGCCGACGACCCCGTGCGCACCTGCTCCAGCAGCCGGCTGTCCATGACGTAGCCGGTCTGGAGGTCTCCGTCGTAACCGATGCAGCCGGCAAGGGGCAGGGCCAGCGTGGCCGCGAGAAAGATCGCCTTCAGGCGCGAGCGCCCGGCGCCCATGGTCTGCGAGTGGGACTTGTTAGCCTGCCGCATCGTCCGTCCGTCCTTCCGCGTCATCCGCCTCGCTCCGCGCGCCGTCGCCGTCCGCCGACGATGGTTTTTACTTGCATCGGACCCGGTCGTTGCCTAACCCCCGTACCGGGGATTTGCAAGCGCGCCGCGAGGCGACCCCTTCAGGAGCGCCCGGCGGGCGCGCGGGACGAATGCCTATGATTTTCCGACTGTTTCGCGGCTCGGCCAATCGACGAACGGTGGAAAGACTTCACGGCGATATCGTGGCGGCCGTGCGTCAGCCGGCGTTTTTTGTCGATTACGCCGTCGCCGACACATTCGATGGCCGGTTTGAATTGCTGGCCCTGCTGTCGACGCTGGTCGTGCGCCGACTGGCGCGGCTGCCAGCGCCGGGCCCCGATATCGCGCAGGAATTGACCGACAAGGTCTTTCAGAGCCTTGACGACGATCTGCGGGAGATGGGCGTTGGCGACCTCGCCGTGCCCAAGCGGATCAAGAAACTGGCGGCGGCGCTGCTGGGTCGTCGCAAGGCCTATGACGAGGCGCTGGAGTCATCCGATCCGGCGGCGCTCGTCGAGGCGCTCGCGCGAAACGTGCACGCCAATGGTCTCGCGCCCGACGATCCCCGGACGCCAAGATTGGGCCGCTATGTCCGCGCCGCCGAAAACGCCCTTTCCGTGACGTCGCTGGAAATCTTGATCAACGGGCCGACGCCATTCCCGGCGGCGGCCGACATCGCCTGAGGGGGTCAGATGCCATCCCATCCGCTCGTCGGCGCCGCCGAACCGTTTTCCAGGCCCTTCGATGTCGAGTCCAAGCGCGAATATCCCCTGAAAATGGATATTGCCGCAACGCCCGAGGAATGTCTGGCGCTGGCCGAGGCGCTTGATATTCCCGCGATCTCGGCCGTCAAGGCGAGTTTCAGGATCGCGCGCGAGCCGCGCGGTCGCTTCATTGTCACCGGCGAGGTGAGGGCACGCGTGACGCGCGATTGCGTCGTTAGCCTTGAGTCCTTCGGGACGGACGTTGTCGAGCCCGTCGAGGTCGAGTTTTTGCAGGCGCCGGCGCCATCGCGCCGGGGGCCGGCGGCAATCGCTCGCGAAATCGACCTCGTCGCCGAGGCGGACCCGCCCGAGCCCATCGTCGACGGTCGCATCGATCTGGGCGCGGTCGCGCGGGAGTTCCTCGCCCTCGGGCTCGATCCCTATCCCAAGAAGCCGGGCGTCGCCTTCGACGAGATCGTGACGCCGGACGAGCCCGCGGCGTCGCCTTTCGCCGTTCTCGGCCGATTGCGGGGCAAGGGCTCCACCGAAAATGAGTAGCCGGGGGTCCGGCGCCCTTTGCCAGCGCGTCGTCAGGGGCTATGGTCCGCCGCGCACTGGACAGGGTGGGTCGGCGCCGCGAACGGGAGCGTTCCAGGTTTGATGCCGCAAAAAGTTCGTATCGCGCTGGACGCCATGGGCGGCGATATAGGGCCGGCCGTCGTTATTCCCGGCGCGGCCCGCTTTCTCGATCAGCGCCCGGATGTGACATTCGAGCTGTTCGGCGACCAGGCGCAGGTTGGCCCGTTGCTCGACCAGTTTCCCCGTCTGAAGGCGGCGTCCCGCCTGACCCACACGGCGGTCTGGGTGAAAATGGGCGACAAGCCTAGCCAGGCGTTGCGGCAAGGTCGCCGCGTCTCCTCGATGTGGCTGGCGCTCGACGCCGTGAAGAAGGGCGACGCCGATGTCGCCGTCTCCGCCGGCAACACGGGCGCGTTGATGGCCATGTCGAAATTTTGCCTGCGCACCATGGCGCAGATCGACCGGCCCGCCATCGCCGGCGTCTGGCCGACCTTGCGAGGCCAATCGATCGTGCTTGATGTTGGCGCGAGCATCGGCGCGGACGCCGGCCATTATGTCGATCTGTCGGTGATGGGCGCGGCCATGGCGAGCGTCATCCTCGGCGTCGAGAAGCCGACCGTCGGCCTGCTCAATGTCGGCGTCGAGGAGATCAAGGGCATCGAGGAGGTCAAGGCCGCCGGCCGGTTGCTCCGCGAACTCGACAGTCCCGCGCTCAGCTATCACGGTTTCGTCGAGGGCGACGATATCGGCAAGGGCGTCGTCGATGTGGTGGTGACCGAGGGATTCACCGGCAATATCGCGCTCAAGACCGCCGAGGGCACGGCGCGCCAGCTCGCCACGATTCTGCGGGAGGCCATGAGTTCCTCGCTGATGGCGAAAATCGGCTATCTGTTCGCGCGCTCGGCCTTCGCCACGCTGCGCGAGAAGATGGACCCGCGCCGCGTCAACGGCGGCGTTTTTCTGGGCCTGGACGGCATCGTTATCAAGAGCCACGGCGGCGCGGACGCCATTGGCTTTTGCGGCGCGATCGAAACCGGATACCAGATGGTCCGTCACGAACTGCTCCATCGAATCCGCGACGCCCTGGCGCATGCGCAGGAAGCGCGATTGGGCGCCGCTTCCGCCCCGGTCGCCGAACCGTCCGCAACCGAAACCCATTGAACGGAAACAGGCTTTGACTTTGCAGACCCCAAACATCCGATCCGTTGTCGTGGGCGTGGGCTCCTGCCTGCCGGAGCGCAAGGTCTCGAACGCCGATCTGGCGGCCATGGTCGACACGTCGGATGAGTGGATTGTGCAGCGCACGGGCATACGAACGCGCCACATCGCCGGGCCGGGCGAAACAACCTCGACGCTCGCGACCCGCGCCGCCGAACGGGCCATCGCGGCCGCGGGCCTGCAACCTTCGGACATCGACCTCATCGTGCTGGCGACCTCGACGCCCGATTATACCTTCCCGGCGGCCGCGACGCAGGTGCAAGCGGCGCTGGGAATCACCCACGGCGTCGCGTTTGACCTGCAGGCCGTCTGCTCCGGTTTCGTCTTCGCGGTCTCCACGGCCGACAAGTTCCTGACGTCGGGGTCGCATAAACGCGCGCTGGTCATTGGCGCCGAGACGTTTTCGCGCATTCTCGACTGGGAAGACCGCACGACCTGCGTGCTGTTCGGCGATGGCGCCGGCGCCATCGTGCTGGAGGCGCGGGGGGACGACAGCGGTCGGGGCGTGCTCGCGTCGCGGCTGCGGTCGGATGGTCGCCATCGCGCCAAGCTTTATGTGGATGGCGGCCCGTCCACCACCCAGACCGTGGGCCATTTGCGCATGTCGGGCCGCGAGGTATTCAAGCACGCGGTTGGCATGGTGACCGACGTGATGACCGATGTGTTCAACGACACCGGCACGTCGGCCGCCGATCTCGACTGGTTCGTGCCGCATCAGGCCAACGAACGCATCATCGACGCCTCGGCGGACAAGCTCGGCATCCCCTTGAGTAAAATCATCAAGACAGTGTCAATGCATGGCAACACATCCGCCGCGTCCATTCCGCTGGCCCTGGCGACGGGCGTGGCCGATGGCCGCATCAAGCCCGGACAACTCGTCATGATCGAGGCGATGGGCGGCGGATTTACATGGGGATCGGCGCTGATCCGTTGGTAGTGATCGCCTGTAAGACAGCCTTGCCTTTGAACGCCACTTGTTCTAAAAGTTATGTATCTTGCGTAAATTGTTGTGTTGATGCTCTTTTTGCCAAAATCTGGTTATAAATTTTATCCTTGAGTTTGCCCATGTCATCCGAAAGCTCGAAAGACCCGGACCAAAAAACCGTCACTCGCGCCGATCTGGCGGACGCGGTCTACGAACGCGTGGGTTTGTCTCGCGCGGAATCCTCTGAATTCGTTGAAATCTTTCTTCGCGAAATTTCGGACGCGGTCGCTCGCGGCGAAAATGTCAAGTTGTCTTCCTTCGGTTCGTTTGTCGTGCGCTCAAAGGGCGAGCGCATCGGGCGCAACCCCAAGACGGGGATCGAGGTTCCGATCACGCCGCGCCGGGTGATGGTGTTCAAGCCTTCCAACAAGCTGAAGGCGAGGATCAATCACCTCGAGGAACCCGAGGACGACTGAGTCCTGTCCACTGGTTGATGCGTTCACGGGCGCCGCATTCTGCTAGACTGACGGGATTCGATCCGTTCATCCAGGATGTCCACGACCATGGAAAAGAGCGAGGACGCCTTCCGCACCATCAGCGAGGCCGCCGAGGAACTCAAGGTTCCCCAGCACGTGCTTCGTTTTTGGGAGACGCGCTTCACGCAAATCCGCCCCATGAAGCGCGGCGGCGGGCGCCGTTACTATCGTCCCGCCGACATGGCTTTGCTGCATGCGATCCGGTCGCTTCTCTATGGAGAAGGCTATACGATCAAGGGCGTTCAGCGCATCCTGAAGGAGCAGGGGGCCAAGGCCGTGATCGCGGGCGCGGCGACGCCCGGTTCGATGCCGCCGCCGGCCGAGGATATCGATTCGGCGCAACCGGAAATGGGCGTGGCCGTGGATATGGCCGCGTTGCGCGCGGCGCTCGCCGATCTCGACGCTGCGCATCGCGCCTTGCTCGCGGCGCGGCTCGATTAGCGCGCTCGGGTTGGCCGCGTGAATTTGCGGAATTGCGCGATTAATCCGACCGCGCGCGGTTGCGCCAGGCGCCGCCCTTCTCTATAAGCCGCTTCGTCGGAGTGTAGCGCAGCCCGGTTAGCGCACTAGTCTGGGGGACTAGGGGTCGTGGGTTCGAATCCCGCCACTCCGACCATTAAATCAAGGACTTAGGCCGCTAACCGCCAAGTTCTGCCGTGCCGCCGCTCAAGCGGTCGCGATGGTCCCGGATCCTTGCCGAGACACCCTGTTCCTTCCTCCCCATGAATGAAACGCGGATGCGCCGAGACAGGGCGTCTCTGGCCGCGTAATTCCGCGTGTCCATGCGTTCTCGCGAATGCGGGTTACGCGGCCATGGCGTCCGCTCTGGCGCGTTGAACGAGCCGTCGCGAGTCGCGACTCTTGTATTGGGACTGTCATATATTTCGATTAATCTGGAATCATGGATTTATCGGAAATCGTCGCCGCTCTCGCCGCCCTTGCCCAGCCAACCCGGCTTGAGACATTCCGCTTGCTGGTCGCTCGGGAGCCCGAGGGCGTCCCGGCGGGCGAAATCGCGCGCGCCATGGAAGTCCCGGCCAACACCATGTCATCGCATCTGGCGATCCTGGCGCGCACAGGGCTGGTTATGGGCGCGCGACATGGCCGAACGATCACCTACCGCGCCAATCTGGATCGTTTTCGCGCGATGACGCTGTTCCTTCTGAAGGATTGTTGCGGCGGTCGCCCCGATGTCTGCGCGCCGCTGATCGCTGATTTGCCCCCCTATTGTCCCGCAAAGGAGCCCGTTCATGAATGACCCGGTCTACAACGTCCTGTTCCTTTGCACGGGCAACACCGCCCGCTCGGTGATGGCGGAAGGCATCTTGCGCAAGCTCGGGGCCGGACGCTTCAACGCTTTCTCGGCGGGCAGTCAGCCCAAGGGCGTGGTGAACCCCTTCGCCATCAAGGCGCTGGAGATGTTCGACTGTCCGACCGACGGCTATCGTTCAAAGAGCTGGGAAGAGTTCGCGACGCCCGCCGCGCCGAAAATGGATTTCGTCTTCACGGTCTGCGACAGCGCGGCTGGCGAGACCTGCCCGGTCTGGCCGGGCCAGCCCATGACCGCCCATTGGGGCATCGAGGATCCCGCCGCCGTCGAGGGAACCGACATCGAGAAGCAGCGCGCCTTCAACGAGGCTTTCCGCTACCTGCGCAACCGCATCGCCGCTTTCACGTCCTTGCCCATGAAAAGCATCGGGTCGCTGGCGCTGTCGGCGAAGCTTAGGGACATCGGCCAAATGGACGGCTCGACGTCAACATCGGCGAAGGCGGGATGATGGCTGCGTTCGATCTGCCGCGTCGTCTCGCCGCCGAGTTTATCGGCGCCGCGATGCTAGTCGCGACGGTCGTCGGCTCCGGCGTCATGGCGACGAACCTCACGCGCGATATTGGCCTTCAGCTTCTTGGCAATACATTGCCGACTGGCGCGATCCTCGTCGTGCTGATCACGATTTTCGGACCGATTTCCGGCGCGCATTTCAATCCGGCCGTATCGCTGGTGTTCATGGCGCGGGGCGATCTGTCGCGTCGCGACGCGGCCCTCTACACCATGGCGCAAGTCGCCGGCGGTCTGGCGGGCACATTGATCGCACATGTGATGTTTGACCTGCCGGTCCTGCAACTGTCGGCCAAGGTCCGCACGGGCGGCCCGCAATGGTTCGCCGAGGGCGTCGCGACGTTCGGACTGGTCATGACAATCCTCGCCGGGCTGCGCTTCCAGAAGACGGCGATCCCATGGCTTGTCGGCCTCTACATCATGGCCGCCTACTGGTTCACCGCGTCGACGTCCTTCGCCAATCCCGCGGTGGCCATCGCGCGCTCGCTGACCGACACTTTCTCGGGCATCCGACCCGTCGATCTGCCGGCCTTCATCGTCGCGCAGTTGGCCGGGGCCGCCGTCGCCATGGCCTGTTGCCGCTGGTTGCTCGCGCCGAGCGAGCCGGCGCGATAGAGCCGACGCGCGATCCACGGCGATCAAGTTGCGTTGACACATTTATCCATGGATACTGCCGCAACTGACAAGATTGCTTAACACGTCAGCGCGAGAGCGCCCTTGGAAACGCCGTCGAAGGTCACGCCGCCGCTCTGGACGCCCGCGATTGGCGCGGCTTCACCGCGAACGCTGTGCACGGACTGCGGCGTTTCCCGGACGGATGATCCCGGTCGATGTGGTCGCGCCTGTCAGTTCATCAAGCCTGATTACGAGAGGCTGGAAAAGCGAGTTCATGGCCGCGCGCGCGACGCGGCGCGGAGCGATGAACTGTTTTTCGGCCCGTTCCGGCGCATGCTGCGCGCGTCGCTGGCAAAGCCGCTCCCCGGCGCCCAATGGACAGGGATCACCACCCGCCTCGCCGAGCGGTTGCTGGAGACTGGCGCGGTGGACGCCGTGCTCGCCATGGCGCCCGACGCGAACGATCGCTGGCGACCCGTGCCGGTGCTGGTGACACGGCCGGAGGACATGGCGCGGTGTCGCGGCATGCGCATGGGCTACGCGCCGCTGCTGTCATTGCTGGAGCCCGCGCGCGCGGCTGGCTATCGCAGGATCGCGGTGATCGGCATTCCCTGTCAGGTCTATGCCTTGCGCGCGCTTGAGGCCGAGCTTGGCTTTGAACGGATTTACGTCGTGGGGACGCCCTGTTCCGACAATACGACCACGGAGCGGTTCCACGAATTTCTTGGTCTGCTCGCGGATGATCCCGATACGATCGCGTATCTCGAGTTTCGCGCGGACTACCACGTGGAGTTGCGGTTCAACGATGGGCGAAAAAAAGAAATTCCGTTCCTTCAATTGCCGCTTTCGCGGTTGCCGCCTGATTTTTTCCCGCTCACCTGCCGGACCTGCGTCGATTACACCAATGTTCTCGCCGATATCACCGTTGGCTACATGGGCGGTCAGGGTGAACAATGGTTGCTTGTGCGTAACGAGCGCGGCGAGGAACTGCTGAAATTGCTGGGCGATGAGGTCCGCGTCGCGGCGCCGGGAAGCGCGGGCAGGCGCCAGGGCGCGGTGAAGGGGTTCAAGGCCAATGTGGAGCGCGCGGCGGGCGGTCTGCCATTACGGCGGATGCCCGACTGGTTGCGCCCCATCGTGGGATGGCTGATGCCGCGCGTTGGACCGCGGGGTCTCGAATTCGCGCGCGCCCGCGTCGAAATGAAGGCTGTTGAAACCATCCTGCATTTGCGTCGCGAGGCGCCTCGGAAGGCGCGCGCCATGGTGCCGGATCATGTCTGGAAGCTTGTTGAGCCCTACGGTCTCGCGCGTCGTCCGGATGAAGCGCCACGCATGGGGGATCGACGATGAACGCCGCGCCGCCAGACCCGGCCTTTTCGCCATTTTATTGTATCCATTGGCGTCCGCGCCATTTCCGGGGGTGTTCATGTTGACGCGGGCTCGGTCATATCCGGCCGCCTCGGCGGTTCTCGAATTGCTCAAGCCGATCACGTGGTTCCCGCCCATGTGGGCGTTCGCCTGCGGCGTTGTCGCGTCGGGCGTTTCCATCGGCGAACGATGGCCGACCGCGCTTGTAGGCGTGCTGTTGGCTGGACCGCTCGTATGCGCGATGAGTCAGGCGGTCAACGACTGGTACGATCGCGACGTGGACGCCATCAACGAGCCCGATCGGCCAATACCCTCGGGCCGAATACCCGGCAAATGGGGCTATTACATCGCCGTTGCGTGGACGATCCTTTCGTTGCTCGTGGCCGCCGCGCTGGGCCGCTGGGTGCTGATCGCCGCGCTCGTGGGCGTGGCGTTGGCGTGGGCCTACAGCGCGCCGCCGCCACGGCTGAAACGCAACGGCTGGTGGGGCAACGCGGCCTGCGGCTTTTCCTATGAAGGGCTTGCCTGGATTACCGGCGGCGCGGTCATGCTGGGCGGCGCCTTGCCCGCGGCCAGTTCCATCGTGCTGGCGTTGCTGTACAGCCTTGGCGCCCATGGCATCATGACCCTGAACGATTTCAAGTCGATCCGCGGCGACAGCCAGATGGGCGTCGACTCCCTGCCGGTCCTGCTCGGCCCGGATGGCGCGGCGAAGGTCGCGTGTGGCGTCATGGCCGCGCCTCAGGTCGTGGTGATCGCGCTGCTGATCGGGTGGGGACGTCCCGTTCAGGCCGGCGTCGTGGGATTGCTGCTGCTCGGCCAATTCGCGATGATGAAGCGGTTTCTGAAGGCGCCGGTTGAGCAGGCGCTCTGGTATAGCGGTTTCGGCGTGCCGCTCTATGTGCTGGGCATGATGGCGGCGGCCTTCGCGATCAGGACGCTCTGAGATCGGGCGAATATTCAGGCATATCCCGCGCGCCCGACGCCGGAGCCGGCGCATGGACGCCGTGGCGCCGATATTCCGGTGGTTTCTTGTAAAATGTTGTTGACAGGCGCCCGTGTCGGCACCACGTGTGTCTTGCGGGATTGCATCCCCTCTGGAAGTCAGATGATCGACGATTCCTTCGCGAAGCCAGACATCACGCTGACGCTTGACGCGAACGGCGTGATCCGTTCCGCCGTGCCGTCCGACGCCCTGGCCGAGGAAGGCATCGATTCGTGGCGGGGCAGGGTCTGGGGCGAAACGATAGGCCCGTCCGTCAGTCCGCAAATTCTGAAAATGATCGAGGATATGCGGCAGGGCGGGGCCTCCTCCTGTTTTCAGGTCCGCCAGCGACTGCCCAGCGGGCGCGAGTTGCCGCTTGAATACACGACGGTCAGCCTTGGTCCGGAGGCGGGTTTCATCGCCATCGGCAAGAACATTCAGGCGATCTCCGATTTGCAGTCGCGGCTGCAACTTGCCCAGCAAGAGCGCGAGCGGGACTATTGGAAGTATCGGGAAATCGAGACCCGTTACAAAATGCTGTTCGACGCCTCGACGGAAGTCGCGGTTGTCGTGCGCGTCACCAACTTGCGGATCGTCGAGGCCAATGTGGCGGCGACGAAAAACCTGGGCCTATTGCCCGGTCCGGAATTCTACCCGGACATGCCGCCGCGCGACCGGAAGTCCTTCGAGGCCATGTTGGTCAAGGTGCGCGAACAGGGTCGCGCGCCTGGCATCGCCCTGCGCCTCTCCGGGACCAACAGTCAGTGGAGCCTGCGCGCCTCGCTGATGAATACCAACGCGGGCGCCTTCTATCTGTTCCAGATGACGCCCATGGGGGCGTCCCTGGCGACAGCCGACGCGCCGGGCTCGCCCTCGGTTGAGGATGTCATCCAGCGCATGCTCGATGGCTTCGCCATCGTCGATCGCGAAGGGATCGTCCGACATACGAACCACACGTTTCTCGACATGACGCAAATCGGCGCCGCCGGCGCGGTCATTGGCGAGAACATCAGGCGCTGGCTCGCGCATCCCGGCGCCGATATCCTGACCATATTGGGGATTGTGCAGCGGCATGGCGGCGTGCGCGCCATGATGACGACGCTTTACGGCGAACTGGGCTCCAACACCCTCGTCGAGGTTTCAGCCGTTGGCGACAGGGCGGGCGACCCGGAATATGTCGGCCTGTTGCTGCGAGACGTCACCATGCGATTTGCCGAGGCCCGCGGCGCGGGCGGCGCCCTCCTGTCGCCGACGCCGGAGGCCTATCCGGATGATTTTTCGCTCGAACATCTCGTGCGAACCTCGACCGAGGCGATTGAACGGAAGGCCGTTATGGCCATGCTGGAACTTTGCCGCGGCAATCGCACGGCCGCGGCCAAGCGTCTTGGTTTGAGTCGACAAAGCCTCCATGCCAAGCTGAGAAAGTACGAACTCGACGGCAATTGAACGATCGCGTCGCCATAACCCATCGGAGGAGCGTTTGATTTGGGCCTAGGCCAGGGCAATTCCCCCGCCTTCGGAACAGCGAACCTGACCAACTGCGAGCGCGAGCAGATACACCTTGCCGCCTCCATCCAACCCCATGGCGCGCTGTTGCTCGTGCGGGAAACCGATGGCGTCATCGTTCAGGCGAGCGCCAACGCCAGCGCATTCATCGGTCTGGGGAAGAACATCCTCGGCGTTGCCCTGGGCGATCTGGGGGGCGATCTTTGGGAGCACGTCCGCCAGCACATCGGCGATCGACTGGACGCCATACCCGTCGCCGTTCGGTGCCACCTTGGCGATCCGCGTCAGCCCTTGAACGCCCTGCTGCATCATCCGCCCGGCGGGGGATTCGTCGTCGAGATTGAGCGGGCCGGCTCGCGGCAGGATTTCTCGGAGCGGATCGAGCAAGCCTTGCAGGCTTTTCTCGACGCCTCGACCTTGCAGTCGCTGTGCGACGAGACAGCGAGCATATTCCAGGATTTCACCGGTTACGATCGCGTCATGGTCTACCGCTTCGACGAGGCGGGGCACGGCGAGGTATTTTCGGAAACAAAAAAACCCGAGCTGGAGGCTTTTCTGGGCAATCGCTATCCAGCGTCCGACATTCCGCAAATCGCGCGACGCCTCTACGAACAAAACCGCGTGCGCCTGCTCGTCGACATCAATTACACGCCCGTGCCGCTCGTGCCGCGTCATTCGCCAATAACCGGCGAGGATCTCGACATGTCCCTGTGCTTTTTGCGCAGCGTGTCGCCCATTCACGTTCAGTATTTGCAGAACATGGGCGTCGGCGCGACGCTTGTGATCTCGCTCATGGTGGGCGGCAAGCTGTGGGGCCTGATTTCCTGCCATCACTATTCGACGCGCTTTCTCAATTTCGAGATGCGCTCGATCTGCGAATTGCTGGCCGAGGTCATCGGCACGCGCATCACGGCGCTGGAGAGTTTCACGCAGGGGCAGGGCGAGCTTTCGGTGCGCCGTCTCGAACAGCGCATGGTCGAAAGCATTTCGCGCGAGGGCGACTGGCGCAACGCGCTCTTCGATAGCGCGCGTTCGTTGTTGCTTCCCCTCAACGCCACGGGCGCCGCGCTGCTGTTCGAGGGGCAGGTCATGACGACGGGCGAGGTGCCCGGCACGGAGCAAATTCGCGACATTGGCAGGTGGCTTGAACCGCGCATCGCGTCGGGATGCTATTTCACGTCGAACCTGAGCGCGCAGGAACCCGCTTTCGCGCCGCTGACATGGGTGGCGAGCGGCGTCGCCGCCACGCGCGTTTCCAGCGAATCCAGCGAAATGTTGATCTGGTTCCGCAACGAGCGCGTGCGGACGGTGACATGGGGCGGCAACCCTTTCCAGAAGATTGCCGTTGGCGACGATCCCGCGGACCTTTCTCCTCGCCGCTCGTTCGCGCAATGGCATCAGGTCGTCGAGGGAACGTCCGATCCATGGACGTCGGCCGACATGACCACCGCCCGCCTGATCGGCGCCAGCGTGACCGATGTCATTCTGCAATTCCGCTCGGTCCGCATTCTGATAACGCAGGATCAGCTTGAGCAGGTGCTGCGGCAAATAAAGTCGGCGGACCAGCAGGTGGTGGTCGCCAGCGCCGATGGGCGCATTCTCGAGGCGAACGCCTCGTTCGAGGCTTTGCTCGGCACGGGTAACCGACCGATCCGCAGCCTCGACGAATTGCCGCCCTATTTCGCGGACCCGAAAGATGTCGACCGCAAGCTTCAGGCCTTGCGTCGTTCGCGGCAGCCATGGCGCGGCGAGGTTGAACTCGCCACCAACCGCGGCGAGCGCAAGCCGTTGCTCGTCCGCGCCGATCCGGTCATGTCGTCGCCTGAGCGCGTGCTTGGGTTTGTGTTGCTGTTCACCGATCTGACCGAGCGCAAGGCCGCCGAGGCCGCGCGCCGACGTTTTCAGGAGGGCATTTTGCAAAGCCATCGCAAGCCCATGGGCCAGTTGAATTCGCGCGGCGATCTGATGGCGCAGAATCTCATGTCGACGATCATCGAGAACGCGCAACTGGCCGCGCTTGAGATCACGGATGGCGCCGATACGGCCGGCATGCCCGGAATGCTGGAAAGCGTCCGGGCGTCCGTGGCGCGCACGGCCGAGGTTCTGGAGCAACTTTCATTTGGCGCCGAGGAGACGCCGGGCCAAAATGGCGTTGATGAAGCGTGAGACGAAACATCGTCGCGCGCCACGCGCCGGGAGTCTGATTTGATCGTGGGGACCAGTTTGCGCGAGCGTTTGAGGCTCGCGACAGCCGATGTGCATGGGCGACTGCACCGTCACTCCGGACTGGCGGCGGTTGCCGCGGGAACCATCTCGCGAACGGACTATTCAAAGTTGCTCGGGCGTCTGTGGGGGTTTCATCGGGCCTTCGAAGTCGTTCTGGCCGATCCGCCCGCCGGGCTGCATTTCGATCCATCGGATCGCGCGCGCGCCGGCACGCTCGGGGCGGACTTGCTTGCGCTGGGAATGAATCCCGCCGCGATCGAGGCCTTGCCCGTCTGCCGTTATCTTCACTGTCCCGCCGACGCGGCCGGGTTCATGGGGGCGCTTTACGTGGTCGAGGGATCGACCATGGGCGGCGCGCAACTCGCCCGCGCGCTTGCGCCTCTTTTTGGCGGCGATGGCGACTCTGGCCGGCGCTTTTTCATGGGATATGGCGCGCGCAATGGCGTGATGTGGCGCGAGTTTCTGGGCCATCTCGACCGCTTCGGCGGCGACGAGGGACTAGAAGCAGCGGCGGTGCGCGGCGCGGTCGCGACATTCGGTGATTTCGAGCGTTGGGTCGACGGTTGGAAAGACGCCGACCTTGAAACGGCGGGTGGCGCGCGCCGCGATCATCGCGTTTCCGCGCCGGGTTGATCCGCGCGTTTCAATCCTCGCAAATGGCCTTCACGAGCAGAAGCTTCGCGGCGAGTATGACGGCGGCTGGAGCGTCATCGGCGACGGCGTCGGCGCCCACCTGAATCGCGAGATCGGGATGGCCGGTAAACGCTGGCCCACCGACCATGACACCGATGCGGCGATTCAGCGAGGACCGGCGAACCGCGTCAATGGTGCGTCCAACTTCCTGAAGTCCTGCGTCGCCGCTCAATGTCATGCCGAACACGCCATACCAGTCGCGCGCGACCTCGCGGGCGTTTTCCGTGGGACTCAGCCCCTTGCCGATGGTGACGTCCCAGCCAGCGCCCCGCATCAGCTTGGCGACCATGTCCACGCCAAACAGATGCTTCTCGCCCGGCGTGGAGACCAGATAGGCGCGATGCCTAAGATCGATCAGCGGAACGTCCTCGGCCGCGCCGAAAATGGTGAGCAATTCCTGCAAGCGGGCGACGCCGATCGCGACATCGATGAAGTCGCAGAGGTCGCGATCCCACAGTTCGCCCAGATGCCGGGCGGTGGGCGCCAGCAGGTTGACGAAAAGCGTGTCCAGCGAGTGTCCCCGCGCGCGCATCCGGTCGAAATAGGCGAGGGCGGCGGCGTTGTCGGCGGCCATGGTCAGCTTGCCGAATTCCGCGATTTCATCGGGCGTGAAAGTCCGGGCATCATCGATCGCGACACGGGCGTTTTGATGAATCAAGAGCAGGCGGGGAATGATCGCCTCGGCGATCACGTTGGCGAGCCGCGCCTGGCGCTTGCGGATATCCGGTCGGCGCAGCACCTCCGGCATTGGACCGCCATGATACGCGGACATGCCGCCATCCAAATGCGAGGATGAAGCCGTCTGGGCGCCAGGATCGCTGTCGTTTTCCATGATTGCTCCCCGCGTCCCTCCCTGAAATCGCCGCTTGCGCCAGCCAGGCTGGACGGAGACGATCTAGGACGACCGATTGAAACCCAGAAACCGGAAAGAGTAAAGCTTGATTGACGATTTCGTCAGTTGTAATCCTTGGTTGTCATTTACTGCTTTCGCCATCCCGGCGGGCGGTGTTCCGCATTGCCAGGAATTCCTGTCGCCGCCCCCTCGCGCGCCTGGAAGGCGGTATTGAAAAATGTTAAAAATCAATAATTTATGTCTTATCGCGACGGCTGCCGCGATTGGCCTCGCTCTCGTCCGCCTGTTGGCGCCGGAGGCCAACGTCCGGGTCGAATTGTCGCGGCTCGGCGATATCCCCGTCAGCGTTTTTCGACCTCTTTCCACCGCCGATGGTCCTGTTGTCGTCGTGGCTCACGGTTTCGCGGGTTCCCAGCAATTGATGCAGCCCATGGCGATGACGCTGGCGAGCGCCGGATATACCGCGGTGACCTTTGATTTCGCGGGTCATGGCCGCAACGCCACGCCTCTTTCGGGCGGGATCAAGGACATGGCCGAAAGCACCCGCGCGCTGCTCGCCGAGATCGACAGGGTCGCTATATACGCGCGCGGTTTGGGCGCGCCTGGCCGACCCATCGCCCTCGTCGGGCATTCGATGGCGGCCGATCTCGTCGTGCAATACGCGATGGGCCGAAACGATATCGCCGCGGTCGTGGCTTTATCGGTGTTTGGCGGTGGCGTCACCGCGACGGAGCCGCGCAATCTGCTGGTCGTCGATGGCGCCTGGGAGCCGGCCATGCTCACCGACGCGGGCTATCGCATAGCCGGAATGGCGGCGAACGGCCTGGCGCGCGAACGCGTCACCTACGGCGACCTGGCCGCGGGAACCGCGCGGCGTTTTGTTCTCGCCGCCGGCGCCGAGCATATCGGGGTGATCTACAGTCTCGATGCATTGACCGAGGCGCGCGACTGGTTGAACGCGGCGTTCGGTCGGACGGATGCGGGCGTCATCGACCGGCGCGGCAAGTGGCTCGCCCTGTTGTTCGCGGGTTTGGTCGCCATGGCGTCGTCGCTGGCGAGACTTCTGCCCGTGTTGTCACCCACGCCGTTGGGCGCGGGGCTCGGCTGGCGACGCATGGCGCCTGTCGCGATCGCGCCGGCGATCCTGACGCCGCTGTTGCTCTGGAAGGCGCCGACCGATTTCCTGCCCGTTTTGCTCGGCGACTATCTCGTCATTCATTTCATCGTTTATGGCGTTCTGACCGCCGTCGGGCTTTGGTTGACGCGCGCCCGCGCGATGCCCGCGATCCCGCGCCCCTCGTGGACGCGCGTCATCGTGATCGCGGCGCCGGTGGCGACCTATTATATCGTCGTCATGGGCGCGCCAATCGACCTGTTCGTAACCTCGTTCATGCCAATGGCGATGCGCTGGCTCATCATTCCCGCGATGTTCGTTGGCACGAGCCTTTATTTCCTGACCGATGAATGGCTCACGCGGGGCGCGGGCGCCGCGCGCGGCGGCTACGCCTTTTCAAAGGCGTGCTTTCTCGCGTCGCTTCTCGGCGCGGTTGCGTTGAACCCCACGAAGCTGTTTTTTCTGATCATCATCGTGCCGGTCATACTTGTCTTGTTTGTCGTCTATGGCCTCGTCAACCGCTGGATATACCGGCGCGTCAACGATCCGCGCGCGGCGGCGCTGGGCGCGGCGGCGGCTCTCGCATGGGCGATCGCGGTGACCTTCCCGATCGTCGGCTGATCGCGTATCGGCGATCAGCCGGCCGCGCGTTGCCCGGCGGCGGCGCTTGGCAGCGCCTCCATGACCTTGGCGACAATGCCTTTCGCGTCGAGGCCCGCGCGCGTGTAAAGGCGTTCGGGCTTGTCCTGGTCGAGGAACACGTCGGGCAATGTCATCGTGCGCACTCGCAGACCTTCGTCGAGCGCCCCCACCTCGGCGAGATATTGCAGGACGAAGCAACCGAAGCCGCCGGTCGAGCCCTCCTCGATGGTGATGAGCGCCTCGTGATCCCGCGCGAGACGGTCGATCAGCGCGGTATCGAGAGGTTTGGCGAAACGCGCGTCGGCCACCGTGACCGATATGCCGCGCGCGGAAAGCTCCTCCGCCGCCGCGAGACATTCGGCGAGCCGCGTGCCCAGCGACAGCAACGCCACGTGCGATCCCTCGCGCACGACGCGTCCCTTGCCGATCTCGAGCGGAACGCCCTTCGCGGGCATTTCCACGCCGCTGCCGTCGCCGCGCGGATATCGAAAGGCGATCGGTCCTTCGTCGTGGGCGGCCGCGGTCGCGACCATGTGCACAAGCTCGGCCTCGTCGGCCGCCGCCATCACCACCATGTTCGGCAGGCACCCGAGATAGGCGATGTCGAACGAGCCGGCGTGCGTGGAGCCGTCGGCGCCGACGAGGCCCGCGCGATCGATCGCGAACCGCACCGGCAGGTTCTGAATCGCGACATCATGCACGATCTGGTCGTAGGCGCGCTGGAGGAAGGTCGAATAGATGGCGCAGAAAGGCTTGTAGCCTTCCGTCGCCAGACCCGCCGCGAAGGTGACGGCGTGCTGCTCGGCGATGCCGACATCGAAGATGCGACCGGGAAACGCCTTGCCGAAAATGTCCATGCCCGTGCCGGCGGGCATGGCGGCGGTGACGCCGACAATACGGTCGTCATCCTCGGCGAGCGTCGCGAGGCTTTCGCCAAACACGCGCGTGTAGGAGGGCGCGTTGGCCTTGGGCTTCTGTTGCGCGCCACTGATCACGTCGAAGGCGTTGACGCCATGCAGCTTGTCCGCGGCCGCCTCGGCCGGAGCGTAACCCTTGCCCTTCTGCGTCACGACATGCACGAGGATGGGCCCTTGTTGCGCGTCGCGAACATTCTTGAGCACCGGCAGAAGATGCTCGAAATTATGCCCGTCGATGGGGCCGACATAATAAAAGCCAAGCTGTTCAAACAGCGTGCCGCCGGTGAAAAACCCGCGCGTCAATTCTTCGGCGCGCCGCGCGTGCTCGAAAATGAATTTCGGCATCTTGCGCGCGAGATGCTTGCCGCCCTCGCGCAGGCTGCGATAGGTCTCGCCCGACAACAAGCGCGACAGATAGGACGACAGCGCGCCCACGGGCGGCGCGATCGACATGTCGTTGTCGTTGAGGATAACGATCAGCCGCGAGTCCATCGCGCCAGCGTTGTTCATGGCTTCATAGGCCATGCCCGCCGACATGGAGCCGTCGCCGATCACGGCGACGACATTGTTCGCGCGTCCGTCGAGGTCGCGCGCGACCGCCATGCCAAGTCCGGCTGAAATCGATGTCGATGAATGCGCCGCGCCGAAGGGGTCGAACTCGCTTTCGGTTCGCTTGGTGAAGCCGGAAAGTCCGCCGCCCTGACGCAGCGTGCGGATACGATCTCGCCGTCCCGTCAGGATCTTGTGCGGGTAGGCCTGATGGCCGACGTCCCAGATGAGCCGGTCTTCCGGCGTGTTGAAAATATAGTGCAGCGCGACGGTGAGTTCGACGACGCCAAGTCCCGCGCCAAGGTGCCCGCCGGTCGTTGACACGGCGCTGATGGTTTCGCGTCGCAATTCATCCGCGACCTGAACCAGGCTCGCGCGCGGCAAGCGACGCAGGTCCGCCGGCAACGAGATCATGTCGAGCAGGGGTGTCGAACTCTCAGCCATGGGAGGCCTCATCGTTTTGCGCCGGTGGCGCGGGACGGATACGGGACGGCTTTACGCGCAGGGAAAGCGTTGTGTTGATGGCGGCGGCGGAGGCGATGGCCGAGGGGCTTCCCTCGCTCCAGCGACCCGCGAGATCGACGACATGCGCGACGCATGACGCGCCCAGACACAGCGCGATGATGGCGGGCGACGCGCCCGTCAGCGCGCCGCGCACGGCCAGCAGCAGAAACGCGCCGGCGACAAGATTGCCGATGAAGGCGACGGGCGAGGGGCCGCGACCGGACGCCAACCGCCAGCCCAGCACGAGCAGCGCCTCCAGCCCCACAAGGCCGATGATCCAGTCGATCAGTCTCCCGTCCGTCATTGTCGCGACCATGCCGTTTTCCCTTCGCGGCTTGCGCTCACGCGCGCGCCTTGAACGGCCCGTTGAGTTGGACGATGCGTAAATTCAGCGCGCCGGCGAACGTCACCCACGCCAGATAGGGCGACATCAGCCAGCCCGCGGTTGTTGAAACGCGCGCGGTCAGAACTACCAATGCGAGGATCGACAGCCATAGCAAAAGCAGTTCGACGAAAGCCCAGTCGGGTCTGCGCAGCCTGAAGAAAATGCCGCTCCAGGCGATGTTCAGCGCGCCATTGATGGCGAGCAGCGCGACGAGCCAGGCGCGCGTCGCGTCGTCGTTCGCGCGCAGCCACGCGACGATGCCGCTGGCCGCGATGAAGGCGAAAATCACGGTCCACGCGGGGCCAAACATCCATGTCGGCGGGCGCCACGCTGGCATGCGCAGCGAGTCGTGCCATGGACCGGATTCGGTCAGCAGGCCGCCGATGATGGCGACGCCCAGCGCCAGAACGACGCCGATGGCGATGACCTCGGGGCGCGCCTGCGTCCAGTCGCTCATGGCGAGACCAGGCGAAACAGGTGCGCGAGATCCTTGAAGAAAATTCGCACGTGCGCCATCGGATCGGCGCGCACGAGCTCCTTGTTCATGTAGGCTTCCCACGTCAGCCGTTGCACGTCGGGGTCGCGGCAGATGCTGACGAAGCGCTCGCGGCGCTTGTCGTTCTTGTACCAGAAGTACTGCATCATCCCGAGAATCCAGAACACGCGGCCATGCGCCTTCATGAAACGCTTGCGCGCGCTCGCCAGCGCGCGGGCGTCGCCGGTCTTGAGGAAATCCTCCGCCGCGTCGGCGGAAAGGCGGCCGCCCAGCATCGCGTAATATATGCCCTCGCCCGACGCCGGCGCGACGACGCCAGCCGCGTCGCCGGCGAGGATGACATCCTTTCCATTGTCCCAGCGCTTCAACGGCTTGAGCGGAATCGGCGCGCCCTCGCGGCGCAACGTTTCAACCTTTTCAAATCCGGTCAGGCCGCGCAGATCCTGCACGGAACCCTTCAGCGAAAAGCCCTTGTGCGCGCTGCCCGTGCCGATGCTCATCGTATCGCCATGCGGAAAAATCCACGCGTAGAAGTCGGGCGAGAGGTTGCCGCGGTAATAAATTTCGCAGCGCTTGGCCGCCTCGCCGCCATCCTCGGGCGCGCGCACGATTTCATGATAGGCGAAGACGAACTTCGTCTTGTCGGCGTCGGGCACCTCCTGCCGGCCAACCGCGGACAGCGCGCCGTCGGCGCCAATGACAAGACGCGCGCGCGCGGATTCCATCGCGCCCGAGCCGTCCTTGCTTTGATAGTGGACGGTCGCGACGCCATCCGCCCCGCGGGTGATTTTCACGTAGAGTCCGGAACGGCGCTCGGCGCCCGATGCGGCGGCGCGCGCGCGCAGCCATTCATCGTAGTCCTCGCGGTCGACCATGCCGACGAACCCGCCCTTGATGGGCATGTCGACTTCCTTGGCGGCGGGCGAAATCATGCGCGCCGAACTCACGCGCGCCTTGAGCAGATGATCGGGAATGTCGAAATCGCGCATCAGGCGCGGCGGTATGGCGCCGCCGCACGGCTTGATGCGGCCGGCCTTGTCGAGCAGCATCACCTTGCGGCCGCGTCGCGCGAGATCGTTCGCCGCCGTCGCGCCCGCCGGACCACCGCCGACAACGATCACGTCAAAGGTTTCCGCTGTCGTCATGGGCGTCGAGCCTCCCTGTCAGGTTCCCGCGGTCAGTGGATTGTCCACGCGCGTTGAAGTCGCGCGTTGTTTTGTCGGATCGCGCGCGCCGATATTGAGCGCCAGCGCGGCGGATGAAATGAACAGCGCGGCCTCGCAAAGAAACACCAGCGCGAAGGCCAGTCGCGTCTCGCCCATCGCGTGACGGGCGATATCGACCGATACGGTTCCCACGAGTCCGCCCAATCCGAAGGCCACGGCCTGCGCCGCGCCCCACAGGCCCATGCGCGTGCCTTCGCGCGCGCTCGCGCCGCTCGCCGCGAGGCCCATCATCGAGCCGATGGCCGAAACCGCGAAGGCGCCATTCGAAAAGCCAAGGGCGAAGATCGCCGCCCGCAGCGAAAAACCCGGGCCCGCGTAGCCGCTCGCCGCGATCGCGACGAGCGAGACCGCTGAAGCGACGCAACCGCCAACCGTCCACAATTTCAGCGAACCGAATATCGGGCCCCCGATGAACGAGGCCATGAAGGCGACGGCCAGCATGCCCGTCAGCACGCCGCCGTGCTGCATGCCCGCGAGCTTGGTCGTCTCGCCGGGGGTCATGCCGAACACAAGGCCGGCGAAGGGCTCGATAATCAATTCCTGCGCGCTGTAGGCGAGCATGGACACGAAGATGAAGATCGTGAAGCGTCGCGCCGCGGGTTCGGCCCAGACGTTGCGGATCGCCTCGCGAAACGGCTGACGCGCCGCAGGTCGTTCGGCCGCGGACGCGCGCCCGTCCCTATTGTTCTTCTCAACGCCCAGCACGGCGAGCGTGGCGACGGTGAACGCGAGCGTCGCGACAGCCGCCGTGACCTCGATCAGCCGCGCGTGCGAATAGGGGTCGAGAAAATGCCCCGCGAGCGGCGCCGTCACCGCGAAACCGAGGATCATCATGACCCAGACCGTCGTCGCCGCCGCCGCGCGTCGGGCGGGCGCCACGCAGGTCGCGAGCATGGTCAGCACCGACGTGCCGGCCGCGCCAACGCCCACGCCAATGGCGAGGAATGAAAAGAGCGCGAGGCTCATGCCCAATACGAGATGTGTCGCCGCCAGCGCCGTCGCGACCGCCGCGCCGACGCCGCCCAACGCCAGCAAACCCATGCCGCCGATGATCCACGGCGTGCGGCGACCGCCGACATCCGAGCCGTATCCCCACGCGGGCCGAAGGATTTGCACGCCGTAATGCGAGGCGACCAGCAGGCCGGGAACGAAGGCGGGCAGGGCGAGTTCGATGATCATCACGCGGTTGATGGTCGACGTCATCAACACGACAATCGAGCCAAGCGCGGTCTGGACGAGTCCCAGGCGAACGACGCCAAGCCAGCCGAGGGGCGTCGCGCTCATGCTCGAAGGCCTCCGACGCGACCGGCCCGCCGACGGGGCGCCGTATCCGGGCGCGTCGGCTCAAAAGACATCTTGAAACGGGGGTGCCCTGGCTGCATGGAATGAAAGGTAAACTTGACAATCCAAGTGTCAAGTAAAACTTACATTCATCGCGCGGGGGATGTGTAAGGCTAACGCGACGGTCAGTTCGGCGCGCCGTCATCCCCGTCAAGATCGCCGAGGCCATAGCGGCGCAGCTTGGCGTAGAGGCCCTGCCGGCTCAGGCCCAGCATGTCGGCCGCGGAAGCCCGGTTGTCGCGGGTCAATTCCAGGGCGGCTTCGATACAAAGCCGCTCGATGAGATCGGTTGTTTCGCGCACCAGGTTCTTGAGCGGCACGCGTCCGACGAGATCGGTGAATTGCTCCACCGTGCGGGGCAATTCCCGGCCGCCGAGACGGTCCTTGCCGACGCGCCAACCGCTGCTGCGGATCGTGAAGCCAATACAGGGCCGATCGCCATCGGCCACGCTGACGGCGGTGATCT
The DNA here is from genome assembly GCA_903861645.1 of uncultured Hyphomicrobiales bacterium. Lineage (GTDB taxonomy): Bacteria > Pseudomonadota > Alphaproteobacteria > Rhizobiales > Beijerinckiaceae > Terripilifer. The sequence continues at coordinate 57,778 of CAIOVE010000020.1, forward strand.
CCACGTCCTCCGCGGCGCCATACTCGCCCCGCAGAATCGTCGAAAAATGCCGGACGAAGCCATGGTTGCGCAGGTTCGCGAAAAGCACGTCGATGTCGACGCCCGGGCGGCCAAGCCACCGTTCAATGGACTGGCCGCGAACCTGTTCCTCGTTCGCCGCCTGCGCCAGATCGATGAAGGCCGAATTGGCGGTCAGCACGCGCCGTTCCGGGTCGGTTACGACGAAGGCGTCCGGCATCTTTTCGACGATGCGCAGCAGATCGCCCTGTTCGGATGGCGCGACCGCGCCGGGTCCGTTCAGCGCCGACAGCAAAATCAGCAGGTGAGACTCGTTTTCCTGCCGGAACAGGGAACCCGACAATAGAAGGGATTCCTTGTCCTCGGCCATTTTGACGTGAACATTGTCGACTCGCGGCGCGACACGCAGCGCCGCCATGAACGATTGGGCCGCCTGGCGACTCGCCCCGTCGAACAGGTCGGAGAAGCCCGCGCCGACGAGCTTCCGCGCGTCCTTGCCGAGCAGGGCGGCCGCGGCGGGATTCGCTTCGATGATGCGCTGGTTGCCCGCGTCGACGATGACGACCGCCTCGGCGGCGAGCTGGAAGAGCAACCGGTAACGCTTCTCCGAATCGCGGATGCGCGTGTATTCGCGCTCCATCGCCTGTTGGGCCTCGGCGAGGCGCTGTTGCAGCGTGGCCATGGCCCTGAGGTCGCGACCGACGGCCACGATGCGGCGATCCTTGTTATATCGGATCGCGCTGTAGCGGATGGGAACGTCGGGGCCCTGCGTCGCGGGATGATTGACCTGACGCCATCGCGAAACCTGGAGGTTTTGCGATTCGCGGATCATTTCCTCGATTTTCGGCTTGCTTTCGACGGTGACCGTATCCGTCCATCGGCGGCCAATCCAGTTGCGATAGGCCTCGCGCGCGAGTTCCTCGTTGCCAAACGCGACATCGCGGATCACGCCGTCCTTGTCCATGACAAGCGCGACATCCGAGGAGGAAACAATCAATGCGGCCGCGGTCTCGGGATCGATCGATCCGAGGCTTTCAACAGGTGCGTTGAAGCGGGTCAAAGGCGCTGATGGCCTGAGAGCTTCGACCAAAACCGTCTCCGGATAAGCGGGAAGTTAGGCGTCTGATATGTACCGCAGTCTTTACACGGCGAATTGTCGATTTAGCAAGCTTCGAGCCAAAATCACGGCGTGCGGCGCATCCCGCGCGACGGCGTCGGCCCCGACGAATTGGGCCAGCTCGGGCTGGGCCGAGAAGATCGCGCCGCCGACGAGAACGGGGATCGAAGGGTTTCGCGACGCGGCGCGCGCTTCACCGACGGCTGTCCCGAGGTTCTCGGCGAGGCGGTCGCAACTCAGGGAAAAGCCCACGACATCGAACCAGTCGTCCGCCAAAGCGTCGAGATAGTCCCGTTCGGTCGACTGCTCGACGCGCCAGCCGTCGGTCGTGAAAAACCGCGCGACCATGGAAACCCCGAAGGCATGGGATTCGCCCGGCGTCGGCAAGAGCAAGATGCGGCGCGCCGGGCCCGGGTTCATGTCGAGGTCGAGATGCGTCGGCGCCAGCATTTGCAGGATGAACTGCAACCGGCGAAGCCCGACGGAAACTTCGACGAAATCGCAATGGTCGCTTTCCCAAAGCTCGCCGAGGCGACGCGCCGCCGGCGCGAGGTGTTCCAGAAAAATCGCGTCCAGCGCGAGGCCGTCGCCGCGCAGCGCCTCCATGTGGGCAAGCCCCTTGTTGGAGTCCCGACAGAGCAGCAGGCGGACAAATTCGTCGGGTGTCGCCACTGTTTGAGCGGCGGACCGAGCCGGCTCGGGCTTGTCAGTGGCGTGCGCCAAAAGCAGGCGCGGCAGGATTTCGGCCTGGATGACCCCGGCAAGCGTCTTTTTCCACGAACGTGAAGTGACCACTTTGGCTGACACTTCCCGGCTATCGGGCGTTTCGCCCTGACGCGCGAGGCGTTCCGTCAATTCCGGATACAGATCGAGTTCTTGCATGTGCGCCTCCGATCCAAAACCTGTCGAAAACGAAAAGGTCTGCAAAATATAGTATTATGCGCGTTCTGACGGCTTCCTTTGTCGGGCCTCGCGTCGTTCCCTCCCGACGATTTAGGCGCACTATGATGTAATACAAAAATTACGTCAATCTTAGTTGACAGTTCTTTCCGATGAGTCCTAGACTAACCCATGCCGATCCACCCCCGCGACCTCGGGGGTGATCAGGGCGCCGGTGGGGAAGCGGTGGCATGACACAAGGGCGGCCAGCGAGTTCTGTGACAAGGCCGCTCTACACGGCCGAGCAACGCCGCTGCCGCGATAAATCGCCGTGGACGCTCGTGCAGGGCGTGCTGGCCCCCATCCAGTTTCTGGTTTTCCTCGTCAGCCTCGGATTGGTCCTGCGCGCGCTTTATTCCGGCGAGGGGCAGGGCGTCGCGATCATCTCCGTCGTGATCAAGACCCTGACGCTCTACGCCATCATGATCACCGGCGCGATCTGGGAGAAGGTTGTTTTCGATCGCTACCTGTTCGCGCCCGTTTTCTTCTGGGAGGACGTGTTCAGCATGCTGGTGCTGGCGCTCCACACCGCCTACCTGGCGGCGCTCGCGCTAGGGTGGCTCGAGGCGCGCGGCCTGATGTGGCTCGCGCTGGCCGCCTACGCCGCCTATGTCGTCAACGCGGCGCAGTTCGTGCTGAAATTGCGCGCCGCGCGCCTTCAATCGTCCGCCGACAATCGGGGTCGGACGCCGGTCGGGCTGGAGGTCGCGCCATGAACGCGCCCGCGCCCGTGGCCACTCGTTCCGCCTCGCCCGTTGAGGGCTGCGTCTCGTCGCCCGTCCTTCGCGAACGGGGACAGCACGAGGTTTTTTGCGGCCTGACGGGCATTGTCTGGCTGCATCGCAAAATTCAGGACGCCTTTTTCCTTGTGGTCGGGTCGCGCACCTGCGCGCATCTGATCCAGTCGGCGGCGGGCGTCATGATTTTCGCGGAGCCGCGCTTCGCCACGGCCATTCTCGATGAACGCGATCTCGCGGGCATCGCGGACATCGATGACGAGCTTGACCGGGTCGTCGCGCGCCTGCTGGAGCGTCGACCGGAAATCAAGCTGCTGTTTCTGGTGGGGTCGTGCCCCTCGGAAGTCATCAAGATCGATCTGAAGCGCGCCGCCCAGCGGCAATCGCGGGTGCATTCTCCGCGCGTGCGCGTGCTCAGCTATTCCGGGAGCGGCATCGAAACGACATTCACGCAGGGCGAGGACGCTTGTCTCGCCTCGCTCGTTCCGACCCTGCCCGGCGAGGCCGCCGACGCGCCGCGCTCCCTGCTGGTAGTCGGCGCCCTCGCGGATGTCGTCGAGGACCAGTTTGCGCGTCTTTTCGACGAGTTGGGCGTCGCGCCGCGCCGATTCCTCCCCATGCGTCGCGCAACGGATTTCCCCGCCGTTGGCCCCAACACGTCCTATCTGCTCGCGCAACCTTTCCTCGGCGACACCGCTCGCGCGCTCGAGGCGCGCGGCGCCACGCGCATCGCGGCGCCGTTTCCCCTGGGCGCCGAAGGCACGACCCTCTGGCTGCGCGCCGCCGCCGACGCTTTTGGCGTTTCCCGCGATCATTTCGACGCGGTCACCGCGCCCGGTCGCGCCCGCGCGGCGCGCGCGATCGACCATTCCCTGAACATGATCGCCGGCAAGCGGGTGTTTCTGTTCCCGGACTCCCAGCTTGAAATTCCGCTGGCGCGTTTTCTGTCCCGCGAACTCGGCGCCGAACTCGTCGAGGTCGGCACGCCCTATCTGCATCGCGAGCACATGGCGGATGAACTCGCGCTTTTGCCCGCGGGCGTTCGCCTGTCCGAGGGCCAGCACGTCGAGAACCAGCTCGATCGTTGCCGCGCCGCGCGTCCCGACCTTACGGTGTGTGGTCTTGGTCTGGCCAATCCGTTGGAAGCCGAGGGGCTCGCGACCAAATGGTCGATCGAGCTGCTGTTCACGCCGGTGCAGGGCTACGATCAGGCCGGCGATCTCGCCGAACTGTTCGCGCGTCCGCTCACCCGGCGCGCGCGGCTGGAGGTCTGACCATGCAACTTACGGTCTGGACCTACGAAGGACCGCCCCATGTCGGGGCCATGCGCGTCGCCACCGCGATGCAAGGCTTGCATTATGTCCTGCACGCGCCGCAGGGCGACACCTACGCCGACTTGCTCTTCACGATGATCGAGCGGCGCGCGGCGCGCCCGCCCGTGACCTACACGACGTTTCAGGCGAGGGATCTTGGCGGCGACACCGCCGAACTTTTCAAGACAGCGGCGCGCGAGGCCTACGAGCGTTTCAAGCCGCGCGCGATGATCGTCGGCGCCTCCTGCACGGCGGAGCTGATTCAGGACGATCCCGGCGGTCTCGCCGCCGCGCTGGCCCTGCCCATTCCCGTCATTCCGCTCGAATTGCCAGCGTATCAGAAAAAGGAAAACTGGGGCGCCGCCGAAACGTTCTATCGGCTTGTCCGCGCGTTGGCCGGCGCCAGGCGCGAGCGGACCTCGCGCGCCCGCCCGCTATGCAATCTGCTCGGGCCGACGGCGCTCGGCTTTCGTCACCGCGACGACGTGATCGAAATCACGCGATTGCTGGCGCGGCTTGGCGTTGATGTAAATGTCGTCGCGCCGTTGAACGCCACGCCCGACGATCTGACGATGCTCGGCGACGCGGACTTCAACGTCGTCCTCTATCCGGAGGTCGCCCTGCCGGCGGCACAGTGGCTGGAAAAGAATCATGGACAGCCCTTCACGAAAATCACGCCGATCGGCGTTGGCGCCACGCGCGAATTCATCGCCGAGGTCGCCGCGATCGCGAAAATCGACGCGAGCGCCGTCCTGGTCGAGGATTCCTCGCGCCTGCCCTGGTATTCGCGTTCCGTCGACTCGACTTATCTGACCGGCAAGCGCGTGTTTATTTTCGGCGACGCGACACATGTCGTCGCTGCGGCCCGCATCGCGCGCGATGAACTCGGCTTCAAGGTGGTCGGCCTTGGAACCTACGCCCGCGAATTCGCCCGCGACGTGCGCGAGGCCGCCAAGCGATACGACGTCGAGGCGCTGATCACCGACGATTACCTCGAGGTCGAGGCGAAAGTCGCGGAATTGCAGCCTGAACTCATGCTTGGCACGCAAATGGAGCGTCATATCTCCAAGCGCCTCGGCGTGCCCTGCGCCGTGATTTCGGCGCCCGTCCACGTGCAGGATTTTCCCGCCCGCTATTCGCCGCAGATGGGATTCGAGGGCGCGAACGTCATCTTCGACTCCTGGGTTCATCCCCTGATGATGGGGCTCGAGGAGCATCTCCTTTCGATGTTCCGCGAGGATTCGGAATTCCACGATGGCGCCGCGCCGTCCCATCTCGGCGGCAAGGCGACCGTTGCGCGGCAGCCGGTCGCGAGCGAGCCGGTCGAGGCCGCCGTCGCGCATACGCCCGAGCAACCCGAAGCTTTCTCCTCGGGGGCTCCCATTCAGATCAATTGGGCCGACGAGGCCGAGAAGGAACTCAGGAAAATACCGTTCTTCGTGCGTGGAAAAGCCAGAAAAAACACCGAACGCTTTGCTTGCGAGCGCGGCGTCGCGACGATCACCATCGAGACATTGTACGATGCCAAAGCCCACTTCGCGCGCTGACGCAACGCCGGTCCGGGTCGTCATCGTGACGATGGACACCCATGTCGCGAGCGCGACCGATCGCGCGCGGCTATCCTTGCAACGGCAAATTCCTGGCCTGTCCCTGCGCGTGCACGCGGCGTCGGAGTTCGCGGCCGAGCCCGCGGCCTTGCAACGTTGTCTGACCGACATAGCGCAAGCCGATATCGTCATCGCCTTCATGCTCTTCCTCGAGGAGCATTTCCTTCCGCTCTTGCCGGCGCTCAAGGCGCGACGCGAGAGCTGCGACGCCATGATCTGCGCCATGTCCGCCGGCGAGGTCTCGAAGCTCACGCGCATGGGTCGCTTCGATATGAGCGCCCCGACGAGCGGGCCGATGGCTCTGCTCAAACGGCTGCGCGGGAACAAGGACAAGTCCGCCGCCGCCGGCGCGAACCAGATGAAGATGCTGCGGCGTCTGCCGAAAATCCTGCGCTTCATTCCGGGAACGGCGCAGGATGTGCGCGCATATTTCCTCACCCTGCAATATTGGTTGGCGGGGTCCGAGGAAAACATGGCCAACATGGTTCGTTTCCTCGTTGATCGTTACGCCGATGGTCCGCGACGTCCGCTGCGCGGCGCGTTGAGCGCGCGCCCGCCGGTCGAATATCCCGAGATTGGCGTTTACCACCCGCGTCTTGCCGACAAGGTCGCGGAAAGCGTCCACGGTCTGCCGCCGGTTGCTGGCGGCGCGAAGGCAACCATTGGTTTGCTGGTGATGCGGTCCTATGTGCTGGCCGGAAATGCTGGTCACTACGACGGGATGATCGCGGCGCTCGAGACGCGCGGCCTGCGCGTCATTCCCGCTTTCGCGACGGGCCTCGACGCGAGGCCCGCCATAGAGAAATTCTTCATGCGCGATGGCGTGCCCGCCATCGACGCCATGGTCTCGCTGATGGGTTTCTCGCTCGTTGGCGGCCCCGCCTACAACGATGCGAAAGCGGCCGAGGAAATCCTCGCGCGGCTCGACGTGCCCTATATCGCCGCGCACCCCGTCGAATTCCAGACGCTGGAGCAATGGCAGGATTCCGATCGCGGCTTGTTGCCCGTTGAATCAACCATCATGGTCGCGATCCCCGAGCTTGATGGCTCGACCGGCCCCGCCGTTTTTGGCGGCCGTGTTCAGGCGGGCGCGACTTGCTCGGGTTGCCGGCGCGCCTGCGTATTTCCGAAATCCGAGGACGCGCGCGACATGCATGTCTGCGAGGAGCGCGCCGAGGCGCTCGCCGCGCGCATCGAGAAGCTTGCCGTGCTGCGACGATCAAGCCGCGCCAATCGCAAGGTTGGCATGGTGCTCTTCAATTTTCCGCCTAACGCCGGCAACACCGGCACGGCCGCGCATCTGGGCGTTTTTGAATCGCTTCATCGCGTTCTCGTGGCCATGAAGGCGAATGGCTACACGGTTGAGCCGCCAGCGTCCGTCGAGGCGCTGCGCGAGTCGATCATCAAAGGCAACGCCACGCGTTTCGGCGCGCTCGCCAACGTTCACGCCCGCGTTCCCGTGGATCAGCACGTGCGTCGCGAACGCTGGCTGGAACAGATCGAGGCGCAGTGGGGCGCGGCGCCTGGTCGCCACCAGACCGATGGCGCGACGATCCATGTGCTTGGCGAGCGGTTTGGCAACGTGTTCGTCGGCGTGCAACCCGCCTTCGGCTACGAAGGCGATCCCATGCGCCTGCTGTTCGAGAAGGGCTTCGCGCCAACCCACGCATTCTCGGCTTTCTATCGCTGGATGCGCGAGGATTTCGGCGCGGACGTCGTCCTTCATTTTGGCACCCATGGCGCGCTAGAATTCATGCCGGGCAAGCAGACGGGGCTCTCCGAGGCCTGTTGGCCGGATCGGCTGATCGGCGATCTGCCGAACATGTATTTGTATGCGTCGAACAATCCTTCCGAGGGCACGATCGCCAAGCGTCGCGCCAGCGCCACGCTGATCAGCTACCTCACGCCGCCGATCGCGCACGCTGGTCTGTATCGTGGCCTTGTCGATTTGAAGGCATCGCTCGATCGCTGGCGCCGCCTGAGCGTCGAGTCGAGCGATGAGCGAGCCGAAGTGGTCGAAATGATTCAGGCTCAGGCCGTGGCGCTGGATCTCGCGGACGTCGAGCCCATGTGGAGCGGTGCAGATGACGCACGGATCGCACGCCTGTCGGACGCCGTTCTGGAACTTGAATATACGCTGATACCGCATGGGCTTCACGTGGTTGGCGAACCCATGTCGCTCGCCGAGCGCGCCGATATGATCGTCGCCATGGCCAGCGCGGCGCATGGATTGACGCTGGATCATGGCGTCGCTCTCGCGCTCGCCGACGGCGCCGATATCGGCGCGATGGACGTCGACCACTCGACCCGCGATGTTCTGAATGCGCTGGAGCCCGCCGCGCGCCTGCTGGAAAAGGATACCGAGATCGAGGGTCTTCTGCGCGCGCTCGACGGCAGGTTTATTCGCCCCGCGCCCGGCGGCGACCTGTTGCGCGCGCCGGAGGTTCTGCCGACCGGTCGAAATCTGCATGGATTCGATCCCTTCAGAATTCCAAGCGCTTTCGCGGCCCGCGACGGCGCGCGGCAGGCCCTGCGCCTGCTGGCGCGTTATGTCGCCGATGGAAACGCGTTCCCCGAAACCATCGCCATGGTTCTTTGGGGCACCGACAATCTCAAAACCGAAGGCGCCCCCATCGCGCAGGCGCTCGCGTTGATGGGCGCCGCGCCGCGTTTTGATGGCTATGGGCGTCTCGCCGGCGCGATGTTGTTGCCGCTCGAAAGCCTCGATCATCCCCGTATCGACGTGGTGATCTCGCTGTCGGGCATATTTCGCGACCTGCTGCCGTTGCAGATCAAGCTACTCGCGGAAGCATCGTTTCTGGCCGCCTCGGCGGATGAGCCGATCGAGCGGAACTTCATTCGCAAGCACGCCCTTTCATATGTCGCGGAGCATGGCGGCGATATCGAAACCGCGTCGCTGCGGGTCTTTGGCAACGCGGATGGCGCCTATGGCTCCAACGTCAATAATCTCATCGAAAGCGGCGCCTGGGAAAACGAGGACGAGCTCGCCGAGACCTATACGCGTCGCAAGGGCTTTGCCTATGGCCGGTCGGGCAAGCCCGCCGCGCAACCCGAGTTACTGCGCAGCGTGCTCGCGGGCGTCGACCTCGCCTATCAAAATCTTGATTCAGTCGAACTGGGCGTCACCACCGTCGACAATTACTTCGACACGCTCGGCGGCGTCAGCCGCGCCGTGAAGCGCGCCAAGGGCGCGTCGGCGCCTGTATATATCGGCGATCAGACCCGCGGCGAAGGCGTCGTGCGCACGCTCAACGAGCAGGTGGCGCTTGAAACGCGCACGCGTGTCCTCAATCCCAAGTGGTACGAAGGCATGCTGAAGCATGGTTATGAAGGCGTGCGTCAGATCGAGACGCATGTCACCAATACAATGGGTTGGTCGGCCACGACGGGGCAGGTCGAACCCTGGGTATATCAGCGCCTTACGCAGACCTACGTACTCGATCCCGAGATGCGCGAGCGCCTGGCCGAACTCAACCCCACCGCCTCGGCGAAGATCGCCAACAGGCTGATCGAGGCGCACCAGCGTGGCTACTGGTCGCCCGACGAGGATTTGTTGAAGGCCCTGCAAACCGCGGGCGAGGAACTGGAAGACCGCCTCGAAGGCGTCGCCACGGAGATAGCGGCATGAACATTCCTATCCGAAATCAGGTTGCCCGGCCGACCGGCTCAATGCAGGTCGAACTTGATCCGACCGTCAACATCGGCAACGCGAAGGTTTTCGCGGTGTACGGCAAGGGCGGCATTGGCAAGAGCACGACGTCGTCGAACCTGTCCGTCGCCTTTTCCAAGCTCGGCAAGCGCGTCCTGCAAATAGGCTGTGATCCCAAGCACGATTCGACGTTTACCCTGACAAAGCGCCTCGCGCCCACCGTCATCGACGCGCTGGAGGCCGTGCAATTTCACTCCGAGGAATTGCGGGTCGAGGACTTCGTCACCACCGGCTATAACGGCGTCATGTGCGTGGAGGCGGGCGGACCGCCGGCCGGCACCGGCTGCGGCGGTTACGTCGTCGGCCAGACCGTGAAACTCCTCAAGGAGCACCATCTGCTCGAGGATACCGACGTTGTCATTTTCGACGTGCTTGGCGATGTCGTCTGCGGCGGCTTCGCTTCGCCCCTGCAACACGCTGGCCGCGCGCTCATCGTGACGGCGAATGACTTCGACTCGATCTTCGCCATGAACCGCATCGTCGCGGCGATTCACGCGAAGTCGAAAAACTACAATGTTCGTGTCGGCGGCGTCATCGCCAACCGCAGCGCTCGCACCGACGAGGTGGACCGCTACAACGAGGCTGTTGGCCTGAAGCGCGTCGCGCATTTCCCCGATCTCGACGTCGTCCGTCGTAGCCGTCTCAAGAAGTCCACGCTTTTTGAAATGGAGCCATCGCCGGAACTCGAGGCCGTGCAAAATGAATACCTCCGCCTCGCCGATCAGCTCTGGACCGGCTTCGAGCCGCTCGAAGCCAAGCCCATGAAGGATCGCGATCTCTTCGAATTCCTGGGGTTCGACTGATGGCCACCGCGACATATATTTCCCGACGCGGTGAACTCGAGACGTATTTTGATCGCACCGCCGTCGACGCGTGGAAGCGCCTGACCTCCGATGCGCCGGTCGGTCGCATCCGCGCCACGGTGCGGGCGGGGCGCGACACCATGCGCGACACCTTGCTGTCGTGGTTGCCGGGGGACATGCGGGGCTTGCGTCTGCTCGACGCGGGTTGTGGCACGGGCGCCCTCGCCGTCGAAGCCGCGCGTCGCGGCGCGGATGTGCTGGCGATCGACATATCGCCAACGCTTGTAGAACTGGCGCGCGAGCGGACGCCGGGCGATCTGAATGGCGGACGCATCGAGTTCGCCGTCGGCGACATGCTCGATCCCGCTCTCGGTCGCTTCGATCATGTTGTCGCGATGGATTCGCTTATCCATTACGAGGGTCAAGACATCGCGCGCACGCTGGAATCATTGGCCAGCCGCACCGCCGGATCCATGGTGGTGACGATCGCGCCACGAACGCCCGCGTTGACTGTCATGCATGCGATGGGTCGCATGTTCCCGCGTGGCGATCGCGCCCCCGCCATCGAGCCCATCGCTCCCGCCGCGCTAGCTCGGCAAATGCGTGCCCGCGGCGGTCTCAACGGCTGGCGCATCAACCGCGACCACCGCGTCAGCCGCGGCTTCTACATTTCCCACGCCCTGGAGATCGCGCGATCATGAACCGGGCGAGCGCCGCCATCGTCAAGGGACTGATGCGTTTCGGTCCGGGCATGCTGCCCTTCGCCGACGCGGCGACGGCCGAGTTGCCCATGGCGCGCTTGTTGCGGCTTTCGCTTTTTCAGGTGACCGTCGGCATGGCGGCTGTGCTGATGATCGGCACGCTGAACCGCGTGATGATCGTCGAACTCAACGTACCCTCGCGCGTCGTCGCCCTCATGCTGGCGCTGCCTTTGTTGTTTGCGCCGCTGCGGGCGATGGTTGGCTTTCGGTCCGATACGCACCGTTCCTATCTTGGCTGGCGGCGCGTGCCATTTATCTGGCTCGGCACAATGCTGCAGTTCGGCGGCCTCGCCATCATGCCGTTCGCCCTGTTGATTTTGTCTGGCGACACGACGGGCCCTCTCATCGTCGGCGATATCGCCGCGGCGCTGGCCTTTCTGCTTGTCGGGGCCGGCTTGCACACGGTGCAGACCGTGGGCCTCGCCCTCGCGACCGACCTCGCGCCGGAACGCGCCCGTCCACGCGTCGTCGCCTTGCTATTTGCGATGTTGCTGCTGGGCATGGCCGTCAGCGCGCTCGCCTTCGGCGCGGCGCTATCGCATTTCAGTCAGGTGCGGCTGATTCAAGTCATTCAGGGTTCCGCGGTGGTGACGATCGTTCTCAACAGTGTCGCGCTGTGGAAACAGGAGCCACGGTCCTCGCGCATCGAGCCCGGCGGTCATCCGCGCGCGCGCTTCGGCGCCACGTGGCGGCATTTCGCCGACATGGGACGGACGCGCCGGCGATTGTTCGCGACGGCCCTGGGCACCGCCGGTTTCAGCATGCAGGACATCTTGCTTGAGCCTTATGGCGGCAAGGTGCTTCACCTGCCCGTTGGCGCGACCACCGCCCTCACCGCCATGCTGGCGCTTGGCGGCGGCGTCGGCCTGGCGATCGCCGCGCGATGGTTGACGCGCGGATCGGATGCGCATCGCGTGGCCGCGATAGGCGCTCTGCTTGGCGTATTGGCCTTTTCGGCTGTGATCCTCGCGGCTCCCATGGAATCCGGACGCGTGTTCGCGGCGGGTGTGACCCTGATCGGCCTTGGCGCCGGCATGTTCGCGCATGGCACGCTTACCGCCTCCATGAGCCTCGCCGCTCCAGAGGAACGTGGCCTCGCGTTGGGGGCGTGGGGCGCCGCGCAGGCGACGGCTGCCGGCCTCGCCATCGCTTCAAGCGGCGTCATCAATGACTTTGGCGCGGCGCTCGCGGAAACGGGCGCGCTTGGCGAGATGCTCGTTGGGCCTGCCACCGGCTTCTCGATCGTCTACGCCATCGAGATCATTCTGCTTTTTTGCGCCGTCATCGCGATTGGTCCGCTCGTGCGGACCGGCGGCGCCAACCGGATCACCCGCGACCGGACATTCGAGTCGCTCAATACCATCCAACTGACTTCGGGAGGCATGCGATGAGAGGCGCCCTTGCTGGCAACATGGATGTTGCCCAAATTGTCGTTTACGCATTTTTCCTCTTTTTCGCGGGGCTGATCTTTTATCTGCGTCGCGAGGATAGGCGCGAGGGATACCCGCTCGAAAACGAATCCATGGGTCGCCAGAAGGCGCGGGGATTTCTGCTGATCCCGAGCCCCAAAAAGTTCCTGCTGCATGGCGGCAAGGCCATTTTCGCGCCGGCCTTCGATGTCGACCCCCGCGCGTTGAAAGCCGCGAAGCTGGCGCCATGGCCAGGCGCGCCGCTCGAACCCGTTGGCGACCCCATGCTCGCGGAAGTGGGGCCGGGCGCCTACGCCCTTCGCGCCGATGTCACGGAGAAAACGCATGACGGGCGCGATCTCATCGTGCCACTTCGCGTCGCAACCAATTTCAGTCTTGCCAGCGCCAAGGAAAATCCGCTTGGCATGACGGTCTATGGCGCGGATCGCGTGAGCGCGGGAAAGATCGTCGATCTCTGGGTGGACCGAGGTGAAGCGGTCCCGCGTTACTACGAAATCGAGCTCGCCGCCGATCCCGCCGGTCGCCGCGTGTTGTTGCCGGTCAACTTTTCCAAAATCAATTTCGCCGGCAAATGGGTCGCGGTCGAAGCCTTGCTCGGCTCGCAGTTCGTCAACGCGCCCCGCACGAGCGACCCGGAAAAGGTCACCATGCTCGAGGAGGAGAAGATCACCGCCTATTACGGCGCCGGCACGCTCTACGCGACCGCCCAGCGCGCGGAGCCGTTGATATGAAACTGGTCAATCTCGACAAACTGCTTCCGGCCGACATCCCGGCCGACGAACAGGTGCTCTGGCATGGCCGCCCCGACTGGGTCAGTCTCGCGCGTCGCGCTTTTCGCGTCGAACTCGTGGCGGTCTATTTCGGCCTGGTTGCGCTCTGGAATGCCGCCATGTCCGATGGCGATTGGTTCATGGCGGCGACGAGCGGCGCCAAGACCCTTGCTCTTGGCGCGCTTGCCGTGGCTTTGCTGGGGTTCCTTGCGTGGCTCTCCGCGCGCACCACGCTTTACGTGATCACCTCGCGGCGGGTGATCATGAAGATCGGCATCGCCCTGCCGATTTTCTTCAACATTCCGTTCACCGATGTCGCCTCCGCCGCAGTGCACGCTTTCCGCGACGGCGCGGGCGACATTCCACTGTCACTGACCCAGGGTCGGCGGATCGCCTATCTGCACCTGTGGCCGCACGCGCGCCCGTTTGGGTTCTCGAAGCCAGAACCGGCGCTGAGGTCGATCGCATCCGTCGCGGCCGTCGCCGACACTCTGAGCGCCGCGCTCATGGCCGAAGCGCGTCGCCGCCAGCGCGCCGCCGGCGCCAGCGTCGCCACGATCGTCGCGAACGTGGACCAGACGGCAAACGTCGGCGCCGCCTATGCGAGAGGGTAGAATCGCCATGTCGACAGGGGAAAAGCTCGCGCACGATCATGACGGCGGCATTCCACGCGGCGTGCTGCTTGGCGCCTTCGCGCTGGTGTGCTTCAGCATCATCGCGACCGCCGCCGCTCGCGTCAGCGACGTCGGCACGGTTCACATGCCGCAACGCAAGGCGGTCGAGATCCTCGCGCTAACCTTCATCGATCGCGATGACGGCGGCATTGACGTGATCAACTACAATGGCGGCGCGCCAGTGTCGTCGGTAGAGCCGGGCACGAATGGATTCATTCGCGCGACATTGCGAGGTCTCGCGCAAGAGCGCAAGCGTTCGGGTATCGGGCCACGCACGCCGTTCCTCCTCACGCGCTGGACCGATGGCGCGATTACGCTCGAGGATCGTGAAACCAGCCGGAAGCTCGATCTCGACGCTTTCGGTCCCACCAACGCTGGCGCTTTCGCGCGACTGTTCAACAATGAGGAGAGGGCACGATGATGACCTTGCTTCCCCTGTGGCGGCAGGTGTTCGATGCGCCATGCACGGTCGAGATCGAGCATTCCGCCGACAGCCTGCACGCACACGTCGAGATCGAGTCAAGCATTCCGATTTCGCCGGGCGACGAGGTGCTTGTTCACGACGCGCCCACGAACATTCCATTTGGCGATCGCGTTGTCGTGCGTCGCACGGCGACAATTATAAGGGCCGGCCTTGCCGAAAGACTTTGGGTTCGGCTGATCAGTCGATTCGAAATGGATGAATTGTACGAGGTGAGTTTCACCGAAAGGAGAAGCCTATGAACGCGCCCCTCCGTCCCGGCATTTCCCTCGACGCGACACGCGTCGCGCAGGAAAGCACCGTTCTGAGTCCACGGTTCTATACGACCGACTTCGATGAACTTGATCGCACGGACGTCAGCGCCGTGCGGGCGCAGTGGGACGAGTTGATCGCGGAACTCAAGTCGGATCCGAACAAGAAACACTTCGTGCGCAACGCGGACTTCGACGCTGATTTTTCAAATCTGCCGCCCGATCTCGACAAGGAGTTCAGGGATTTTCTGATCAGCTCCATCACCGCCGAGTTTTCTGGCTGCGTGCTGTACGCGGAGATGAAGCGCCGCGCCAAAAATCCGGACATGCGCGATCTTTTCGGCCTGATGAGTCGGGACGAGGCGCGTCACGCCGGCTTCATCAACGACACCCTCAAGGATTTCGGCATTGGCGTCGATCTCGGCTTTCTGACCAAGATCAAGAAGTACACGTTTTTCAAGCCGAAGTTCATTTTCTACGCGACCTATCTTTCCGAAAAGATCGGCTACGCGCGCTACATCAACATCTACCGGCATCTGGAGCGCCATCCGGATCGGCGCTTTCATCCCATTTTCAAATGGTTCGAACAGTGGTGCAATGACGAGTTCCGCCATGGCGAGGCCTTCGCGCTCTTGATGCGCGCGAACCCGAGACTCACGTCGGGTTTGAACACCTACTGGATCAAGTTCTTCGTCCTGGCTGTATTCGCCACGATGTACGTCCGGGATCATTTCCGTCCGGCGTTCCACAAGGCGATTGGAGTCGATCCAACTCAGTACGATTTCGATGTGTTCCGCATCACGTCAGAAATATCGCGCCAGACATTCCCGCTGACGCTGGACCTCGATCACCCCGCGTTCAGGAAGGGCTTTGATCGCTTGTTCCGCATCGCCGAGGCGAGCGCCGAGGCCAAGGCGCGAGGCGGCGTTGGTGGAAGGATCAAGCAGTTGGCGTGCACGGCCGCCGCCGCGTTGACCTTCGCGCGATTGTACCTTGTCCCGTCCAAGCCCAACGCCATGCCCGCCGAAATACGTTTGGCGCCGGTCTGGTAGGGAGCGCGCGATGTCGACGTATGGATTGCCGATCTTGTTTACACTGGTCCTCTGGTGGTCCAGCACGATTGTCATTCTGTATCTCGACGGCTTGCGTCAGCATACGTTCGCCTGGTCGCTGACGTTGTTTTCCGTGCTCGCGGCGCTCGCCCTTTGGGGCGTCTCCGCGACGGGCGGGGATGTAAGCGCGGCGGGGGCATACTGCGCCTTTGCCTGTGGCGTGGCGGCGTGGGCGTGGCAGATCGCCACATTCTATCTTGGCTTCATTACCGGCCCGCGCGTGACGGCATGCGATCCGTCGCTGCGTGGCTGGAAGCGCTTTGTCGCCGGCTTCCAGACATGCGCGCACCACGAAATCGCAATCGTCGCCATGGCGATCCTGATGCTGGTCTTGCTGCGCGGTCAATCCAACACCCTGGCTTTTTGGACCTACTGCGTTCTCTGGTGGATGCACGCGAGCGCCAAATTGAACGTCTTCCTTGGCGCGCCCAACCTGGGAGCGGAGTTTCTGCCCCAGCACATGCGATATCTCGTTAGCTACATGGCGCGCCGCCCCATGAACCTGTTTTTCCCGATCTCCGTTAGCGCCTCGACGGTAATTGCCGTTGTGCTTGCCATGAAAGCGATATCCGCCGAGGCAAGCCCGTTTGACGCGGCCGCCTATTCGATGCTGACTACGTTGATGGCCTTGGCCATTCTCGAACATTGGTTGCTCGTGGCTCCGCTCGACACGTCGTTCCTGTGGAAATGGGGCGTCAAGTCGACCCCAAGCGACAACCAATCAATCCTAAATCGATCTGATTTTCAGGCGATTGTCGAACGCCCGGTCGACCCGCGACCCGCGGCGCTAGGGGATGACGACTGCGCGCGCGACGCCAGCGACTATGTCCGTCCGCGTGGCGCGAGCCTCGGCGCGATGGAGTCATGGAGTTCGAACGGGCCAACCGTGTGCGACGATGTTGTTCTTTCACGCTTGCTGGATTCAATCGGCGCCGGCGCCTTCGGCGACATCCATTGTGTCAAGGGTGTGCTGCAAACACGCAAGGCCTGGGTTCGTTTTGAGACAGTGGGCGCCATGTCGGACATTGCGCCTTTCGCCCCTCCCGGGCGGCTCGATCCACTCGTCGTGGCGCTGGGTCGTCGCATAGATCGGGTCCGCCTGCAGGCGGCTTTTGAAGCATGCGCCGTATCGCAATAGCGGCGAACAACGAAAATCGCGGATTGACGAATATTCAGGAGGTTGTGATGGGGCTGTGTTCGATTAACTATCAATCACAATTCGAGGCGGCGATTGACCGTCTCAAGAACGAAAATCGCTATCGCGTTTTCGCAAATCTGGAACGTGACGCCGCTCGATTCCCGACCGCCACCTGGCGCCCGGATGATCCGTCCGAACAGGCTCGTCAGGTCACAATCTGGTGCTCGAACGACTATCTTGGCATGGGCGGACATGGAAAGGTGCGCGCGGCCGCGATTGACGCGATCGAGAAACATGGCGTGGGCGCGGGCGGCACGCGCAATATTTCCGGCACGCATCAGCCCATCGTCCAATTGGAGGTCGAGCTTGCCGATTTGCATGGCAAGGATTCCGCGCTTGTCTTCACCTCCGGGTGGATCTCCAATCTCGCGAGTCTTTCGGTGATCGCGGAGCTGATGCCGAACTGCTTGATCTTGTCGGACGCGCTCAATCACAATTCGATGATCGAGGGTATTCGGCGATCGGGGTGCGAAAAGAAGTTGTGGCGGCACAACGACATGGCCCATCTCGAGGAGTTGCTGATCGAGGCCGGCCCCGACCGCGCGAAACTCATCGCCTTCGAAAGTCTCTATTCCATGGATGGCGACATCGCGCCGGTTGGCCGGATTGTCGAACTCGCCAAAAAATATAACGCGCTGACTTATGTCGATGAGGTCCACGCCGTCGGCATGTACGGGCCTCGTGGCGGCGGCATCTGCGAGCGCGAGGGCGTGATGGGCTCGATCGATATTATCGAGGGAACGCTCGCCAAGGGCTATGGCGGTCTTGGAGGTTATATCGCCGCCAACGCCGCGATCGTCGACGCGGTGCGCAGCTACGCGCCGTCTTTCATTTTCACGACGACGTTGCCGCCCGCGGTCGTCGCGGCGGCGCGCGCCGCCGTGCGCCATCTCAAGGAGTCGGGGGATGAGCGCGCGAGACATCAGCACATGGCGGCCTTGACGAAGCACGCCTTGCGCGCGGCGGGCTTGCCGATCATGCAAAATTCGTCGCATATCGTGCCGCTGATGGTTGGCGACGCCGAACTGTGCAAGGCCGCCAGCGACCTGCTGTTGACGCGCCACGACATATATATCCAGCCGATCAACTATCCGACGGTCGATATCGGCACCGAGCGTCTGCGCATCACGCCAACGCCCAGGCATGACGAAGCGCATGTCGCCGAGCTCGTGGAGGCGCTGGTCGATGTCTGGCGGACGCTTGATTTGCCATTCGTCGAACCGCAGGTCATTCCACTGCGGCGGTTGCGCGCGATCGTCGACGCCGTCGATCCGCAATGCGCATATCCCGAAATGAAAAAAGCGGCGGAATAACGCCAATGGCGCCCCGGGTGGGCGTCAGTTTCGACGCGTTGCGGGTTGGCCATGAACAGCGGATCTGAAGGCGGGAGTGATTCGCTTGTGGCGCACCCGCTTCGCGCATTCGTGCTCGGCGAGGTTCACGCGCGCCCGTTTCACGCCATCGGGACGCCAGCGCGCATACTGCATTTCGCTTTTTTGACCGACGCGTCGCAAACGCAGGTCGCTCGCGCGCAATTGGCCGAGTTCTGTCGCGCGCGTGGGGCGCAACCGCCGCGCGACGGCGACAAGCATTTCCGGGTCGAATTCGGCGGCGCCGTTCTGCGCTGGGAAAACCACGCGGAATTCACAACGTACACGTGGGAATTTCCCGCCGCGGGTTATGCGCCGTTCGATCCACCGTCGCGCGTGATGGCGATGGCGGCCTCCGCCTTGCCGCAACCCGGTCCGCATCTTGTCTCCGTTGATCTCCATGTTTTGAAATCGGATGATGGAGTGTCGCTTGAGACATTGTTTGACCAGGCGAGTCTGACGGCGTCTTTCGTCGACGGCGCGGCGGCGATCGTGGCGACGGACTTTCGTCCGGATCCCGGCGGATTTGTGCGCTTGCTACTGCGCGATCTGCGTCTCACACCCGCGCGCGCGGGCGCTCTCGTGCAACGTTTGCTTGAAATCGAGACGTATCGACTGTTGGCGCTTCTGGGCCTGCCTGAATCACAGCAGCTGATTCCTCGTGTTCAGGCGATCGAGGCGCGGGTTTCAGAGGTCGCCGCGCATATGACGCAAACATCCGGACTTGACGGCGATCACGCGCTGCTTGGCGAGCTGACGAGCATGCTCGCTGATCTCGAGGCGCAGTCAGCGCCCTGGAATTTTCGCTATGGCGCCACGCGGGCGTATGAACGTCTGGTGCAGCAACGACTGGTCGCCATCGGCGAAGCCGCGCATGACGGTTGGCCCACCATCGCCGCGTTCCTGTCGCGACGCATGGCGCCCGCCATGCGCACGGCGGAAATGCTTGAGTCCCGGCAGTCCGATCTGGCTCGCAAGCTCGTGCGCGCGGCGAATCTACTTCGCACGCGCGTTGACGTGGAAATTGAACGCCAAAATCGCGATTTGCTTCGATCGATGAACGAACGCACGCGACTGCAATTGCGCCTTCAGCAGACCGTGGAGGGTCTGTCGGTCGCGGCCATAAGTTATTACGTCGTCGGCCTGGCCGCCTATGTCATCAAGGGATTGAAGGAAGGCGGCGTCATCTCGATCGATCCGGGATTGGCGACCGCGGCGTTTGTTCCGATCGCCGTGATCGCCGTCGCATTGATCGTGCGTCGCGTTCGAAACTTGCACGCGCACGAAAACCATTGAGGAGCGCATTGCGTTCACACGCGCCTTCAGTGTGTTTCAACATTCAGGCGATGCGCGCGAAAAGCGGCGCTCTTCAAGGGAAAAATGTCAAAAAAGATTGACAACATCAGATGTCCTAATAAAGTTACACCTGTCGTACTACGACAGCGACGCTGGAGCCAAGCGGGCGCCTGCTCGACCTGGTAACCACGAGCAACCCACGTGCGGGTACAGCACGAGTATGGTCGCAGGTCTCTAAGGAGGTAGCGAAATGGCAGACGATCCAAACAGGGTTTGGCCGACGGGTTTAACCGCGGCTGAGTCCGAGGAATTGCATAAGCATGTGATCGATGGAGCCCGCGTGTTCGGCGCGATCGCTCTGTTCGCGCACTTTCTTGCTTATGTTTATTCCCCCTGGCTTCACTAAGGGAGAACGGACATGAACCAAGGACGAATCTGGACGGTGGTTAAGCCAACCGTCGGACTCCCGTTGTTCCTGGGCGCCGTCGCGACGACCTCGCTCATCGTTCATTACGCGATCCTTTCGCACACGACCTGGTTCCCCGCCTTTTTGCAGGGCGGCAGCAAGGGCAAGGTTGCGATTGAGAGCCCGATGGGCGCCCCGGCGAGCGTTGCGTTGAACATCGCGACACCGCTCAAGTAGCGCGATCGACAAACAGGCGAGGGGCC
This sequence comes from uncultured Hyphomicrobiales bacterium, assembly GCA_903861645.1. Lineage (GTDB taxonomy): Bacteria > Pseudomonadota > Alphaproteobacteria > Rhizobiales > Beijerinckiaceae > Terripilifer. The sequence goes on from CAIOVE010000020.1 coordinate 78,054, forward strand.
GGAATCGTTCGAGGCTGGCCCCTTGCTTAACCCGAGCCGGTATTCGACCGGCGCGACGGAAACCGGTTGGTTGAATGGTGGACGCGACAAGCGTCAACGCCGTGGAATCCGGTCAAGCGATGAATCGATTCAGTCAGAAAGCGATGAGCGCGTGGATCAACCTTGGTCCGCGCTTTCTGCCGTTCGCGGACGCGGCCACGCCCGATCTTCCCTTGAGTCGTCTGCTGCGCCTGTCGCTGTTTCAGGTGTCGGTCGGCATGGCGCTGGTGTTGCTGGTTGGCACGCTTAATCGCGTGATGATCGTTGAGCTCGACGTGCCGGCCTCGTTGGTGGGCGTCATGATTTCGCTGCCGTTGGTGTTCGCGCCGTTTCGCGCGCTGATCGGATTCCGCTCCGATATGCATCAGTCGGCTCTGGGATGGCGGCGCGTGCCGTTCATATTCAGAGGCACGATGATCCAGTTTGGCGGCCTGGCCATCATGCCATTCGCGTTGCTTGTGCTGTCGGGCGGCGGTGAATCGGCACGATATCCACTATGGGTTGGGCATGTCGGCGCGGGCGTGGCGTTTCTGCTTGTTGGCGCCGGTTTGCACACGGTGCAAACGGTGGGGCTGGCCCTTGCCACGGATCTCGCGCCGGAGGAGTCGCGGCCAAAGGTTGTTGGTCTCATGTATGTCATGCTTTTGTTTGGCATGATCGCGAGCGCCTTTGTCTTCGGCCTTGCGCTGGCGGAATTCAGTCCCTTGCGGCTCGTGCAGGTTATTCAGGGTTGCGCCGTTGTTACCATCGTTCTTAACGCGCTCGCCGCCTGGAAGCAGGAGGGGCGCCACGCGCGCAAGGGCGCCATCCAGAAGCGTCAGGCGACGTTTCGACAAGCATGGGAAGCCTTTGTCGCCGGCGGCAGCGCTGTTCGACGCCTGGTTGCCGTTGGCATGGGCACGATGGCCTTCAGCATGGAGGATGTATTGCTTGAGCCTTACGGCGGACAGATTCTGCATTTGACGGTGGGGTCCACGACAAAGTTGACGGCCACGTTGGCTGTTGGCGGCTTGATCGGTTTCTGGCTGGCGTCTCGCGTGCTGGGCCGCGGGTTCGATCCCTTGCGCATGGCGTGCGCCGGGGCCGTGGTCGGACTTCCAGCCTTCATCGCCGTGATTGCGGCCGCGCCCGCCTATTCGCCCGTTCTTTTCGCCTTGGGCACGCTGCTGATCGGATTTGGCGCCGGGCTCTTTGGCCACGGAACGTTAACGGCGACGATGAATTTGGCGCCCCGCGATCAAACCGGTCTGGCGCTCGGCGCCTGGGGGGCGGCGCAGGCGTCGGCGGCCGGTCTCGCGATCGCCCTGGGCGGAATTATCAGGGACGTGGTGTCGAACCTGTCGATGAATGTCTATTTTGGTCCGGCGACCGGATATATCTGTGTTTACGCGCTCGAAATTGTTTTGCTGCTCGCGACGCTCATATGCATGGCGCCGTTGTTGCGGCGGCGCGAGCGACAGGTCGTGGAATCGAACGTCGCCCTGTTGTGACCGCGCCCGTTTCGCCTCGCCCTTGCGCCTAGAGGCTGGACGCCCAGGCGACACAAAGAAATAGTCCAGCGAGTCCGACGCTGACATGGGTGAGAACCATGAGATTGGCCGTGGCGTTGGATCGTCGGCCAATAATCGGCGCCAAAAGGCCGGAGAACGCGGCCAGCGCCAGAAACCCCGCGGCGACATTGCCATAGGATCCAGCGGGGAATCCGTCGTTGCTGGGCGTGCCCTTCAACAACACAACGAGTGTTTCAAGACCGCCAAAACCCAGCAGCAGATGAAATCCGATGAGCACCGGCTTTCGGACGCCGCGTGTGTAGAGCAGCAGGAGATAAGAGCCCAGCGCCGCCGCGGCCACGAGCAGCGCGATCACGGGAATGGTTGTGGGCATGGCGTTTCCTGACTTTGAACTTAACCAATCTCACGCTTGCATCATAGAATCCGCCGCGCGCGACGCGCAGTCAATTAAATTTGAAGCCGTGTGACGATGGATTTCCCGAACGCGCGACGCGCATGACGCGCGATGAACATCGGATTTTTACTTGCCAGATGGGCGTTTCTGTCGCAAATTCATCATGCCCGAACGCCGATGCATCGATGGCGTCGCGTACAGGTGCGCCGGCCAACAGATCAAAGAACAGGTGCGGAAGTCATGAGCACAATCGTCACCCGAATTTATGAGACCTATGGCGACGCCCTGAGCGCGACTAATGAACTCGCGCGCAATGGCTTCGGCAATGACGCGATGTCGTTGCTTTCAAACGCGCCCAATCGCGAGCTTGATACGGAGTCGGCTGGGGGCGTCGGGAATGACGCGGGTTCAACGATCGAAGCCTTCGGCATTCCCTCGCGCGACGCCGTCGCCTTCGCCGCCGACGTCTCGGCGGGTCGATCGGTGGTGCTCGTCAGGGCGGTCATGGGCGTGGCGGTTAAGGCAGCCGACATTCTCGACGGCCATAACCCGCTGCCGGGCGCGCACAATCAAAAGGAATTTTACACGTCTTCGTTTGATGGCCGCACGCCGTTCTCGTCGGTGTTCGGCTTGCCATTGCTGATGAAGGACGCCACGCCATTTTCGCGGTTCTGGAACATGCCGGCATTGGCGCGCGCCGCGTCGCCGCTGTCAACGTGGCTGAACATTCCCACGCTTTGGAACAAGCCCTCGTCGGATACGTCGTGGTTTGGAACGCCCAAGTTGCTGCGCGGGACGGGAAGTTTCTCGTCCTTCTTCAACCTCCCGGTTTTGCTGAAGGCGGGCCGCCCGTTCTCCGAATTCTGGCACGCGCCGGAGCTGTCGCGCGAGGCGACGCCCTTCGCCGTGTTCTTCCGGATACCTTCGCTGATCAATCAGCCCGGTTGGAACTCCGAGGTCGATGGCGTCCCGAAGCTGATGCGCAACGCGATGCCCTTCTCGAACCTGCTTGGCTTGCGCGGTCTGGCGCGATCGGGCGACACCACGTTTCCGTCATCGGGCGTTTCCAGAATGAGCGACAAGCCCTCCGTGTTTTCCTCGATGCTTGGTCTGCCCACGGTATCGAGCGAACCACGAACGACGTCCTCGCTGTTCGGCATTCCGCTGCTCCTGTCGAAGCGCGGTCGCGGGAAGTAGTCCTCTTACATACCCGTCCCCGTTGATGCATATAAGCCGGCTGGCGACCCAGCCGGCTTTTTCATGCGCTTGCCAGCCAGCTATCCGGCCGTGGGAAATGAAACGGGCGGCACCGCGATCCGCAATGCCGCCCGTTCTAATGCACTCGATCGTGGCTCGCGGAACCCCTTGCGTCAGGGCGCGGGAACACCGCCCAGTTCGGGATAGTCCTTCGCCATGCTCACGCCGAGCAGTGGCTTGTTCACGCCTTGATGGCATGTCGCGCAATCAAGCTTGGGCGCGTCGCCGGTGACGCCAAGTCGATTGGCGGGGAATACGCCCTTCAACGGGTCCAGGTAGGTCATGTTGAGCTCGCGCGCCATCTGTATGCCATGCCACGCGGTCACGCGCTGTGGCGTGCTCTCGGACCAATTCGAGAATGAGCGCGAGTTATGACAAAAGGTGCAGTTGACGCCGAGACTGTCCGACATGTGGATCATCAGCGAATAGGTTTGCTCCGTCGTCTGAATTGGCGCGCCGTATGCGCCCGGGAGCGCTTGGGTCGCGGCGACCCGAATGGGCGCCTTGCTGTCGAGAAGCGGCGTCAGCGGATCGCCCTGCAGGGACGTCGAGCCGTTGATGGCGTTGGGATGACCAAGTCCATCATTGGTCGCGGCGAAGCCCGCCGCGCGCGTTGGGCCCGGGTTCGTGTACCAGATGTTGGCCGGGACTGGATTGCCACGGTGGCAGGTGTAGCAAGTGACGCCGGTGGCCGCGACGTGCGGCTTCCAGTCGGTGTTGATGTGGCGCGTCATCTCCAGCATCTTGCGAGCGACTTTCTTCGTATAAAGCGAGTCATCCGCGAGATTTTCAACATTGTGGCAATAGGCGCAGCCTTGTTCCGGCGCGACCCATTCGGTGATCGACAGCATGACGCGGTTGAACTGGTCGGCGCTAAGATCCTTGAGCACCTGAACGTTGCTGTAGACCGCCGTCGCCTTGTCGCCATCGGGCGACGCCTTGTCGATCGGGTCGGGCAGGGCGTTCGCCAGCTTGAGCATGCGCTCGACTTCCGGCCGTTTGATCTGGTCCATCGCGGTTCCGCGATAGCCGTTCTGCGTGATGTGGGCGCGTTCAACCACCCATCCAAGTTTGATGAATACGGCGACGGTCACGAGGATGCCTGTTACCGCCGCGATATAACCAAGGCTCAGATACTTCGGAAGTGTGAGGTCTGGCTTCATTTGACGGCTCCCGCGACGGAGGCTGGGTCGATGACGGGGGGGAATACGTGCGGGTATGAAGGCGCGATGCCATGCTGCACGCCCCACAGATACCAGTTGTCGACCACGGTGCCGGTGAGGAGGATGCCGATGCCGCCGCTAAGCGGGCACAAGACCGCGAACCACCAGGCCCAGCGATGGATTGATTCCATCGTCGCGTTAAAGCCCATCGTCCATCGCCAGAACAGGGCCGCGCGTTCCGACGCCGTGCCACGGTCGAGGATTTGCTCGATCTCGCGCTCGCCGCCAAAGCGGCTGACCGCGAGGATTGTAGCGCCGTGCATGGCGAACAACAGCGTCGATCCGTAAAGGAACGCGATCGAGAGCATATGGAACGGATTGTAGAACAGGTTGCCGTAACGGATCGAAAATGCCGCCGTCCAGTCAAGATGCGGGAAAATGCCGAAGGGCACGGCCTCGCTCCAGTGCCCCATGAGCAGGGGGCGAATGAAGCCGAGCACAAGATAGAGCCAGATCGCCGCGGCGAAAGCCCAGGCCGTGTGCGTGCCGAGGCCAAGTTCGCGCGCGCGGCGATACATGCGCAGCCACCAGAGCAACAATGCCGCCGTCAGAAAGAATCCGGCCATCAGCCACCATCCGCCCTCGTTGAGGGGCGGGAACAGACGCAATCCATATTCCGGCTTGGGCGGCTCAAGCGCGAGCCAGAAGAGTTGCCGGATGAACTGCGAGGGGCTCCAGTTCACGGAGGCCAGCATGTTCAGGCCGATGATCTCGAACGCGATAAAGCCGCAAAAGAGCGACATCACGCCGAGATAACCCAGATAGATCGGCCCGATCTGCGCGTTGCCGAAGCGGCCGAACAAATGAACGAAGGCGCCCTTGCCGAAACGCTCGATGCGCTGCGAGTCGACGCCCATGTCGGGAGCCGTGGCGCGGACCTGAACCTGCGTGAATATATTCTGATAATAGGCCATGGTTCGATCTCCGTTCCCTCAGCGCCAGACCGGAAGATTCAGCCACCAGTTCCACCATTCGGGCCAGCCGCGCGTCCAGAAGGGACCGCTGATGATGATGCAGACGGCGCTCCAGAAAACCGCGGATAGCGCGAGAAACAATCCGAGACGATGAATGCCGAGCGTGCCGATGGAATAGCCGATGGCGTCGCGAAAGAACGTGTCCTCGTGCTCGGGCGTTTTCACTTCCTTGCCCTTGCCGGGGTTTGTCGCCGACAGCACGAGCGCGCCATGCAACGCCAGCGCGAAGGTCGTCGTGAAGAAGAAGGATATCGCCAGCATGTGCGCGGGATTGTAGTGGAAGTGCAGATATTGGTAGCCCGTGTTCGACACCCAATCGAGATGACTAAGGATGCCATAAGGGAAGCCATGTCCCCACGCGCCCATCAGGATCGGGCGGAAAACAACCAGCGTGACATAGGCGAAAATCGCCATGCTGAAGGCGACGGGCACATGATAGCCGATGCCAAGCTTGCGGCAGATTTCGACTTCGCGCAGCGCCCAGGATACAAACGCGCCCACGGCGCATATCGTGATGACCTGCCAGAGCCCGCCTTCCTTGAGAGGGGCGAACCCGAGGCCATATTTGATGTCAGGCGGCGCGATGTTGATCTGCCAGATGTTCCATGTCGGCCCGATGGCCGCGCCGTAGACGATGAGCGCGACGCCGAGCGCGGTGAAAATGGCCGTCGTGACACCGAAGAATCCGACATAAAAGGGGCCAACCCAGAAGTCGAAAAGGTCGCCGCCGACGAGCGTGCCTCCCCGAACCCTGTATTTTCTTTCAAAACTCAGCATGGCCATCGCTGACTCTCCTCGCCGTCATGGTGTTTGGAAGGTTACGGGCGGATGGCGGACATCCGCCCGTAACAGGACCAGTGTCGGACGCCGTCAGGCGAACGAACCGGGCTGGATCGCCGGGATCGTCTGATGAATCTCACCGGTCTTGGGCTTGCCGCCCTCGAGCCAGTTGAATCGATCCGTGCTGAGCAGGATGAAGTGAATGATCAGCGCGAGAACGAAAAGGAACGAGGCCAGCGCGACAAGCGCGCGCCGCGGATCAAACAGAAGCCATATCTTGTACATCGCCGAGCCTCCCTAGCCGACCAGCGGCAGCAAGCCATGAAGGGCGTTGGTCACGCCATCCAGCATCACGTAGCCCTTTGGGCCGGGAATCCATGGACGCCAGCTCCACACGAGGAAGTGGGCGATGATCGCGATCACCGTGAAGCCGATGAAGCTCGTCACGAAGAGCGAATGGAATTCCTTTGCTTCCGTCTCTGTCAAACCCGACAGAGATGATCTGTCGTTATCATTGGCCATTTGATTGACCTCCGTTTGAAGTACCGCGCACGCCTTACGCGGCGACATCGTCGTGATGACAAGTCACGACAGGCGTTTCGCCCGGTCACCCCGACCGAATTGCTTGAGCGTTTTGCGCGCCATGAAGGCGTAGGAAAGCGCGATCTGTGCGTTCTCGCGCGCTTCCGCGAAAAGCGGCCGCGCTTTCGACGACGTCCCCTCGGGCGTGGTCAGCAGGCGGTCCATCATGCGTCGCAAGCCTTCCGCGAGGCAGAAGATCGGATAGGTCGTTCCATAAACGAGCGAATGACGGGAGCGCGCCTCCCGGATCGGCTGTGCCGAATGCGCTACTGTCTGCATGGCCGTTCCTCCAAAGCGCGTCGCTTGAACGACGCGGGCGTTAGATGGCGATCGTGGGGCGCGCGCGTGATCATGCGCCGCGTCCTTCCAGGATGAGTTCGCGCGCGCGTCCGACGCGCGCCTCGCTGACATGATTGTCGCCCGCGCTCCGCGCGTCGCGCTCGGCGGCGTCGCGCAGGCGCTTGGCCGCCGAAATGCGTGTCAGCACGGGCGTCGACGAGACGATCTCGTCAAGCATCGCGCGAGCCCTGTCATCCCAGCGCAGTTCCTGATGCGGGCGCGCGGGCGTCGGATCGAACTTGTCCAGCTCCGTGCCGAGCGGCAGGATGTGGAACAGCGCGTCGAAGAGGCAGTTGCAGACTTCCTGAATGAGGTAGGTGGCGCCCGCGTAGCCCATGAAGGGCGTGCCCGTGTGCCGCCTGATGATGGCGCCGGGAAACGACGCGGGAATATACATCGCGCGTCCGCCGGCTTCCGCCGCGTACATGCGCTCGTTGTAGCTGCCGAACAGCACCAGCGGCGGCTTCTGCTTGATGAGTTGCCGCACGGCTTCGTTATCGGTCTTCTCGCCTGGCCGCCGCGGCACGGCGAACTGGCACGGCAGACCCATTTCCTCCTCGAGGAAGTGTCGGATGCCGCGGGTGTAGGTTTCGTTGGCGACGATGGCGAAGCTCGCCGTGCCAAAGAAGTCCTGCGTCACCGACCGCCAGAGATCCCAGATGGGCTTGATCGTCGTGTGTTTCTCGCGCTCGATGAAGGGTTCCGGGTCGAGCCCAAGCAGTTCGCCAAGCTGGCGCAGGAATTTCGTCGTGCTGTGCAACCCGATGGGCGCCTGCAGATAGGGTCGATCGAGCGTCTCGCACAGCAGGCGACCGAATTCACGGTACATGCAGACGTTAACGTCCGCGTCGGCGAGACGCGGCGTATCGGCGAGATGACTGCCGAGCGGAAAGACCATGTTGATCTCGGCGCCGATGCCTTCCACCAGCCGGCGGATTTCGGCGAGATCGGAGGGCATGTTGAACACGCCATAGCAAGGCCCGATGAGATTGACGCGTGGCTTGGCGCCGGGCGCGGCGGGCTTGCGCTTGGGCGTCGCGCCCTTGCGCGCGCCATATTCAGACCACAGCCAGCTCATGGCGCGATTGGCGCATTGCCATTGGTCTTCGTCGATGGTGCGCGGCAGGAAGCGCTGGATGCCCGTGCCCTCGGGCGTGACGCCGCCGCCGATCATTTCGGCGATGGAGCCGGTGACGACGACGCTGGGCAAGTCCGGATCGAGCGTCTTGTGCGCGCGCCTCATCGCGCCTTCCGTGCCGTGACGGCCCAGTTCGTCCTCGGAGAGGCCGGTGACGACAATGGGCAGTTCGTGCGGTGGTAAGGCGTCGGTGTAATGCAGCACCGATGTCACCGGCAGGTTCTCGCAGCCCACCGGGCCGTCGATGACAACCTGCAGGCCCTTGATGGCCGTGAAGACGTAGACGGCGCCCCAATAGCCGCCGGCCCTGTCGTGGTCGAGGACTAGCATGAGCCCATCTCCTCCACGGGCTTGCGGCCCATTTTCGCGCGATGCTTCTTGCGGAACTCCGGTCGGTCGCGCGGCGTGTCTTCCCACACGCCCGCGTTATCGCCGGCGCCGACATCGCCAAAGAAGGCCTTCATTTCATCGAAGCGCGACTGGCTCGCCATGGCCGCGTTGACGACGGTCGCCAGCGAACCCGCGCCGGCGACGCCCATCAGCGGCCGCGCGGAAATCAGATTGGTGAAGTACAGCGAGGGAGTCGCCTGTTGCTTGGCTTTCTGAACGACGGGCGTCGTGCCAATGGCGAGTTGTGGCTTGAATTCCGCCATCGCAGCGAGATCCTGCTCGAGCGAGGCGCGATACTGCACGTGCACGCCGCGGGCTTCGAGCCATTCGCGATCGAGATCGGAGAACCGCGTGCGCGGGCAGGCCGTGCCGACATAGCGCAGATCCGCGCCGCTTTCGACGAGCAGCCGGCCCACGAGCAATTCCGAACCCTCGTATCCCGACAGCGTTATGCGGCCCTTGATCGGCGATTGCGCGAGCGCGCCCTTGATCGCCGGCAGCAGCCGGTTTTTCGCGGCGTCGACCTTGCCGCGCGGCACGCCACAGGCGTCGCCGATGTTTTCAAGCCATGTCGCCGTGCCGTCATGGCCAACGGGCGCCGAGCCAATGACGGTTCGGCCCGCGGTTTCGAATTCGCGCACGCAGGCCGTGTAGAACGGATGGATCGCCGCGACAGCGGCGCAGTCGAGCGCGCCATAGAGTTCGCGCCATTCGCGCGTCGGCGTGACCGGGCCCGCCGCGAGATCGAGCATGTCGAGCATCGCCCCGATCTGCACGGGGTCGACTGGGAACATTTCGCCCAGCAGGGACACGGTCGGCTTGCCGGACCGCGGCGCGCGCGGCGCCTGCACCGGCCCGCTCTCGGCCTCGAGGCGCGCGTAGCGCAGCATGGCGCCGGCGAGCACGTCCTTGGCTTCCGCGTGGGTGGGCACGCCAAAACCAGGCACATCGATGCCGATGATGCGCACGCCGTTGATTTCCTTCGGCAGCAGACGCAGCGGCACGCCGGAAGCCGTGGGCACGCAAAGGTTTATGATGACGACCGCGTCGTATTTCTCGGGGTCGGCGAGCTTGAAGACGGAGTCGCGGATATCTTCGAAGAGCTTGCCGGTAACGAGCGTTTCCGAATTGAACGGCACGTAGCCGACCGTGCGCCGCGCGCCATAGAAATGCGAGGTGAAGGTCAAGCCGTAAACGCAACAGGCCGAGCCCGAAAGCACCGTCGCGGTACGGCGCATGCGCAGGCCGACGCGCAGCGACCCAAAGGCGGGGCACATGCTTTGCGGCTGGTCGTGTGGGCCGGCGGGATAATCCTTCGCGTAGCGCGCGAGCGTTTCGCTCATGCCGGCGGATTCAGCCGCCGCGCGCATCGCGTCCTTGCCGGAATGGCAGCCAAGCCCGTCGGTTTGCGCCGCCGCCAGATTGATCCGACTGGCGTCGCTGGCGTCGAGGCCGATGGCGTCGGCTTCGAGGGAGGCGGGGGATGCGATCTCGTTCATGGCGTCGCTTTCGCGTTCGATCCCGAATCAGACGGCGTCGTAAATCACTTCGAGCGAGGGCTTTTCGATGATCGAGGCGCCGCACATGTCCTCCATCGTCGCGGGGGTCAGAACGACGTCGCGGCCCACGGACTCGCCGCTGAACAGGCCAAGCAATTGATCCTGAGTCAGCGGGCGCGGTTGATTGGGAATGGCGCCGGCGACATTGGTGGCGAGGGTTTCGAACAGGGAACCCCAGCGGCCATCGGGCTTGCCGATGATTTCATAGTTGGCGCTCTTGCGCCGAATGTCCTCGTCGGCGGGAATGGACGCGAGGATCGGTATGCCCGCCGCCTCGGCGAAGGCCTGCGCCTCGCCCGTGCCGTCATCCTTGTTGATGACGAGGCCACCAACGCCGACATTGCCGCCGAGCTTGCGGAAATATTCCACCGCCGAACAGACATTGTTGGCGACGTAAAGCGATTGCAGGTCGTTGGAGCCGACGACGATCACCTTCTGGCACATGTCGCGGGCGATCGGCAGGCCGAAGCCGCCGCAAACGACATCGCCGAGAAAGTCGAGCAGGACGTAGTCGAAGCCCCAGTCATGGAAACCCAGCTTTTCCAGCAGTTCGAAGCCGTGGATGATGCCGCGTCCGCCGCATCCGCGACCAACCTCGGGTCCGCCGAGCTCCATGGCGTAGACGCCGTCGCGCTTGAAGCACACGTCGCCAATCGCCACCTGATCGCCGGCGAGTTTCTTCTTCGTCGATGTCTCGATGATGGTGGGGCAGGCGCGTCCGCCAAACAGCAGCGAAGTCGTGTCGCTCTTGGGATCGCAACCGATGAGCAGCACCTTCTTGCCTTGCTGCGCCATCATGTAGGACAGGTTGGCGAGCGTGAAGCTCTTGCCGATGCCGCCCTTGCCGTAAATCGCGATGATCTGCGTTTCCTTCGTCGCGGCCGTCGGCACGGGATCCGGCTCCACGGCGGCCTCCGCGCGCAACAGGTGGGCGGGCGGATTGGCCAGTTCGGCCGCGGTCAGAAAGCCCTGATTGATGCTCATGAACATCCGCTCCAGTCGAGAACCATCTTGAGACACGAAGGATCGTTGAAGGCCGTCGGATAGGCGGACGCCGCCTCGGCCGCGGATTGCCGATGGGTGATCAATCCATCGAGGGAAAGGCGCCCCTCCTCGACAAGCCTCTTGGTGGCGACGAGATCTGGCTCGCGCCATTCAGCCGCGACGCGCAGGCGCGCCTCGCGCATGAAAGCGGGTGGGAAACTGAATTGCAGCGATGATTCATAGAAACCCGCGAGCACGATTTCGCCGCCGGGCGCCAGCCTTTGAATCAATTGATCCAGTATCGCCGGATCGCCACTGACGTCGTAAATGGTCTTGTAATCGCGCCGCGGATCGTCGTCGGGCGCCAGCACGCGATATCCATGTCCGCCTTGCGCGCGTATGGGGTTCTTCTCCCAGACGGTCGGCGGCACGCCGCCGTCGAGCAGGCTCAGTCGCGCCAGCAGTCGACCCAGCACGCCATGCCCGATGATGAGATCGCCGCCACGCTCGCGCGCGTCGACACGCGCGTGATAGGCGGTCGCCGCCAGCGCGAGAAGAATGGCCTTTTCGCCGAGAGCCGGCGGCACGGTGACGACACGCGAGGCCTTTGTGACCAACCGCGAGGCCGCGCCGCCGAACAGGCCGCGGACGTCGCCAAAGCAACTCGCGCCCGGCACGAAAACAACATCGCCCTCGCGAATTCTCGTGTTCGTTCCAGCCAGCGCGACAACGCCGACGCTTTCATAGCCGGGAACCAGCGGATAACCCATGCCGGGAAACGTCGGCATGCGGCCATTGAACAATAGTCGCTCGGTGCCGGTGCTGATGCCGCTCCACATCGTGTCGACGATAACGTCGTCCGGCGCTGGCGAGGTAAGGGGAAGCCGATCAAGCGAAAGCCGACCGGGCTCTTCGAGAACTATGGCGAGTGCGTTCAACATGCCGAAGCTTCTTCGCCTACTCCCGGGCGTCGCCTATACGGCGCCTGATATGTAATCTTAGTTTGGCGTTTTAGAACGTCAACTTAAATTTACAGTTTTTGCGCCGCGACGATTCCGACCTGCAGCGGGCGGCGGGTCGGGATGACGCGCGCCCCTGAAAATCCCGTCACGCGCAGCAGTTCGCGCAATTCCTCGGGGCGTCGGGCGCGGCCGCGGCCCATGGCCAGCAGGTAGAAGCCGAAATAGGCGTCGCCGATTGGTTCCGCGCCGGGCGCGCCCGCCATGGGTTCGGCGATCAGCAGGGTTCCGCCAGCCGGCAGGGCCGCGTGGGCGGCGCGCAGCAATGCAAGCACGGATTCGTCATCGTGGTCATGGACGATCCGCACCAGCGAAATGATGTCCGCTCCGCATGGCAAGGGATCGGACAGAAAGCTGCCCGCGTGGAAACTGATTCGCTCGGCGAGTCCCTGCGCCGCGAGTCGCGCGCGCGCCCGGTCGACGACCGGCGGCAGGTCAAACAGTTGCAGTCCCATGCCAGGCGCGCGCTCGGCGGCTTGCGCGATAAATCCGCCTTCTCCGCCGCCGACATCAAGCAGGCATTGATGGCCGGCGAGGGGGTAGGCGTCGAGTATATCGCGCGCGACCAACGCCTGCGTGCGCGCCATCAGCGCGCTGTAGGCGGCGTGGTCGCCGGCGCTCCCGTCCCTGGGCGGCGCGCCGGGACGATCATGGGCGTAAGGCCAGAATTGCGACAGGCGCGTCGTCGTTTCGCCGCGCAGCAACGCCACGGGGTCGCGTAGGTCGTCGTAGAGCAGTTCATGATGCTCGATAAAAGCGGCGATCGACGGATTGCCGATGAGGGCGGCGCCCAGATCATCGAGTGCGAAGCGGCCATCCGGCCAATTTCGAACGAGGCGCAGGGAAGCCGCCGCGCGCAGCAGGCGCAAGGTCGCATCCGGCTTGAGGTCGATCAGCCGTGATAGCGCCTCGACCGACCGCGGGCCTTCCGCGAGATGTTCGCAGACATGCAGACGCACGCAGGCCAGCAGCGCCTGCGAATAGACGAAACCCGCGCACAGATCGAACAGCGCGCGCGCCCGTCGGCGCGCGATAAAGCGAGTCAGGGGCGATCGCGCCGCCCAGCGTTGGAAGCCCGGACTGGCGATGATCTGGTTGCGCCAGACATTCAGGCTTTCGCGCCAGCTCGCGGGGCTTCCGAGCGTTGGCGCCCGCGCGGCCACGGCGCCCGGCTCACGCGGCGACGAGGGCGAGCTGCTTGGGAAAAAACTGCATCGTCTGCGCCTTGATCAGCTTGCGCAATTCAACCGCGCCGGGGCAGGCGGGGATGGAATCCACCGCGCCGCGCACCAGCTCTTCCAGCCGTTGCTTCGCGCCGCCAATGCCCAGTTGCGCTGCCGCGTTGGGCCGCAGCCGCGCCGCGTCCTGACCTATGGGTTTGCCGAGTTCGGCCTCGTCGCAGAGAATGTCGCGCAGATCGTCGGCGACCTGATAGGCTTCGCCAAGCTTCGCGCCCAGCGTGCCCCACGCCTTGGGGTCGTGGCCCGCGGCCGCCGCGCCCGCCGCCGTGGCCGCGACGAACAGCGCGCCGGTCTTGGCGCGTTGATAATCGGTCAACGACACCGCCGCCTCGCATTCCCACGCTTGTCCCGCGACGATGCCATTGGGCGAGCCGACGGCGCGCGCGATGGTTGAAAGCAGCGCGGCCAGTCGACGCGGCGAGCGCGCTGTTCCCCGCGCCAGCGTTTCAAACGCCAGCACGATCAGCGCGTCGCCGGTGAGGACCGCGAGCGGCGCGCCAAATTGCACGTGGACGGAGGCCTTGCCGCGCCGGATGTCGGCGTCGTCGAAGCAGGGCAGATCGTCATGCACCAGCGAGGCGCAATGCAGCAGTTCAATGGAAGCCGCCGCCGCGTCCGCGGCGAGGGGATCGCCGTCGCCGCAGGCTTGCGCCACGGCGAGACAGAGTTGCGGGCGAATGCGATGACCGCCGGGAAACACCGCGTAACGCAGGGCCGAGGCGAGGAGGGGAGGCGCGCCGGGCGCCTCGGCGTGCGCGATGGCCTGGTCGAGGGCCTGCTCGATGCGGGCTGAGGTCTGCATGGTCCACCCCTCATTGTCATTTCAATTTTTCAATCTTAATGTCAATATAGATTGACACGCAAGAGCCCGCCGATCATTTTTCTGGTGGAGGCGACCGGGATGCTCATGCGCCGGATTGTGATCATTGGCGCGGGCGTTGGCGGTCTCGTGGCGGGCGTGCGCCTGGCCGCGCGTGGAATGAATGTGACGGTCCTCGAGGCGGCCGACGCGCCCGGCGGTAAATTGCGCGAGGTTGTCGCCAACGGGGCGAGGATCGACGCGGGCCCCACCGTCTTCACCATGCGCTGGGTATTTGAGGAACTCGCGCGCGATATTGGCGTCTCGCTCGACGATCGTCTGATCCTTCGGCGCGCCGATACGCTGGCGCGCCATGCATGGATCGATGGCGCGCGTCTAGATCTGTATTCCGATATCGAACGCACGGCCGATGCGATCGGCCTATTCGCGGGCAAGCACGACGCCGATGGTTACCGGCGTTTCAGCCAAGCCGCGGCGGCGATTCACGAGACGCTGAAGCGCACCTATATCGACGCGCCGCGCCCGAGCCTTCCCGCGCTGATGTATCGTGTGGGCCTCGCGCGCCCGCGCGAACTCATGCGCATTTCGCCCTACGCGACGTTATGGGGCGAACTCGGTAAATATTTCCGCGACCCGCGCCTGCGCCAGTTGTTTGGACGTTACGCCACATACTGCGGTTCATCGCCCTTCGCCGCGCCGGCGACGTTGATGCTCGTCGCCCATGTGGAACGCGAGGGCGTCTGGCTCGTCGAGGGCGGCATGCAGGGCGTCGCGACCATGCTGGCGGATCTTCTGCGCGATTGCGGGGGAATGCTGACATGCGGCGCGCGCGTCGAGCGCATCCTGGTCGAAAAGGGTCGCGCCATTGGCGTTGCGCTAGTCGACGGCGAGCGCCTGCCCGCCGACGCGATCGTGATGAATGGCGATGTTTCGGCCTTGTCCGGGGGATTGCTCGGGCCAGATGTTGCCGGCGCCACGCGGCCAACGCCTCGCGCGGCGCGATCGTTGTCCGCGGTCACATGGGCGATGTCCGCGCGGACCGACGGTTTTCGCCTGTCGCGGCATAACGTCTTTTTCTCCGACGATTACAAACGCGAGTTCGATGACATCGCGCGCGGCCGCTTGCCCGGTTCGCCGACGGTCTACGTCTGCGCGCGGGATCGCGGCGATGGCGAACCGCCGCCCGATGGCCATGAACGCCTGTTTTGTCTGGTCAACGCGCCCGCGCGCGGGGATGACGCGCCCCTTGAAACATCGGAATTGCGAACATGCCACGAAGCGACGTTTCGACAACTGGATCGGTGCGGCCTCCACATCGCGCGGGAGAACAGGGAGATAGTCCAGACGACGCCGAGCGATTTCGCGCGGTTCTTTCCGGCGTCGGGGGGCGCCCTCTACGGTCGGGCGTCGCACGGATGGATGGCGTCATTCATGCGGCCGGGCGCGCGCACGCGCCTGCCGGGCCTCTATCTGGCCGGCGGTGGGACGCATCCGGGGCCGGGCGTGCCGATGGCGGCGCTGTCGGGTCGTCAGGCGGCGCTCGCGGTGATGTCGGACCTGGCTTCGACAGGCTGGTCCCGCCCGGCGGTTATGCCTGGTGGTATATCGACGCGCTCGACGACGACGGCGCGAACGGAATTACCATCATCGCCTTCGTCGGCAGCGTCTTCTCGCCCTATTACGCCTGGGCCGGACGCAAGGATCCGCTCGACCATTGCGCCGTGAATGTCGCGCTTTACGGACCGCGCGCGACGCGCTGGGCCATGACCGAGCGCAAGCGACCCGCCGTCGCGCGCGATCGTCGCGTCCTGTCGATCGGACGAAGCCAACTCGAATGGAAGCGCGACGGCTTGACGATCTCGATCGACGAGGTCTCGGCGCCCTGGCCGCGGCGGCTGCGCGGAACCGTGCGCGTCGAGCCAACAGGCGTCAACGCGCGCGAGTTCGAACTGGCCGCCCGCGGCGGGCACCTCTGGCGACCCATCGCGCCGCGCGCGCGTGTCAGCGTCGACCTTGACGCGCCCGCGTCCCGGTGGAGCGGCGATGGCTATTTCGATATGAACGTCGGCAATGAACCGCTGGAAGATGGGTTCATTGATTGGACATGGTCGCGCGCGGCGCTGGGCGCGGGCGCCGGCGTTATCTACGACGCGCGACCGCGCGAGGGTGGCCCCGTTTCCATGGCGTTGCGATTCAATCGGGACGCCGAATTTGAAATGGCGCCTTTGCCGCCGCCCGCGGCCCTCCCGCGCTCGCGGTGGCGCGTGCCGCGCGCAACGCGCGCGGATGATGGAATCGCTTCCATCTCCAAGTCCTTCGAGGATACGCCCTTTTACGCCCGCTCCCTCGTGTCGGGAAAGCTGTTCGGCGAGAATGTCGCGAGCATGCACGAAAGTCTTGCGCTGGACCGCTTCGCGCATCCACTCGTCAAATTGATGTTGCCCTTCCGGATGCCCAGACGATAGGGATTATTGCCTGTCGGGCTTTTCGTCATCCGGGCCGTGCTTCGGTTGGCGCACGGAATATAACTGCCAGAAGCCAAAAATCAGAACGGCCGCGAGCGTGAAACCCATTTCGACAAGGCCGTAATAGGCGGGATCCAAACCTATTGTCCGAGCTGTTCGGAGCGCTCAAGGCGCTCGAAGATTTCCAGCACGCGGATGAAACGCGGACGAAAATTGAAGACGGGACGCGCGGGTTCCGCCACGGGCGCCTCGATGGCCGCCGGCGTCCGCTCCACCGCCTTGATGAGAAATTCGGCGCAGGGCAGGGCGTCAACCACCTTTCCTCGCGTCAGCAGGGGAACCGACGCGGTCGCTTTCGCGAGCAGGCGCGCCTTGCGCGCGTGCGGCACGTGGGCGCGGTGCGAAATGGAATCAAGCGACAGGCGTTCGAGTTCGCGTCCAATTTCGGCGTAGATCATGCCGGCGGCGAGAATGGCCGGACGGCAGGCGAGCGGCAGGTGGGCGACGCCCGCGCGTGAGCGCAGATAAAGATTGTCGGCGACGGCCAGCAGCCGCGCGATGACGGATTTGAGTCGGTCGTCGATCACCGGATCAGCCACGAAGGCGTCGGGATCGATGCCGACGTCGCGCAGCCATTGCAAGGGCAGGTAAACCCGACCATTCCGCGCGTCCTCGCCAACGTCGCGCGCGATGTTGGTGAGTTGCAT
Source organism: uncultured Hyphomicrobiales bacterium (assembly GCA_903861645.1). Classification (GTDB taxonomy): domain Bacteria; phylum Pseudomonadota; class Alphaproteobacteria; order Rhizobiales; family Beijerinckiaceae; genus Terripilifer. The sequence goes on from CAIOVE010000020.1 coordinate 95,476, forward strand.
CGCGACGCCGAGATCGCAGGCGCGCGCCAACGCCTCCGGCGATCGGACGCCCATCAGCAATGTCATCATGACGCCGACCGTGCCGGCGACGCGCGCCGCGTAGTCGAACAATTCATTCAGGCCTTCGTAGCGGCGGCCAGCCGAATCCCAGGCGAGACCCTCCAGCAAGGCCTCGGGCGCCTCGCGTGGAATGGCGTAACGTCGCATGAGGTCGGCCATGGCGCGATCCGCGGCGACCGGCAGCGGCCGACCATCGTGAATTCGTTCCAGCCGATCCCGCAGGCGGCCCAGCGCGTTGGGCGATCCACCGCCGAGATCGATCGCGTCGTCCGACAAACGACAAAACGCGTATAGACCATAGGCCGGCTCGCGCACCTTCGCGGGCAGAATGAGCGACGCCGCGTAGAAGGTTTTTGATCCGTGCCGGATCGCCTCGCGACACTCCGCGTAATCATTGGCATGAGTGGTCGAGGCTTCAGGCGAAGACGGATGCATCGGGAGCCACCTTGTCGAGAACGCGCGCGGAGGAAAGAACGCCGGGCAGACCGGCGCCCGGATGGGTGCCGGCGCCCACTAGAAACAGATTGCGCACGTCCTCGCTGCGATTGTGCGGACGAAACCACGCGCTTTGAGTCAGGATGGGTTCGAGGCCAAAGCCCGCGCCATGAAGCGAATTGAGGTTGTCGCGGAAGTCGAGCGGCGTCGCGATGCGCGACGTGACGATGTGCTCGCCAAGGCCGGGAAGAACGGTTGCTTCGAGATGGCGCGCGATCGACTGGCGATAACGTTCGCCTTCCACGCGCCAGTCCTGGCCGCCTTCGAGATTGGGAACCGGCGACAGCACATAGAACGTGTCGCATCCCGGCGGCGCCAGCGACGGATCGGTCGCGGTGGGGCGATGCAGATAAAGACTGAAATCGGGCGAAAGCGTTTTGCGCCTGAAAATATCCTTCAACAGTCCACGATACCGCGGGCCCATCATGATCGTGTGGTGAAGAACATCCTCGTATCGGCGATTGACGCCGAAGTACCAGACGAAAAGGCCCATTGAATAACGAGAGTTCTCGACCTTGCGGTCGGTCCAGCGCGCGCGCGCCGACGCGGGCAACAAATGCCGGTAGGTCCATGCCGAGTCGGCGTTGGAGATAACGATGTCCGCGGGCATGACGGCGCCCGATTTGAGTTTGACGCCCTTGGCCGCGCCATCCATCACCACGATGGAATCGACCTCGGCGTTGCACCTGATTTCCCCGCCCTGAGTCTCGATCAGGTTGACGAGGCCGGTGACGAGACTGCCGGTGCCGCCCATGGCGAAATGCACGCCGTGCTTTTGTTCGAGATAGGCGATGAGGCAGTAGATCGCGGTCGCGTTGAAAGGGTTGCCGCCAATCAGCAGCGGATGGAAACTGAAGATCGTGCGCAGTCTTTCGTCGCGCAGGAATTGACTGACAAGTCCATGAACGCTGCGATAACCGCCGAGGCGAAGGATGTCCTTGGCGATGCGCGCCATGTCCATGATTGAATCAAACGGCGTGTCGCCGAGTTGCTCGAACCCGACGCGATAGATCGCCTCGCTCAAGCGCATGTAGCGCTGGTAGCCGTCGACGTCGCCGGGATTGAACCGCGCGACCTGCGCGCGCATCCACGCGGGGTCGCCGTTGTAGTCGAAGCTTTCGCCGTTATGAAATCGAATCCGATAGAAGGGATTCATCGGTCGCAGATCGATGTCGTCGGACATCTCGCGCCCGCACAGGCGCCATAGCTCCTCGAACAGGAAGGGCGCCGTGATGATTGTGGGCCCGGCATCGAAGGTGAAGCCATCCTGCCGGTGCACATAGGCGCGACCGCCGGGCGCGTCGAGCTTTTCAAGAACCGTGACGCGATAGCCCCGGGCGCCCATGCGCACCGCCGCGGCCAGACCGCCGAAACCACTGCCGATGACGACCGCGTGAGGACGTCTTGGCGGGGGCGCGGATGTTGGCTTCGGTCGGTCGAGTGTCAACATAAATAGACACTAACATTGTAAATCAAGATTGATCAAGCGCTATTCGCGATCAGTTTATTTCAGGCGGTGTCGCTTGCCGCGCGATGCCAAGAACGAGATCGGCGATCCTTGCCGGCTGCTCCTCGTGGGCGAGGTGTCCGACGCCGCGCAGGCGTTCGATGCCGCCCTTGCGCAGCCGTGGCAGGATCGCCTGCGCGGTCTCCGGCGGCACGGCCTTGTCGCCGGCGGCGGCGATCAATGCGACGGGCATATCCAGGCGACCGATGTCCCGACCGAGTTGGTCGAGGTTCCAGTTCGCCATCATCGCCAGCACGGCTTCCACATGGGCGGCGTTGCCAAACAGGCGCGTGTAGAGGTCGAGACCTTGCGCGTCGATGGTCGAGCCGGTGCCGCGCAGGAGGCGGCCGACCGTCGCGCGGTCGGCGGACCAGGCGAACAGCCGCGGCGCCAGCGGGTTGAGAAACAGCAGCTTGGCGATCGGTGGAAACAGGTGCCCGGCGAGACCCTCGAAGGGCAGGAAGGCGCCATTCAGGCTGATCAGCGCCTCGGGGGCGATCAGCCGGTCCAGCGCCATGCGCGCGAGGATGGCGGCGCCGGCGGAATGGCCGACGACGATCGCCGGCTCGACCTCCAGCGTCCGCAGAAACACGCCAATGGCCCGCGCCATGCCCGGCAACGAGGGCGGCCCCATGCGCATGGGGTCGGTGAAGCCATGGCCGGGCAGGTCGATGGCGACGACGTCGTATTCCCGCGCCAGCAGCGGCGCCAACGCGCGCCATGAATGGGTCGCCGCGCCAGCGCCATGGAGCAGGAAAAGGGTGGGTCCGCGCCCCATGCGCTGGAAATGCCAGCGCATGCCGCCCGCCTCGATGAAACGGCTGGCGTCGCGGTTCGGCCAGTCGCGACCATCGCGTTCAAGCGAAAGACGTCCTTGGTCGAAACCGGGCGAGCGCCGCGGCGCCGCGCTCATGGCGATGGCGAAGCCGCGCGCACGGCGTCCGAGACGGTCGTGGCGTTGGCGTAGGGAAGCCGGATGTAGCGCGCGTTCATGGCCTGGCCGAGCCGCAGGGTCGGCGCGTCGCCGATGCTCTTCAAGGGCGGGGCCGTGTCGATGGCGAGCGCGGCGATGCCGGCCGCGCGCACCTTGCGTCCCGATTCCAGCGCGTCCTCGAAGGCCTGAGCCCGGCCGGGCGCGCCAGAGCGGCCGATATTCGCCCGTCCATCGGTCATCAGCACGAGCAGCGGCGATTGCCCCTTGCGGCGGATTGTATCCGCCAGCGCCAGCGCCGCGTCGATGCCCGCGGCGATCGGCGTGCCGCCGCCGCCCGGCAGGCCCGCCAGCGTCCGCTTGGCGCGCGCCAGCGAGCGCGTCGGCGGCAGCACGACCTCACCCGCCGTGCCGCGAAACGCCACGAGCGCCACGCTGTCGCGCCGCACGTAGCAATCGGCCAGCAAAAGTTCGATGGCGCCCTTCACCTCGGCCAGCCGTTGCATGGCCGCCGAGCCCGACGCGTCGACGACGAAAATCGCCGAGGTTTCGCGTCGTTGCTTGTAGCGCTTGATGCGGAAATCCTCGGGGCGAACGATCACGCGGCGCGCGTCCTCGCCCTCCAAACCCTGCCGGCGCAGCCGTTGCCACGGCGCGGCGGCGCGCAGCGTATCGACAAGGCCAAGGCGGCCATCGCGCAACTGACCCTGCCGGGCGCCGACGGGCCGGCCGCGCTTGCCGGCGGGCGCGTGCGCTCCCGCCTTGCCGCCACGCTCGGATTTCGCGCGTGTCGTCTTGCCGGCGCGCAACTGGGCGAGCAAGCCCGGCGGAATCGCCGCGGCGGCCGCCGCCAGCACGAGATCCGTGAGGTCCGGCGGCGCCTGCTCCTCCGACTGGTCCCCATCGTCGGGGCGCGAGTCCCGCGGGGGTTCCGGCGGCGCCTCGGCCGATTGCTCCGGCTCCGACGGCTGGCTGTCGTCCGGCTCGGATTCCGAGGTCGGGAACATGGTCGCGCGCGGCGCGAGCACCAGCCGCGCGGCGGTCGCGATGTCGTCGTCTTCGATGGCGTCGCCGCCACGCAGGGCGCAGGCGGCGCGCGCCGCGCGCAGCGCCAGACTGGGCGCGCGCAGCGAATCGACGCCAAGGCGCGCCGCGACCGTCACCAGCGCGGCGATGGCCTCGTCCGCGCCGGCGATCGCGGGCAGGCGGCGCCGCGCCTCGGCGATCTCGACCGGTATAACGGCGCGCTCGAGGGCCACCGCGTGGCCGACGCCATCGAGATCGATGTGGAAGGCCAGCCGGTCGAGCAGGGCGGCGGGCGGACGCTCGTCGTCGCCCTGACCTTCGTCGAGCGCGATCACGCCAAAGCGGGCCGGCGCGCGCAGCGTCATGCCGTCGCGTTCGGCGCCGATTTCGCCGCTGTCCATCGCCAGCGCGATTCGCGCCGCGGTTCCCGACTGGACGCGCTCGGCCATCGCCAGCACGAGCGTGCCGCCATGGGCCTGCGCGAGGATGCCCGCCTGCGCGATGGGGCGCCCGGCCCGCAGCGTCGCGGGCAGGTCGAGCCCGCCAAGAAGCCGCTCGTCGCCAATGCCGAGCGGCGCGCGGCGCATGGGCGCTCCAGCTGGCGCGAGGTCGCGGAAAAGATCGAGCCAGGCGTCGCGCGCGGGTCCGGCGGGGGCGCGCAGGGCGACGCCGCCTAGCATGGGGTCGATGCTGAACAGGGCCGCCGCTTCGCAAGCGCGGGCCCAGGCCAGCGCCTGATCGACCTTGCGCTGGTCGGCGGCGCCCATCAGGCGGCGAAAAGTTCGTTGACGGCCCGGCTGACGCGGACGGTCGAGCCGGCTTCGTCGAGCGGATTGCGCCGCAGCCGGTGGCTCAGGGCGAAGGGCGCGACCCGCCGCAGGTGGGAGTCGGCGAGAGCCTTGTCGCCTTCGAGGCTCGCCAGCGCGCGCGCGGCGCGAATGAGCGTCAGTTCCCCGCGAAGGCCATCGGTGCCGAGCGCGACGCACAGTCGCGCCGCGCTTTCGAGCGCGGCGTCGCCGGTGACGACATCGCCAAGCGCGGCGCGCGCCGCGACGATCTTGCGGCGGAGCTTTTGCTCTTCCGACCGCCATTTTTGCGTGAAGGCGTCCGGGTCGCGCTCGAAGGCGTCGCGGCGCTTGACCACCTCGATGCGGGTGGGAATGTCGCCGGGGGTTTTCACGTCGACGGCAAGGCCAAACCGGTCGAGCAATTGCGGGCGCAATTCGCCCTCCTCGGGATTGCCGCTGCCGATCAGCACGAAGCGCGCGGGATGGCGCACGCTGAGGCCCTCGCGCTCGATGACATTCTCGCCGGAGGCCGCCACGTCGAGCAGGAGATCGACAAGGTGATCCTCGAGCAGATTGGCTTCATCGATGTAGAGAAAGCCGCGGTTGGCGCGCGCCAGCAGGCCGGGCTCGAAGGCCTTTTCGCCGACTGACAGCGCGCGTTCGAGATTGAGCGCGCCGACGACGCGATCCTCCGTCGCGCCGAGCGGCAGGTCGACGACCGGCACCGGCTCCAGCGCGCTCTTGAGCTTGCCGCCAGCCTTGCGCTCGCGGCAGGCCTCGCACAGGCCGGCGGGCCGCGCCGGGTCGCAGCCATAGGCGCATCCAACGACGACCGAAATCTTGGGCAGCAGCGCCGCCAGCGCGCGCACGGCGGTCGACTTGCCCGTGCCCCTGTCGCCGAAAACGAGCACGCCGCCGACGCTGGGGTCGACCGCCGCGATCATGAAGGCCAGCTTCATGTCGTCCTGTCCGACGATGGCGGAGAAGGGAAAAGGCAGGGCCATGAGCGGATGCGCCTTCCAGCGGGTGACATCGGACGGGGAGCGCCCGCGAAGCCGATCGTTGCTTTGACGGCGGCGTCGGACCGCGTGGCTCCCCACCGTTTGAAATACACCTTTACCGGAAAAGTGTCACTATTAATTTACACCCGCCCCTTGACGGGTCACCCGTATGTCAACGTATCTTGTCGTCACGGCGGGGGCGCCCAGTCGAGCCGATCCGGGTCCATACCCGGGCCTCGCGCGGAGGATGAAAATGAAGTCAGCATTCATGGGTTTGGCCGCTCTTGCGGGTCTTGGGTTTTCCGCGCAAGCGGCGCTGGCGCAGGACGCGGCGGCCGGCGAAAAAGTCTTCCTAAAATGCAAGGTCTGTCATCAGATCGGCGAAAACGCCAAGAATAGCGTCGGCCCCGTGTTGACCGGCGTCGTGGGCCGCCCGGCGGGAACCTATCCTGGCTATACCTATTCGGACGCCAACAAAAATTCGGGCCTGACGTGGGACGAGGCCACGCTGACGGTCTATCTCAAGAACCCGAAGGCCAAGGTGCCCGGCACGAAGATGACCTTCCCCGGATTGCCCTCCGACGACGATATCGCCAACGTCATCGCCTATCTGAAGACCTTCTCGACAAAGACCAATTGACGTTGGTCGGCGCGGCGACGCCATGACATCGGCGTCGCCGTCGCCGCTTTCGCGCATATGCGCGGCCCGCTGGACGCGGCGCGCCAATTATTGAACAACAGGCGAAGCCGCGACGGGGGACACGCAACGCCATGGAACGCCACGCCTTGATTGAACAGCGCAAGCAGCGCGCGCGCGACTGGTTCGAGTCGCTTCAGACAAAGCTTCTGGCCGCCATGGAGGCGCTGGAGATCGAATGCGGCGGCCCCTTCGCGGACGAGGCGCGCGAGCCCGGCCGGTTCGAGGTCAAGCCATGGTCGCGGACCGACCACACCGGCGAGCCCGGCGGTGGCGGGCGCATGGCGATTCTGCATGGCCGCGTTTTCGAGAAAATGGGCGCGCATACCTCTACGGTTTTCGGAACCTTCGCGCCCGAATTCGCCAAGCAGATTCCCGGCGCGGACGCGGACCCGCGCTTCTGGGCCTCCGGCATTTCCGTCATCGCCCATCCGTGGAATCCCAATGTGCCGACCGTGCACATGAACACGCGGTTCGTCGTCACCTCCAAGGCGTGGTTCGGCGGCGGCGCCGACCTGACGCCCGTTCTCGTGCGCCGTCGCGAACAGACCGATCCAGACGCCATCGCGTTTCACGCGGCGATGCGCGGTTCGTGCGAGCGTCACGCCGCGGTCGCGCCCTATGGTAAATACAAGGAATGGTGCGACGAGTATTTTCATCTCAAGCACCGCAACGAGCCGCGCGGCATCGGCGGAATTTTTTACGATTATCTCAACAGCGGCGGCGACCCCGAAAACGCCGGCTGGGAGGCGGATTTCGCCTTCACCCGCGATGTCGGCGAATCCTTTATCTCGTCTTATGTCGATATCGTCCGGAGCAATTTCCGCGCGCCATGGACACCTGCCGATCGCTACGAACAGCTCACGCGTCGCGGCCGTTACGTGGAATTCAACCTGCTGTATGATCGCGGAACGATCTTTGGATTGAAGACGGGCGGCAACGTCGACTCCATCCTGTCGTCCATGCCGCCCATGGTGCGCTGGCCCTGATGACAGCTACCAGGTCACGCTGAATCGACAGGCGTCGCTTCCAGACGCCTCGCAGTCGGTTTCGATCACCCGAACCCGCGGCCCCAACATGGCGCCGAGCACCCGCTCGAAGGTCGCCGCGAAATACTGGCAGGCCGGCTCCTCCGTTCGCAGGTAGCGACAGATCGGTGATCCGCGCAACGTCAGCGTCAGTTTCGGCGTGAACGTGTAGGAGAAGGCTCCGCCGCCCGCGAAGGTCCACGCATGTCGCGCGATGGCGCGCAGCAGTATGCGCGCGGCGATGGCGTGGGGAAGCGCCCGCAACACCCGTTGCGCCAGTCGCGGAATGCGATGGGCCAGCAGATAATCGCCGGTCAGGCGACCCGCGACGATCGACGTTCGCGCGGCGTCACGCGCGCCGAGAATCTCGACCATCGCGACATGCAGCGCCGCGACATCGCGTTCATCGATCATGCGCGTTGGCGGGTCGTCGAGATGACGCTCGACGCCAGCGCGGCGAAAGATCGCTCGGCACGCCAACTCATCTCCCGCCGCCCGTAGCGCCTCGGCCACGCGCGTCACCGCGTTGGGGCCGATGACGCTCGCCGCCGGCCCGACGCCGTTAATGCGGCCGGGCGTGTGCGTGTTCATGGTCGTTCGGCGCCGCGATCACGCCCGCCGTCGCGAGGTCTTCATCCTCCATCTGCTCGACGCCGCCGCCGCAGGCCATGATGGCCTCCGTCGTCGCCGGCTTACGCTTGCGGTTATGGGTGGTCTGCCACTCGACGTCCTCATCGGCCGCGCGCTTGCGCGTCGTGTCGAAATGGAAGTCGACCTTCTTGCGCGATTGTGGTCCCCAATAGTCGACCTTGCCGAGGTCGTAGAACTTGCGTTCAAAGCCGGCCTTCAGAAAAGCCTTGAGGCAGCCAAGCAGATAACGGCGCCGTTCGCCCGTGCCGGCCCACGGATACGAGAACAGGGCCTTGTTCATGTAGAAGCGGCGATAGTTGTTCATCACGCGGTCGAGCAATTCGCCGCGGCTCATCGCCGTTGGCTTGATGATCGGCGTGACGAAATTGTACTTGTCGTAGTCGAAGATCTCGACCTTGTCGCCGAGCTCCTTGAAAAGATCGGAGAAGGGCCAGGGCGTGTACATCGACCAGTTGGCGAGGTCGGGCTTCCAGTCCCGCGCCATCTTGTAGGTTTCCTCCAGCGTCTCCGCCGTTTCGTTTTCGAGGCCCACGATGAATTGCGCCTCGACCACGATGCCAGCCTTGCGCAGCAATTCGATCGCCTTCTTGTTCTGCGCGACCGTGGTCTCCTTGTTGAACAGGTCGAGCTTCAGTTGCGCGGCGGCCTCCGTGCCGAGCGACACATGGATGAGTCCAGCCTTGCGGTAGAGCGGCAGCAGATCCTCGTCGCGCAGAATATCGGTGACGCGCGTGTTGATGCCCCACAGGATATTCAGATCGCGGCGAATGAGTTCCTCGCAGAAGGCGACGAACTTCTTCTTGTTGATCGTCGGCTCCTCGTCGGCGAGGATGAAGAAGCCGACCTGATGATCGCGTTTGAGCGTCTCGATTTCGTCGACCACCTTCCTGGGGTCGCGGATGCGGTAGTCGCGCCAGAATTTCCACTGCGAGCAGAACGAGCAGGTGAAGGGACAACCGCGCGCCATGTTGGGAATGGCGACGCGCACGCCCAGCGGGATGTATGTGTATTTCTCCCAGTCGAGGATGCTCCAGTCCGCGGCGACCGCGTCGAGATTCTTGATCGTGGGCGCGGCGGGGGTCGCGATGACCTTGCCGTCCTCGACATAGGCGATGCCCTTGATCGTGTCCTTGCGCGTCGGCCAGCGCCCGTCCTCGATCGCGCGGGCGAGATCGAGCATGATGTCCTCGCCCTCGCCGCGCACGATCGCGTCGATCCAGGGCGCTTCCCCCAGCACCTGCCGGTACATGAAGGTCGCATGCACGCCGCCAAGCACGGTAATGACGCCGGGCACGGCCTCGCGGGCGATTTCGAGCACCCGCTGCGCCGTGTAAATCGACGGCGTGATCGCGGTCGTGCCGATGACGTCGGGCTTGAACTCGATGATCTTGCGACGCAGGTTGTCCTCGTCGACATGGTGCGTCATGGCGTCGATGAAGCCGATGTCGGTGAACCCAGCCGCCTTCAGCGCGCCCGAAAGATAGGCGACCCACGCGGGCGGCCAGTTGCCCGCGATCTCCGCGCCGCCGGAATGGTAATTCGGGTGAACGAACAGAATGCGCATGCGGCCGCCCTCCTTATTCATGTGTCAATTTAAAATGACACACCCGTAAGGCGGCATTGACATCGATCAATAGCGGTTGGGCGCTGGCGTCTTGCCGAACGAAACAGGGCGCGACCCCCGCGGGCGCGCCCCATTTTACGACTGCCGTGGTGTTGAACGCGCCGCTAGCCGGCGAATTCCTCCTCGTGCACCCACGACACGTGGCGGGGCGGCATCCTGGTCTGGCTCCATTCCTCGACCATGGCGGGGCCCTTTTCGCGCATTTCGCGCATCTGCTCCTTGCTCGCCGTCCAGACGGAGAGTTCAAGCCGGTGTCCGTTCGGATCGAAGAAGTAGATCGACTTGAAGATCGCGTGGTTGATCGGCCCGATGACGTCGATTCCCATGGATTTCAGATGGTTCCGGCGTTCTTCGAGTTCGTCGAGATCCTTCAGTTGCAGGGCGATGTGCTGCACCCAGCCGGGCGTATTGCGGTCGCGGTCCATCGGCGGCGAATTTGGCAATTCGAAGAAGGCGAGAATGCTGCCGCCGCCCGCGTCCAGAAAGATGTGCATGTAGGGGTCGGGTTCCTTGGTCGAGGGAACCTTGTCCTCGGCCATGCAGCCCACGAGCCCCATGTTGAGCGCCCGCGCGTAGAATTCGACTGTTTCCTTCGCGTCATTGCAGCGAAAGGCGACGTGATGGAATTTCTCGACCATGGCGATTCCCCCGGACTGTCCGCGAACGCGCGCGCGAACAAACGCCGCGCCGATGAAGCGCAGGTTCCCGGTAATCCGGATGGGCCGACATGACTTGGATCAAATAGCGGCGTCGCCGGGGCGAGCCCTAGCCCGCGGCGCGCACGGGCTCGGCGCGTGCCTCTCCCGGCGCCGCGTCCGCCAGAATGTCGACCAGCATGGCGCGCGCGTGGCGTGGCGTCAGCAAATGGTCGGCTGCGGGAATGATCGCCTTCGTCACGCCGGGCAGGGCTGTCGCGCGCTCGCCGTTGGGGCCGAACCAGCGCTCCAGTTCGGCGAGGCCGGGGTCGGCGTCGGCGTAGACGAGATCAATGCGAACGCCGCGACCGGCGAGCGTCAGGAAATCCCGCTCCGGCTGACTGGGCGCGCTGTCCGCTTCCGAGCCGCCACCCATCGCGGCCAGCGCCCTCACGGCGTGATAAGCGCGCTTCGCGCTTGATTTGAAGACGACCATCGCCTGCGCGGCGAGGCGCGCGCGCAGCCGGGCGAGTTCGGAGAGGTTTTCATCCGCCGCCACGCGCTTGCGCGCCACGTCGCCGGCCTTTTGCATCATCCAGGCGTTCAGGGGCAGGGCGTATTGCGGGCCCCAATCGAGGCAGAGCTGATTGACGGAGATAACGCGACGCGCGCGGTGATCCGCCACCGCCGCCTTGAGCGCGTGATAGGCGCCGCTGCACGCGCCCATGAGCGTGAAGTCGCCAAACCCAAATGTGGACAATGCGTCCATGGCGGCGATGAGTTCACGGTGGACCGTTTCGCCATAATGGAAAGGGATCGCGGGATCGGGGCCCGAAACCCCCGCGATATTCGAAAAATCCATGCGGAACGTCGCGACGCCGCTGGCGGCCAGCGCGCGGGCCATCTCGACATTCTGCCGGCCCCAGCCGATACGGCGCACGCCGCCGGCGTTGCCGATGATGATCGCCCTGACATCGTCCGCGGCGATGGGGCGACACAGGACGCCGCTCAGGCCATGCTCGTCGCCAAAGGCGATGGCGTCCTCGCGCCAGCCGTCGCCCGCCATCGTCGTCGACAACAAGCGTGGCGCGGCGGCGACGCCAGCGGGCGCGTCCTCGACGATGAAATCGACGATGTCGCGCAACGCGCCTGTCGGCGTGATTGTCGCCGTCGGATCGCACATCATTTTTTCATAGCCGTCGAAGGAGGCGCGCCTGACGCGGACGCCCTCGCCTTCCCAGACATGCAGGGCGCCGTCGTTCGGGCTCGCGCCACCGGGCGACAGGTTCAACGCCACGCGCGCGGGCGGTTCGCCCATCCAGCGAAGGTTCGAGATACCTTCCATGCATTCTCGTCCCAGCCGGAAGCCGGCGAGTTCGAAGCCGTCGAAGGGCGCCGGGGCAAGCTCCGGCGGCGGTGGCGCGACCGGCGCGATTACGCGCGAGAGCACCTTGAGTTCGCGCAGATAGGCCTTGCCGCTCGCGGGCGGCGCCAGCAACGCGATGCGCGCGATATCGCCCATGCGCGCGCCGGCTTCCGCCGCCAGAAGGGCGCCGAGCCGCAGGCCTATGAGCGCCACGTCCTCGACGCCTGTAAGTCGGCGAGCCTCGCGGACGGCCATGGCGATGCTCGCCAGCCAACGGTCGACCGGCAGGGGATCGGCGGCGTCGCCGAGCGAATCGCCCGTTCCCGGCAAATCGTAGCGCAGGGTCGTGACGCCGGCCTCGGCGAGCATGTCGGCGAGCATGTCGAGGGCGCGGTGCGAGCAAAGATCCTCGAAGCCGGGCGGCGCGACGATGACCGCCACGCGGCCCGTCGAGGCCTCGCCGGCGTGCAAGGCGCCCGCGGAACCATCGAACATCAGGGGCAGGCGCCGCGTCATCACGTACTCCGTTGAAACCGATCCGACGCACGGTAACCGGACATGGTTACCTTGCCGTTAGGAATGGGGACGTCGCCCGCGACAAGTCCGATGTTTCGCGTTTATGCTTGGTGCAACGCGGCCACCGGCAAGGGCCGCGAAAGAAGGGTGTCGAGCGCGCCCGGAGGAGACGATTCATGACAAGGGCATTTATGTCGGCGCTGTTCGCCGGTATTGCGATGCTGACGGGGGCGTGCGCCGCCGCGGGCGAGGAGCTCATCCGTCAGCCCATCAAGATTCTCTATGGCTTCGCGCCCGGCAGCGGCGGCGATCTGCTCTCGCGCATGGTGGCCGAACGGCTGTCGGCCGCGACGGGCCAGAATGTCGTCGTCGAGAACCGCACGGGCGCCTCGGGCAAGATCGCCCTGAAGGCGCTGATGGCATCCCCGCCCGACGGCACGACGATTTTCATCGGCCCGAACGGCCCGATGACCATCATTCCGCTCTATGACGGCAACGCGGGCTATGATCCCAAAACCGATTTCGCGCCCCTGACCCAACTTGTGACCTATGAGTTCGCGCTGGCGACGCCCACGGCCTTGCCGGTCAAATCCGTGCGCGAACTCGTGGCGTGGGTGAAAGCCAACCCCGGCAAGGGCGCCTATGGCACGCCGGGCGCGGGCTCCAGCCTGCATTTCCTCGGCCTGAAACTCGGCTCGACGGCGGGTGTCGATCTGCGCGCGGTGAACTATCGCGGCTCCGTGCCGGCGATCACCGACGCCATGGCGGGGCAGGTGTCGATGGTGTTTCTGCCCCTGGTCGACACGATCGAGCAGCATCGCGCCGGCGCCGTGCGCATTCTGGCGACCTCGGCCGCCCTGCGCTCGTCCTTCGTGCCGGAGGCGCCGACCTTCGTGGAGCAGGGCTACGACATCGCGGTCACCGGCTGGTACGGCGCCTTCGCGCCGGCGAAAACGCCGCGTCCCATCGTCAATGAGCTCAATCGCATCATGGTCGAGGCGGTGCGCTCGCCGGAGATATCCGCGCGCCTGAACGCCATGGGCTTTCACCCGGCGGGCACGACGCCGGAGGGCCTCGCCGATATCCGCGACAAGGAAATCGAATTCTGGCGACCCATCGTCGCCGCCTCCGGTTTTAAGTCGGAGGAGTGACGGCAACGCAAAAGGGCCGCGCGGCGCGCGACCCTTTCGATGGCTTTACCGTAACGGGCGCTACTTGCTCTTGGTCACAAACAGCAATTGCAGGCTCTTGGGGTCCGGCGGCTCCGGCATCGCCTTGAGATAGGCGTAGATGTCGGCCGCGGTCGCCGTCGGCATGATCGGTTCCTCGTAGGGCGCCATGGCGCTCGCCGGGTGGCGCAACTGGTTGAGGAACTGGTCGAAGGTCAGCGCCGTGCGCGAGATGCGCGGCCCGGTCTGGGTCGCGCCCTGACCGGCGTAGCCATGGCACTGATAGCAGCCATCGGATTTGAAATGCTTTTCGCCGTTCTTGGCGTCGCCGCCCTGCTGGGCGAGCGCGGGTGAGGCGATGAGCGCGATGGACGCCGCGAAAATGAGATGACGCATGTGATTTTCCCCCTTAGCGCGGCTGCATGACGGCGTCGATGAGCACGGGTTGGCCCGACTTCATGGCGTCGAGACCCTTCTTGATCGCGGGTCCAAGATCCTTGGGATCGGTGATCGGTCCGATGCCGACGGCGCCGTAGCCTTCCGCGAGCTTGGCGTAGTCGATATTCGGGTTTTCGATCGTCGTGCCGATATGCGCGTTCTCGACATTACGATTGTGGCGGTTGGCCATGTGCTGAAGATGCATGACCTCCTGATGATAGGCCCGGTTGTTCTGGATGATGGTCAGATAGGGGATCTTGTGATGCGCGGCCGTCCACAGCGTGTGCGGCGCCATGTTGAATTCGCCGTCGCCCGTGATCGAGATCGGCGTGCGGCCGCCAGCGTCGCGATGCGCCAGCGCCGCGCCGAGCGCCGCGACCGGCTGGTAGCCGACGCCGGAGCCGCCCGAGCCGCCGATGAACTGGTAGCTCTTTTCGATGGGCCACAGGCGATGCGGCCAGTTCGAGGAGAAGCCGCCGTCGGCGAGCAACGCCCAGTCGAGATCCTTCACTTGATTGTAGAGCTCGGCGTACATGCGCGCCGAGCTGATCGGCGAGGAATCCCAGGCATAGGAAGCCTCGAGACGGGCGCGGTCGACCAGTCCCTTGTAGGCGGTGAGCAGCTTCTGCCCGCGCGCCTCGAAATTCGCATTGCGGTCGCCGATTTCCTTGGCGACGGCCTCGATGAGGTAGGGCATCGTGGCTTCCGCGTCGGCGGTCACCGAGATGTCGGCGGCGGTATAGCGCTGGAAGTCCTGATAGTTGGCGCGCACCATGAGGTCGTGCGTCGAGATCACGACGACCTTGGCGTCCTTCTTGACCTTGAGCGTCGAGGTGCGCTCGATCTGGTCGCGCACCTTGTTCAACTGGCCGAAGATGTCGACGGGCTCCAGCGAGAGGATGCAATCGGCCTGCGAGAGCAAGGGCGCTGAACGTTCCCACTGCGAGAGATAATGCGTGGTGGGGAAATTCATGCGGCCGCGGTTTTCGATGACCGGCGCCTGCAGCAGTTCGGCGAGCTTGACGAGGTCGTTGACGCCCTTCTGCGTCCGGGCGTAGCGGTCGGCGATGATCACGGGGTTCTCCGCGGCCACCAGCATTTTGGCGGCTTCGCGCAAGGCGTTGGGATCGCCCACGGTCTGCGTGCCGACGTTGAGTTTCGGGATCGACAGCTTGGCGTTCGCCGCCTTCGACAGCTCCATTTCCTGCAGCTTGCCGTCGGCGGTGATCAGCACCGGCGCCTGCGGCTGCGCGCAGGCCAGCGAATAGGCGCGCACGGTCGATTCCGCGAAGCTCTGCAGCGACCACGGATAATCATCCCACTTGACGAAATCGCGCACCGTCGCCGCGCCGTCCTGCACCGTGTGCATCCATTCGACGCCGGGGCGGCGATCCTCGACCGGGCCGGCGCTGGCGGTGAA
>CAIOVE010000021.1 GCA_903861645.1 uncultured Hyphomicrobiales bacterium
GCCCTCCCTGCGTCGCGCCCCAAACGCGCATCAAACCGACCAACGAAACCCGGCAGGAGTCCACTTATCGGACGCGCGAAGCTGTTCAGACAAAGCCGGCCAGCTCTAGCCACCTGCCGCCGTCGCGCGGGGCATTCAAGGAGGAATTTGGACGTTCGCCGAATGTGCGACCGGACGCCATCCCGACGGAAGCCGGGCGACTGTATCGCTTCATTCACGAGATGAGCATCGGCGATCATGTCATTTACCCCCGCCGACTCGATCGCACGTTGCGGTGGGGCGAGATTGTTGGCCCTTATGTTTACGACCCAGAGGGTTGCGAACTGTATTCGCACCGACGCGCGGTGAAGTGGAAATCGCAGCTTAGTCGCGATGAGTTCTCCCAGGGCGCCTTGTACGAGTTGGGCTCACTGCTCGCGCTCTTCGAGGTCAAGTCGTTCGCCGGCGAAATCTGGCGCAAATTCGAGCCGGATTCGCTCGATGTGGTCGACGCGATCGCGGCGCTGGACGACGATCTCGAGGTCGCCGTCGCGCGCGACATCGCCGACACCACGCGCGATTTCATTTCCAAGAAGATCAAGACCGAACTCAAGGGCTTTCCCTTCGAGCCGTTCATCGCGGATCTGTTCCGCGCGATGGGGTATCGGGCGCGCGCGACCCGCGCCGTGCGCGACGATGGCATCGACGTCATCGCGCATCGCGACGAACTCGGCATCGAGCCGCCGATTCTCAAAATCCAGGTCAAGGTCGTGGAAAGCAATATCGGGGCGGATTGCGTGAAGGCTTTCTACGCCATGATTCACGAGCGCGATGTCGGTATTTTCATCACGACGGGCGGCTATTCCACGAGCGCGATCGATTTCGCGCGAACAAAGGGCAACATGCGATTGGTGAATGGCGTCGATCTCGTCGATCTCATTCAGAAATACTACGACGGGCTCGACATCAATTTCCGTCGCTTGATTCCGCTGCGCCGCGTATTCGTGCCGGATATCGCGGAGGCCGCCTGAGGCGCGGCCTAAACCCGGCGTGACGGATTGGTCGCCGCGAGCAGGAAGCCCGTGCCGGTGAAAAGCACCATCAGCAGGAACGCCGCCCGGAACGCCGAGGCGATCTCCGCCTCGACGATGGCGCGTCGCGCGCCCGAAAACGTATCGAGCGCGGAGGGCCCGAAGTTGATGATGCGCGCGAACAGGCTGGCGGCTTCCGGATCGGTCGCCGAAAGCGTCGCGAACAGCACGCTCGCCATCAGCGCGGTGCCGAAGGCCGCGCCGACGGTTCGGGAAAACTGCACCGAGCCAGCGGCGGCGCCGACGAACTTGCGGCCCGCTTCCGTCTGCACGGTGACCTGAACCACGGCCATGACAGTGCCGAGGAAGAACGAAGCGAGGCCCAGGATCGCCATCAGCCAGCGCAATTCGAGATGAACAAGCGACAGCGCGAAGGCGACGAAGCTGAGCGCCGCGCCGGCGAGGCCAATGGTCGGCCATATCATTGTCAGGCCCGTGCGGGTGATCAGGCGGCCCGTGATGATGGAGCCGAGCCCGATGAACAAGCTAATGGGCAACAGCAGCATGCCGGTTTCCGAAGCCGACGCCCCATGCGCGACGCGAAAATAGATCGGCAGGAAGGCCACGAGCGGCGTCAGCGTCGCGCCATGACAAATGGCGAGCGCGTTGGCTTTCCAGATCGCGGTTTGCCGAAACATGTCGATGGGCAAGAGGGGCGACGTCGCCCGTTTCTCGCGCCGCAAGAGCAACAGCAGCGAGGCGACGCCGAGCGCCAGCAAGGCGACGACAAGCGCCGCGGCGCTCAGGTCGAAGCGGCGGGCCTGTTCGAGCGCGATCAGGACGGGCACGACAAAGCCGACGAAATAGAACAGGCCCTGCGTATCGAAGGCGAAGCCCTCGCGGCGGGCCGCCGGCGTCGCGCGCACGGGAATGCGAAAGACAAGCAGCAAGGCGAGCAGGATGAGTGGTATGTTGAACAGGAACACCGAGCGCCAGCCGAAATGCTCGGTCATGAAGCCGCCGACGACGGGGCCCAGCACCGCGGCCACGGTCGCGACCGTGGCGAGATAGCCCTGATAATGGCCACGCTGCCGGGGCGGCACGATCTCGCCGATCAACGCCTGCGACAGCGCCATCAATCCGCCGCCGCCGAGGCCTTGCAGCGCGCGCGCGCCGGCCAGCCAGAGAATGCCCGGCGCGAACGAACACATGATGGTCGAGGCCATGAAAAGGCCCAGCGCCAGGAACATCAGTTTCCGGCGGCCAAAGACGTCGCCGAGA
This sequence comes from uncultured Hyphomicrobiales bacterium, assembly GCA_903861645.1. GTDB lineage: Bacteria > Pseudomonadota > Alphaproteobacteria > Rhizobiales > Beijerinckiaceae > Terripilifer. The sequence goes on from CAIOVE010000021.1 coordinate 2,292, forward strand.
TAGCCATAGACCGGCGCCGCTATGGTCGCCGCGACGAGGTAGGCGACGACAACCCATGAAATGCGCTCCACCTCGCCGAGCGATCCGGCGATGGCTGGCAGGGCGCTCGCGACGATCGTTTGATCCTGCACGGCCATGTACATGGGCAGCATGACCGAGGGGTACACGGACCAGAAGAGCGATGGCGTCCTGGCCGGGTCGAACGATCCACTGGGTAGCGTCAAGTTGAATGATCCTGGAATGCGCCGCGCCAGAGGGCTGGCGTCTCCTTCATAATGCCCGTGGCGATTCCCGCCAATGGCCGGCCCACGCCGCGCTCATCCGTGGATCAGCAGGATGACGCCAAGCACGATGAGCGACGTGCCCAGAATGTCCCATTTGCTCATGCCCTGTTTGAAGACCCGCCGCGACACGACATGGGCCATCGGCACTTCCACCAGCGCCAGCGTGCGGACCTTGGTGGCGCTCGAGATCGCGAAGGCCAGAAACCAGAATTGCGAGGCGATGGCCCCCATCATGCCCGCCAGCAGGGAGGGGCGCCAGTTCTTCAGGATGACGCGCAGCAGCGCGCGGTCGCGCAGCAGCAGCCAGCCGATGATGACCACGCATTGAATGAGGAGGCCAAGAAACAGGGTCATGGTCGCGGTCATGATGTAGGAATGAGAAGCCAGCGCCAGCACGGCGCCGCGATAGCAGGTCGCCGACAGGCCGAACGAGGCGCCGGAGCCGAGGCCGATCAGCGCCGGTCGCCAGCCCACGCCGCCCTCGCCCACCGACGCGCCGCGCGGCCATGACATCAACAGCACCCCCGCGGTCGCGACGCCGATCGCCAGCGCCACCATGGGCGAGGGCGTTTCGCCGAGAAAAACGATGCTGAACACGGCGACGAGGATCGGTTCGGTCTTGGTGTAGGCGATCGTCACGAGAAAGGAACGGTCGCGCATCGCCATCAGCATGAGCGCGGTTGCGAGCGTCTGGGTCATCGCGCCCGCGAAGGCCCAGCCGAACGCGATCCACCCGGGAAGCGGAAAGGGTTCGCCGGTGACCACGCGCAGAATGAGCAGAAACGCCAGCGCGAAGGGAAAGCCGAACAGAAATCGCACATAGGTCGCGCCCTGTGTGCCCACCGCGCCGGTGAGGTCGCGCTGCATGGCGTTGCGCGCCGTCTGCGCGCTCGAGGCGACGAGGGTGAAGACGATCCAGAGCCAGGCGGGAATGAGGGTCAATGTGGAAAGCCCGAGGGCGCGGGTTTGACGGCGCCGTTGCGCGTGGCTAACACGATCCCCTCATGCCGCAAAGCGCGGCCGCGCGCCGAATCGAAGGACCATGGCCGTCTATACCGAAGTCAGCGACGAGGAACTCGCCGCCTTCCTCGATGGCTACGATATCGGTGGCTTGCTCTCGTGCAAGGGCATCGCCGAGGGCGTGGAGAATTCGAATTTCCTGCTGCACACGGGCGGCGGATATTTCATCCTGACGCTCTATGAAAAGCGCGTCGACGCCAACGATCTGCCGTTTTTCATCGGCCTGATGGAGCATCTGGCGCGGCGCGGCGTGAATTGCCCGCAACCCGTGCGCAATCGCGCGGGGGAGGCGCTGGGCGAACTCGCCGGGCGGCCAGCCGCCATCGTCACCTTCCTCGATGGCATGTGGTCCAAGCGTCCCGACGCGCGGCAATGCGGAATGGTCGGTCAGGCGCTCGCCCGCTTGCACGCCGCCGGCGCCGATTTCGCGATGTCGCGCGCCAACGCGCTCTCCGTCGAGGGCTGGGGGCCGCTGTTTCGCGCCGCCGAGACGCGCGCTGACGAGGTGCTGCCGGGCTTGCCGGTGCTGCTCGCCGGGGAACTCGCTCGGTTGCAACACGACTGGCCCACCGGATTGCCGCGCGGCATCATTCACGCCGATCTTTTTCCGGACAATGTGTTCTTTCTTGGCGGGAAGCTCTCGGGCCTCATCGATTTCTATTTCGCCTGCACGGACGCGCTCGCCTACGATCTGGCCATCTGCCTCAACGCCTGGTGCTTCGAGGCGGACGCCTCGTTCAACATCACCAAGGGCATGGCGATGCTCGATGGTTATGAAAGCATTCGGCGCCTCGATGACGCGGAGGTCGCGGCCTTACCCGTGCTCGCGCGCGGGGCGGCGCTGCGTTTCCTGCTGACGCGGCTCGTCGATTGGCTGAACCGCCCCGAGGGCGCGCTGGTGCGCCCGAAGGATCCCATGGAATATGTCAAGAAACTGCGCTTCCACCAGCAGGTGACGGACGCGCGGGACTACGGCTTGCGGCGATGACCCATCGCGTGACCGCCTATACGGACGGCGCGTGTTCGGGCAATCCCGGCCCCGGCGGCTGGGGCGCGATCCTGCTGTTTGGCGCGCACCGCAAGGAGCTATGCGGCGGTGAATCCCCGACGACGAACAATCGCATGGAGTTGCTCGCCGCCATCATGGCGCTGGAGGCGCTCAGCCGACCCTGCGACATCGATCTGCACACGGATTCCCAATATCTGCGCAATGGCGTGATGCAATGGATTCATGGCTGGAAGCGCAACGGCTGGAAGACCGCGTCGAAGCAACCCGTCAAGAACGAGGATTTGTGGAAGCGCCTCGACGCCGCGCAAGCCCGCCACAATATCGAATGGCATTGGGTGAAGGGTCACGCCGGCCACGAATTGAACGAACGCGCCGACGAACTCGCGCGCGAGGGCATGGCGCCGTATCTGGGCGCGAAGTCGAAATAGGCGCGGGCGGGCCGGCCAATCCCGTAAGCTATTGCGCGCAAAATCGATTCGATCCATTTATGACAATCAAGCGACGGTCGCCGAGCCGTCGGCGACCGCGGGGGGGCATCATGACCGACATCGACATGCGCGTTTTCGCCCGGAACGCGGGCGTGAATATTCGCTATCCGGTTGGCGGCGTGGTCTTCAATCTGGGCGACGCCGGCGATTGCATGTACGTCGTGCAATCCGGCGTGGTCGAGATGATGATCGGCGACAAGATCATCGATGTTTGCGGGCCGGGCGAGGCCATCGGCTTCATGTCGATCATCGATGGCGCGCCGCGTTCGTCGACCGCGCGCGTCAAGGAAGACGCGGAACTCTCGATCATCGACAAGAAGCGGTTTCGCTTCATGGTCGACGAAGTCCCCAACTTCGCGCAGTACATCATGAACGCCATGGCGCGTCGCATCCGCGGCATGGGCAAGGCGATGTAGGCGCGCCCCGACAAGGGACGCGCCATGCCTTTCTAGGACAGGAATGTCACCTTGCCAGTGTTTACGTCGTGCATGGCCGCGGCGACGACGAGCTTGCCCGCGTCGACGCGCTTCTTGATGAGTGGGCTGCGCTTGAGAATATTGCCAACCTGAATGCGGGCATTGTTCTCGGCGACCTTTTGCACCAGCGGGTCGTTGTGTGAATCGCGATGGCCGTCGGCGGCCGTCAACGTCTTCACGGCGGGGTCGAAATTCTTCAACAGCGCCGTCAGATTACCCAGCTTCACCGCGTCGACCGCGCCCTTGATGGCGCCGCACTTGTTGTGTCCGAGAACGACGATGGCCTTCACGCCGACAACCTCGGTCGTATATTCGAGACTGCCGAGAATATCGGTGTTGATGATGTTGCCCGCCACGCGGGCGGAAAAGACGTCGCCGATGCGCTGATCGAACACCAGTTCGGGCGCGGCGCGTGAATCGATGCAGCCGACGATCGAAGCGAATGGCGCCTGCGCGTCCGATGTCGCCTTGACCTGCGCCATCAGATCGCAATTGACGGTCTTGCCCGAAACAAAACGTTCATTGCCAGCTTTCAGGCGCTCGATGGCCTCGTTGGTCGATATCGCCGACAGGCGATTTGGCGTGAAGACGGCGCATGCATCCTGCGCATGGGCGGCGGTGGCCGCGAAAGGCGCGCTGGCCGCCAGACATCCGCAGAATAATCGTCGAGTAATCATGTCGGCCTTCCCGAATTATAGATCAATTATATCAGGAGAAAACTATAATTCCAACTCAATCAGCCGGCTTGTCGTAGAGCTTTTGCTCCATGCGCACGGGCACGCCTTCCTTGCGCATGTAATCCTCGAACTCGCGGCGGATGAACGGGTCTTCGTCGTGATAGGGAATCGCGACGCCGCCCTTCTTGATGTCGATGGCCCATTTGTCGGTCATGGCCTCGCCCGGCAGGCCGGGCTTGCGCGCCGGGTGGTTGTTGGGGCCGAACCACGCGGTCAAACGCAACGGATCGCGCGAAACGCCGAAATGCTGGTGATACCAGTCGCCGGTCATCGGCGCGGCGGACACCATGCCGCCCGCCTCGTAATCCTGCCGCATGACCTTGTCGGCGTGGCCGCTTTCCCATGGCCGCGCGCCGAAAACAGCCGGCCATGTGTAGGTGTAGCCCTTGCCCTTCACGCAGATGAGAATGGCGCAGGATTCATGCGCATGGGCCTTGGAGTAACGCCCGGTCTCGTGCTGGCCGATCCATAGATGGAAGCGTTGTCCGGCCATTTCCGGCTCGATGCGCCGGTAACCGGGCGAGCGCCTGTTGTCGAGCGGCAGTTCGCAGCCGATGATATCAGGCATGAAATTCGTCTTGCGCATGGCGAGGCCACGCACGGGATCGGGTTCGAGATCGTCGCGGCTCTTGAAATAATCCTCGTCGCCCGCGTAGCGATCCGAGAAGTCGAAGGGACACTCGAAAACGAAGCGCGGATTGTCGATGAGGTTCATCACATTCGGCGCCGACGTGCCGCAAATCAGGATGGCCGGCGCGTTGGTCGCGTTGACGAAGCGGTGATAGGCGTTGAGCGGAATGGATAACAGCGATCCGCGCGCCCATTCAAACGTCTGCTTTTTCGTCTGCCCCTCGCGCCAGACTTCTGTCGAGCCGCGGCCCTCCACGACATAACATTGCTTCTCGTAGAGGTGATGCTCGATGTCGAGCGCGCCGCCGGCGGGTATCTCCACGACATACATGCCCCAGAGGCCCTCGGTGCCATATAGTTGCACGTAGGTTCCGCGGCCGCCGAGACGTTTCCACGGCGCCATGGGCAGATCGAGCACGGTGCGGCAGCCGATGCCGCGGAACACGGGAACGCCTTCCGCCTCCATGAAGCGATCATAGGGCATGGCGGGCCGCTTGAACTTGCCGAAGCCGGCGTTCTCGCCCGCCTTTGGCTCGTGCCAATGGCTCCGGACCTCGTCATGCGGCATGGTCGTCCTCCCGCTATAAATCGGTTTATTGCTTCGGCCTCTCCCCGCGCGGGAAGAGGCCGAAACGGTCGCGTTACTTGAACCGGTAGAGCCGCGCGGGATTGTCGACCAGCATCTTGCGCTGCTTGACGGGATCCTGCGTCATCAGCGGAATGAGATCGACGAGTGCGCCGTCGTTGGGCATGACGGCGACATTGGGATGCGGCCAGTCGGTTCCCCACAAAACGCGATCGGGAATCGTGTCGATGAGCTTGGTTCCGAAAGGCACTGCGTCGTGGAAGGGCGGGCCCGAGGCCGAGGCGCGCTCGAGGCCGGTCACCTTGACCCAGCATTTCTCGTCGCGTCGCGCGAGGTCGAGCAGGGCGTTGAAGTTTGGCTGGTCGAGGCCAGCGGAGGCCTTCACCGTGCCCATGTGATCGATCACGTAGTCAACCGGAAGCGCCGAGAGAATCGGCGCGAAATCGGCGACTGTCTCGGGATCAAGATAAATCACGACGTGCCAGCCGAAGGCCTTGATCTTGTCGACCACGCGATGGAACGCGCTCATGTCGGGCGTGCGGCCGAGGCGCTTGAGGAAGGTGAAGCGGCAGCCGTGCACGCCGCCCTTGTCGAGCTCGTCGATCTGCTTTTCGGTGAAGGTGTCGTCGACGTTGCCGACGCCCTTGTATCGCCCGTTGCTGACGGCGATGGCGTCGGTGACGGGGCGATTGTCGAGCCCGTGGCACGAGGCGTTGACGATGACGGCGCGCTCGATGCCGATCGACTCGTGCAGCCAGTTGAACATCTCAAGACCGCAATCGTGCGGAATGTAGCTGGCGTCGGCCGCGTAGGGATATTTCGCGTCGGGCCCGAAGATATGCGTGTGCGCGTCGCAGCTCAGCGGCGGGGCCTTGAACTTCGGCTTGATGGGATGCGGATCGGGCGCCTTGATCGTCGGTGCGCGGGCCATGATGCGTGCCTCTCTGGGTTAGGGGGTCGGCGGCTCAGCCGACCTTGGGAAACTTGAACAGTCGCTCGGGGTTTTCCACGAGCAGCTTGCGTTGCGTGGCGGGATCGGGCGCGTAGCGCGCCACAAGATCGATCAGGTCGCCGTCGTTCGGCATGACCTTGAGGTTGGGATGTGGCCAGTCCGATCCCCACAGCAGGCGATCGGGCGCCGTCGCGATGAATTTTTGCGCGAAGGGAATTACATCGTCGAACGGCGCGCCCGCCGCCGAGGCGCGTTCCGGGCCGGACAATTTGATCCAGCATTTTTCATCGGACTTCAGCAACGCGATCAGCCGCTGGAAATTGGGATGGTCGATTCCATCCGCGACGTTCAGCGATCCCATGTGGTCGAGGATGTAGGGCATCGGCAATTTCGCGAGGCGCGGCGTCATGAGCTCCAGCGCCTTCGGGTCGACATAGAGATCGACAACCCAGCCAAGGCCCTTGATGCGATCCATCAACCGGTCGAAGTCGGCGAGATCGGGCATGCCGCCGAGCCGCGCGATGAAGATGAAGCGGCACCCCATCAGGCCGCCGCGGGCGAGGTCTTCCAGCTCCCTGTCGGTGAAGTCACCATCGATCGTGCCGATGCCCTTGTAGGCGCCATTGCTGGTGGCGATGGCGTCGATCACCGGTCGGTTGTCGCGACCATGCACCGTCGCGTTGACGAGCACCGCGCGCTCGACGCCGATCTTGGCGTGCAGGGTCTTGAACATGTCGAGCGGCGCCTCGGGCGGCGTGTAGGTGCGCCCGGCGGCGTAGGGATATTTCGCGACCGGCCCGAAGACGTGCGTATGCGTGTCGATGGACCCCGCCGGCGCCTTGAACCGGGACGCGCGCGTATTGGGATCAGGCCCGAGGATGAGCGGCGCCTTTTCCGTCGGCGTGACCTGCGCGAGGGCCGCGCCGGAGGCGCCGGAGACAAGCGCCGCGGTCGAGGCCGCGAGAAAACTTCTTCGGTCCATGGCGTTTCTCCCGGTTTCAGGCCTTGCCGGCGCCGCGCTGCTGGGCGTCGGCGACGGCGCGCGACAAGGAGCCATCCATGCCGAGATCGTCGAGCATGAGCGCCGCCTCGCGCATTTCCGCGGCGCGGCGCACGCCATGCTGGTTGACGCGCTGGGCCATGTCCCTGGCCAACTTGGAAAAATCAATGCCGGGGAAGCTCGCTTCCAGACTGGCGAAGACTTCCTTCTGCACGTCCCATTCCTTCGAGGCGCGGGCGCAATCGACGATCAGCGCCTCGATGCCCTTGATCATGATGGACCGGCAGAGTTTCGTCGCCGAGGCGCGGCCGGGAATAGTGGTGACGGGCGTCACGTTCATGCCCAGCGCGTTGAGGATTTCGGCGGCCCGCGCCGCCGCGGGGCCGCCCGCGAGGATCGGCACGCGGATGCCGGGGCCCGGCACGGGGGCCATGACGGCGCCTTCGACGTAGCGCGCGCCGGCGGCGTTGACGGCCTTGGCGGCCTTTGTCTTGGCGCCCGGCGAGGCGGAATTGATGTCGAAGAAAATCTGGTCCTTTTTCAGGTAGGTCGCGGCCTGTTCGGCGACGGCGAGCGCAACGTCGGCGGTCACGGCGGAAATGACAATGTCCGCGCCGCTGGCGGCCGCGACATGGTTCGCGGCGGTGGCGACGCCGGCCTGCCGGGCGCGTTCCAGCATGGCGGGACCGTGATCGGGCGAGTCGAATTTCAGGTCGTAGGCGGTGACGCGCACGTCGCCCCGGGCGAGGAATTCGCGGGCGAATGTCGAGCCCACCTCGCCATAGCCGATCATCGTAATATTGACGCTGTTCTTCATGGCGTCCGCATCCCCGGTTGCCCCGTCGGGCGTCATACCAGACCCCGTTCCCGGCGCAACTAGCCGGCGAAATCCGAGCGTTTGCGTCCGGCCCAGACGCCGCCCGTCGACGCGGCGAGGCCTGCGGCGACCACCAGAAACACGCCGCCTACGCCCGTCGCGGAGGCGAGAAGGCCGGCGAGGAAGGGAATGACAACGAGACCCGCGCGGTTGCCGGTCAGGCGTAGCGATATGGCGGTGGCGCGCGCGTTGGGCGGCGCGACGGCGACGACGCCCGACAGGGTCAGGGTCGCGGATACGCCAAGGCCAATGCCGCAAACGATGACGGCGGGAACCATCGCCCAGAAGGGGATCGGCGCGGCGATCAGCGCGAAGGCGACCGCTGGCGACAGCATCGTCGCGTAGGTGAGCGGCATCCGGCCCAGCAGATCGATCAGCGGCACGTAAACCAGTCGCGCCGCCATGGAGGAGACCGCGCGCAGGGTCATCAGCATGCCGATGGCGCCGGCGCCGATGCCACGCTCCACGCCCAGCAGCGGCAGATAGACAACGATGACGTCGAGGCCGGTGATGGTGATGACGCTCGCCAGCACATAGGCCATCAGGCCGGGCACGCTCATGAGTTCCTTGAGCCCGGTCGAACCGCGGGTCGCGTTGGCGCGCGCGTCGGGCGCGGGCGTCATGGCGAAACCGACGGCGAGGGCGACGAGCGCGATCGCCAGCCCCCAATAGAACAGGGTTTGGGTCGGCGGCAGTCGCGCGGCGCCCGACAGCCAGGCGATCACGAGCGGGGCAAGGCCCTGACCCGCGGCGATGGCCACCATGTGATAGCCGAAGATGGCGTCGCGCCCGCGCAGGCCCTTCGCGGCGCGCGCGGCGATGGTCTGGTGACCCGCCATGCAGCCAAGCTGGCCGACGCCCAGAAAGGCCGTGGCCAGCATGAGGGTTGGGCCGCTCGGCGGCAGGAAGCAATAGGCGAGCCCCGCCAGCACGCCCATGCCGGAACCAAGCCAGACGCTGAGACTGTCGTGACCACGATCGATGAAGCGCCCGACGGGCACGGCGAGGATCGCCGGCAGGATGGCGAAGGCCGCCGACATGGCGCCGACCCAGACAACCGAGAGGTCGATTTCCACCGCCCGGTAGGAGGTCGCGACGCGCCCGAACATCACGGCCATGTGCACGAACACCGTGTGCACCATCAGCGGGGTGGCGAGGCGCAGGTCGAGGTCGGCCAGAATCGACGTCTTCCGGAGGGTCGCGCCCTCGTCGTTCACGCGGCTGTTCCCGGCGCCACGAGAATGGCGCGGAAATCGTTGACGTTGGTGCGCGTCGGCCCGGTCACGACCTGATCGCCGAGCGCCGCGAAGAAGGCATGCGCGTCGTTGCGATCGAGGAAGTCGCGCGCCTTGCGGCCCATCGCGCGCGCGCGATGGAGGGTATCGGGCGCGATGAGCGCGCCCGCGACGTCCTCGGCGCCATCAACGCCATCGGTGTCTCCCGCCAGCGCGTGTATGCCTGCCGCGCCATCGAGCGCGACGGCGAGGGACAGCAGGAATTCGACGTTGCGACCGCCGCGGCCATCGCCGCGCACGGTCACCGTGGTTTCGCCGCCCGACAGCAGCACGCAAGGCGCCGCGCCGAAGGCGGCGTGATCACGCGCGCCCAGCGCGACGCCGGCGAAGGCGCGCGCCACCTCGCGCGCCTCGCCCTCGACACGGTCGCCAAGAATGATCGGCGTGACGCCCGCCCGCCGCGCCACGGCGGCGGCGGCCTCAAGCGCCATGTACGGCGTGGCGATCAGGCGCGTTGTCGCGCCGGCGAGGCGCGGGTCATCGGGCTTCACGCTCTCGCCGCGCCCCGACTCCAGCAGGGCTCGCGCGGGCGCCGGCAGGTCGATGCCATGGCGGCGGGCGATTTCCAGCGCGTCGGCGCAGGTCGTCGGATCGCCGACCGTCGGCCCCGAGGCGATATCGATCAGGTGGTCGCCGGGCACGTCTGAAATGGCCAGCGTCAGCACGCGGGCCGGATGGCAGGCGGCGGCGAGGCGACCTCCCTTGATCGCCGACAGATGCCGGCGCAGGCAGTTCATCTCGGTAATCGAGGCGCCCGAGGCGAGCAGCGCCTTGTTGACCGCCTGTTTGTCGGCCAGCGTCAGGCCCTCGCCCGGCAAGCACATCAGCGCGGAGCCGCCGCCCGAAATCAGGCACAGCACGAGATCGTCGGGCGTGAGATTGGCGACGGTCGCCAGTATTCTTCGCGCCGCCTCGACGCTCATTTCATCGGGCGTCGGGTGCGCCGCCTCGATGATTTCGATACGCGCGCAGGGCGCGGCGTAGCCGTAGCGCGTGACGACAACGCCCGACAGCGGGCCGGGCCAATGCGCCTCGACCACGCGCGCCATTTCGGCGGAGGCCTTGCCGGCGCCGATGATGATCAAGCGGCCTCGCGGCGGCTCCGGCAGATGGCGGGGCAGGCACAGTTCCGGCTGCGCCGAGGCAATGGCGGCCTCGAACATCCGGCGCAGCAGGTCGCGTGGCGATATGTCCACCGCTCACGCGCCCGCGGTTTGCGCGGCATAGGCCGAGACGATTTCCGCGCCCGTCGCGAACCAGACCTTGTCGTGCCCGGCAATGTATTGAAGCGCGCGGTCGAGGTAGCGGATGCGATGCGCCGCGCCGATCAGGAACGGGTGCAGCGCGATTGCCATGACGCGGGCGTTATCCGCGCCCTCCTCGTAGAGCACGTCGAAGGAATCGCGGATGCGACGCTCGAAATCGACGATGCTGATCGACGGATTGTTGAACAGCGGCATGTCGTTCAGCTCGATCGAATAGGGGATCGAATAGAGGCCATTGTTCATGCGGTAGGGCAGGTCGTCGTTGACCCAGTCGGCGACATATTCGACGCCCGCCTCGCGCAGCAGGTCGGGCGTGTTGAAGGTTTCGGTCAGGCCCGGCCCCAGCCATCCCTTCATCTTGAGCCCATGGGACTCGATGATGTCCTTCGTTTCGGAAATCACCTTGCGCTCGGCTTCGCGGCTGAGGCCCGTCAACATGCTGGAATTGGTCAGGCCATGACCCAGCAACTCCCAGTCGAGATCGATCATCGCCTTCATGATGCGCGGATAATGCAGGCCGACCTCGCCGTTGAGCATGACCGAACCGCGCACGCCATGCTTTCCCAGCACGTCCATGATGCGCCAGATGCCAACGCGATTACCGTAATCGCGGCGGGAATAGTTTCGCACGTCGGGCGCGCCGGGGCCCGACTCGATGTGGAAATGCTCGACGTTGGGAATGACCCAGACCGCGACGCGCGCGCCATTGGGCCATTCGATCTTGGGCGCGTCGACAATGGCGCGAAAGGGGTAGAGGGCGTGGGGATCGGACGTCGTCATGGCGGCGGCCTATTCGGCGGCCGCGAGTTGGCGGCCTTCCATGATGGCGCGCGCTTCGTCGAGCGAAATGACGGCCGCGTATTTGGCGTTGAGGTCGAAGAGATTGGCGGCGTGGGCGAACTCGCTGCGATCAAAACAACATTCGTCGACGACGAAGGTGCGATAGCCGTTGGAGAAGCCGTCGACGACCGTGGCGCGCACGCAGCCCGAGGTCGAAACGCCGCAGAAGAACAGCGTATCGACGCCTTCGCGCGTGAGATGGATCGTCAGCGGCGTGTGGAAAAAGGCCGACGCCTTCTCCTTCGACATGACCCAGTCCTTTTCGCGCGGCGCGATGGATGGCGGAAAGTCATTGAAACCGGGGCGGCGCAGCGTGGCGTTGCTTTTCGTCGCGTTGCCGGTCCAGCGGGGGTCGTACATGTCCGCCAGCGAATAGACGATCGGCAGGTCGCGCGCCCGGAACAGGTCGATGAGCGCGGCGATTTTCGGCATGGCGACCCAGGACGACGGTCCGCAGGCCGTCGGATACTGGTCGATTGCCTGTTCCAGCGTCAGATCTTCGGCGCCGCAAAAGCCCATGGTGACGTCGACCACGATCAACGCCGCGCGCCGCCCCGGTTGCATGTCGGACAGAAAGCCGCCCTTGCGATAGGTGCGCAAGTCCTCCGGCGGAATTCGCTTCATCCAGTCACGCATGGCGACCTCCTGTCGTCGTTGATGAAAATTGGACCGCCGATCGAGCGCCGGCGAGGCCGCGCCGGGAAATCGTATCCCGTGATCCCGCGGTTTCGCAACCGGAAGCGATCACGCAAGGTTGGGGCCAAGGCCCTCTTGCGCTCGCGCGGCGGTTCGACCAAAGATCGGGCATGTCCAAGCCGCCTCTTTTGCTGCTGCTGTGCGCGCCGCGCGGTTTCTGCGCCGGGGTCGTGCGCGCCATCGACACGGTGGAGCGCGCGCTCGAAAAACATGGCGCGCCGGTCTATGTGCGCCACGAGATCGTGCACAACAAATACGTCGTCGATGGGCTGCGGGCCAAGGGCGCCATTTTCGTCGACGAGCTCGACGACGTGCCTTCCGGCGCGGCGCCTGTGATCTTTTCCGCGCATGGCGTGCCGAAATCGGTGCCCGACGCGGCGGCGGCGCGCAACCTCGTCGGCATCGACGCGACCTGCCCGCTGGTGACGAAGGTCCATCGCGAGGCGATCCTGCATCACAGGCGCGGCCGCCTGATCCTGCTGATCGGCCACAAGGGCCATCCCGAAGTTATCGGCACGATGGGGCAATTGCCGGATGGCGCGTTCCATCTCATCGAGACGGTGGCGGATGTCGAGGCGTTGAATCCGCCCGATCCCGGCAATCTCGCCTATGTCACGCAAACCACGCTCTCGGTGGACGACACGCGCGACGTCATCGCGGCGCTCAACCGGCGGTTTCCCGCCATCGTCGGACCGCAGAAGGACGACATCTGCTATGCCACGACGAATCGTCAGGAAGCGGTCAAGGCGGTCGCGCCCCGCGTCGAGGGGATGATCGTTGTCGGCTCGCCGAATTCGTCGAATTCGCTGCGCCTGCGCGAACTCGCCGAGCGCGAGGGTTGCAAGGTTTCGCAGATGGCGCTGCGCGCCGGCGATATCGACTGGCCGCGCTTCCTGCCCCTGCGCAGCGTCGGCGTGACGGCGGGGGCCTCCGCGCCGGAAACCCTCGTCGACGAGATCGTCGCGGCGTTTCGCGAGCGTTTCGACGTCACGCTGGAGGTCGTCACGACCGCCCGCGAAAACATGTATTTCCCGCTGCCGCGCGAGCTTCGCGCCGATCCCTGATGCGTCGTCAGCGGAGTCGGTGTTCAATCGGCACGCGCTACTTTCTGGCCATGGAACGTTTGCCCTCCTCGATATAATCCGCAAAGAAGGCGGTCAGGCGCGGGTTGGGCGCGGCCTTTTTCCGGAAGATGTCCTCGGCCTTCGCGCTCGTGTCGTATTCCGGCACGAAGCGCATGGTTGTCAGCGCGTCGCGCTTGAACTCCTCGTCGTCCTTCAAGACTTCGAGCGCGGCCTTGATCGCCGCCAGCGCCTCCTTCGGCGTGTTCGGCGCCATCAGCAAGACGCGCTCATAACCGCGCGCCACGGTGTTGATGGTGTCGAACGCGTCCCATTGCAGGCCGGCGGGCGGCTTGCCCTTCATCTGGCGGAAATAGTCCCAGAACGAGGGCGCCGCGACGTCGGCCACCTCGGCCGGCGCCTTGGCCTCGGATTCGTTGGCGAAATCGACCCAGAGGGGAATGACCTCGCCCTTGGCCACCATCGCCGGTTCGACGGCGGCGCGGTAGGAGGGCATCGACTCCGAGGTCATCTGCACCTCGCCGCGCTGAACCGCGAGCCGCACGTCCGCCGCGCCGGGATAGCCGGTGACGTATTTGTAGTTCATGCCCAGCAGATCGAGTTGCAGGCGCAGGCGCAAATCCTTGTCGATATCGATCGCCAGACCGCCCATCCAGACCTCGCGCGCCTTCATGAAATCGGGGGGCTTGCTCAGCCCATCGCCAATGTCCTTGCGGCCATAGGTGACGCTGACGCCCGAGCCGGCGCCGGCGTAGGTCATTTTCGCCAGATCCACCTTGAGGCTGGGCGCGCCCATCAGCGAGGCGCCGGCCACGGTCGAGAAAAAGCCGAGCGTCAGGCCGTCGGGCGGCGCCACCTGGCCCAGCCAGTTCGCCGCCACATTGCCAGCCGCGCCCGTCATGATGCGCGGCACGATGGTTGGATTGCCCGGAAGATGCGCGCCGAGATGGCGCGCCAGCAGGCGGGCCTCGGTGTCGGTGGGGCCGCCCGCCGACAGGTTGACCAGCAGGGACAATTGCTTGCCGCGATAGAAGTCCTGCGCGAGGGCGGGTGTCGCCAGACCGGCCACGCCCGCGAGGATGAGCAGCGCCCGCTTCATGCCGTTTCCTCTTGTGTCGCCCTCTAGGCGCGGGAATGTCACGGCCGTCGGAACGGGCGCGCGCTTCCATGTCCCAAGGCTATCGCATAACCGGCGTCGGGTCGAGACAGGCGGCCCGCGCGTTCGTCCGTTTCCGGGCTTGCCGGGCGGGCGCGATGTTGCCAAGACTGCGCCATGACCACACCGCCCCGCCGCCTCGTGACCCCGGAAAAACGCGACGACGACACGGACGCCTCGCTGCGCCCGCTGACGCTCATGGATTTCACCGGGCAGGAGGGCGCACGCAAGAACCTCAAGATCTTCATCGAGGCGGCGAAGGCCCGCAAGGAGGCGCTCGACCACGTGCTGTTTGTCGGGCCGCCGGGGCTCGGCAAAACCACGCTGGCGCAGATCGTGGCGCGGGAACTCGGCGTCAACTTTCGCTCGACCTCCGGGCCTGTCATCGCCAAGGGCGGCGATCTCGCCGCGCAACTGACGAATCTCGAGGACCGGGACGTTCTGTTCATCGACGAAATTCATCGGCTGAACCCCGCGGTGGAGGAAATTCTCTATCCGGCGATGGAGGATTTCCAGCTTGATCTCATCATTGGCGAGGGCCCGGCGGCGCGATCGGTCAAGATCGATCTGGCGCGTTTCACGCTCGTGGGCGCGACGACGCGCGCGGGCCTGCTGACGACGCCGCTGCGCGACAGGTTCGGCATCCCCATCCGGCTGAATTTCTACACGGTGGAGGAGCTGGAAAGCATCGTGGCGCGTGGCGCGCGCGTGCTGGGCATGGCGATGACGTCCGATGGCGCCAATGAAATCGCCCGTCGCGCGCGTGGCACGCCGCGCATCGCCGGGCGGTTGCTCCGCCGTGTCAGGGATTTCGCCATCGTCGATGGCGACGCGAGCGTCACGCGGCAAGTCGCCGACCGGGCGTTGACCGCGCTCGATGTCGATTCAATCGGTCTTGACGTGATGGACCGCCGCTATCTCGACATGGTCGCGGTGAATTTCGGCGGCGGCCCCGTGGGCATCGAAACGATCGCCGCGGCCCTGTCGGAGCCGCGCGACGCCATCGAGGATATCATCGAGCCCTATCTTCTCCAGCAGGGCTTTCTGCAACGCACGCCACGCGGTCGCGTGCTGACGGCCAACGCCTTTCGCCATCTGGGACTGGCCGAGCCGCGGCGCGAGGCGACGCAATTTGGCTTCTTCGCCGACGACGCCGACGGCGACCCGGAATAGGCGTTATTGCTCCTCGGGGCGCAGGCTTTTGATGTGCGCCAGCATGTCGTCGTAGTCGGCGTCCGGTAGCGACTTGACCGCGTCGATGCCGCCGTGTCCGCCGCGCAACAACTGGCGAAAGCGCGGCGGCTCCATGCGTGTCAGCATGGAAAAACGCGGCGCCACGTTGCCGGAATGCCAGCCGGGATCGCGCTGGTGAATGACGTGGCAACTGTCGCACCAGCGCTCCGCCAGATCGAGGCCGCGCTCCGCGTCGGCGGCGCGAACGGACGACGGCGCCATGAAAACCGCTGTCATCGATAAAACGCCAAGGGCGTGGCGAGAGATGGTCATGGACACATCCTCCGTCGCGAAAAGTTCAGGTTTCGGCCCTGGGCGCGCGCAGCGCCGGTTCGAGCCAGCGCCGCAACTCGGCCATGTCGCGCTGCGGGCCGAGCGCGGCTTGCGCCTCGCCCCACATGCGCGCGACGAGCACGCCTAGTCGTGGGTCGAGACCGTGTTCGGTCGCCACCGAGGCCATCAGACCGAGGTTATGGGTCAGCGTATCCAGCGCGTGGCCGGTATCGACCGGGTTCTCCCGCGCCAGCCGCTCGAAGGCCGGCGCGACGAGGCCCTCCATGCGGCACCATTCGCCAAGCGCGTCTGGCGCGACGCCCGCCGCCTTGCCGACGGCCAACGCCTCGGCCAATGCCAGCGCCGACGCCGCGCGCACCTGTTCCACGAGGGCGGAGATGAGATGCGCGGCGCCCACGTCGCCGGTATGCGTCACGCTTTCGCCAAGCGCGCGCAAAACCGGCGTCGCGCGCGCGACTGAATCGGCGTCGCCACCCACGGGTATGATCAGCCGACCCTCGCGCGCGTCGGCGGGCGAGCCGCGGGCCGGCGCCTCGACGTATTTGATGCCGTGAGGCGCGAGATCGGCCGCCAACGCCCGCGCCTCGGGCGCGCTCGTCGTGCCGAGATCGAGCAGAACGCAGGTCTTGCCGTTGGTCAGGCCCTCGGCCATGCCAAGCTTGCCAAGCGCCACCTTGCGCGTCGCGGCGGCGTCGGGCAGCACGGTGATCACGACATCGCACAGCGCGGCCAGCATGCGCGGGCTTTCGCCCATGTCGGCGGTGTTTTTCAGCAGGAAATAGCGCACCGGTTCGACGTGGATGTCATGCACCAGCAGGCCGAAGCCCTCGCGGCCAAGCCGCGTGGCGACGCGCGCGCCAAAGACGCCCAGTCCGATGCAGCCCACCGTCATCGCCATGGCGAGACCTCCGTCCGCCGCCTCAGGCGCCCTTCAGGAATTCGTCGAGAATGAAAATGTCGGTCAGCATGGCGCGCACGTGGATGCTGCCGTTGAGATTGTCGACGAGTTGCGAGCTGATGGATTTGGCCGCGAGTGTCAGGCGCATGGCGGCCAGCGCCTTGCGCGCGTCCTCGCCCAGCACCGCGACAAAGGCCGCGGCGGCGTCGCGCGCCGGATGCCCAGCGAAGGCTTCCGTCGCCGCCGCGTCAACGCCCTCGAGCGCCGTCGCGGCGCCGTTGAGCAACGCGCGCACCTGCGAAAGGGCGTGGTCGCCCTCGTCCATGCGTCCCTGGGCGGCGTAGGCCAACATGAATTCGTAGGCTTCCTCGATCGCGTCGATGCGCGCGGCGAGGGGCGATCCGTTGCGGCTTGTCATCTGTTCCCCGATACTGAAGCGGTTGGCGCGTGTCGCGCGTCAGACGTCGTCAGGCGCCCAGCGCGTGACATCGTGATGGGCGAAATAATCCTTTCGCGCAATGTCGCCGGAAAACATGGAGCGGTTCTGCCACCATTTGTCCGGCCTGATCGCGAAATAAACGTGAATCATGGTCAGGGCCAGCACGCTCATCGCGCAGAAATCATGAACCGTGTAGACGAGGCCCCACATGTCGTCGCCGAGGATATAGGGATTGCGGTTCCAGAACGGCGTGTCGATCTTCAGCCACATGGTCAGGCCCGTGACCATGAGACCTAGCACGAGCGCCGCGATCATCCAGTGATAGGCCTTTTGCAGCAGCACGTATTTGCCGGGCTTCAGCGGCGCCTCGTCGGGACGACCGAGCGCGGCGCGCGCTGTCGCGAAAGCGACCCGGAAATCCGCTGGCGTGACGATCATCGCCCAGATGTCCTGCCAGAAGGCGGCGCGAATGATGTGATAGACGACCAGAAGTGACAGCGAGACGCCCGCGATCCAGTGCGCCGTGACCCATTCGAACTTCCAGTCGAGAATCGGCGCGAAGGAGGTGCCGATCAACGTAAGAACGCTGATCGCCATGGCCCAGTGATAGAGGCGATCGATCAGATGATGACGCCGCACCGTGGCGCCGTCGTTCGGCGCGTTCACCAGCGTCTTTCGTTTATTCTTGCCGAGGAAGGGGCGGCAGGCGGCGTCGACGACGATGTAGATCGCCGCCGCGCCGCCAAACCACCAGATCAGATCCCAATTCGCGCCGAGGAGTTGGTCCTGCCCGTAGACGCTCATCGCATACCGAAACAACTCCATCCCGCGCGACTCCGTTACGCCGTGGCGTCCCGAACCGCGCGCGTGACCAGATTGGCCATGAGCGGGATCTTGTACTTGTTGTAGTTCAGTGGACGCGCGCCGCGGGTCGCCGTCTGGCCGGCGACCTTGGCGATGTCGTCGCCGAGGGCCTTGCCCTTGATCGAGTCCTCGACCGCGGGCAGGCGCTTGGGCGTCGCGCTGACGGCGCCGCAAACGATGCGCGAGCGCTCGACCACGCCATTGCTGACGACGATCGCGGCGGCGACATTGACCATCGCGAAGTCCCAGCTGTTGCGCTCAGCCGCCTTCTCGAAATAAAAGCGCGCCCCGGCCCAATCCTTGGGTATGCGGATCGAGACGAGGATTTCCTCAGGCTTGATCGACGTCAGATGGGTGATGTCGATCTTCGGGCCGATGAAGAACTGCTCGGCGCTGAGAACGCGTTCGCCCTTGGAGCCGCGCACGACGAATTTGGCGTCGAGCGCGACGAGCGCCGGGGCCGTGTCGGACGGATTGACCGTCACGCAACGGTCCGTGTCGAACAGCGCGTGTTCGCGGTTCACGCCTTCCGGCGTGTCGGCGAAGCACGTGTTGCCACCGGCGCGATAGCACGGCAGGCCATAGCGATAGTACCAACAGCGCGCGTCCTGCGCCGCGTTGCCACCGAGCGTGCCGGTGTTGCGGATTTGCGGACTGGCGACCTTCGAGGCGGCGTCGGCGAGCACGCGATATTTCGCGCGCACGATCGGGTTTTTCGAAAGTTCGGTCAGCGTGGTCAGCGCGCCGATCTCGATGCCGCCGTCGGATGTTTCCTTGACGCCCTTTAGTTCGGCGATGCCGGAAATATCGACGACGACCTTCGGTCGCTTCGCGCGGTCCTTGAACCAGGCGAGGCTGTCATTGCCGCCGGCCATCTTCCACGCGTCCTTGCCGAACTTGTCGAGAATGGCGAAGGCGTCCTTGAGCTGCTTCGGCTGAAACAGATCGAAGTTGGGCATTACGTCCTTGACGATCATGGCGAAGCTCCCTCAAACCGAATTGACTTGCAGCGGCTTGTGAGCCTGCGGCTGCTTCGCCAGCGCATTGATGATGTGGTCCTGGGTGACGGGCGTGCGGTTGAAGATCTGACCGCCCAGCGCGTCCGAGATCGCCGACAGCACCGCCGCCGCCGAGGCGCCCAGCGGAGGCTCGCCCATGCCCTTCGTGCCCATCGGGCTCTGCGGATCGGGCTTGTCGACGCCGCCGCCGCTCAGCGACACGGGCACGTCGAGATAGGACGGCGGCTTGGTCTGGTAGTAGCCGACGTTGGCGGGAATGCCGAGCTTGGGATCGTAGACGTGGCGTTCCGTCTTCGCCATGCCGAAGCCCATGACCATGCCGCTCTTGACCTGATGCGCGAGGTTTTGCGGATGGATGATGGTGCCGCAATCGGCCACGCCGAGGGCGTCGACAATGGTGACCGAGCCGGTTTCGACATCGAGCTCGATTTCCACGAAGGCCGCGGTCGAGGTCGTCACCATGCCCTTTTTCGGCAAGGTGTCCTTGGCCACGCCGACCAGGCCGGTGCCCGCCATCATCGCCACGGCGCCCTTGGTGATCGGATTGATCTCCGCTGGCGTCTCGGCGCCGGAATAGGCGCCGCCGAGTTCGATGGCGCGCTGCGCCGCCTTGGCGAAGGTCATCGACTTGGCGGGGTCCGCCTTGCTGACGACCTTCTCGTCCGCCAGATCGTAATCATCCGGCGCGCCGCCCAGATCCTTGGCGGCGATTTCCAGCAATTTCTGCTTGGCGTTCACCGCGGCGACGTAGTTCGTGCGCGCCATGGTGAAGGACGTGTTCGAGCCGAACTGGCCGAGGTTCCACGGCAGTCCCTTGCGCATGTCGCCGCGCTCGATGACGACGTTGTCCCAGTTGTAGCCGAGAACTTCCGCCGCGATGCGCGCCGTGCCCGCGTAGGAGAACGTGCCGAGATTGCCGACGCCGGTGTGGATGTGCAGCTTGCCATCGGGCGTGATGCGCACGATGCCGTCGAAGCCGTTCGCGCCGGCGGGGTGGAAGGCGCCGCCGACGCCCACGCCGGTGACCTTGCTGCCCTTGCGCTGGCCGCTCTTCTTGATGCGCTCGGCCCAGCCGAATTTCTCGGCGCCGATGTCTAGCGCGTCCTTGTGGTAGGAGCTGGTGACGCTCTCGCGTTCCTCGCCCACCTTGGCGTTGTTGTCGGGCGCGTTGAGCTTGCGGATCGCGACGCGATCGATGCCAAGCTGGCGCGCGGCCTTGTCGATCAGCGGCTCGAGCGCCGCCGCCGTCTGGTTCTCGCCCGGACCGCGTTGCGGACCGCGCGGCGGGGTATTGGTGAGCACGGAGATGCCGCGCCAGCGCATGTTGAGCGGCTGGTACATGAACGAGGTCGCCTCGCCCGCGTTGCGGAAATCCCAGAAGCCCATGTGGGGGCCGTTTTCCTGGATGACGTAGATGTCGGCCGCGGTCATCTTGCCATCCTCGCGGAAGCCAAGCTTGGCGTAGCCCTGGAAGCCCGGACGCGCCGAGCCCAGCGCGTATTCCTCGCCACGGGAAATACGCATCATCACCGGACGGCTGAACTTCTTCGACAGATGCGCCGGCACCGAGCAGATCGGATATTCCGTGCCCTTGGAGCCGAAGCCGCCGCCGCAATATTCGGCGACCAGCAGCACGTCCTCCGGCTTGATGCCGATGTAGCGCGCGAGGCCGGGCACGATGAAGCTCTGGCTCTGCGAGGAGACGTGGATCACGCATTTGCCGCCTTGCCAGAAGGCCATGGCGGAACGCGGCTCCAGCGAATGATGGGAATAGCCCGCCGTGACGAAGCTTTCCTCGATGATGACCTTGGCGTCCTTGAAGCCCTGTTCAAGATCGCCGTAATGCCATTCCTCGGCGGGCTTGCCCATGGGCAGCTTGTTGTCGCCGGCGGCGGCGAAATCGCTCGCCTCCCACTTCACCGTCTGCAATTTCAGGCGGACGTTGGCGACGTTGCCATTGGAGCGCGCGTCGGGCCCTTGCGGATACAGACTGTCGAGCGGATCGACGGTGAAGGGCAGGGGCTCGATGGTGACCTTGATCTTCTCGACGCATTCGGCGGCGATCGCTTCCGTCTCGGCGGCGACCGCGGCGATGGGCGCGCCGACATGCATGGGCTCGTTGGTCAGAATCGGGTCGGCGGGCGGCGGGAACTGCGGCACGTCGTCCGCCGTGATCATGCCGAGATAGCCCTTGACCTTTTTGGCCTCGGAATCGTCGATCTTCTTGACGACTCCGTGCGGCATGGGGCTCAGGATGAGCTTGCAGAACGCCATGCCATCGGCGCGGAAATCCTCCGCGTATTTGGCGGAGCCCGTGACCTTGGCGATCAGATCCGGCGGCGTGAAGTTCTTGCCAATGAGTTTGTAAGCCATCTCACGCCTCCCCGGCGGCGCGCATGACCGCCTTCAGATAATGATCGTAGGCGCCGCAACGGCAGAGATTGCCGGACATGGCGACGCGGGCTTCATCGACCGTCGGTTTGGGATTGGATTGCAGGAGGGCGACGGCCGACATGATCTGGCCGGGCGTGCAGAAACCGCACTGCGGCGCGAGTTCGTCGATAAAGGCCTTCTGCACCTTGTGCAGTTCGCCGTTCGGACCCTGCAGACCCTCGATCGTGGTGATCTTGCCGCCGCGCGCGCGGTGCGTCAGCGTGGTGCAGGAATAGATGTTCACGTCGTCCAGCAACACCGTGCAGGCGCCGCATTCGCCGTGATCGCAGCCGAGCTTCGTGCCGGTCAGATTGAGCTTGTAGCGCAGCGTGTGGGCGAGGGTCTCGTTCGGCGTCACGTCGACGCGGCGATCCTTGCCGTTGACCGTCAGCGTGATCAGTCGCTCGACCGCGCCCGCCGCCTGCGCGCGGGCCTCGCCGCCAAACAGGGTCGCCGCCGATGAAACAGCCGCGCCCGAGGCGATCACGCCCTTGATGAACTGGCGTCGGGAGGCCTTTGTCCTGGCCATGTCCTCGACAATGCCGCCGCCTGAATCACATGAGCAGCCATGCGACCCGTCGCCGCAAGCGTGATCATCCAGTGCCATGAGCGTTCCTCCTGCTCGATGATCAAGGCGTACCGTCATTAACGCGGCGCGCCGCGTGAATGATGATCACCTTAATTTGAGGCAGGATGACAAATCCCGAGGCAGGTTGCAAGCGCAAGCGGCGTCATGCATGTGCGTGGCGCGGGGTTCAACGCGCGCGCGCATACCAGTCCGCGGTGATCTTGATGGCGGCCGCGACCTGATCCGGCGACATCCGCCGTTGCGCCTCGTCGCGGCAATCGAGACCGCCAGCGGCGCCGCTCGATTGGGAAATCTCGCACCACGCGTAGGCTTTCACGAGATCGCGCGGCACGCCGTCGCCAAAAAGATAAAGGGAACCAAGGAAAAGTTGCGCCTCCGGCTGTCCCTGCGCGGCGGCGAGACTGTACCACTCGAAGGCAGCCGCCGAATCCTGCGGCACGCCGAGGCCCTTGTAATAAAGGAAACCGAGGCCGGATTGCGACTCGGGCTCGCCGGCGCGGGCGCGCGGCGCCCAGTTCTCCAGCGCCGCGGCGTATTCCGCGCGGTTGAACGCGGACAGACCGCGCCGGAATTCAATGCTCTGGGCCCGCGCGACCGATGCGAAGGTCGCCATCGTCAGGGCGATGGCGATCGTTCCCATCAAGCGCGCGCGGGTTTTCGCCATGCATGCCCTCCGTCGCGGGCGGCGCGAACCGCCGCTAGCCGAGCGGCGGAATGTTGGCCAGTTTCACGTATTCCGCCCAGGCTTTCGTGTCCTTGACGAGCAATTCATGCACCAGCTTGGAATTGCCGGGGTAGGGATCGCAACCGATGTTGACGAGCCACTTGCCCACGTCGTCCATCACCGCGATCTGGTTGAACCAGACTTCCAGTTGATTGACGATTTCCTTGGGCGTGCCCTTGGGCACATGCACGGACCACCAGGCGACAAGGTCCATGTCCTTGATGCCGGCTTCCGCCGAGCCGGGCACGTTCGGCAGCGCCTTGATGCGCTGAACCGAGGATGTCGAGAGCGCGCGGACCGAGCCGTCCTGCAACTGACCGAGCACGCTGGTGGGGTCGATGTGGGCGAAGGCGATATTGTTCGACAGCAGGTCGACCAGCATGCCCTGCACTTCCTTGTACTTCACCTCGACCGTGTTGAGGCCGGCGCTCTTCTTGTAGAGTTCGCTGGCGACGAGCCCGGTGTTGGCGACCGAGCCGTAGGAGGCCTTGTCGCCCTTTTCCTTGAGGAATTTCGTCAGGTCGTCGACGGTCTTGAAGGGACTCTTGGCGTCGACGATCTGGATGAACGACACCTTGAACAGCGTCGTGATGTGCTCGAAGTCGTTGATGGGGTCGTAGTTCAGCGTGCGGAACAGCGAGGGCGCGGCGGCGAGCACGGAGCTGCCGGGCGCGATGTAGATCGTGTAGCCATCCGGCGCGGAGCGCGCGACATAGGACGTCGCGATGTTGCCGAAGGCGCCGGCCTTGTTCTCGACGATGACCGGCTTGCCGACGAGTTCCGACAGTTTGTTGGAAAAATAGCGGACCATGACATCCGCGCCCGAACCCGCCGGGAACATGCCGATCGAGTGGATTTCGCGCTCCGGATAGGCCGCGGCGAAGGCCCGGCTCGAAAAGCCCGGCGCCATCGCGCCGGCCGCCGCTGTTCCAACGAAATGTCGACGAGTGAGCACTCTTAAATCCTCCCTGAATCCATGGCCCCGTTCAGCGGCGCTTTGACTATGTTAAATGATGCCCTGCCCTCGCGCCAGCGCCGGCTAAGGCGATTTGTCTTAGTGTCTGTCCGATGAGTTCTTGAATCGAATGAATCGTTTGTGATTCAAGAGAGGCGACC
>CAIOVE010000022.1 GCA_903861645.1 uncultured Hyphomicrobiales bacterium
CGGAGGACGCCTGTCTCGTCAACAACAACGCCTCCGCGGTGCTCCTCGCGCTGAACACGCTCGCCCGCGGCAGGGAAGCCATCGTCTCTCGCGGTGAACTCATTGAAATCGGCGGCGCGTTCCGCCTGCCCGACATCATGCAACGCGCAGGCGCGAAATTGCGCGAGGTGGGCACGACGAACCGCACGCATATCCGTGACTTCGAGGCGGCGATCGGTCCGCGCACCGGCGCCATTCTGAAGGCGCACGCCTCGAATTACGCCATACTGGGGTTCACCGCCGAAGCTCCTCCCGCGGAGATCGCGAAAATCGCGCGGAGCGCGGGAACGCCATTCATCGACGATCTTGGTTCCGGAACGCTCGTCGATCTTTCACGCTGGGGCTTGCGACGCGAGCGCACCGTCCAGGACGCGCTGCGCGACGGAGCCGACCTCGTGACCTTCTCAGGAGACAAACTCCTCGGGGGGCCTCAGGCGGGATTCATCGTCGGGCGCGCGGATCTCGTTCGCGCTTGCGCGAAGAATCACCTGAAGCGCGCGCTGCGTCTCGACAAATTGCGCCTCGCCGCGCTCGAGGCGACGCTGAAGCTTTACAGAAACCCCGACAAGCTCGCCGAGCGTCTGCCAGCTCTGCGTTATTTCAGCCGGACACGCGACGAGATTTCGGCGCAGGCCAATCGCTTTCTGCCGTTCTGGTCCCGAGCACTTGGCGCGGGCTGGACCGGGAGCGTGATCGATTGCTCGAGCCAGATCGGCTCGGGAGCGTTGCCGATGGAATCCCTGCCCGGAGCGGCCCTCGCGGCAAGCCCGGACTCAAGGCGCAAGGGCCGCGCGCTTGATTCACTGTCCCGCCGCCTGCGTGAACTTCCAGTCCCCGTCATCGGACGCATCCACGAGGACGCCCTCCAACTCGACTTGCGCTGCCTCGACGACGAGGACACTTTTGTCGCGATGCTCGATCAAATGACGAAGGCCTGACCGATGTTGTCCTCGCTGTTTGGCAGCAAAATGAAAGAGCCGGACATCGAGGATCTCCTCGCGGAAGCGAAGGCGCTCGCGGAGCGCGGGGAATTTGAAGCGGCGCTCGCGATCTGGGGGCCCCTCGCCCACAAGGGGGTCGCTCGCGCGGCCAATAACGTTGGCGCCTGTTTTTCGGGCGGTCTTGGAGTCACACGCAACCTGGAACTCGCCGCGCGCTGGTTGACCATCGCCGCGGAGGCCGGGGATCCCGCTGGCCAGAGAAACCTCGCGACGGCCTTTTTTCAGGGTCACGGGGTCGAACAGAATTTCCAGGTCGCCTTGCGTTGGTACCGGGCCGCCGCGGAAGCGGGCGACGCGGCAGCGCAGGATATGTTGTCCTGGATGCTGCTCGAGGGGGGAACCATCCCGGGAGATCCCGTTGAGGCGCGTCGATGGGCGGAAGCGGCGGCAAGCCAGAACGTCGCCAGCGCCCATGACACGCATGGGTATGATCTATCACGACGCACTCGGCGTCGAAAGGGACGCAACGGCGGCCGCAAGCTGGTGGGCGAGGGCCGTTGAAGCAGGCGACGCCGACGCGATGGCGATGCTTGGAGCCGCGAACCATCTCGGACAGGGTGTTGATCGCGACTCCTTGCGCGCGATGGTCCTGCTGATCCTTGCCCGGCAGGGCGGCTCCGGTCTCGCGCAAACTTTCTTTGGCGCCGTTCAGGCGTCGCTTCCGCCAGGCGGGTTTGAACAAGCCGGACGTCTGGCCGCCAGTATTCAGGCGACGCGGAGTCCCCTCCGATGATCGTTGGCACCGCCGGTCATATCGATCATGGAAAAACGTCCCTGGTGAAAGCCATCACCGGCATCGACGCCGACCGGCTCAAGGAAGAGAAAGAGCGCGGCATCACCATTGATCTCGGCTTTGCTTACTGGCCACAAGAGAATGGCGAAACCATCGGATTGAACCGCCCCGGGTTTGCCGGAGGCTCCAACTCTTGAGAGGATGGAGCCACCATGAGCAAAACGACGAACAAGTTTTCACCCGAGGTCCGGGCGCGCGCCGTCCGGATGGTTCTGGATCATCAGGGCGAGCATGGCTCGCGATGGGCGACCATCGCGTCGATTTCCGCGAAGATCGGCTGCTCCGCGCCAACGCTGAACGCGTGGCTGAAGAAGTCGGAGATCGATAGCGGGAAGCGGGTTGGCGTGCCCACCGATCTTTCCGACAAGCTGAAGGCTCTGGAGCGGGAGAACCGCGAACTTCGGCAGGCCAACGAGATTCTACGCAAGGCGTCGGCTTATTTTGCGCAGGCGGAGCTCGACCGCCGGTTCAAGCCATGATCGCGTTCATCGACGATCAGCGCGCCGATCATGGGGTCGAGCCGATCTGCAAGGTCTTGCCGATCGCCCCTTCGACATACCACGCGCATGTCGCGCGGCGGGCCGATCCCGGCAAACTTTCGAAGCGGGCGCGCGGCGACGCGCGTCTGAAGGTCGATATTCGGAAGGTCTTCGACGAGAACTTCAAAGTTTACGGCGTCCGCAAGGTCTGGCGGCAATTGAAGCGCGATGGCCACGACGTGGCGCGTTGCGCCGTCGAACGGCTGATGCGCGCCATGGGCTTGCAAGGCGCTGTTCGCGGCAAGCCCGCGCGCACCACCGTCAGCGACAAGGCCGCGCCCTGTCCGCTCGACAAGGTCAACCGCCAGTTCAAGGCGCCGCGGCCGAACGCGCTGTGGGTCTCGGACTTCACTTATGTCGCGACCTGGCGGGGTTTCGTCTACGTGGCCTTCGTGATCGACACTTTCGCGCGGCGGATCGTCGGCTGGCGCGTGTCGAGCTCCGCGCACGCCGGCTTCGTTCTCGACGCGCTGGAGCAGGCGCTGCATGATCGCCAGCCCGTGAAAGGCGGCGGCCTCGTTCATCACAGCGATCGCGGCGTGCAATACGTGTCGATCAAATACACCGAAAGACTGTTCGAGGCTGGCCTCGAACCCTCCGTCGGCAGCGTCGGCGACAGCTACGACAACGCGCTCGCGGAGACGATCAACGGACTCTACAAAACCGAAGTCATCCGGCGACGCGGTCCATGGCGCAACCTCGAGGCCGTCGAGTTTGCCACGCTCGAATGGGTGGACTGGTTCAACCATCGACGGTTGCTGGAGCCCATCGGAAATATTCCACCAGCCGAAGCAGAAGCTCGCTACTATGCAAGCATCGAGGAGCCGGCCATGGCCGCGTGACTCAAACCACCGAGCCTCCGACGAACCCGGGGCGGTTCAAGGTCGATGATGAGCTGCTCAATGTAGGCCAGGTCCGACTCGAAGGCGGCTGGATCTGGGATTGAGACAGTGTCTGACGCCGGATTGTCATGGCTGTGCGTATTGGCTTTCGTCATACCATCGTGGAATCGGATCGCGAGCGCGTCAGACAGATGCACCATGCGCAGCTTTTGAGTCTCAATCCTGTCAACGCCGCGCCGGACCACGTCGCAAAAGATGTGTTCCTCCACGAGGCGCTCGTAGCTGTCTCGCAGGCGCCCATAGAGGTGTTTCACCTTGAATTCGTAGTCCGCCGGGCTCGACGTGTGGAGCTTTTTCAATGGCGCGAAGTCGTTCCGAATCCGAGCTAGGCGCTTGGTCACGCTCAACCCTTTCCACGATACCCCGGCGGGATCGACCTTGCCCGCATTGGCGCCATCGGCGAAGAGTGCAATTGTTTCAGTCGTAACGCCGAGATCGTCGGCTTCTCGGCATGGGTCGTTGAAG
>CAIOVE010000023.1 GCA_903861645.1 uncultured Hyphomicrobiales bacterium
GAATATGAAAAATACTCGTCCGGCTATTTCGACCTGATCGTCATCGACGAATGCCACCGCAGCATTTACGGCCAATGGCGGCGCGCGCTCGACCATTTTGACGGCATCAAGGTGGGGCTGACCGCAACGCCTTGCGTCATGCAAGACGCGCCCGACGTGGACGAAGAAGACCGCGCCGCGATCCGCGACACGCTGCGGTTCTTCGAGGTAAGCCGCCCGACCTACAGCTACAGCATGTCCGAAGCGATCGCGGACGGGCATCTTGTGCCCTACGAGATTTACCGCGCCATGACCGCGCGCACGGCGGCGACGGATGGCTTCTCGGTCGCGCGCAGCGACATCGATTGGGCCGCCCTCGATGCGCCGACCCGCGCGGAGTTGGAACGGCTGTTCGCCGACCGTGACCCGATCATCGTCGATCCATCGGCCTTGGAGCGGAAGTTCACCATCCCGGAGCGCAACCGCGCCATGGTGCGTGAATTCCGCGAGGTTCTGGAGACCGGCTACACCGGCCCGAACGGCATTCGCCGTGCGCCCGATTGGGGCAAGACCATCGTTTTCGCCGTCACCAAACGCCACGCCGAAACGCTGGCGCGCATGTTCGATGATGTGTTCGCCGACAAGAAACCCAGCCCTACGACGCGGTACGCCGATTTCGTCGTCTCCGGCGTGGGACCGGACGACAGCGTGGACGGCCCGGCCAAGATCAAGCGCTTCAAGAAAGAGGAATTTCCGCAAATCCTGGTCAGCGTAAACATGCTTGATACCGGCTTCGACTGCCCGGACGTGCGCAACCTGGTGATGGCGCGCTTCACCCACAGCTCGATCCTCTATCAGCAGATGCGCGGTCGCGGCACGCGCCTGGCGCCGGGCAAGGACCGCTTCACCATGTGGGACTTTACCGGCGTTACCCAGCGGCACGGCGACGACGAAACGCCGGGAGAAGGTGGCGTTGTCGTCGTGCGCGAAGGCAAGCCACCGATCTATCAGGCCCGGCGTCTTCTGATGCTCGACGTGCATGACGAAATCGACCCGACGACGCGCGAATGGGTCACGGTTGATGAAACCGGCCACGCCTACATGGATGTCGATGTGGCCCGCGCGGAAGCGCTCGGCGGCGCGTTCGAGACGTGGCTGAACGGCCAACCTTTTAACTCCGACCAGTTGCGCGTGCTGCATCTCGTCAAGGAACAGATCAAGGCGAACGCGGCCGAACTGACCGTGTTCGATAGCTGGCGCTTCGACGCGCCGCCGCTGTCGATGAACGGCGGCTTCGAGCGCGCCCGCGCCGTCTTCGGCGGCGAGGCGGAACTCGAACGCATATTGAGCAGCATGAACGAAGCCGTGTTCGGCATCGCATCCCCAGGGGCGTCGCAAGCCGCGCCCGGCGGCGATGCGACTCGGCCCGACAAACCCGTGAACTAAGGCCACCTATGCCCTTTACCCCCGACATGCGCCGCAAGGTCGATCAGATCCGCGACTATCTCTATGGTGGCGGCTACCCCGATCCGCTGTCCAATGCCGAGCAGCTCAGCTTCCTGTTCTTCTTCTACATGATCGAGGGCATCGACAGCGCCAACCTGCGCCAGGCCAAGGCCACCGGCCGCGACTACACCTCCCTCTTCGCGGGCGAGTGGACGCTGCGCAATCCGCTGAACGCGCCGACGAAAGGCGTGGAGACGGTGCCGCGCGAGCGGATGCGCTGGTCGATCTGGGCCAACGCCATGTCTGGCGAACAGCTTGTCACCTTCGTGCGCGACGAGGTGTTCCCATTCTTCGCCACCATAGGCGACGCCTTCGGCATGAGTTTCATGGCGCAGGCGCGGCTGTCCATCGACGAGCCGACCGTGCTGACCCAGATCGTGACCCTGGTGAACGAATTGCGCCTGGAACAGGCGGACCCCGACACCAAGGGCGATTTGTTCGAGCATGTGCTGCGCCAGATCAAGCAGGCGGGCGA
>CAIOVE010000024.1 GCA_903861645.1 uncultured Hyphomicrobiales bacterium
ACCAGCTCACGGTCGAGCCAGGTCGCGCCGTCGCTGCCAACCTGCCGGTCGAGGTCGAGCGTGGACAATGTGCGGATGCCGAAATCCTTGGGCCGGCCGGGGGCGTCATAGGCCATGCCCCGCTCGGCGATATCGCCGGGGATTTTCCAATGGTCGGCGTCGATGCGCTCGACATGCCCGGCGCGGCGCAAGGCTTCCAGCCGGCGCACATGGGAGCGGATGAAGGCGTCCGGGTCGCCGTGGCGCTGCACGATGATGTCCCGCGTCGCTTCCAGATGTTGGCTTGGCCGGTAGGTGCCGCCATTGGCCTCCGCCATGATCTGGATGTTGACATCCGCCGGCCGGGGCTCGGCCTTGGTCGGTGCCGGGTCGAGCGCGACGATGTGGCCGCGCCTGATCTCGTCCAGGCGGGGGGCGTCCGCCACCTCCACGTAGTGGGTGCGCCCGTCCACGCCATCGATGACGAGATGCAGCCGGTCGCCCATTTCGTCGCCGGCCAGGCCCTTGGCGAGCACGCGGCCCACGATCGGTTCGGTGATCTGCTTGCCGTGGGTGGCATACTGCCCCGGGGCGCGTTCGTCGGCGAGGCCGTGGTCGGCCAATGCTCGGTGCATGGTCTTGATGATGTCGCCGCGCTCGCCCAGTTCGCGCAAGGTCGGCTCGGCCTGTGCTGAGATGGACCAGCGGCCAACCTCCACCTCGGTCGCCAGCCCCATGCTCTCCAGCCTGCGGGCGCGGGCGATCAGCAGCGCCCGATTCCGGCGCGCCGTCTCCAGCATGTCCTGGTCGGGGCGCAGATCGGCGAAGGCGTGGCTCGCTTCCTGTTCGGCGATCAGCATGCGGTCCAGGCGGTGAAGCGCTCGGCGTCCACCTCGCGCTCAAGCTGGCGGCTCACCTCCTGCTCGGTCTGCCGGCCCAGCTCCAGCGTGTCGATCTCGCTGGCCCGTTCGCGGATGCCGTGGGCGATGTAGTCGCCGGCGATGTTGAGTATCTTCCCGTCGTCGGTAACGCCGCGCAGCAGGATGTGGGTGTGAGGGTGGCCGGTGTTGTGGTGATCGACCGCGATCCAGTCGAGCCTGGTGCCGAGGTCGGCCTCCATCCACTTCATCAGGTCGCGGGTGGTCTCTCGCAAGTCGGCCAGCTCTACGCCGTCCTCGGCGGAGACGATGAAGCGAAACTGGTGGCGGTCGTCGCGGCTCCGATCGGGGAAGGCTCGGCCGTCCACGGCGTCGCGCTCGGCCGAATAGAGCTGTCCCTTCTCGCCGTCGCGGTTGACGCCATCGCGTTCCAAATAGCGCAGGTGGGCGTCCACCGCCTTCGCGCTGACGAATGACCGTCCGCGCGCCGCGCCGCGCTGCGGGTTGAGCTTCACGATCCGCGCCTTCACCGTCACGCGGCGGGCGCGGGTCCGCACGCCGCTGGCGTCCCGGCTCCAGGCACTGCGGCCCTTCAGCCCGGTGGCGGCCGTAGCGCCACGGCCTCGCGCGTTGAACCGGCCGCTTCCCTTCCCGGCCGAACCCAGCCGATTGGGGTCGCCGCCGGCGCGCCGGATAGCCTGATGCACCTCGGCCAGGAACGTCTTCGGGCGCGGCCGGACGGCGCGCGTGGTTCGCCCGCCAGCTCGGTCGCGGACCCGGCCGGGACGGATGCGGAAATGGTCTTCGTTGGTCGCCATGATGCGACGATTGGAAGATAAAACGGCCGACACAAGGTCGAAAATGACGGCGTAGGGCTGTGGCGAAGAAATACTTGCCATAGCGTAGAAACGGCGGAACTGCGCACCACGCACATTGCGGGCGCCACCCACAATGCCATTGAAAACATTGCATAAATCGACTTCTCCGACGCCGCCGCACCTCGCGCCTTCAGCGGCAAGCCGCCAAAAAACACTGTGCAGACAAACACTTAGGAACGAAGTTCCGGCAGCGAGGCAACTCGCTTTATCTTGCCCTCTTATTCGCTCTCTTCTTCGCGGCTCACATCGAACTCAGACGACACCCATGCCGCCGAATCAAAGCCGCAAATGCGCCGTTGCTGAAAAGAGCTATTTCGTCCTAAATGGCCGCATGGATCGCCACAGGAATCGGCCATGAAAACCATGTCGGCGCGCGAGGCGAAGAACGCCTTTGGGCTGATGATCGACACTGCGCGCGCAGAGCCGGTGCGGATCGAGAAGCACGGGCGCGGCGTGGTGGTGGTCGTCTCGGTAGAAGAATATGAAAGGCTTTTCGTACGATCTGGTCGCACGGACAAGGGAGAAACGAGGACCAAGGGAGCGTCGAAAAGTGGCCAATGAAGCGTTGGACGGCGTCGAAGCGAGGGATGGTTCGGTGGCGGACGTAGAAACGGGAAAACGCGGCGGGGATTCGCTGGCCCGGCAGGCGATCATCAAGTTGTTCGACGATACGCGAAAGCGGTTGGTCGAAACCGGGACACGCAATCGCCTTGTCCACGTCAACCGCACCAACACGCGCGGCAACGTCCTGAACGTCGTTAATGAGCGATCCGACGATGTTTATGCCTTGCTGTTTGGCGGCAAGACCATGCGGTTCGCAGCGTTGGGGCAGGATAGGGGCGAGGATCGCGGAGGACTGGTCCTCGCCAACGATAGCGAGCGTGATTTCGATGAAGGGCGCTTCACCGATAATCAGCTCGACACCCGACTTGGTCCGGATGCGCTTCAGAAAAAACTGCTGAAGATCGCGCGTGAGGCACAGACGGCGGAAGAAGAGTCCGGCGTCAACATGCTTTACCTCGCGATGGGATTTCTGACTTGGTTCGAGGATAAATCCTCCAGCCTCCCACGCGAGGCCCCGCTGGTTCTGCTTCCGGTAGAATTGTGTCGAAATGCGCGCACATCAACCTACGCCATCCGTGCCCGCGATGAAGATGTGCTGACTAATCTGCCTCTTCAGCAAAGGTTGAAGGACGATTTCGGCATCGATCTACCCGAACTGGAAGTCAGCGAGGGTTGGAAACCCTCCGACTATTTTGCACAAGTCGAAAGCGTGATCGCCGCGCGCGAACGTTGGGAGATCGACCCGGACGCCATCCAGCTTGGCTTTTTCAGTTTCAGCAAATTGCTGATGTATCGCGATCTAGACATCGGCGCTTGGGAGGGGGATGCGTTAGCCGGTCATGCCCTGACGAGGGGGTTGCTCTATGAACGCTTCGATGCCGAGGAACCGTTATTCAAGCCCACAGATCGGCTAGATGAGGTACTACCGCCGGAAAAGCTTTTTCACGTGGTCGATGCCGACGCTTCACAAGCCAAGGTCATCGAAGAGGTCCGCGCCGGGCGTAATGTGGTGGTCCAAGGCCCGCCGGGAACGGGCAAATCGCAGACGATCACCAATATCGTCGCGGCTGCGGTCAGGGAAGGCAAGCGGGTCCTGTTCCTTGCGGAAAAGATGGCTGCGCTATCGGTGGTGCATGAGCGGCTGGTCAAGGTGGGGCTACGTGATGTCTGCCTCGAACTACACTCCAGAAGCGCGAACAAGAAATCCGTTCTCGGGGAACTGGCGCGTACTTTGTCGCAAGCCAGCGCCGTGCCTAGCCCATCTTATTCATCCTGGCCCAGCCCAAGCGCCCGCCCGGGTCATATGGTGTCATACCGAAATAATAAACCGCGCGCCTCGCCGATGCTTGCCGTGCCGCGTTTCGAACCAGATTTGTCAGGCGTTGGCGGTGGAG
>CAIOVE010000025.1 GCA_903861645.1 uncultured Hyphomicrobiales bacterium
CGTGTGCTCTTCCGATCTGCGGGCGGCATCGGCGCGGCGACCGGAGCCGCGGGCTTGGGAGCCGGAACCGGCGCGGGGGCCGCGGCGGGAGCGGGCGCGGCGGCCGCGCCCGAACCTGCGCCGATCTGGCCAAGCAACGCGCCCGGCGTCACGGTTTCGCCGTCCTTGGCGACGATCTCGGCCAGCACGCCAGCGGACGGCGCGTTGACTTCAAGCGTCACCTTGTCGGTTTCTAGCTCGACCAATGGTTCGTCGGCCTTGACCACGTCGCCGACCTTCTTGAACCAGCGGCCGATCGTCGCCTCGGAAACGGATTCGCCGAGGGTGGGAACACGAATTTCATTTGCCATTTCTTTTCGCCCGCGGGAGCCGCGGCCCTTCAGGTTGGAGTCGATCCGCCGGACCGGTCAGTTGGCGTAGGCTTCGTCGAGGAAAGCCTTGAGCTGCGCGAGATGCTTGGACATGAGGCCGGTCGCCGTGGCGGCCGACGCCGGACGACCGACGTAGCGCGCGCGGCGCGACTTGCCGCCGACCTGGCCGATCACCCATTCAAGATAGGGTTCGACGAAGGCCCAGGCGCCCATGTTCTTCGGCTCTTCCTGGCACCACACCACGTCTGCCTTCTTGAAGCGGCCGAGTTCGTTGACCAGCGCCTTGAGCGGGAACGGATAGAGTTGCTCGACGCGCAACAGATAGACATCGTCGAGACCGCGCTTCTCGCGCTCCTCGTAAAGATCGTAATAGACCTTGCCCGAGCACAGGATGACGCGACGGATCTTGTCGTCCTTGACGAGCTTGATCTTCTCGTTCTTGAGCGACTCCGCGTCGTCCCACAGCAGGCGGTGGAACGAGGTTCCCGTCTTCATTTCATCGAGTGTCGACACCGCGCGCTTGTGGCGCAACAACGACTTCGGCGTCATCAGGATCAGCGGCTTGCGGATGTCGCGCTTCAGCTGACGGCGCAAGATGTGGAAGTAGTTGGCCGGCGTCGTGCAGTTGGCGACCTGCATGTTGTCCTCGGCGCACAGTTGCAGATAGCGCTCGAGACGCGCGGAGGAGTGCTCCGGACCCTGACCCTCGTAGCCATGGGGCAACAGGCACACGAGGCCAGACATGCGCAGCCACTTGCGCTCGCCCGACGAGATGAACTGGTCGAACAGCACCTGCGCGCCGTTGGCGAAGTCGCCGAACTGGGCTTCCCAGAGAACCAGCGTTTCCGGATCGGCCAGCGAGTAGCCGTATTCGAAACCGAGAACGGCTTCCTCCGAGAGCATCGAATTGATGACCTCGTAGCGGCCCTGACCGTCGCGGATGTTGTTGAGCGTCACCAGACGCGCCTCGGTCTCCTGATCGATCAGCACCGAATGGCGCTGCGAGAAGGTGCCGCGTTCGCAGTCCTGACCGGACAGGCGCACGCGATGCCCCTCGTCGACGAGCGTGCCGAAGGCGAGCGCCTCGCCCATCGCCCAGTCGATGCCCTCGCCGGTCTCGATCATCTTCTTGCGACCGTCGAGAAAGCGCTGGATCGTCTTGTGGACGTTGAAGCCCTCGGGCACCTCGGTCAGCTTGCGACCGATGTCCTTGAGTTTGTCGTGTTCAATGCCGGTCTGGCCGCGGCGCGGATCGTCGCCAAGCTCGCTGGCGGCGCGCAAGCCCGCCCAACGGCCATCGAGCCAGTCCGCCTTGTTCGGCTTGTAGACGGCGCCGGCCTCGGCCTCGGCGTCGAGACGCGAGCGCCAGTCGGCCTTCAGCTTGTCGATCTCGCCCTGGGTGACGATGCCCTCGGAGATCAGTTTGTCCGAATAGATTTCGAGCGTCGACTTGTGCGCCCGAATCTTCTTGTACATGAGCGGCTGCGTGAAGCCCGGTTCGTCGCCCTCGTTATGGCCGTAGCGGCGATAACAGAACATGTCGATGACGACGGGCTTGTGGAACTTCTGACGGAACTCAACGGCGATCTTGGCGGCGTAGACCACCGCCTCGGGATCGTCGCCGTTGACGTGGATGATCGGCGCCTCGATCATCTTGGCGACGTCGGACGGATAGGGCGACGACCGCGAATACCGCGGATAGGTCGTGAAACCGATCTGGTTGTTGATGATGAAATGCAGGGAGCCGCCGGTGCGGTGACCCTTGAGGCCCGACAGGCCGAAACATTCCGCCACGACGCCCTGACCGGCGAAGGCCGCGTCGCCGTGAATCAGCAGCGGCAGCACCTTGGAGCGCTCGACGAAGTCGCCGAGTTGATCCTGCTTCGCGCGCACCTTGCCGAGCACGACGGGATCGGAAATTTCCAGATGCGACGGGTTGGCGGTCAGCGACAGATGGACGTTGTTGCCATCGAACTCGCGATCCGACGACGCGCCCAGATGATACTTGACGTCGCCCGATCCCTCGACCTCGTCGGGGGCGAAGGAGCCGCCCTTGAACTCGTGGAAGATGGCGCGATGCGGCTTGGCCATCACCTGCGCCAGCACGTTCATGCGGCCGCGGTGCGCCATGCCGAGCGCGATTTCGCGCACGCCGAGCGCGCCGCCGCGC
The DNA here is from genome assembly GCA_903861645.1 of uncultured Hyphomicrobiales bacterium. Taxonomy (GTDB): domain Bacteria; phylum Pseudomonadota; class Alphaproteobacteria; order Rhizobiales; family Beijerinckiaceae; genus Terripilifer. The sequence goes on from CAIOVE010000025.1 coordinate 2,542, forward strand.
TTGATGATCTGCTCCAGCGCGGGGATCATCGCCTCGCTGCCGTCGAGACCAAAGCGCTTCGTGCCCGTGAAGCGCAGGTCGCAGAACTTCTCGAAGCCCTCGGCCTCGACAAGCTTGTTGAGGATGGCGCGCTTGCCTTCCTTGGTGAAGGTGATGGTCTTGTCCGGACCTTCGATGCGTTCCTGCATCCAGGCCTTTTCGGCCGGATCGGACATGTGCATGAACTCGAAGCCGATCGTGTCGCAATAGGTGCGACGCAGGATCGCCAGCATTTCGGGAATGGTGGCGAAGTCGAGGCCGAGCACATGATCGATGAAGATCTTGCGATCGTAGTCGGCGGGGCTGAAGCCGTAGCTCGAGGGATGCAGTTCCTCGTGATCCTTGGGCGGCGCAAGGCCGAGCGGATCGAGGTTGGCGTGGAGATGTCCGCGCATGCGATAGGCGCGGATCATCATCAGCGCGCGCACGCTGTCGCGGGTCGCGCGCATCAGGTCGTCGTTGGTGATCGCGACGCCCTTCGCCTCGCCCTTGGCCTTCAGCTTGTCGCCGACGGTCTTTTCGACCTCGCCCCAGTTGCCGTCGAGGGCGGAGACGAGATCGTTGCGCGGGGTGGCGGGCCAGTTGGCCTTTTCCCACGACGGGCCGCGCGCGTTGCGCTCGACCGTCGCCGGATCGTCCTTGAGGGCGGTGAAGAAGTCACGCCATTCGGCGTCGACGCTCGCGGGGTCTTTCTCGAACCGGTCGTGAAGGTCCTCGATATAGCCCGCGTTCGCTCCATAGAGGAACGACGTCTGCAGCAACGATTGGTTGAGTTCCTGGCGTGACATCGGATTTGCCTCTCTCAATTGCCCTTCAGCATCGCGGCGAGCGTCTTGCCAAGACGCGCCGGCGACGGCGACACGCGAATGCCAGCCGATTCCATCGCCTCGATCTTGTCCTCGGCGCCGCCCTTACCGCCTGAAATAATGGCGCCAGCATGACCCATGCGGCGTCCGGGAGGCGCCGTGCGGCCGGCGATGAAGCCAACCATCGGCTTCTTGCGGCCGCGCTTGGCTTCGTCCTTGAGGAACTGCGCGGCGTCTTCCTCCGCCGAACCGCCGATCTCGCCGATCATGATGATGGATTCCGTCGCCTTGTCGGCGAGGAACATCTCCAGCACGTCGATGAATTCGGTGCCCTTGACGGGGTCGCCGCCAATGCCCACCGCCGTCGTCTGGCCGAGGCCTTCCTGCGTCGTCTGGAACACGGCTTCATAGGTCAGCGTGCCCGAGCGCGACACGACGCCCACGCTGCCGCGCGAGAAGATGTTGCCGGGCATGATGCCGATCTTGCATTCGCCGGCGGTCATCACGCCGGGGCAGTTCGGCCCGATGAGACGGGACTTCGAGCCCGCGAGCGCGCGCTTCACCTTGATCATGTCCTCGACGGGAATGCCCTCGGTGATGCAGACGATCAGCGCGATTTCGGCGGCGATCGCCTCGCAGATCGCGTCCGCCGCACCCGGCGGCGGAACATAGATCACGGAAGCGTCGCACCCCGTGGCGCTCTTGGCCTCGACCACCGTGTCGAACACGGGCAGGCCGAGATGCGTGGCGCCGCCCTTGCCGGGCGACGTGCCGCCGACCATCTTGGTGCCGTAGGCGATGGCCTGCTCGGAGTGGAAGGTGCCGTTTTTGCCGGTGAAACCCTGGCAAATGACCTTCGTATTGGCGTCGATGAGGACGGACATCAAGCGGCTCCCTTCACGGCCTTGACGATTTTCTGAGCGGCGTCGTCGAGATCGTTCGCCGGGATGACATTGAGCTTGGACTCGCCGATGATCTTCTTGCCGAGTTCGACGTTGGTGCCTTCGAGACGCACGACCAGCGGCACCTTGAGACCCACCTCGCGAACCGCCGCGATCACGCCCTCGGCAATGACGTCGCACTTCATGATGCCGCCGAAGATGTTGACGAGAATGCCCTTCACGTTCGGATCGGCCGTGATGATCTTGAAGGCCGCCGACACCTTGTCCTTGGTGGCGCTGCCGCCAACATCGAGGAAGTTCGCCGGCGCCTCGCCGTAGAGCTTGATGATGTCCATGGTCGCCATCGCGAGACCCGCGCCGTTGACCATGCAGCCGATGGAGCCATCGAGCGTCACGTAGTTGAGGTCATACTTCGAAGCCTCGATTTCCTTGGCGTCCTCCTCGGTCACGTCGCGCAGGGCGGCGATGTCGGGATGCCGGTAAAGCGCGTTGTCGTCGAAGGAAACCTTCGCGTCGAGGCACTTCAACTGACCCTGCTTGGTGATGATCAGCGGGTTGATCTCGAGCATCGCCATGTCGGTGGAGACGAAGGCGGTGTAGAGCTGACCGAGCAGCTTGTCGGCCTGCCGCGCGAGATCGCCGGACAGTCCCAGCGCCTTGGCGACGGTGCGGCCGTGATGGGGCATGACGCCGGTGGCCGGATCGATCGAGAAGGTCTTGATCTTCTCGGGCGTGTCATGCGCGACGGTCTCGATGTCCATGCCGCCCTCGGTCGACACGACGAAGGACACGCGCGACGTTTCGCGATCGACGAGCGCGGAAAGGTAGAACTCCTTCTCGATGTCGGAGCCTTCCTCGATGTAGAGGCGGTTGACCTGCTTGCCGGCGGGGCCCGTCTGGATCGTGACAAGCGTGTTGCCCAGCATCTGCTGAACGTTGGTCTTCACCTCGTCGATCGACTTCGACAGGCGCACGCCGCCCTTTTCGCCGGCGGCGGCTTCCTTGAACTTGCCCTTGCCGCGTCCACCCGCGTGGATCTGCGACTTGACGACCCAGAGCGGACCGCCAAGCTCCTTCGCGGCGGCCTCGGCTTCCTCGACCTTGAAGACCGCGACGCCGCGGGAAACAGGCGCGCCGAATTCCTTCAGGATCGCCTTGGCCTGATATTCATGAATGTTCATCGGTTTTCCCTTCGGAATCGCGGGTGGGCGCGGCGCGAAGGCGCCGCGCGCCTGATATCACGCAAAAGCGGGATTGATGGTCTTGCAGGCGTCGACCAGCGTCTTCACCGAATCGACCGACTTGGCGAACATCGCGGTTTCCGCCGCGTCGAGGGTGATTTCGACGATGCGCTCGACGCCGTTCGCGCCCAGCACCACGGGCACGCCGACATACATGTCCTTCACGCCATACTGGCCGGTGAGATAGGCCGCGCAGGGCAAGACACGCTTCTTGTCGAGCAGGTAGGATTCAGCCATCGCGATGGCGGACGAGGCCGGCGCGTAGAAGGCCGAGCCGGTCTTCAGCAGGTTGACGATCTCGCCGCCGCCGCCGCGCGTGCGCTTGACGATCGCGTCGATCTTCTCCTGCGTCGTCCAGCCCATCTTGACGAGGTCGGGCAGCGGAATGCCGGCGACGGTCGAATAGCGAACCGACGGAACCATCTCGTCGCCGTGGCCGCCGAGCACGAAGGCGGTCACGTCCTCGACCGACACCTTGAATTCATCGGCGAGGAAATAACGGAAGCGCGCGGAGTCGAGCACGCCGGCCATGCCGACGACCTTGTTGGCGGGCAGGCCGCAGGCCTTCTGCAGCGCCCAGACCATGGCGTCGAGCGGGTTGGTGATGCAGATGACGAAAGCATTCGGCGCGTGCTGCTTGATGCCGGCGCCAACCGACTCCATGACCTTGAGATTGATGCCGAGCAGATCGTCGCGGCTCATGCCGGGCTTGCGCGGCACGCCGGCGGTCACGATGACCACATCGGCGCCGGCGATCGCTTCATAGCTGCTCGCGCCGCGCAGGTGGGAGTCGAAGCCCTCGACCGGAGCGGCCTCGGCCAGATCCAGCGCCTTGCCCTGGGGAACGCCGTCGACGATGTCGAACAGCACGATGTCGCCCAATTCCTTCATGCCGGCCAGCAGGGCGAGGGTTCCGCCGATTTGCCCGGCTCCGATCAAAGCAATCTTGTTACGCGCCATCTCTCGACGTCCTTTTCGCTGGTCAGAGAAACCAGCCGCCGCGCGGCCGGCAAACCGTGCGCTCTTTGACTCGATAACCGTATTCTTTCAAGTGATGCATTAGTTCAAATATACGGCGCCCGGACGCCCGCGCGGCCCGGGCTTTGCCATTGATCGGAATTTGGACGCAATATGAGCGGGTTACATATTCTTAAGCGTTGCGCGACATCGCCTGGAATTCGTATAAATAATTACAAATTTTGTAATTTGTAATAGTATCTTCAGCGTACGCCGCTCGTCAACGCGCGCCGGATGAGTCTCGAAATCCGTTCGAATCTGGCGTCGATCTGCGTGCGTGGCGCGGCGGCGTCGAGCCTGACAGCCGCCGGATGGATGAATCGATGCGCCGCGTCGAACACCAGGGCGATGGCCCGGCGCTGCTCGCCCGCCTCGAACACGCCGCTCGCCATGCCCTCGTCGATGACCCGTTGCAACTCCGTATGCAACCGGTGTCGGTGCCGCCGGGCGATGGCCTTTTCGCCGAGCGACGCCTCGACGAACAACTGAAATATATTTGGATCGGTCTCGAGCTTGCCTCGATAGGCGCGATGGATGGCGCCGAGAATACGCTCCAGCTTGTCATAGGCGGGATCGGGCGCGTCGGCGATATCCCGCAAGCCGCTTTCGACCGGTTTCAGCCACTGATCGGTCACCGCCTCGATAAGCGCGTCCTTCGAGGGAAAATACCGATAGACATTGGCGTGCGACATGCCCGCCTCTCGGGCAATCGCGACAACGGTCGTGCGCTCGACGCCGTGGCGACGAATGTGCTGGGTCGCCAGATCGAGAATGCGGGCGTCGTTGGGCTGCGGTTGGCTGGTTCGGGAATCGCTCGCCATCGCCTCGAACCCATGTTTCCGATCGACCCGGACCTGGCCGGGTCAGGTTTCCACCAGGCCACTCGTGTCGCCCGACGCCGCCGAGGTCGCAAGTCCATGCGGACGTTCTAGATATTCACGCGAGCGCATCTCGATGAGCCGCGACGCGGTGCGCTCGAACTCGAAGGCCTCGCGGCCCTCGCCGGCGATATAGAGCCCATCCGGTTGCGCGCCGGCGGAGGCAATGACCTTCACATGCAAATCATAGAGCGAGTCGATCAGCCAGATGAAGCGGCGCGCCTCGTTGCGCTTCCAGAAGTCCATCACCGGGATGTCGTCGATAATGAGCGTATGGAACTGCCGGGCGATGGACAGATAATCAGCGGCGCCCAATGGTTGCTCGCACAATTCCGCGAAGGTGAACCGCGCCACGCCATTGGCCGTGCGGGGAGCGACGAGCGCGCGGCCGGACATGTCGATTGTCGCAGGCCGGCCCTTGTCGTGACCGGAAAGGCTTTTGAACGCGCGATCGAGCGCGGCGCGCGCCTCGGCGTCGACCGGCGTGTAATAGACCGGCACGCCGGAAAGCTTTTCGAGGCGGAAATCGGTGCGCGCGTCGAGCGTCATCACCTGCATGCGCTCCTCGATCATGCCGATGAATGGCGTGAAGAGCGCCCGGTTGAGGCCGCCTTCGTACAGACGCGCCGGCTCGACATTGGAGGTGGCGACCACCACGACGCCCCGCTTGAACAGGGCCTGAAACAGGCGCCCCAGAATCATCGCGTCCGCTATATCCGTCACCGCGAATTCGTCAAAACACAGCAACCACGCCTGTTCGGCCAGCGCCTCGGCGACCGGCGCGAGGGGATCGTCGCCCTTCACGGCGCCGATCTTCTTTTTCTGCCGCCATTCGTGCACGCGATGATGCACGTCGGCCATGAAGGCGTGGAAATGCACGCGGCGCTTTTTCCGCGCGGGAACCGCATTGAAAAACAGGTCCATCAGCATGGTTTTGCCACGCCCGACCGGCCCCCAGACGTAAAGACCGCGCGGCGCGGCGGCCGGGCGGCGGGAGCCGAACAGCCAGCCCAACGCGCCGGACTTCTGGCCCAACTGATGTTCCGCCAACGCGTCGGCCAACCGATCGAGTTCAGCCGCCACGCGCGCCTGCGCCGGGTCGGGCTCGATCGCGCCGTCGCGGATCAGGGCGTTGTAGGGATTGAGAACGTAAGACGACACGAAGACCGCGGGCGCGAGAGACGATTTGTCCTGACTAACGGGTGACCGCCCCGCGACGCAAGCGGCGTTGGCCAAAATGGGCAATGAAAAATTTAATCACATAATTACAGCAAGATAAAACAGAACGCGCCATCATGGCCGAACTTCTTATTGTCGCCCATATTGCGCTGCACAATTCAAAAGATCATCATCCGGGCGTCCGTTTCGCCCAATTGCCGGAAAATGCCCATGGACGCCCACCCCGCCCCCGATGGTCTGATTCGCCGCCTCTGGCCTTCGGACACGGCCGGTTTCCGCGATCATCTCCTGCGTCTGGATGTCGACAGCCGGCACAGCCGTTTTGGCGGCGCCGTATCGGATGATTTTCTCATTGGTTACGCCGACCGCTGCTTTGGCATCGACGACGTCATTTACGGCTACCTCGTCGATGGCGTGGTGCGCGGCGCCGGCGAACTGCGTGGCGTTGGCCATAATCTGCCATTGGGCTTCGGCGGGTCGGCGGAAGCCGCGTTCAGCGTCGAGATGGACTGGCGACGACGCGGCGTCGGATCGGAGCTCATGGCGCGGATCGTGCGCGCCGCGCGCAATCGCCGGGCCGACACGCTCTACATGAGCTGCCTGACGAGCAATCAGGCGATGGCCAGTCTCGCGCGGAAATTCTCGGCTGAATTGCGCCGCGAACCGGACGAGGCGGTGGCGGCTCTTGACCCCAAGGGTCCGAGCGCCGGGTCTGTGTTTGGCGAATTCAGCGATGATTTCGCTGGCTTCACCACGGCGATGCTCGATCTGCATCGCCGCGCCTTTTCGATGCGGCCGGCGGCGCGCTGAAGGCGCCGCCTGTCCGATTACATCTGCCGTTCGATCATCATGTTCTTGATCTTGGCGATGGCCTTGGCGGGGTTCAGCCCCTTGGGACAGGCCTTCGCGCAATTCATGATCGTGTGGCAACGGTAGAGGCGGAAGGGATCCTCGAGATTGTCGAGACGCTCGCCGGTCGCCTCGTCGCGCGAATCGATCAGCCAGCGATAGGCCTGCAACAGCGCGGCGGGACCAAGATAGCGGTCTCCGTTCCACCAGTAGCTCGGGCACGAGGTCGAGCAGCAGGCGCACAGAATGCACTCATAAAGACCATCGAGCTTCACGCGGTCTTCGTGCGATTGCAGCCATTCCTTTTCAGGCTTTGGCGAAACCGTCTTCAGATAGGGCTCGATCGACGCGTGCTGCGCGTAGAAGCGCGTCAGGTCCGGCACGAGATCCTTGACGACGGGCATGTGCGGCAGCGGATAGATCTTCACCACGCTTGAAATGGACAGCGTGTCCTTCGTGCAGGCCAGCGTATTCGTGCCGTCGATGTTCATCGCGCAGGAGCCGCAGATGCCCTCGCGGCAGGAGCGGCGGAACGTCAGCGTCGGATCGACCTTGTTCTTGATCCACAGCAGCGCGTCGAGAACCATCGGACCGCAGTCGGACATGTCGACGTAATAGGTGTCGATGCGCGGATTCGCGCCGTCGTCCGGGTTCCAGCGATAGATGCGGAACTCGCGCACGTTCGTCGCTTTTTCCGGGCGCGGCCACGTCTTGCCGACGGTGGGGCGGGAGTTCTTGGGGAGCGCGAGTTCGACCATCTTCTCACTTCCATGGGCGTCGCGAGGGCGTCGCCGATTGACGTTTCAAGACAACGGGACGGCGCGCGTCAGTACACGCGCGCCTTGGGCTCGATGTAGCTGACCTCGTTCGACATCGTGTAGGTGTGAACGGGGCGGAAATCGATCGTCACCTTCTTCCTGGCGTCGTCGGCCCACGCCAGCGTGTGCTTCATCCATTCCTTGTCGTCGCGGTTCGGATAATCCTCGCGCGCGTGCGCGCCGCGGCTTTCCTTGCGCTCGACCGCCGAGTCCATCGTGGTCACGGCCTGGATGATGAGGTTGTCGAATTCCAGCGTTTCCAGCAGGTCCGAATTCCACGTCAGCGACCGGTCGGTGACGCCGATGTCGCCGACGCCGTTCCAGACCTCGTTGATCAGCTTGGAGCCTTCCTCCAGAACCTCGCCCGTGCGGAACACGGCGCAGTTGTTCTGCATGGTCATCTGCATCTTGTGACGCAGCTGCGCGGTCGGCGTACCGCCCTTGGCCCAGCGGAACCTGTCGAGGCGCGACAGCGCGAGATCGGCGGAGTCGGCGGGCAGGTCGGGCTGCTTCTCGCCGGCCTTGACGAGTTCGGCGGCGCGCAGGCCCGCGGCGCGACCGAAGACGACGAGATCGATCAGCGAGTTGGAGCCGAGACGATTGGCGCCGTGAATGGACACGCAAGCCGCTTCGCCGAGCGCCATCAGGCCGGGCACGACATAGTCGGGGTCGCCGTTCTTCTTGGTCAGAACCTCGCCATGATAGTTCGTGGGGATGCCACCCATGTTGTAGTGCACGGTCGGCAGCACCGGGATCGGCTCCTTCGTCACGTCGACACCCGCGAAGATGCGCGCGCTCTCGGAGATGCCGGGCAGGCGTTCATGCAGGATCTTCGGATCGAGATGATCCAGATGCAGATAGATGTGATCCTTGTTCTTGCCGACGCCGCGGCCTTCGCGAATCTCGATCGTCATCGCCCGCGACACAACGTCGCGGGAGGCCAGATCCTTCGCCGATGGCGCGTAGCGCTCCATGAAACGCTCGCCGAGACCGTTGGTGACATAGCCGCCCTCGCCGCGGGCGCCCTCGGTGATCAGGCAACCCGAACCGTAAATGCCGGTCGGATGGAACTGCACGAATTCCATGTCCTCGAGCGGCAGGCCGGCGCGCAGCGCCATGGCGTTGCCGTCGCCGGTGCAGGTATGGGCCGAGGTCGCCGAGAAATAGGCGCGGCCATAACCGCCGGTCGCCAGAATGGTCAGCGCGCCGCGGAAGCGGTGGATCGTGCCGTCATCCATCTTGATGCAGACGACGCCGCGACAACGGCCGTCGGCGTCCATGATCAGATCGATGGCGAAATACTCGATGAAGAACTCGGTGTTGTTCTTCAGCGCCTGCCCGTAGAGCGTGTGCAGGATGGCGTGGCCCGTGCGGTCGGCGGCGGCGCAGGTGCGTTGCGCCGTGCCCTTGCCGTAATCGGTGGTCATGCCGCCGAAGGGGCGCTGGTAGATCTTGCCTTCCTCGGTGCGCGAGAAGGGCACGCCCCAGTGCTCGAGTTCGTAAACCGCGGCCGGCGCGTTGCGGCACAGATATTCAATCGCGTCCTGATCCCCGAGCCAGTCGGAGCCCTTGACGGTGTCGTACATGTGCCAGCGCCAGTCGTCCGGACCCATGTTGCCAAGCGAGGCGGAAATGCCGCCCTGCGCCGCGACCGTGTGCGAGCGCGTGGGAAACACCTTGGAAATGCAGGCCGTGCGCAGGCCCGCCTGCGAGCAGCCGACGGTGGCGCGCAGGCCGGCGCCGCCGGCGCCCACGACGATGACGTCGAAGGTGTGATCGGTGATCGGATAGGCTTTTCCGTTGACGGCCGGCCCCTTGCCAGCGCGCGCGGTCTCGGAGGTGTTCGCCATGTTCTCGCCTCTTGCTCCCGTTCCCGGGTCAGACAAAACCAATGCGCAGGACCGCGTAGATGCACGCGAGGCCAACCGCATAGCAGAAGAATTCGTTCAGCAGCAGCGTCCAGGTCTTCGAGTGCTCGCCATGCACGTAGTCCTCGATGATGACCTTCATGCCGAGCTTCATGTGATAGACGCCGGCGCCGATGAACAGCAGCATCAGCAACGACGGCAACACCCCGCTCATGATGTCGCGCGCAGCCTTGTAGTCCTTGCCGACCACGCTTAGCACGAGCCAGACGAAGCCAAGGGTCAGCGGCACGAGCGCGACGGAGGTGACGCGCATCCACCAGATGTCGCGCGTGCCGGAACGGGCGGAGCCGAGATGACGAACGCGCGCGAGCGGCGTGCGGATCGAATTGGCGTTGTTCGACATGTCGTGACCCCTCAACGAACCATGTAGGCGACGATCCACACGAGGACCGTCAGAACGAGGCCGCCCGCCAGCGTCGCCTGCGCGAGATATTCGCGCTGCGGATGCTCCATGCCATGGCCGGCTTCCCAGACGAAATGGCGCAAGCCGCCCATCAGGTGGTGGAACAGCGACCAGGTGAAACCGAACATCACGAGACGACCGATGATCGACGACAGGAACCCGTTGGCGATGGCGAAGGCGTTGGCGTCCTTGGCGAGCGCGATCAGCCACCAGGCGAGCAGAAGCGTGCCGACATAAAGCGCGCCGCCCGTGATTCGGTGCATGATCGACATCATCATCGTCAGCATCGGACGATAAATCTGCAGATGCGGCGAAAGGGGACGACGCGATTCGGGAGTGCCGGACACGGAGTTGGCTTCAGCCATCGGGTAAACCTCGTTCATGGAACGCAGCGCTTCACTAATCGAAGTGTTGCGGACGCGCAACGTGTCGCCATGCCGCCTTTCGGACCAACAGCGATATCAACGCCCGAGCGCGGCCTCGATCAGCTTGACCGCGTCGTCGGAGGACCAGTCGGCGGGGCCCGGCATGACACCAAGCTCGCAGCCTTTCGCGTCGAGCAAGATCGTTGTCGGCAATCCCACGACCTTGCCGGCCTTTTTCAGAATCTGGAAAACGTCGGCTGTCGGATCGGCGTAGAAAGCGAGCGATTTCACGCCGATTTCGTTCAGGAACGCCTGCCGCCGCTCCAGCCGCGTGGTGTCGATGTCGACCGCCACGACCTCGAAGGCGGGGCCGCCGAGCCGCGCCTGCAGGCGATCAAGCGAGGGCATCTCCTCGCGGCAGGGCACGCACCATGTCGCCCAGAGGTTCAGCAGGATCGTCTTGCCGTGAAAACCCGCCAGCGAGGTCTTGGCGCCGTCCGGACCAAGAAACGCGGCCGCCGGAAGCGGTCGCGACGAACGCGAAACGCCGAGCGCGGCGACCTCGCCATGGGCGAGCGGGGCGATTCGCTTGACGGTTTCGACCGCCGGCGCGCATTCCACGCCGCCGGTTTCCTTGCCGCCCATGCCGAACCCGTATAGGACCGCGACGCCCGCCAGCACGATCGCCGCGAGAGCGAGGCCGCTCCGTCGCGCGACGGAGGAGCGGGCGGGCTTCGGATTTTCAGCGTCTGTCATGACGGACCAGCACCTCGGGGGCGACCCATGAGCAACAAGATGTGGGGCGGCCGTTTCGCGACGGGCCCCGATGCGATCATGGATGAAATCAACGCATCCATCGGTTTCGACTACCGCCTCGCCGCCCAGGACATCCGGGGCTCGAAGGCCCATGTCGCCATGCTGGCCGACACCGGCATCGTTTCCCGGGAAACGGCTTCCGCGATAGACGCGGGTCTAGACCAGGTCAGCGGCGAAATCGAGAGCGGCGCCTTCACGTTCTCGCGCGCGCTCGAGGACATTCATATGAATGTCGAGTCGCGGCTGGCCGAGATCATCGGGCCGGAAGCCGGGCGTCTGCACACCGCGAGGTCGCGCAACGATCAGGTGGCGCTCGATTTCCGCCTCTGGGTGCGCGACACGATCGACCACCTCGACGGACAGATGCGCGACCTCCAGTCGGTTCTCGTCGACAAGGCGACGCTTCACGCCGGCGACGTCATGCCCGGCTTCACCCACCTTCAATCGGCCCAGCCGGTGACCTTCGGCCATCATCTGCTCGCCTACGTGGAAATGCTGGGCCGCGACCGCGGACGGCTCGCCGACGCGCGCAAGCGCCTCAACGAATGCCCGATTGGCTCCGCCGCCCTCGCCGGAACCTCCTTCCCCATCGACCGCGAGCAGACGGCGCGGGCGCTTGGGTTTGATCGCCCGACAGCCAACTCGCTCGATAGCGTGTCGGACCGGGATTTCGTGCTCGAAACCCTCTCCGCCGCGGCCATCTGCGCCACGCATCTGTCGCGCTTCGGCGAGGAAATCGTCCTCTGGGCCACGCCGCAGTTCGGTTTCGTGCATCTGTCGGACGGTTTCACCACCGGTTCGTCGATCATGCCGCAGAAGCGAAATCCCGACGCGGCCGAACTGGTGCGCGGCAAGGCCGGGCGCGTCATCGGCGCCCTCACCGGCCTGCTGATCGTGATGAAGGGCCTGCCTCTCGCCTATTCAAAGGACATGCAGGAAGACAAGGAAGGCGCCTTCGACGCGCTGCACACCCTGTCGCTCTGTCTGGCGGCGATCACCGGCATGGTGCGCGACTTCCAGCCCGATCTTAAACGCATGAAGGCCGCGGCCGGCGCGGGTTACGCGACCGCGACCGATCTCGCCGACTGGCTGGTGCGGGCGCTGGGCCTGCCCTTCCGCCGCGCCCATCACGTCACCGGCGCGCTGGTCAAGCTCGCCGCCGATCGCAAGATTGGTCTGGAGAAACTGACCCTCGAGGAGATGCGGGCCGTGGAGCCGGGCATCACCGAGGCGGTGTTTGGCGTGCTGGGGGTGGAAAAATCCGTCAAAAGCCGGAAGTCCTACGGCGGCACGGCGCCTGCCAACGTCCGCGCCCAGGCGCGGCGCTGGCGCGCCCGTCTCGACAAGGAACGCGCGATGGCGGGTTCCCGTTGAGCGGCCATCGGCTATAGTGCCTCTTCCGGGATAAAACGCGCGCGGCCCATGACAACATATTCGCGACTCGCCATCATAATATTTGGACTCGCGACACTCGCGCTGGCGGGTTGCGGTCGCCGCGGGCCCTTGGAGCCAGCGACCGGCGCCGATCCGGCGAGCAAACCGGTGACCCGGACGACCAGGGGGCCGGATGGCACGACCTCGTCGACCTTGCTGCGGGGCGTCACGGCGCCCAAGCAACCGTTTTTCCTTGATCCGCTGCTTTAAGGCGCCGGCCCGCTCATGAACCATTTCGAATACAGGAACGGCGTGCTGCACGCCGAGGGCGTGGACCTCCGGCGCATCGCCGCGGAGGTGGGCACGCCGTTCTATTGTTATTCGACGGCGACCCTGACCCGGCATTTTCAGGTGTTTTCGCGGGCTTTCGCCGACGTGCGCGCGCTGGTCTGCTTCGCCATGAAGGCCAATTCCAATCAGGCCGTTCTCAAGACCCTCGCGGGGCTGGGCGCCGGCATGGACGTCGTGTCGGAAGGCGAATTGCGCCGCGCCCGCGCCGCCGGCGTACCGGGCTCGCGCATCACCTTCTCGGGCGTTGGCAAGACCGCCGCCGAGATCGCCCACGCGCTCGACGAGGACATTCTCTGTTTCAACGTCGAATCAGAGCCGGAATTACGGGCGATTTCCGAGATCGCCCGCCAGAAGGGCGCGACCGCCCGCATCGCGCTTCGGGTCAATCCGGACGTTGACGCGCGCACGCACCACAAGATTTCAACCGGCAAATCCGAGAACAAGTTCGGCATCCCGATTTCCCGCGCGCGCGCCGTTTACGCGGAGGCCGCCGCCCTGCCGGGCCTCGTCGTCACGGGCGTGGACATGCACATCGGCTCACAGATCACCGATCTCGCGCCGTTCGATCAGGCCTTCGCGCTACTGGCTGATTTCGTCGGCCAACTAAGAGCGGATGGTCACGCGATCGATCACGTCGATCTCGGCGGCGGCCTCGGCATCCCCTATCGCGAGGGCGAGGATCCCGACTCTTATCATCCTGAAAAATATGCGAAAATCGTCAAGGCCCATGCGCGCGCGCTGGATTGCGCGCTGGTCTTCGAGCCCGGACGGCTGATTGTCGGCAACGCCGGCGTGCTGGTCGCCAGCGTCATTTATATCAAGGAAGGGGAGGCCAAGTCCTTCGTGATCGTCGACGCGGCGATGAACGACCTCATCCGACCGACCCTTTACGACGCGCACCACGACATCAAGCCCGTCGTCGCGCCGCCGGCGGCGCACCGCGCGATCATCGCCGATGTCGTCGGCCCGGTTTGCGAAACAGGCGATTACCTCGCGCAGGGCCGCGAGATGGCGGAACCCGCGGCCGGCGACCTCCTCGCCGTCATGTCGGCGGGCGCCTATGGGGCGACCCAGTCGGGCACCTACAATTCGCGTCTGCTCGTGCCCGAGGTCCTGGTCGACGGCGACAAATGGGCGGTGGTGCGGCCACGTCCGAGCTACGACGATCTGATCGGCCTCGACAGCCTGCCCGACTGGCTGACCTGAATCCACCCCCATAAACCATCACGAAATCTCGACTGGCGCGTCTTTTGCGCCATGATAGGCTGTTGTTTGGCCAGAGGAGATCCGATTGACGGAGCAGCCGGCGGGACCGTCGAACGCGGCGCTTGAACGCCTGAACCGGCTCGCCGCGCGGGCGGGACTGACGATTGGCTGGGAGCGCGTCTGGCCGTCGCTCGCCTGGGCGCTGGTCGTCATCGCGCTTTTCATTTCGGTTTCGTTTCTCGGTCTGTGGCTGGAGGCGCCTCGTTGGGGCCGTATCCTCGGCGTCGTCGTTTTCAGCGGCGCGCTGGCCGCGGCGCTGGCGCGGTTGGCGTTTCTGCGCGCGCCCCCTCGCGGCGAGCGTCTTGGCCGCCTCGACCGGGATTCCGGCCTTGCCCATCGGCCGGCGACGACGCTCGACGACCAACTCGCGAACGGCGGCGACGATCCGACGACGCGGGCGCTCTGGGCAATGCATCGCCAACGCGCCGAAAAAGCCTCCGCCAGCCTGAAACTGGCGCCGCCCTCGCCCCGCATGGTGGAGCGGGACAGGTTCGCCGTTCGGGCCGCCGCTGTGCTCGCGGTCGTCGCGACCGGCTTTATCGCCGGGCCGGAAAAATACGCCCGCGTCATCGCCGCCTTCGACTGGCGCACCCCCGGCGCGCTCTCGCAGGGATATCGGCTGGATGCGTGGATCGACCCGCCCGCCTACACGGGCCGCCCACCCATCGTCCTCAACCTGCGCGACGATCAGCCAGGCGCGGGCAAGACGGGGACGCGGGCCTTGTCCGCGCCGGTCGGCTCGACAGTCATCGTGCGCTCGTCCGAAGGCGCCAATGTCGCGGTCGAGGCCGATGGCGGCCTGAAAACGCTGGCGCCGGACGACGAGACGCCCGGAGCCGGAAAGCCAAGGCCTTCGGCCAAAACGACCGACACGGAATTTCGCTTCGCCCTGCGCGGCGATGGCAAGCTGGTCCTCAAGCGATTCGGATCGATCGTCGCGACTTACGCCTTGTCGTCCATCCCCGACGCGCCGCCCGTGATCACGGCGAAAGGTCCGCCCAAGGCCAACGCAAGGGGCTCCCTGACCCTCGGCTACAAGATCGAGGACGATTACGGCGTGGTCGGCGCGGAAGCGCTGTTTTCCCGGCCCTCCATCGCCGGGCGACCCGTAACCGGTCGCTCGCTGGTCGAGGCGCCCAAGATGCCGCTCGCCCTGCCCTCGGGACCGGGCGGTCTCGGCGAGGGCGAGACCACGGCGGATCTTTCCGAACACGCCTGGGCCGGCGCGCGGGTTCTGATGACCCTTTCGGCCCGCGACGAAGGCGGCAACGAAGGCCGAAGCGCGGCGATGGAGATCACGCTGCCGCAACGGCCCTTCACCAAGCAGCTCGCCCGCGCGCTGGTGGAGCAACGACGCAATCTGATTCTCGCGCCCGATGATCACTCCCGCGTCGGGATCGCGATGGACGCCTTGATGATCGCGCCGGAGACGTTCCGCACCTCCGACGCCATTTATCTCGGTCTGCGCGCCATCGCGACGCGCCTAGCCTCGGCGCGCAACGACGCCGACCTGATCGGCGTCGCGGACTTCATGTGGGAAATGGCGCTGCGCATCGAGGACGGCAATCTGTCGGACGCCGAACGCGACCTGCGCGCCGCCGAACAGCAGTTGCGCGACGCCATGCAAAACGGCGCGACGCCCGAGGAAATCAAGCGGCTGATGGATCAGCTGCGCGCGGCGATGGACAAGTATCTCAACGAAATGGCCCGCCAGCAGCGGAACGACCAGGACGCCCAACAGGACCGGCAACCCAACGACAACGCGCGCGCCGTGACGCCGCAAGACCTGCAAGCCATGGTCGATCGCATGCAGGAAATGATGAAAAACGGCGACGTCGCCGGCGCGCAACAGTTGCTCGATCAATTGCGCGACATGATGGAAAACCTTCAGACGGCGCGCCGACCGGGTCGCCCCGATCCGATGTCGCGGGAAATGAACCGCGCGCTCGACGAACTCGATCAACTGTCGCGCGAGGAGCAGGAGCTGCGCGATCAGACGTTTCGCGGCGACAAACAGAAGCGCCAACGGGAACGCGCGCAACGCGATCCACGCCAACGCGGGCAGAACCAGCAGGGTCAACAGGGAAAGCAGCAGGGACCATCGCCGGGTGATCAGGCGGAGTCCGGCGACGAGGGCGACGACGACCAGATGGCCGACAATGGCGAGGGCGGCGACCAGCAATCCCTGAAGGAGCGTCAGGAAGCGCTGCGCCAGCGCCTCGAAAACCTGAAGCAGCGCATGCGCCAGTTCGGCATGGACGGCAAGGAAGGCCTTGACGACGCCGAGAAGGAAATGCGCGAGGCCGAGGGCCAGTTGGGACAGGGCGAGCAAGGCCGCGGCAAGGCCGTCGACGCGGAAGGTCGCGCCATCGAGGCGCTGCGAAAGAGCGGCCAGCAACTCGCCCAGCAGATGCAGCAACAGGGTCGCCAGACGGGCCAGCAGGACGGCCCCGGACAACCCTCCGATGGACAACCCCGGCCCGGCAACGAGCGCGCCAACGCCGATCCCCTCGGCCGCGACTCCCATGACCGCCGCGATCTCAACACCCAGCGTTACGATCCGCTGGGCACGCCCCTGGCGCAACGCGCCCAGCGGGTGCTGGAGGAGTTGCGAAAGCGCCTTGGCGATCCCACCCGGCCACGCGAGGAGCTTGATTATCTCGAGCGCCTGCTCAAGCGATATTGAACGCGGCCACGGCTTGCGAGGTCGGGACGCGCGGTCTAGTGAATCGCCGCCGACGATCCGTCCTCGCCCGAGAGCATCGCCACATGCCCGTTTCCGCCAATCTGCTCGTGTCCATCGCCGTTGGCGCGGTGTTCATCGTCCTGCTGCTCGGGCTGGCGAACATGTTGCGCGGCGGCGACCCCAACCTGTCGCAAAAGCTCATGCGCTGGCGCGTCGGACTGCAATTCGTCGCGGTCCTTGTCGTGATCGGCGTTCTCTGGTTCCGGGGTTAGGATCGATGGTCGCGCTGAATCGAATCTACACGCGAGGCGGAGACGCCGGCGAAACGTCGCTCGGCGATGGCCAGCGCCGTCCCAAATACGATCTGCGCGTCGAGGCCTTCGGCACGGTGGACGAAGCCAATTGCGCGATTGGCCTCGCCCGGCTTTCAACAGCTAGGGAAAATCCGGAGCTCGACGCGATCCTCGCCCGCGTCCAGAACGACATGTTCGATCTCGGGGCTGACCTCTGCACGCCCGACACGGGCAAGGAACTCGGATACGAGCCGCTGCGTATCATTCAATCGCAGGTCGACCGGCTCGAACGGGAAATCGACGCCCTGAACGCCCGTCTCGCGCCGCTCAAGTCGTTCGTGCTGCCGGGCGGATCGCCCGCGGCCGCGGCGCTGCATCTCGCCCGCACCGTCACCCGCCGCGCCGAGCGCCTGATGGTCGACCTCGCCCGCCAGCCCGGCGAAAAGGTTGGCGAGGCGGCCATCCGCTACATCAACCGCTTGTCCGACCTGCTGTTCGTGGCGTCGCGAACCGCCAACGACAATGGCGCGGGCGACGTGCTCTGGACGCCGGGACAAAACCGTTGAGGCGCGCGCTGGCGTGGCCATGCGCGCTTCGTCCGCGGCGCTGAACGTCCATGTTTCTGCCCCTCCACGATGGCGCGCCGCTGCGGTTCATTCGCCGGCCGCTCGTCAATGACGCGCTGATCGCGCTGAACGTCGTGATCTTCCTCGCCATGATCGCGGGTCTGTTCGGCGACATGGAGCGCCTCGATCTCGCGCTCGGCGTGATTCCGGCCGTGTTGCTCGACCATTCCACGCTGGCCAAGGGCATCGCGCTCGTGCCGGCGCCGCTGACCCTGCTGACGAGCGTCTTCGTCCACGCCGGTTACGCGCATCTGATCGGCAACATGCTGTTCCTCTGGGTGTTCGGCGACAATGTCGAGGACGCCATGGGCTCGGGTCGTTACCTGATGTTTTATCTCGCCTGCGGCCTGGCCGGCGGTCTTGTCTACGTGGCGACCGGACCCTTGTCCGAATCGCCATTGATTGGCGCGTCGGGGGCGATATCCGGCGTTGTCGCCGCCTATATGCTGCTTTATCCGCGCATGCGGGTGTTCGGCCTGCTGTTCAATATCCTGCCCTTGCGACTGCCGGCGGCGTGGTGTCTTGGCGCGTGGATCGGCCTGCAATTGCTGTCGGCGCTTGGCGCGGAACACTCCGAAATCGGCTTCTGGGCCCACGTCGGCGGCATCGCCTGCGGCGCGCTGCTCACCCCATTGCTGCATCGGCCCGGCGCGCCGCTCTTCAGCTCGCGGATCGCGTGACCGCCCTTCGTCGCGTTGACTCGCCGTTTGGGCGCAATTACCAAAATGCGGCCTGACACAGCCGGATGGAGCCGTTGGCAATGAAAATTCTCGTGCCCGTGAAACGGGTCGTCGATTACAACGTCAAGGCCCGCGTCAAGGCGGACGGATCGGGCGTCGAACTGGCTAACGTCAAGATGTCCATGAACCCCTTCGACGAAATCGCCGTCGAGGAGGCGCTGCGCCTGAAGGAAGCCGGCAAGGCGACAGAGATCATCATCGTTTCCATCGGCCCGGCGCAGGCGGCCGAAACCATCCGCACCGGCCTCGCCATGGGCGCCGACCGCGGCGTTCTCGTCAAGACGGACGCGCCGACCGAGCCTCTGGCTGTCGCCAAGCTGCTCAAGGGCGTCGTCGAGGCCGAGCAGCCCGGCCTCGTGATCCTCGGCAAGCAGGCGATCGACGACGATTCCAACCAGACCGGCCAGATGCTCTCGGCCCTGCTCGGCTGGAGTCAGGCGACCTTCGCCTCCAGGGTCGTCATCGGCGACGCGACCGCCGACGTGACCCGGGAGGTCGATGGCGGCCTGCAAACGATCACGGTCAAGCTGCCCGCGATCGTCACGACGGACCTACGCCTGAACGAACCGCGCTACGCCTCCCTGCCCAACATCATGAAAGCCAAGAAGAAGCCCATCGACGAGAAAACGCCCGCCGACTTCGGCGTTGACGTCACGCCCCGGCTGACCGTCCTCAAGACCAGCGAGCCGCCGGCCCGCAAGGGTGGCGCGAAGGTTGGCTCGGTGGCCGAACTCGTCGGCAAGCTGAAGAACGAAGCGGGAGTGCTGTGATGAAGACCCTTCTTCTGGCCGATGTCGCGAAGGGCCAACTGGGCGACGCCGTCGCCAAGGCGCTGACCGCCGCCCGCGCGCTCGGCGCGCCCGTGGATATTCTGGTCGCCGGCCATGACATCGCCGCCGCCGCCGAGGCCGCCGCCCGTCTCGAGGGCGTCGCGCGCGTGCTCGTGGCCGACGCGCCCGCCTACGCCCACCAGCTCGCCGAACCGGTCGCCAACCTCATCGTTGGTCTTGCGCCCGGCTACGCCGCGATCGTGTCCAGCGCCACCTCGGCGGCCAAGAACATCATGCCCCGCGTCGCCGCGCTGCTCGACGTCATGCAGATTTCGGAAATCATCAAGGTGGTCGCGCCCGACACGTTCGAGCGCCCGATCTACGCCGGCAACGCCATCCAGACCGTCCAGTCGAGCGACGCCACCAAGGTCATCACCGTGCGCGTCACCGCCTTCGCGGCGGCGGGCGAGGGCGGCCCGGCGCCGATCGAGGCCATTCCGGCCGCCGCGGACCCCGGCCTTTCGACCTTCAAGGAGGAAGTGATCTCCAAGAGCGACAGGCCTGAATTGACCGCCGCGCGGATCATCATTTCCGGCGGCCGGGCGCTCCAGAACGCCGAGAACTTCAAGACCTACATTGAACCGGTCGCCGACAAGCTCGGGGCCGCCATGGGCGCCTCGCGCGCCGCGGTCGACGCGGGCTACGCCCCCAACGACTGGCAGGTTGGCCAGACCGGCAAGGTCGTCGCGCCCGAACTTTACATCGCCGTCGGCATTTCCGGCGCCATCCAGCATCTCGCCGGCATGAAGGATTCGAAGGTCATCGTCGCCATCAACAAGGACGAGGAGGCGCCGATCTTCCAGGTGGCCGACTATGGCCTTGTCGCCGACCTCTTCAAGGCGCTGCCGGAGCTCGACGCCGAACTCGCCAAGCTACGCGGCGGCTAAAACTCTGGACGTCGACGCCGCATGACGTATGATCGCCGCGATTAATCAGCGGGATGATGGACGAATGACGGTCGAAATCCAGAAAGTGGGCATCATTGGCGCGGGCCAGATGGGCAGCGGCATCGCCCAGGTCTGCGCCATGGCCGGTTTCGACGTCTACCTGCACGATATCTCGCGCGATCGGATCAACGCCGCGCTGGCGACGGTCGATGGATCGATCGCGCGCGACGTCGCCAAGGGCCTCGCCCGCGAGGAAGACCGCAAGGCGGCGCTGACGCGCATCCATGCCGCGATCGAAACCGAAAACCTCTCCGTTTGCGATCTGGTCATCGAGGCCGCCTCGGAGAACGAGGACGTCAAGCGCAAGATTTTCACGCGCCTCAGCCCCGTGCTCAAGCCAGGCGCGTTCATCGGCACCAATACCTCGTCGATTTCGATCACGCGGCTCGCCTCCACCACGGACCGGCCCGAGAAGTTCATCGGCATCCACTTCATGAATCCCGTGCCCCGGATGCAGCTCGTCGAGCTGATTCGCGGCATCGCCACCGAGGACGCGACCTTCGAGGCCGCCAAGCTGTTCATCGCCAGGCTGGGCAAGACATCGACGGTCGCCGAGGATTTCCCCGCCTTCATCGTCAATCGCATCCTGCTGCCGATGATCAACGAGGCGATCTACACGCTGTATGAAGGCGTCGGCACGGTCGACGCGATCGACACCGCCATGCGGCTTGGCGCGAATCACCCGATGGGACCGTTGCAACTGGCCGATTTCATCGGCCTCGACACCTGTCTTTCGGTGATGCAGGTGCTGCATGAGGGCCTCGCGGACTCGAAATATCGTCCCTGCCCCTTGCTGGTGAAATACGTCGAGGCCGGCTGGCTGGGTCGCAAGACCCAGCGCGGCTTCTACGATTATCGCGGCGGCGCGCCCGTTCCGACCCGCTGACGCATCGCCCCGACGCGCACGACGGGCTTTTTCCAGTTGGCTATCGGCTGATTCGCGCCCCGAACGGGCGGAATCCGGTTGCGCGCGCCTGTGTCAAAATGAGTCAATTTTCCCCAATGCGCGGCCTTCACAAGGCCGTCATTCAACATATAGACTATGCGTGTCGTTCCGGATGTTCGGAATGTTTGACGAAAGAGGTGTCGACTTTTGACCCTTCACGTCCAGCCGCCGGTTTCGCCGGAAGCATGTCCGGCGCTCGTGCTCAACGCGGACTTCAGGCCGCTGAGCTATTACCCGCTCTCGCTCTGGTCCTGGCAGGACACGATCAAGGCCGTGTTCCTCGACCGCGTGAACATCGTTTCCCATTACGATAAATGCATTCGAAGCCCCAGTTTCGAAATGCGCCTGCCCTCCGTCGTTTCGCTGAAGACCTACATCAAGCCATCGCGTCAGCCGGCCTTCACCCGCTTCAATGTTTTCCTGCGTGATCGGTTCGCCTGCCAATATTGCGGCGCGCGCGAGGAACTGACCTTCGATCACGTCATTCCACGCTCCAAGGGCGGCCTCACCACGTGGGAAAACGTGGTCGCCGCCTGTTCGCCCTGCAATCTCAAGAAAGGCGACTTGCTCCCGCGTGAAGCCAAGATGTTCCCGGCGAACAAGCCTTTCCAGCCATCCGTGGTCGACCTGCATCGCAATGGCAGGCTGTTTCCGCCGAACTATCTGCATGATAGCTGGCTTGACTATCTCTATTGGGATTCGCCGCTGGAGCCCTGACGCGCCACCGCGTCAGACCGACGCGCGCGCCTCGAATGATTCGCTTGTCGCGCCGAGCGGAAAACTCGCTTCCTCTATATAGGGGCCGCCGCCAACCGAATCGCGCGACGAGTAGAGAATGAATCGCTCCGCCTCGAAGGTGATCGACGACGGCCGGCTGCGCGAACCCAGATAATCGGCGACGGCTTCGGGCGATACGCCGCGCAGGCGCGCAAGCGTCACATGTGGCGCGTATTTGCGCGTTTCCGGCGGCAGGCCGACGCGACGCGCGGCGCGCTCATGCTCCGCCTGCAACGCCATCAAGGCCGGCGTCGGTTTCGCCGTGGCGACCAGCGCGCGCGGACGATCGCCGCCAAAGGCGCCGACGCCGGTCAGGGTAACGGTGAAGGCGGGCCGCCTCATCCGTTCGAGTTCATCGAAGAAATCGTGCGCGACGCGCGTGTCGACGTCGCCGATAAAGCGCAACGTCAGATGATAGAAATCCGGATCGATCCAGCGCGCGCCGAACATGCCGCCGCGTAGAAACGCGAGTTCGTCTGCGATGTCGGGAGGAATTTCAAGGCCAGTAAACAATCTGGGCATGATGGCTCCTCCACGCGGGCGAAAGCCGCATCGCGAATCAGTCACCCTCGAAAGCTAACGGACTTCCAGGGGGCGCGACAGGGCGGACGTCAGGTTTTCGCCCGCGATCGTGACAACAGAATTTCGACGGTCGGCATGATCCGGTCGACGATCAGCTTCACGCCAGCCGCGTTGGGGTGCAGTCCATCGGACAGGCCCAGCGCGGCGTTGCCCGCCACGCCATCGAGAAAAAACGGATAGAGCGGCGCGTCGAATTGCCGGGCGAGGTCGGGAAAGATCGCGTTGAACTTGCGTTCGTAGTCGGCGCCCATGCCGGGCGCGGCGACCATGCCGGCCAGCATGGGCTGAACGCCACGCGCCTTGAGCTTTTCCAGAATGGACGCAATGGCTTGCCTGGTGATCGCGGGATCGACGCCGCGCAACATGTCGTTGGCTCCGACCTCGACAATGGCGACGGCGGTGTCGCCGTCGAGCGCCCAGTCAAGTCGCTCCAGCGCGGCGCTGGCCGTGTCGCCGGAGACTCCGGCGTTCACGACCTCGACATCGTGGCCGGCGGCGCGCAAGGCGCGTTCGAGCACGACGGGAAAGGCGTCCTTCTCCGGCAATAGATAGCCTGCGGTGAGACTGTCGCCGAGGGCGAGAATGCGAATGGGCCGCGCCATCGCCATGTTTACCATCCCCGGGCACATCAAAATCACGAGAGCGCCGACCGCCGTCGCGCGCACGCGTTGGACGAATCGGCTCGCGCCACCATATGAACCTTCAGTCAAGCCGATGCCTTCCCGCTTCTCTTTGCTGATTTAAGCGCGATCATCGGACCCGCAAGCCCCGCGCGGCCGGAGAACCATCCATGCCTTCATCCGCCGCCACGCCGTCGCGACCCGCGATCGAGTTGCGCGACGTCCACCTCAGTCTGGGACGCGCCGCCGCGCGTGTCCATATCCTGAAGGGCGTCAGCCTCGAGGTTGCGTCGGGGGAGGCGGTCGGCCTCGTCGGCCCCTCGGGGTCGGGGAAATCGACCATGCTGATGGTGATGGCGGGTCTGGAACGGCCCGATTCTGGCGTCGTCAGGCTGGATGGCAAGGACATCGGCGCGATGAGCGAGGACGCGCTGGCCCGGTTTCGCGGCGCGCGCGTCGGCATCGTGTTTCAGTCATTTCATCTGATCCCGACCATGACGGCGCTTGAAAACGTCGCGATCCCCCTCGAATTGCAGGGCAGGGCCGACGCCGGGGCGATCGCCGCGCGCGAATTGCGCGCCGTCGGCCTCGGCGAGCGACTTTCGCATTATCCGGCGCAGCTATCGGGCGGCGAACAGCAACGCGTCGCGCTGGCCCGCGCGCTCGCGCCCAACCCGGCGATCCTCGTCGCGGATGAACCAACCGGCAATCTCGACGAGACATCGGGCGAGTCGATTGTCGAACTGATGTTCGCGCTCAGGCGTGAGCGCGGCGCGACGCTCGTGCTGGTGACCCATGACGCGACGCTCGCGGCGCGCTGCGATCGGACGATCCGCATCAGATCCGGCGAAATCGTCTCGGATGGCCGCGAGACCACCGACGCGGCGCTGGCGACATGACCGGCTCATCCGCCGTGGGCGCTCTCTGGCTCGCGCTGCGTTTTGGCGCGCGCGATCTGCGCGGCGGCATTCGCGGCTTCGGAGTATTTCTGGCCTGTATCGCGCTGGGCGTGGCGGCGATCGTCGCCGTGTCCTCGATCTCGCGTGGTCTGTCGGACGGGCTGGCGCGCGAGGGTCGGCGCATTCTCGGCGGCGATGTCGCCTTCTCGCTGATGCATCGCGAATTGAGCGGCGAGGAGCGCGCCTATCTGGCGAGCCGCGGCGATCTGTCGACGCTGGCGTCGATGCGGTCCATGGCGCGCAAGCCGGATGGCGATTCAACACTGGCAGAGTTGAAAGCCGTGCCGCCGGAATATCCGGCGATTGGCGAGGTCGTATTATCGCCGCCCATGCCGCTGGCCGAGGCGCTGGCGACGCGCGACGGGCTGCCCGGCTTTGTCGCGGAAGCCGCGCTCGCGGCGCGACTGGACCTGAAACCCGGCGATGTCGCGATGATCGGCGACGCCAGGCTGATCTATCGCGCCGCGCTCGTCTCCGAACCCGACAAGCTTGGCGGCGGCGTGGGCTTCGGACCCCGCATCATCCTGTCGCTCGACGCCTTCCGCGCGTCGGGGCTCGTGCAACCGGGCTCGCTGGTCCGCTGGTCGAACAGGCTCGTCCTGTCGAACCGAACGGACGGCGCGACCGCCAGCGACAAGGATGTCGTCTCGCTGATCGATGGCGCGCGCGCGGCCTTCCCGGAGGCCGGGTGGGAGGTGCGCACGCGAACCAACGTTTCCCCGCAGTTCGAGAAAAATCTTGAGCGCTTCACCCAGTTCCTCGTGCTCGTGGGACTGACCGCGCTGGTGGTGGGCGGCGTCGGCGTCGCCAACGCGGCGCGCGCCTTCGTTGATCGTAAGATGACGGATCTCGCGACTTACAAGGCGCTGGGCGCGACGGGCGGACGCGTTTTTCTCATCGCCCTGGCGGAAATCGGACTCATCGCGGCGGGCGGCGTCGTCATCGGCCTTGGCCTTGGCGCGGCCGCGCCTTTTCTTGCCGCCTCCGGCCTGCGCGAAATCTCGCCGCTGCCATTCGAGGCCTCGATTTATCCGCGTGAACTCGCCGCGGGCGCGCTCTATGGCGTGCTGACCGCGCTGGCGTTCTCGCTGGCGCCCATCGGCGGAGCGCACGACGCGCCGGTTTCGGCCCTATTTCGCAGCAGGATCGAACCGGGCGAGGGTTGGCCGCGCCCGCGCTATCTCGTCATGCTCGGCTTCGTGGCGACCGCCCTTGTTGGCTCGATCGTTTATCTGTCGACGGACCGTCGACTGGCCGCGATCTACATCGGCGCGACGCTGGCCAGTTTCGTTTTCCTGCGCGTGGTCGCGACCGCGATCATGTGGGCCGCCCGCCGCCTGCCAAGGCCATCCGGCGTCGAGGGCCGTTTGGCGCTCGCCAATATTCATCGTCCCGGCGCGCCGACGCCCTCGGTGGTGTTGTCGCTGGGCCTCGGACTCGCCCTGCTCGTCACGCTGACGCAGATCGACGGCAATCTGCGCGATCAATTGCAACAAACGCTGCCGGGACAGACGCCAAGTTTCTTTTTTCTCGACCTTCGCAACGCCGACGCCACGCGGTTCGGCGATTACCTGAGGGACCACGCGCCCGACGCGAAGGTCGAGCAGGTTCCGATGATGCGTGGGCGCATCGTGCGCCTCAAGGGCCAGCGGCCCGAGGACATCAAGGCGTCCGAGGACGCCGCGTGGGCGCTGGAAGGCGACCGGGGCATCACCTACGCGACCGCCCTGCCCGAAGGCTCGAAACTCGTTGAAGGCGACTGGTGGCCGGAGACCTACGCCGGACCGCCGCTGGTCTCCATGGAGGCGGGCATCGCCCGGGGACTCGGCCTGAAAATCGGCGACGATGTCACGCTGAATGTGCTCGGACGCAACATCAACGCCCGCATCGCCAATCTGCGCGTGGTAAACTGGCGATCGCTCGGAATCAATTTCGTTTTTGTTTTTTCACCCAACACCTTCGCCGGCGCTCCCCACACCCTGCTCGCGACGGCGACCTTCCCCAAGGGAAGCAACGCCACGCGCGAAATCGCCTTGTTGCGCGACATCTCCAGGGCCTTCCCCACCGTCACCAGCGTGCGCGTCAAGGACGCGCTCGACGCGCTGGCCGACATCATGGCGCAACTGACGCTGGCGATACGCGCCGCGTCGGGCGTCGCGCTGGTCGCCTCCGCGCTGGTGCTGGCGGGCGCGGTGGCGGCCGGGCAGCGCACGCGGCTTTACGAAGGCGTCGTGCTGAAAACGCTGGGCGCCACGCGCTGGCGATTGCTCCGCGCTCTGCTTTACGAATATGGCGCGCTTGGCGCGGTGACGGCCGCCTTCGGCGTTGGCGCCGGGGGACTCGCGGCGTGGGCGATTCTGACCCGTGTCATGAAGCTGGACGAATTCGTCTGGCTCTGGTCGTCGGCGCTGGGCGCGGTCGCCATCGCGCTGTTCCTGACCATTGGCATCGGCGTCGCCGGGGCATGGCGGGTGCTCGGGCAAAAGCCAGCCGCCTATTTGCGCGACCTCTAGCAAGCGCCGGCGTAGCTTGCCTCTTGTATGTCGGATGACCCGCCGCCATATTATCTACGCTTGTTCCTTGTATCGGAACAGCACGAGGGGCGTCCCGCCCCGAACACGGAGGGATATATGTCCGACTTCGACCGCAACGCCTCGGCCCGGTGGGGGTCCAGCGTCGCCCGGTCCGGTTCAGCCGAGATCGACCAGGGCCTGCGATCCTATATGCTCGGCGTCTACAACTACATGACGGTCGGCCTCGCGGTCACCGGCGTGGTCGCCCTGGGCACGCAAATGCTCGCCGGCCCGGACATTCGTCATCTCACGGCCTTCGGCAATGCGATCTACCGCAGCCCGCTGCACTTCGTCGTGATGCTGGCGCCGCTGGCCTTCGTGTTTTTCTTCTCGTTCCGCATCGACCGCATGTCGGCGGCCACGGCGCGCAATACGTTCCTTCTATTCGCCGCGGCGATGGGCCTGTCGCTGTCGACGATCCTTTATGTCTATACGGGCCAGTCCATCACGCGCGCGTTTTTCATCACGGCGACGGCGTTCGGCGGATTGAGCCTTTATGGCTACACGACCAAGCGCGACCTTTCGCCGGTCGGCTCGTTTCTGGTGATGGGCCTGATTGGCCTCATCATCGCGAGTCTCGTGAACCTGTTCCTGCAGAGCTCGGGATTCCAGTTCGCCCTGAGCTGCCTGTCGGTGCTGATCTTCGCGGGCCTGACCGCGTGGGATACGCAGTCGATCAAGGAAATGTATTACGCCAACGACGACGCCGAGACGGCGACCAAGAAGTCGGTGAATGGCGCGCTGCAACTCTATCTCGACTTTATCAACATCTTCACGGCGCTGCTGCAACTGACGGGCAGCCGCAACGACTGACGCCAACGCCTGGCGAATACCAAGAACCCCGCGCTCCGGCGCGGGGTTTTTCGTTTCAGCCGGTCACGAGCCGAACGCGCTTGTCGAGCACGGCGATGACGCGCTCCAGATCAACGCCGCGCTTCATGATCAATCCCGTCGCCGCGATGACCGAATAGGCGCCCTGCTTGCGCGCGAGCTTGGGATCTTTCTCGATGCGATAGAGCGGCATTTCCGAGGTTCGACGGAAAATGGAGAAAACGGCGCGCTGGGCGCCGAAATCAATGGCGTAGTCGCGCCATTCGCCCGCGGCGACCATGCGGCCATACAGGTTCATGATGACGCGCAATTCGTGCCGGTCGAAGGAGACGATCGTCGGCGCGGAGGATCGCTGGACAGGCGCGACCGGCGCGACGGGCGACTCGCCGTCGGACCGCAACGCCTTGAATGGAATGGGCTGTATCTCCGCCACGCGCGCCTCCTGTCCCATGTTCGCGCGAAGGTCGATTCGACGCAAGCCGCGGGAATCGTTCCTTCCTTGAGCGACGCCTCGCGGCTTCGTGAACGAATTCACATTTTCGCCCCTATCTGGCCGGACCCCCGCCCCAGTGGCCCGTCAAGGTTTGATCATCGCCTTGAAGGTTCGGTTTGCCGCCTTCCCGGATTTGTCAGCCCCCCAGCCCTCCGGGGGGCGGCGTTAGCGGACCGCCCCAGTTGGGCCAGGGTTGATCCAGACCGGCGTGGAGCCTCCGCTCCCGCCGGTCTCTTTTTTTGATCGATCGCGAGGCCCTTGAATCCCGGCGCGCGGGCGGCGATATGAGCGGCGGTCGGTTTCCGATCCGAAATCCCGTCATTTTCGTCGAAGAGGTCAGCCTTGTCAGAGAGCGCCGAAACGAACGCCACCGCCAAATCCCATCATTTTCAGGCCGACGTCGCGCGATTGCTGCATCTCATGGTCCATTCCGTCTATTCGGAACGGGACATCTTCCTGCGCGAACTGGTGTCCAACGCGGCCGACGCCTGCGAAAAGCTCCGCTACGAGGCGCTGTCGTCGCCCGCCCTGAAAGCCGATGACAGGCCCTTCGCCATCGGCATCGAGATCAACAAGGAGGCGGGAACCCTGGCCGTTGTCGACAATGGCGTCGGCATGAACCAGGACGATCTCGTCAACGCGCTGGGCACGATCGCCAGTTCGGGCACGCGGGCGTTTCTCGAGCGCATCGCCCCGAAAAAATCCGACGACGAGGAGCGCGAGACCGAAGGCGGCGCGGGCGATGACGCGGCGGGCCTGATCGGCCAGTTCGGCATCGGCTTCTATTCGGCCTTCATGGTGGCCGACCGCGTCACGGTCGCCACGCGCAAGGCGGGTTCCGCGGAGGCGTGGAGTTGGGAATCCGAAGGCAAGGGCGACTATACCATCGCGCCGCTCGACCCGGTGTCGGCGCTCGCCCATGGCACGCGCGTCGTGCTGCACCTCAACGAAGCCTCGAAATCCTATCTGGAAGGCTGGAAGATCGAATCGATCATCCGCGAGCACTCGGGCGGCATCGCCATTCCCATCGAACTGCGCGAAGCGCCCGACGCCGACGCGCGTTCCCTGACCGACGGCGCGGCGATCTGGACAAAGCCGAAAAGCGCGCTGACGGAAAAGGATTACACGGCTTTTTATCAGGATCTCGCCAGCCAGTTCGACGAGCCGGCGCTCACCATCCACTGGCGCGCCGAAGGCCGCCATGAATACACGGTGCTCGCCTTCATTCCCGGCTCGCGACCGCTCGATCTTTTCGATCCCGCCCGCAAGTCCCGCGGCAAGCTCTATGTGCGCCGCGTCCTGATTTCGCAGGACAGCGACCTGCTGCCCGGCTGGCTCCGTTTCGTCCGGCTGGTGGTGGATTCAGCCGACTTGCCGCTGAACGTCTCGCGCGAAATGATTCAGGAAAGCGCCGTTTTCGCCGCCATCAAGCGGGGCGTCGCCAACCGCGTGATGCAGGAGCTGACGAAGCTCGCCGAAAACGACCCGGAAAAACTCGCGAAGGTCTGGGAGAACTTCGGCGCGGTCATCAAGGAAGGTCTCTACGAAGACCCGATGCATCGCGACGCCATATTCAAGTTCGCGCGGTTCGCGACCTCGAACAGCGGCGACACGAAGCGCACGCTCGCCAATTATGTCGCCGACCTGCGCCCCAACCAGACGGCGATCTATTATCACACGGGCGAGGACGGGAAGCGCATCGCCGCCAGCCCGCAGCTCGAGGGCTATCGCGCCCGCGGCATCGAGGTGCTGCTGCTGTCGGACCCCGTCGACCCCTTCTGGATTTCCAATTCGGTCGGCTTCGATGGCAAGCCCTTCAAATCGGCGAGTCAGGGCGCGGCGGATATTTCGACCGTGCCATTCATCGAAGGGAAAGAGGCCCCGTCGAGCGAGGCGCCCAGCGCCGAGGTCGCGACGTTGCTTGCCTTCGTCAAGCAGACGCTGGGTGAACAGGTGTCCGACGTGCGCGTCTCCGAGCGTCTCGCCGAAAGCCCAGCTTGCCTGATCGCGGCCGACAGCGCGCCCGACCGCAGGCTTGAACGACTGTTGGCCGAGCATGGCCGTCTCGATGACATCTCCAAACCGGTCTTCGAAATCAATCCGAACCATGAACTGGTCGCCTCGCTGGCGCGCCGGTTGAAGGAGGAAGCGGACAAGTCGCTGATCGAGGATTCGGCCTGGCTGCTCTTCGATGAAGCCCGCCTCATGGATGGCGAACGCCTCGCCGATCCGGCGGCCTTCGCCGCGCGGCTGCGACGGGTGCTCGCCCGGGCGGCGCATTGAGCGCCGCCGCGACGGCCATTCCCGGACTGACGTCCGCGACCACGCGCCGGCGCGCCATGGCCCTGATGATCGACGCCTTCGAAGGCGTGGGCATCGATGACCCGGCCCATGACGCGAGGCTGCTGCTTTGCGCGGCGGCCGGCGTCGACCACGCGGCGCTGATCCGCGATCCCGAGGCTCCATTGGACGATGAGGCCAGCGAACGACTGGCCGGGTTCGCGGGACGACGGTTGGCGCGCGAGCCCGTGACGCGCATTCTTGGCATGCGCGGCTTCTGGAGCCTCGACGTCGAGGTCGCGGCGGGCGCGCTCGACCCGCGGCCGGATTCCGAAACGCTGATTGACGCGGCCCTGCGCCTGTTTGGCGACCGGCAGGAGGAAGCGCTCCGCCTCGCCGATCTCGGGTCCGGCTCGGGCGCGCTGATCTGCGCACTGCTGGATGTTTTCCCCAACGCGACCGGTCTCGCGGTCGACATCGCCCCCGCCGCGCGCGACCTCACAAGACGCAATCTCGCCAGATGCGGTTTTGCCGCGCGCGGCGAGGCGCGACTGGGCGACTGGACGGAGCTCGGGGAAGGAGATTTCGATCTCGTCGTGTCGAACCCGCCCTATATTGCTTCCGCGGAAATAGACGGACTCGATCCGGAAGTCCGGAATTTCGATCCACGCATCGCCCTCGATGGCGGACCAGACGGATTGGACGCCTATCGCTCCCTCGCCTCGGTTCTGCCCCGCCTTCTCAAACGGGGCGGCCACGCGATCTTGGAAGTTGGATGGACGCAGGCGGCGGACGTGCTGCGGACCCTCGAATCGACGGAACTGCTTGGCGTCGGAACGCAACGCGATCTGTCCGGGGTGGAGCGCGCGGTGCTGCTGGAGCGCCCGAAACGGACTGATTGACGCTGGAGCTTGGCTTTTTGGCGCCTGCCCCTTGGCGAAGCGGCGCAAATGGACTACAAGATCGATAGTAATCGCTCTGAAGCGTATATCGCTCGAGCGTCGGCGTCCCGGAGAGCCCGGCTTTCCGAACCCAACGCCAAATCAATCAGGAGATTAGACGCCGATTTGCCGCGATGTTGACTGGCTCTGGGGAGAGAGCGGGGTCGAGGCGATATTGGCGCGCGGGGGCCCGGACCGGGAAATCCGTGACGGATTGATGTGAAACGGTTCCGACCTCAATCGCCATGGGCGGTCGGATAGCGCGGCGACGCCGCGAGCGCATGGCGAGTTTCTCAAATCGGAGCTGGGGCGTCCGCGCCAGACTCGAGTGGTTGATCGGCAGCGGCCAAACACGCAAGGATCGTAGATGAGACCTGGTCAGAATAACAAGCGCATGCGCGGTCGGAACAACAACAACAATCGCAAGAGCCCCAATCCTCTTACCCGTAGCTATGAATCCAACGGTCCCGACGTCAAGATTCGCGGCACGGCTCATCACGTCGCCGAGAAATACTTGCAGCTTGCGCGGGACGCCCAGTCTTCCGGCGATCCGGTCATGGCGGAGAGCTATCTCCAGCACGCCGAACACTATTTCCGCCTGATCGCGGCCGCCCAGGCGGCCCAGCAGCAGGCGCAGATGGGCTATCAGCGCTCGCCCAACGATCCCATCCTCGAGGATGAGGACGAGGACGATGATTTCAGCGCCCTGCCGGATCGCTTCGCCTCGCCGCCCGAGCGGCTCGCGCCACCGCCGCCCTACGCCAATCCACAGCAGCCGATGATGCAGCCGCCGGCGCCCCAGCAGCAGCCCTATCAGGACCGCGCGCCCTATAATGGCGAGCGGCCGCAGCAGCAGGACCGCCAGCAACAGCCGCGCGGCGATCGCCCGAATGGCGACCGCCCCTATCAGGATCGCAACAACCAGAACCGCTTCAACCAGAACCGCGGCCCGCGCGACAACCGCCCGCCGCGCGAGTTCCGCAACGACGGCCAGCCGCAACCGCAGTATCAGCCGCAGCAACAGCCCCAACCCCAAGCTCAGCCTCAACCGCGCGTCGAACTCGCGCCCGAGCCGGAACCCGTTGGCCTGCCCTCGTTCATCACGACGCCGGTTCGCGTTCAAGCCCCGGTCGAAGCGGCTCCGGCCCCCGTCGTCGAGCAGGCGAGGGATGAGCAACCGACCGGCGGCTATCACCTGCGACCCCGTCGGCGGCGCGCCCGGCCAGACGCCGAGCGCGCGGCGGGCGAGTCCGAGGCGCCTGAACAGGCTCCCGCGCCCGGCGAGACCTCGCTGTTTGGCGAGTAACGCTTCAACACCGATATAGATTTAGATCAAAGGCGCGAGGATCGATCCTCGCGCCTCTTTTTTGTTGCGCATTGGCCCCCTAGATAAGTCGCAACGATCGTTTTCCGGTCGAATCAGTGCATCGTGACGCCAATCCCGCCGCTTCGGGGCGACTTTGGCGGTCCAGGAGGTCGATCATGAATATCGAGAAATTCACCGAACGCGCGCGCGGCTTCATCCAGTCCGCGCAGTCCGCCGCCATCCGGGACGGACACCAGCAGTTCACGCCGGAGCATATCCTGAAGGTATTGCTCGACGACGAGGAGGGCCTCGCGTCCGGTCTCATCGATCGCGCCGGCGGCCGCTCGCGCGAGGCGCTGGTGCAGACCGAAATCGCGCTGGCGAAACTGCCGAAGGTGCAAGGTTCCGGCGCTGGCCAGCTTTATCTCGCGCCGACAACCGTTCGCGTTTTCGACAACGCCGAGAAGATCGCCGAGAAGGCGGGCGATTCCTATGTCACCGTCGAGCGCCTGCTGGTCGCTCTCGCGATGGAGAAATCCTGCGAAGCCGGCAAGATCCTCGCGAACGCGGGCGTCAATCCGCAATCGCTCAACGCGGCCATCAACGAGCTGCGCAAGGGCCGCACCGCCGACAACGCAACCGCCGAGAACAGCTACGACGCGCTCAAGAAATACGCGCGCGACCTGACGGAAGCCGCCCGCGCCGGCAAGCTGGACCCGGTCATCGGCCGTGACGAGGAAATCCGCCGCGCGATGCAGGTGTTGTCGCGACGCACTAAAAATAATCCCGTGCTCATCGGCGAACCCGGCGTCGGCAAGACGGCGATCGTCGAGGGCCTCGCGCTGCGCATCGTCAATGGCGACGTGCCGGAATCGCTCAAGGACAAGAAACTGCTGGCGCTCGACATGGGTTCGCTCATTGCCGGCGCGAAATATCGCGGCGAGTTCGAGGAGCGTCTCAAGGCGGTGCTGAACGAGGTGACCTCTGCGGAAGGCGGCATCATCCTGTTCATCGACGAGATGCACACGCTGGTTGGCGCCGGCAAGTCCGATGGCGCGATGGACGCCTCGAACCTGCTCAAGCCGGCCCTCGCGCGCGGCGAATTGCATTGCATTGGCGCCACGACGCTCGACGAATATCGCAAGCACGTCGAGAAGGATCCCGCGCTGGCGCGGCGCTTCCAGCCCGTGTTCGTCAACGAGCCTACGGTGGAGGATACCGTCTCCATCCTGCGCGGCCTGAAGGACAAGTACGAGATGCACCATGGCGTGCGCATCACCGACTCCGCGCTGGTGTCGGCGGCGACCTTGTCAAACCGCTACATTGCAGACCGCTTCCTGCCGGACAAGGCCATCGACCTCGTCGACGAGGCGGCGGCGCGCCTGCGCATGCAGGTCGACTCCAAGCCGGAGGAACTCGACGAACTCGATCGTCGCGTCATCCAGCTCAAGATCGAGCAGGAAGCCCTGAAGAAGGAAACCGATTCAGCCTCGCGCGATCGTCTGGTGAAACTTGAAATCGAACTTGGCGACCTCGAGGAAAAGTCGGCGTCGCTGACCACGCGTTGGCGCGCGGAAAAGAACAAGCTCGGCGCCGCGCAGAAACTCAAGGAGCAGCTTGAGCAGGCGCGCACCGATCTCGCCAACGCGCAGCGCAAGGGCGATTACGCGGAAGCGGGACGGCTGACCTACGCCGTCATTCCCGACTTCGAAAAGCAGCTCGCCGAAACCGAGGCGCGCGGCGCGGGCGCGCTCGTCGAGGAAGCCGTCACCGCCGATCACGTCGCGCAGGTTGTCTCGCGCTGGACCGGCGTGCCCGTCGACAAGATGCTTGAAGGCGAAAAGGACAAGCTGCTCAAGATGGAGCAGGAGCTGGCCAAGCGCGTCGTTGGACAGGCGGAGGCGGTGGAAGCCGTCGCGACCGCGGTGCGCCGCGCCCGCGCCGGTTTGCAGGATCCCAACCGCCCCATCGGCTCGTTCATGTTCCTTGGACCGACGGGCGTCGGCAAGACCGAACTCACCCGCGCGCTCGCGTCGTTTCTCTTCGACGACGAGACGGCGATGGTGCGCATCGACATGTCCGAATACATGGAAAAGCACTCGGTCTCGCGCCTAATCGGCGCGCCTCCCGGCTATGTCGGCTACGAGGAAGGCGGCGCGCTGACCGAGGCCGTTCGACGGCGGCCCTATCAGGTCGTTCTTTTCGACGAAATCGAAAAGGCGCATCCCGATGTCTTCAACGTGCTGCTCCAAGTTCTCGACGACGGGCGCCTGACCGATGGTCAGGGACGCACGGTCGATTTCCGCAACGTGCTGATCATCATGACGTCGAATCTCGGCGCCGAATACATGGTCATGCAGAAGGAGGGCGAGGACTCGGCCGCCGTGCACGACGAGGTCATGCAGGTCGTGCGATCGCGCTTCCGTCCCGAGTTCCTCAACCGCATCGACGAGATCATCCTGTTCCACCGGCTCCGCCGCGAGGACATGGGCGCGATCGTCGATATCCAGATCAAGCGTCTGCTGACCCTGCTGGAGGATCGCAAGATCAAGGTGACGCTCGATGCGAAGGCGCGTCAGTGGCTCGCCGACAAGGGGTACGATCCCGCCTATGGCGCGCGTCCACTCAAGCGCGTCATCCAGAAGAACGTGCAAAATCCCATGGCGGAAATGATTCTCGCCGGGAACGTTCACGATGGCGACGACATCAGGCTGTCCGTCGACAAGGGCGCGTTGACGATCGGCGGCGCTCACGTGTCGTCGAGCGAGGAACAAGCCGGCCCGACGAAGGGAGCCACCGTGGTGAACTTCCCCAAGGGCGCCTGAAACGAAAATCGCGAAAGCCGGCGGCCTCGGTCGCCGGCTTTTTCGTCAAGCCAGCCAGCCGGCGAAAAACGCGACGATCAGCAAAACGCCCATGGTCCCGCGATAGAACACGAAGGGCCAGGCGGAAAACCGCTCCAGAAAGCGCATCAGTCCCCAGATCGCCGCGAAGGCGGATATCGAGCCGACGACAAGACCCACGGCGAGAATGGACCAGCCGTGACCGTCGAGATGCGCCTTCCATAATTCATAGAATTCCTTGAGGCCGGCGAGCGCGATGGCGGGCACGCCGAGCAGGAAGGAAAACCGCGCGGCCTCGTCCCGCTTCATTCCTAGAAAGAGCGCTCCCGTCAGCGTCGAGCCGGAGCGGGAAACGCCGGGGATCAACGCGCCGACCTGCGCGCAGCCGACGATCATCGCGTCGAGCAAATTGACATGATCGATGGTGCGCGTGTGCCGGGCGCGCAACTCCGCGACGGCCAGCAAGATCGCCATCAGCAGGCTCGACGCGCCGATCACGACAAGCCCGCGCAGCGGCGAGTTGCACTGATTGAGCAAGCCCGAAAGCGCGAGACCGACGATGATGATCGGCACGGTGGCCAACACGATCCAGACCGCGAAGCGGAAATGCCAGTCGTCGAAATCCCGCCGCAACGCCGCGCGGGTCGACCCGACCACGATGTCGCGCATGTCGCCCCAGAAATAACTGATGACCGCCGCGAGCGCCGCCATCTGCATCGCGGCGGAAAAGGCCGAGCCGGGGTCGGGCCAGCCGAGCAGGGCCGGCACGATGCGCATATGCGCGGTCGACGAAATAGGCAGGAGTTCGGTGATGCCCTGCACGACGCCTAGGAAGGCGACCTTCCCATACCCCAGCGCCACGAAACCCGTGTCGATACCCTGCGTGCAGACGTCGGCCATGTTGGAAACTCTATATGAGCGGCGGGATCGCCCTGATTCGGGGACGGCGTTGGCGTTTCTTTTTCCAGACCGGAAGGCGGCGATCAATCGGGATTTTCGGAGGGGTTGGCGGCCGCCGCTCCCTCGCCCGCGCGACAACGGAGAAGCGCGGCATTGACCTCGCCGCCAAGCAGGAAAATGGCGGCCAGCGAATAGAGGAACACCAGCGCGATCATCACCGACGCGAGACCCGCGTAGGTTGAAACATAATTGCGGGCGAATTCCGCGAGATACTGGCCGAAGCCCTCGGCGAAACCGAGGGACAGCAGGAGGGTCAAGGCGATACCCGGCAAGATATCCCGGAAGCGCCGGTGTCCGGCGGGCAGCCATTTATGCGCGATCGTCAATGTGGCGACGAGCGCAAGGGTCGTGATGAGAAAGCGCGACACGGTGAGCACGGTCCACAGCGGCGCGAGCGCCGGCGCGTAATCCAGTATTTTCAGCCAGATCAACGGGGCGAACACCACCAGAAACGCGAGCAGGAGCAATGTCACCGCGCCGACGATCACATAGGCGACCGACTCAAGGCGCAGGAGCCACCAGGCGCGTGTTTCATGGGTGTTGTAGGCCCGGTTAAGGCCGATACGCAGCGCCTCGATGGCGCTGGACGAGAAATACAGGGCGAGAAATCCGCCGATCGTCAGTAGTCCACCGCGCGTCTGGGTAAGCACATTGTGGATTTCGGCGGCGATCGGCGCGGCGACCTTCTGCGGCCATGAATCGAACAGGAGCGCCGCCGCCTCGTCGGCCAGTTCCTTGGAGCCGAAGAACCCGGCGAGCGACGTGACGAAAATCAGGAAGGGAAACATCGAGGTCAGCATGGACAGCGCGATATGGCTGGCGATGGCCCAGCCATCGTCCTCCAGAAAACCGCCATAGACCTCGTTCAGGAGGTTGATCCAGGACTTCATGGCGCGACCCGATTGCGCCGGGGGGACGGCGATGCCACCGAAATATCGCGAGTGGCCACGAAACGCCACGCATGCGCCGCTATTTGCCCGCGAGCCCGGCGAACTGAACCTTCACGTCCCGACCTTCCGAAGGCGGAGCGGCCAGACGGGCGCGAAAATAGACAACCTCTCCCGCGCCGATTTCCTTGGCGGGGGCCGGGGAGGTCCAGGCGTAGACCGGATGTCCGTCGGACGCCCGCACGGACACCTGAAGATCGGGCAATTTCCCGCGCGCCGCGCGCACGCTCGCGACCTCCACCTCGATCGTCAGCACCCGCTGGTCGCCATCCTCGATCAGCTTCGAGGATACATGGCGGAACTCCAGTCCGCGCGCGTTCACGGGCAGGCCGATGGCGGCGAAGACGGACGCGCTGGCGGGAACCGCGCGCGTCAGCGCCTCACGCCTGGCGATCGCGCCCATTCCCGCGAACAGGGCCAGGACGGCGAGAAGCCCGGTGCCCGGCTTGGGGATACCCTTGCGCCGACGCGGCGGCGCGGGTCTTTTCGGTTCGACGCCATAAAGCATCCGATAGGAGTCCTCGACGCCACGATCGGTGCTGGCGCGCGCGTTGATCTCGGCGCCCGGCTCCCGCCCATCGGCCACATCGAATTCGGAAGCGGTCATGGGATGCGGCGAGCCTTGGCGTGGGGAGTGGGACGGCGGTTCTGGAACCCTTGAATCCATATGGCTTCGGATTTGGTTAACGTGCGGTTAAAGTGCGCCTTGCCGCGCGAATCAGGCTGGACGCGCGTCGCGCACGTCGCGAAGAACGAGGAATGTCTTGGTCCGATTCGAGAATGTTGGACTGCGCTACGGCATGGGCGCCGAGGTTCTCCGGGACATCAGCTTCCAGATCGAGCCCCGATCCTTCCAGTTCCTGACCGGACCCTCCGGCGCGGGCAAGACAACGCTGTTGCGCCTGGTGCTGCTGTCATTGAAACCGACGCGCGGTTTCATCAAGCTGTTCGGTCGGGAGGCCTCGACCCTCGACAAGGACGCGGTGACGGCCCTGCGTCGCCGCATCGGCGTCGTCTTTCAGGATTTTCGTCTGCTCGATCATCTGACGACCTACGAGAATGTCGCCTTGCCGCTGCGCGTGCAGGGCCGCGATGAAGCCTCCTATCGTTCCGAGGTCGTGGAATTGCTGCGGTGGGTCGGACTCGGCGAGCGCATGCATGTCCTGCCGCCGGTCCTTTCGGGCGGCGAAAAGCAACGCGCGGCCATCGCCCGCGCCCTCATCGTGCGCCCCGAACTCCTGCTCGCGGACGAGCCGACGGGCAATGTCGATCCAACGCTCGCGCGCCGGCTGCTGCGTCTGTTCGTCGAATTGCACAAGACGGGCACCGCCGTCGTCATCGCGACACACGATCTGACGCTCATGGAGCAGTTCGACGGCGCGCGTCGCCTCGTGCTCGGCGAGGGGCATTTGCACATCTATGACTAGTTCGCGCTGGAGCCAGCTCAGATCGCGCCTGCCCGGTTCGACGTCCGGCGAGATCGGCGGTGAAAAATTCGCCGAACCGCTAAAGCGCAACATGCCGCTGATCCCCGCCGACACCATTGCCGGGCGCGCGCTCGTCACCGTCATCGCCATCATGACGTTCCTCGCCGCGATCTCGGCGGGGGCCGGCGTCCTCGTGAACGACGCGTCGCGCGGCTGGATGGACCTCGTGTCACGGGAAATGACAATTCAGGTCAAGCCGCGCGCCGGTCGCGACATCGAGGCGGATGTCGCGGCGGCGGCGAATGTCGCCCGCGCGACGACGGGCGTTTCAAGCGTTCGCGTTTTCAGCAAGGGCGACTCTGAAAAACTGCTCGAACCCTGGCTGGGGACGGGCCTTGATCTCGGCGAACTGCCTATCCCCCGTCTGATCGTGTTCGAGCGCGACGCGAACCGGGCGGTTGATATCTCCGCCTTGCGCGATGAACTCCTCAGGAAATCGCCATCGGCCTCGCTCGACGATCATACCCTTTGGATGGAGCGGCTGGCATCGATGGCGCGAACGCTGGTGTTCATCGTCATCGTGATTTTCCTGCTCGTGCTCACGGCAATGGGCCTCGCGGTGGCCTTCGCGACACGCGGCGCGATGGCCGGCACGAGCGAAATCGTCAACGTGTTACATTTCGTTGGCGCGGAGGATTCGTTCATAGCCGCGCAGTTCAAGCAACATTTCCTCCGGCTGGGCCTGCGCGGCGGCGCGATTGGCGGCGGCGCGGCCATGCTGGTTTTTGGTCTGTCCGCCACGCTGGCGGCGTGGCGGGCGCATACGCCGGCCGGCGACCAGATCGAGGCCCTGTTCGGCACGTTCTCGCTTGGCCTGCTTGGCTACGCGGTGATTGGCGCCATCGCCGTGGGCATCGCGGTCTTGACCGGCCTCGTGTCGCGATCGATTGTCTTCCGTCACCTGCGCGGACTGAGTTGAAACCGGACGGATCGCCATCGAAATGCTTTTTATCCGCTCGCTGATCTTCAACGCGCTTTTCTACGCCAATCTCATCGTGTTGATGATTTTGGGGCTGCCAACCTTGCTGTTTGGTCACAGCGCGGTGCTGATGCTGGCGCGGGCCTGGGCTCGAACATCCAACTGGTTGTTGCGCGTCGTCTGCGGATTGAAGGCGGAATATCGCGGCGTCGAGAATATTCCGACGGGCGGCTACATCATCGCGCCAAAACACCAGTCGATCTGGGAAACCTTTTCGCTCGTGCCCTTCGCCCCCGATTTTTCCTACATCCTGAAGCGCGAGCTGACATGGATTCCCGTGTTCGGCTGGTATCTCATTCGGGGCCGACAAGTCGCGATCGACCGATCGAAGGGCGCGCTCGCCATGGCAGAGGTCAAGAGCCGCTCGCGCGAGGCGCTCGAGGGTGGCCGACAGATCTTCATTTTCCCCGAGGGAACGCGCCGGCCAGTGGGCGCGCCGCCAATCTACAAGTCCGGCGTCGGCAATATCTATGTCGAATGTAACGCGCCAGTCTTGCCGGTGGCGCACAACGCCGGACTGTTCTGGCCGCGTCGATCCTTCATGCGCCGTCCCGGCACCATTCTGGTCGAGTTTCTCGAACCCATCCCGCCCGGCCTCGAGAAGGCTGAATTCATGCGGACGCTCACGGAGCGCGTCGAAACCGCGACCAACCGCCTCGTCGCGGAAGCCATCGCCAGGGATCCTTCCCTCGCGGACGTCGTCACAAGGACCGCTTCCTGAACAGCCTTATGTCAAATGCGCGCAATACCATGCGAGGTCCGCGTCGTGGAGCCCAAGTTCCACGAGGTGAGCGTAGGTGTTGAGGACATATTCGGGATTGGCGCCCGATCCGCCGACGCCTTGCCGCACCAATTGCAGCGACCGCTCGCGACCGAGCTTGCCCGCGTATTGCGCGTGTCGACGATCAACGACATAGCAGAGCGCGGGAACGCGCGGCCGGCCATCGCCAAGGTCGACGCTTATCCATTTTTCCTCATACACGGACGTCACGAGTTCCCGTTCGCGCAAATAGGCGACAGTCGCCGCGCGAAACGCGCCCGAAACGCGAAAGGCGACGCCCTTGCACGAGCCGCCGCGGTCCAGTCCGAGCACAAGGCCCGGATGCTCGGGCGTGCCGCGATGCACGTGCGAGTAAATGCACAGCGACCGATGGTAGCCGTGGACGCTGGCGATCCGACGCTCGATGAACTCGAAACCCGGCCGCCACATCAACGATCCGTATCCAAAAACCCAGAAATCCCCGGTATCATTCATGGTGCGCGCCCGATTCCCGCCTTGGCGTACAGGGGCGCAAGCGCGCGAGCAATGGGCATTGGTGGACGCGGGAACCCGACATCCCTATGTAGAATCGATATCTGGAGTTCATGCCTTGCGACCGAGCCGAAAGGTTTACGGGATTGTCCTCGCCCTGGTCGCGCTGATCGCCGCGTGGTCGGCATTCTGGAAAGTCGCCGCGAGCGCCACGGACGCGGCGCTGGACGAGTGGTTCGCCGCGGAGCGTTCGGCGGGCCGCGTCTGGACCTGCGCCGAGCGGACCATCGGCGGCTACCCCTTCAGGATCGCCATTCGCTGCGCCCGGCCCACGTTCTCGGGCATTGTGGCGCGCGCGCGCTTGATTGGCTCGACCGGCGACATTCTGGCGGCGGCGCATGTGTTCGATCCCAACCTCATCCTCGCGGAAATCGTCTCGCCACTGCGCGTGGAAGGCCCCGTCGAGCGAGGGAACCTGTTGCTGGAATGGCGCGATTTTCATGTCGGTTACCGTTCGAGGGATGGCGCGCCGCGGCTGGGCTCGCTTGATATTGTCGCGCCACGGCTCAAATTGACCCAGGGCGCGACCGAGATCGAAATGTCGGCTGAAAATCTTGACCTCGCCGCGCGGCCCGACCAGGCGCAGCCCGCGGATGGGGTTGTGGAATTGTCGATCAAGGGCGCGGTCGTTCCGTTTCTGGACGCGGTCGCGAGCCAGAACAGCCCGCTCGATCTCGCCGCTGTGGCGACCGTGGCGAAAATCGACGCCTTCTCCCATCCCTCCGGCGGGCCTCCCGCGGAGCGTTGGAGGCGCGCCGGCGGAAACCTGCGATTGACGCGCGCCGAATTCGCCAAGGGCGCTCTAAAGATCGACGCGACGGGCGCGCTCGATCTCGACGACGCGCATCGCCCTCGCGGCAATATCGATATCGCCGCCGATGGCCTGTCGCCAATCCTCGACAAATTCGGGATACCGGCCAGCGTGTTGGCGATTGGCAGCCTGTTGAGCGGCGGACCGAAAAACGACGGAAGGCCAACCGGCGCGCGTCTCTCCCTAAGCCTCCGCGACGGTCGGGCCTCTATTGGCCCGATACGCCTGCCGATCGTGATCGCACCGCTCTATTAGGGCTTGGCTGGCGGTGGGGAGCGGCGTCCGAAATCGGCCGCCGCCGTTTCCTGACCCTGTTCGATGATGCCGCGGCGAATGGCCCGCGTCCGGGTGAAGAGATCGAACAACCCGTCGCCATCGCCCCATCGGATCATGCGCTGCAAGGCGGCGAGATCCTCGTTGAAGCGACCAAGCATTTCGAGCACGGCTTCCTTGTTGTTCAGGAAGACGTCGCGCCACATGGTCGGGTCGGAAGCCGCGATCCGCGTAAAGTCGCGAAAGCCGCCCGCAGAGAATTTGATGACCTCGGACTGCGTGACGGTCTCGAGATCGGCGGCGGTTCCAACGATATTGTAGGCGATGAGATGCGGGACGTGGCTGGTGATGGCCAGCACGAGATCATGATGCGCGGGCGACATGACCTCGACGTTGGAGCCGAGGCGCGACCAGAACTCGCGAACGCGTTCGACCGCCGAGGCATCGACGCCTTCCGGTGGGGTCAGGATGCACCATCTGTTGTCGAACAGTTCCGCGAAGCCCGCGTCAGGCCCGGAGTGCTCGGTGCCCGCGACCGGATGAGCCGGGACAAAATGCACGCCCGCCGGCAGGAAAGGCTGCACGGCTGATACGACGGCGGATTTGACCGAGCCGACGTCGGACACGACGGCGCCCGCCTTTAGCCCCGGCGCGATTTCCCGCGCGATCTCGCCGGCGACGCCGACAGGCGCGCAGAGAATGACGAGATCGGCGTTGGCGACTGCTTCAAGGGCGGTGTCGCGCACCTCGTCGGCGATGCCTAGCGCGCGCAATCGGTCGCGCACGGCGGGAGAGGAGTCCGCCAAAACGGTCGTCGCGGCGATTCCACGTTGCCGCGCGGCGCGCGCGATCGAGGAACCGATGAGGCCAACCCCGATGATCGCCAACCGTTCAAAAACGGACGTGTTCGCGGACGTGTCCATCGCTATTTTCCGGCCGCGCGTTTGGCGAAATCCGCCAGAGCCTCGACCACGAGCCGATTGGCTTCCTCCGTGCCGATCGTCATGCGCAAGGCGTCGGGCAGACCATAGGCGCCGACGTTGCGAACGACGAGACCTCGCTCGGAAAGGAACCGGTCCGCGTCAACCGCCGAGCGTCCGGGCTCGCGCGGAAAATGGATGAGAATGAAATTGCCGACGCTCGGCGTGACCTTGTAGCCCAGCGCGGCGATGCGCTCGCTCACCCACGGAACCCATTTTTCGTTATGCGCGGCGGCGGCTTCCAGATGCGCCGTATCCTCGAGCGCGGCGACGCCCGCCTCGATCGCCGCCGAATTGAGGTTGAAAGGACCACGAATGCGGTGCAGCGCGTCGCAGACATGATCTGGCGCGTAGGCCCAGCCGACTCGCAACGCGGCGAGCCCATAGATCTTGGAAAACGTGCGGGTCATCACGACGTTGTCGCTCGTCGACACCAACTCGATGCCCGCCGAGTAATCGTTGCGGCGGACATATTCCCCATAAGCGGCGTCGAGCACCAGAAGCGTGGTCGGCGGCAAGGCGGCGTGCAACCGCTTGACCTCCGAAAACGGCACATAGGTGCCCGTCGGGTTATTCGGATTGGCCAGATAGACGATCTTGGTGCGCGACGTGACGCGCGCCAGAATGGCGTCGACATTGGCGGTGTAATCGGTTTCCGGCGCCTCGATGGGCGTGCCGCCCGAAGCCAGAATTGCGATGCGGTAAACCAGAAAGCCGTGCGTCGTGAAGACGCCCTCGTCGCCGGGGCCGACATAGGCCGCGGCGAGAAGATGCAGCAGGTCGTCCGACCCATTGCCGCAAACGATGCGCGCGGGGTCCAGACCGTAGCGATGGCCGATGGCCTCGCGCAACTTGGTCGCGGCGCCGTCGGGATAGAGTTCCAGATGATTGGCGATCGAGCCGAAAGCCGCGATCGCCTTGGGCGAGGGACCGAGCGGCGTTTCGTTCGACGAGAGCTTGTAAACCTTGCGGGCGCCGGGAGCGGCGCTCTTGCCAGGAACATAGGCCTCGATGGCAAGGACACAGTCGCGTGGCGTGGGACGCGTGGCAGTGGTCATGGCGAGATGCTTTCGAAAATTCCGCGTTGTCGGCGGCGACCGGATCGCCGCGTCGCTCAGGAGCGCGATGGAC
Source organism: uncultured Hyphomicrobiales bacterium (assembly GCA_903861645.1). Classification (GTDB taxonomy): domain Bacteria; phylum Pseudomonadota; class Alphaproteobacteria; order Rhizobiales; family Beijerinckiaceae; genus Terripilifer. The sequence goes on from CAIOVE010000025.1 coordinate 46,927, forward strand.
GATGTGGCGCTTCGAAGCGCGCGGCATGGCTACCTATATCGCCCATGCGGATATCGCCTGCTCCCGCCTTGCGCAAGGCCTCCCGCAGCATGGCTTCGTCAAGCGCGCCGGGAACGGCGACCATCAGCGAAAGCCCGACGCCGCCCGCCGCGTTGCCGAGTATCTCGGCGCCGACCTCGGCCAGCGCGGCGGGTACGCCGTCCCGCCATCGGTCCAGCGATATGGCGACGATCCGCACCTCGGTCGCCGCCGCCTCGGCCAGCGGCTTGCTGACGACGAAAACGGGCATGCCCGCCGGATGATCGGGACGCTCGACGAACGGCAGGCGCGCGATGATCTTGGGCGCGGCCTCGCCCACAAGCACCGTCCACCAGGCGCCGGAAGCCGGGCCGCTGTCGAGGCGGACCATGCCGAGATCGCCCTCAGAACGCGCGACGGCGGCGATCACGGCCGTCGGCCCGTTGTGGGTTAGGAACGGCACCGTGAAGCCGAAATGAAACCGGACGGAATCGCGCATGGCCGCGTCGCCGCTCGCCACGTCGGCGTGCACGGAGTAATTCGACTGCACGTAGGTGAAGGTCGAGATGATGATGCGCCAGATGCCTTCCACCGTGTCGAGCGGCAGCAAGCCCCGGTGGCGCTCGGCCATGGCGCGCATCATCGAGGCCTCGCGACCGGGCCGGAACGCCGAGCCGCCACCCTGACGAGCCTTGATCTCGATCAGGCGATCGATGATCTCCCCGCGTTCCATGAGCAATTCGTGCATCGCCAGGTCGATGCGGTCGATATCGACGCGCAAATTCGTCAGGAGCTGCTGGGGGTCGACCGAGGTCATGGCGATTCCGGGGGTAACGACTGTTTAAGGCGATGCTGATGTTTATCGTTGGCCCGGCGGGTTGGCAAAAGACGCGCGCCGGCTTCACGACCGCGCTGCGTCAGCCTTGACGCGTGACGAATTGAACACCTAAATAGCGTACGTTTCGTTCGGAATACAGAACAAGCCGGGTGGATCAAATGGGCCAGACGGCCAACCTTCTTGGCGGCGGTCGCGGCGAGGCCGACGATCCCCACAGCCTTGTGATCCGGTTCCCGGAGAGCGAGCCGCTGACGACGGACGCCGGCGTGGATATCTTTCCGCTGACGATCGCCTACCAGACCTATGGCGCGCTGAACGCCGACAAGTCCAACGCCGTCCTCATCTGCCACGCCCTGACGGGCGATCAGCACGTCGCCAACGTCAATCCCGTGACGGACAAACCGGGCTGGTGGTCGACCATGGTCGGGCCCGGCAAGCCCATCGATACCGAGCGCTATTTCGTCATCTGCTCGAACGTGGTTGGCGGCTGCATGGGCTCCACCGGCCCGGCCTCCACCAATCCGCGAACAGGCCAGCCCTTCGGGCTCGAACTCCCGGTCATCACCATTCGCGACATGGTGCGCGCGCAGGCGAAACTGATCGACCATCTCGGCATCGATCAATTGTTCTGCGTGGCCGGCGGCTCCATGGGCGGCATGCAGGTGCTGCAATGGGCGGCGTTGTTCCCGCGGCGGGTTTTTTGCGCGATGCCGATCGCGGCGGCCGCTCGCCATTCCTCGCAGAACATAGCGTTTCACGAGGTCGGACGACAGGCCATCATGGCCGACCCAGAGTGGCGCGGCGGGCGCTACTTCGAGAACAATGTGCGGCCGACCAAGGGTCTGGCGGTCGCGCGCATGGCGGCCCACATCACCTATATGTCGGACGAGGCGCTGCATCGGAAATTCGGGCGCAAGTTGCAGGATCGGGAATCGCCGACATTTTCGTTCGACGCCGACTTCCAGATCGAGAGCTATCTGCGCCATCAGGGCTCGACATTCGTCGAGCGCTTCGACGCCAATTCCTATCTCTATGTCACCCGCGCGATGGATTATTTCGATCTCGCGGCGGATTACGGCGGATCGCTCGCCAACGCCTTCAAGGGATCGAAGACCCGGTTCTGCATCGTGTCGTTCACCTCCGATTGGTTGTTTCCGACCTCGAACTCGCGCGCGATCGTGCATGCGCTGAACGCCGGCGGCGCGTCCGTGTCCTTCGTCGAGATCGACACGGACAAGGGCCATGACGCCTTTCTGCTGGACGTGCCGGAATTGCTGGCGACCACGCGCGGCTTTCTTGAAAGCGCGGCGCGCGCGCGTGGCCTTCCAGCGCCGGGAGCCGTGAAATGACCAAGGCGCCGGAACTATCTCGCGCCAATGAATCGCCAGGCGCCGCGCGTGTCGATCTCTTGCTGATTTCGGAAATGGTGGAGCCGAATTCGCGCGTGCTCGATATCGGCTGCGGCGAAGGCGAGTTGCTGAAATTGCTGGCCGAGACGCGCAATGTCGACGCGCGCGGCATGGAGCTATCGCAGCGGGGCGTGAACAATTGCGTCGCCAAGGGTCTGTCGGTGATTCAAGGCGACGCCGACATCGATCTGGTCGACTATCCCGCCGACGCGTTTGATTATGTGATTCTGTCGCAGACCTTGCAGGCCACCCGTCAGCCGCGCGTCGTTCTCGAAAACATGCTGCGCATCGGACGGCGCGCCATCGTGTCGTTCCCGAATTTCGGCCATTGGCGCATCCGGACGCAGCTTGGCTTCAAGGGGCGCATGCCCGTCACGGAAAATCTTTCCTACGCCTGGTACAACACACCCAACATTCACTTCTGCACGATCAGGGACTTCGTTTCGCTGACACAGGAACTGTCGATCGTCATCGAGCGCGCCGTCGCGCTCGACACGATCGGCGCGCCGGTGCGCGTCAACGCGCCGTGGTGGGTATGGAACCTGTTCGGCGAACAGGCGGTGTTCTTGCTGCGTCGCGGCTGACCGCGACGCGCTGGCGATCCCGCATCCTTACTGATGAATACTCTCGCCATGTAGCGCGAGGTCCAGACCCTCGCGTTCATCCTGCTCGGCGACGCGCAGTCCGCAGACCAGCGAGACGAGCTTGAGCGAAACCCATGTGCCCGCGACGCACCAGACGATGGTGACCACGACGCCAATCGCCTGAATACCGAGTTGGCGCGGATTACCCTCGATCAGGCCCGCGACGCCGTTCGGCGTATCCGGTCCGATGCTGAGCGACGCCGTCGCGAAGACGCCGGCCATCAATGTGCCCATGATGCCGCCGACGCCATGCACGCCAAACACGTCGAGCGAATCGTCGTACTTGAACCGATACTTGAGGAAGGTGCAGCACCAGTAGCAGACGCCGCCCGCGATGGCCCCGATGACAACGCCATGCCACGGCAGAACATAGCCGGACGCGGGCGTGATCGTGCCAAGCCCCGCGACCGCGCCGGAAATGACGCCAAGCACGGAAGGCTTGCCACGCTCGATCCACTCGATCAGGCTCCAGACAATGGCGCCCGCGCAGGCGGAGAGATGGGTTGCGACAATGGCGAAAACAGCGCGCGAACCCGCCCCAAGCGCAGAGCCGCCATTGAAGCCGAACCAGCCAACCCAGAGAAGCCCGGCGCCGACGACGGCGAGCGTGAGGTCGAACGGCGAAAGGTTTTCGCGGCCAAAGCCCTGACGGGCGCCAATCATCACGGCGGCGACAAGGCCGGCAACGCCGGCGTTGATGTGGACGACGGTGCCACCGGCGAAATCAATCACCCCCATCGTTCCGAGAAAGCCGCCGCCCCAGACCCAATGGGCCGAGGGAATGTAGACAATGAACAGCCAGACAACGCAGAACAGGGTGAAGGCTGAAAAACGCAGACGATCCGCCACCGCGCCGCCGACAAGCGCGCAGGTGATGACCGCGAAGGTCATCTGATAGGCCATGAACAGCATTTCCGGGATGGTCTTGGCGAAGGGGCTGACGGTCTCGAGACCGATTCCCGTCAGGAAGACCCGCGACAAACCGCCGAGATAGGCTCCGTCGCCCGTGAATGTCAGCGAATAGCCAACGGCGAACCAGAGGAGGGAAACAATGGCGGTGGCCGCGAGGCTCTGCGCCATGGTGGCCAGAACATTCTTCTTGCGCACCATGCCGGCGTAAAAGAGCGCGAGGCCGGGTAGGGTCATCAGCAACACCAACGCGGTCGCGATGGTCATGAAAGCCGTATCGGCGGCGTCGATTCTGGCCTCATCCGCCGCGCGCGCCATGACCGGCTCGAATGTCGACAGGGTCGCCGCCACCGGGCCGAGGACGCGAAAACCTAACTTTGTCATGAAACCTTTTCCGATTCGCGCGGACGGGCGCCCGCAAGATCGGCAGAAATATACAAAAAATATGCCAAATGAATAAAATACAGGCAATATAGCGTTTAGACGCTCATCAACTGAACAGCATTCGTAATTGCCGAGTTAATGGCCCATTTTCTGATTATTAGATAATCATAATGCTTAATATGTAGTCATTCGACGCGTATTTTTCCGCTGTCGAAATCGAGGGTCCGCGCCTCCTCCGGCAACATGATCGGAACGCCGTCGCGGATGGGATAGGCAAGGTTCGCAAGACGGGAAATCAGCTCATTGGCCGAGCTGGCATATTCCAGCGGACCCTTGGTTGCTGGACAGACCAGAATTTCCAGCATCCGCCGGTCCATGCCGGGACGCTCCTGCGCGGCGGCCAATTCCGGGCTGTCCGCGTGTCGCTTGGATCCATCGCCATCCGGCATCCGCGCTTCCTAATGCAGTGTCTTGGGCGCGGACGCGGGATCGGCGATGGAGATCAGCGCGCGGGCCCGCGCTTGCAGGTCAATCGCCTCGATCAGTGTCTGTTTTTCGGCGGGATCGAATGGGCTCATCATGGACAGCATATTGACGAGGTCTTCCGTCGGCGCCGCCTCGACGCCCTGCCAGTCGACCTGCAATTCGCGCGCGCGCGCGAATTCACGGAATGCCTGAATCACCGAAGCGCGATCGACCGCGCTAGCGCCAACGTCCGGCGCGAGGTCGTGGACGAAGGGCGCGACATCGATCTGACAGCGCCGATACGGCGAGACCGTTACGAGTTCCTCGATAACCCGGAAACGGGCGACGCCCGTCAGCCCGAGCACGTAACGGCCGTCGCCCGTTTCGGCGAACTGGGTGATGCGGCCGAGACAACCGATCTCCTCGAGTTTCGGGCGCGGCCCTCGTTGTGGCGCGGCGATCGCCGGCTGAATCATGCCAATCAGGCGGTCGCTCCTAAGCGCGTCATCGATCATCGCCAGATAGCGCGGCTCGAAGATGTTCAGCGGCAACTCGCCACGCGGCAATAATAGCACGCCCGGCAATGGAAAAACCGGCACGGTTGTCGGCAGTTCCGCGATACCCGCGTAAGCGCGATTGATTGGCATGCGACCCTCGCTTGCGACTCAGGAATAGAGCAATACGGACAACTTGCGCCGTGCGGCCATGGTTTCGGGCTCCATGAAACCCCAGGCCTCGAACAACTGAAGCAACTGTTTACGGGCGGCCTCGTCATTCCAGGTCCGGTCTCGGCGGATGATCTCGATCAGAGCGTCGGCGGCTTCCTCCCGCCGACCGGCCGCGTTGAGCGCCAGGGCCAGATCGAAGCGGGCCTGATGATTTTTCGGGTCGGCCGCGACGGCCTTTTCCAGATCGCCGAAATCGCCGACCTTGCCAGCTTCCCGGGCAAGCTCCAGCGCGGCCCGCGCCGCGGCGAGAACGCCCCCCGCGTCGGCGGCGCCCGCGAAGGGCGCCAGCGCCGCCTCGGCCCCATCGAGATCGCCCGTCTCGACGAGCGCGCGAGCGAGACCAGCCGAGGCCTTTGTGTTATCCGCCTCGAATGTCAGCGCTTCCCGATACAGCTCGGTCGCGCCGGCCGCATCGCCCGACGCCAGAGCGACGTCGCCCCGCGCGATCAGATCATCCGCCTCGCCGCCAATCGGTCCAACCAGCCGTTCGATGAAGCTTTTGACCTGGCTTTCCGGGAGGGCGCCCATGAAGCCATCGAGAGGCTGCCCTTTCTGGAACGCGATGACGGCGGGAATGGACTGAATGCCCAGCTGCCCGGCGATTTCGGGATATTGCTCGATGTTCATCTTAACGAGCGCGATCTTGCCGTCCGCCGCCTTCACCACTTTTTCCAGCACGGGGGTCAGTTGCTTGCAGGGGCCACACCACGGCGCCCAGAAATCGACGAGCACGGGTTGCCGCGCCGAACGGGCGATCACGTCCTCCCGAAAGGACGCCGTGCTTGTTTCGGTCACAAGCGCCGGGCCTGCTCCCGCCCCGGGGGCGGTGGGCGCGTTTTGTCCGATCATCCAATGGTCTCCCGCGTCTATGCGATCAAGCGTATGCTCGGGCGGATATCATGTCTCCCGCCCCGATGACGCAAGGCCATGGCGAGAAAATAAATTGCCGCGCCGCGCCAACCATCCGGATCGCGGCCACGCGGCCGCGCGGACGATCGCGAAAATAGACGGACGCGACCGGTTGCAATCTGTTTCGCTTTGAGCGATATACGCGCCGACGGCGACGCCGTCTTGTCCTCGGATGCGGGTGTAGCTCAGTGGTAGAGCACAACCTTGCCAAGGTTGGGGTCGAGGGTTCGAATCCCTTCGCCCGCTCCAGGATGCTCCCGACCGCGAGTGGCGGTCCCTCTCACTGAAAATAATCAGCGCTGCTTTTCGTTGGCGCCGCGATTTCAGGCGGTTCTGATTCAACCGAGTCAGTACGCACGGAAATTGTACATATAAAATGCTTATATATTGAGCAATGCACCGTTTATGTGCAATATCAACGCATGTTTCTTACGTGAATCGTGGATTTTTAACTGTCCCGCTTCGCGAGCCAGATGGCACGGCCCTTGATTGGGTGTCCCTGATCGCAACCGCCGCCGCAAGAAGGCGGGCGCGAAGGTGTATCGCCGAAGTTCACGCCCTTGGGCGTCGAGGAAACGGCAAACCAGGGACAGAGTCATGAAAATAGTTATGGCAATCATAAAACCATTCAAGCTCGACGAAGTGCGTGACGCCCTGACCGCAGTCGGCGTGCACGGCCTCACCGTCACCGAGGTCAAGGGCTACGGCCGCCAGAAGGGCCACACGGAAATTTACCGCGGCGCTGAATACGCCGTCAGCTTCCTGCCGAAACTGAAAATCGAGGTCGCAATCCCCAGCGAACTCGCCGCGGCTGTCGTCGACGCGATCGTCGCTTCCGCCCGCACCGGCCAGATCGGCGACGGCAAGATTTTCGTCAGCTCCCTCGAGCAAGCGATCCGTATCCGCACCGGTGAAAAAGACACCGACGCGCTCTGAGCCCACTGTCCCCTTCATCCAGGAGTTTCAAATGAAAACCGTCCCAACCCTGGGAACGGCCGCCAAAGCGGTCGGTCTCGGACTTCTCGCCGCCGCGCTGATGGCCGGCGTGGCCTACGCCGAGGACGCCGCTCCGGCGGCCGCGGCGGCCGCGGCCGCCGCTCCCGTGCCCAACAAGGGCGACACCGCTTGGATGCTCGTCTCCTCGCTGCTCGTTCTGATGATGTCGATTCCCGGCCTCGCGCTATTTTACGGCGGTCTGGTCCGCACCAAGAACATGCTTTCGGTCCTCACGCAGGTCATGGCGATTGTTTCCATGGTCGGCGTTCTCTGGGTTCTCTACGGCTATTCGATCGCGCTGGGCGACTCGAGCGGCAGCATGGTCGCCTACATCGGCGGCTTCGGTAAGGTCTTCCTGAAGGGCGTCGACGCCAACGCGGTCGTTCCGACCTTCTCGAACGGCGTCGTCATTCCGGAACTCGCCTACATGGTGTTCCAGATGACATTCGCGATGATCACGCCCGCGCTGATCGTCGGCGCCTTCGCCGAACGCATGAAGTTCTCGGCTGTCATGCTGTTCATGCTGCTCTGGGTGACGTTCATCTACTTCCCGATCGCGCACTGGGTCTGGGCCATCGCCGCTCCGGACGATATCGCGACCGCCGCCAAGGCGCTGGCCGCCGCTGGCGCGGATGAGGCCGCCAAGACCGCCGCGCAGGCGAAACTCGACGAAGTCACCGGCGCCGTCGGCTGGCTGGCGGGTGGTTCCGCTTCGTGGATGAACGGCGTTGGCGCCCTCGACTTCGCGGGCGGCACGGTCGTGCACATCAACGCCGGCATCGCCGGTCTGGTGGGCGCTCTCATGCTTGGCAAGCGTGTCGGCTACGGCAAGGAAGCCATGGCTCCCCACTCGCTCACCATGACCATGGTCGGCGCCGCCCTTCTGTGGGTGGGCTGGTTCGGCTTCAACGCCGGCTCCAACCTCGAGGCCAACGGCACGACGGCTCTGGCCTTCGTGAACACGATGGTCGCGACGGCTGGCGCGGCGATCTCCTGGCTGCTCGTTGAATGGGCCGCCAAGGGCAAGCCCTCGCTGCTCGGCATGGCCTCGGGCGCGGTCGCCGGTCTCGTCGCCGTGACGCCGGCCTCCGGCTTCGCGGGTCCGATGGGTTCGCTGGTTCTGGGCCTGCTTGTCTCGCCGCTCTGCCTGTTCTTCGTCTCCACCGTGAAGAACAAGTTCGGCTACGACGACGCGCTCGATGTGTTCGGCGTCCACTGCGTCGGCGGCATCTTCGGCGCGCTGGCCACGGGCATCCTGGTCAACCCCGCCTTGGGTGGCGTCGGCATCACCGACTACACCAACATCACCGGCAACAACGCGGGCACCTACGTCATGGGCGCCCAGATGATCGCCCAGTTGACGGCGGTTCTTTCGACCCTCATCTGGTCGGGCGTTGGATCGGCGATCCTCTACAAGCTCGTTGATCTGATCATCGGCATCCGCGTGCCGATCGACGCGGAGCGCGAGGGTCTGGACGTCGCCGAGCATGGCGAGCGCGCCTACAACTACTGAGACTGGCCGCCGGCGCCCCGCGCGCCGGCGACTTCACCGAGGTTCCTCCCAACTGGCGGCGCTCTAGCGAGCGCCGCCTTTTTTCGTGGGGTCGGGCGAACAAGGTTAAACAGACGTTAACCGCGGCTGGACTACCTTCGACCCGAGCGCCCGCGACAGCGCTTTCGGAATTTCCGGGTCGAGACGACCCAGCGTGGATTCAGCGATGCGGACCAGTTCATTTTCGGCCCTGGACCATATTTCGGAGCCGGTAAGGTTCTTCATTGGCAACCGCCTCGCGGAATTGGCGGGCTTGGCGTTGCTCGTCGTCGACATCGCCTGCGCGTTGTCCTTGCTGACATGGTCCGTGCTCGATCCAAGCCTCGATCACGCCACGTCCGGCCCCATTCACAATCTGCTCGGAAAACCTGGCGCCATCGTCGCGGATCTCGTGACCCAATTGCTGGGCGTCGCCTCCGTCGCGATGCTGGTGCCCATTGCTTTCTGGGGCTGGCGTCTGCTGGCTCACCGCCGGCTTGGCTCCGTCGGACGGCGGGTGGCGCTTTGGATTCTGGGCGCCCTGCTGGTCTCCGCCCTGGTCGCCCTTTTGCCCGTGACCGATCGTTGGCCGCTGCCGACGGGCCTCGGCGGCGTTGTCGGCGACGGACTCGTGGCGCTGCCCCGTCGCCTCATCGGCGACGCCCGCGTCACGACGATCGTGCTGTTTCCGATTCTGGCGATTTCGGCCCTGCTCTCCCTTTCCGCGGCGTCCGGGTTCATCTTTTCCGCCGATGAGGAGGAACTCGAGGAGGCGCGCGCCGCCGACTTGTCGGCGCGCGACCAACGCGATGACGATTGCGCGGAGGAACCGGGCTTCGGTCTTGTCTCGATGGGAGCGATCGCCCATTCCTTCTTGCGGCTGAAAACCTTGATTGGCCTGCGCCTGAATCGTCGCCGCGACCTCGCGGTCTCCGTCTCGCCCCGCGGCCCGTCGCGCGCCCGAGCAGAAGCCGACGAGGAGATCGAACCCGATTTCGATATCGAGCCTTCCGTCGCCATGCCGCGATCAGGCTTCGACGACGCCACGGCCAAGACGCGCGAAGCGGCGCGGCCGCAGGCGTCGCCCGCCACGCGCGTGCTGCCGCCGGCGCCCGCCATCAAGACCGGCAAACGCGCGGTCAAGGAAGCCCAGCCCTCGCTGCTCAACGGCGCGGAATACGAATTGCCGCAGCTCACCCTGTTGAGCGAGGCGAAGAAGCAGGCGGTCGGCAAGATTTCCGAGGACGCGCTCGAACAGAACGCCCGCTTGCTGGAAGGCGTGCTCGATGATTTCGGCGTCAAGGGCGAGATCATCAAGGTGCGGCCCGGTCCGGTCGTCACGCTTTATGAACTCGAACCCGCGCCCGGCATCAAGTCGTCGCGCGTCATCAGCCTCGCCGACGACATCGCGCGCTCCATGTCGGCTTTGTCGGCGCGCGTCGCCGTGGTTCAGGGTCGCAACGCCATCGGCATCGAACTGCCAAACCAGAAACGGGAAACAGTTTTCCTGCGCGAATTGCTGGCGTCGGAGGATTTCGAGAAGAGCAAGCAGAAGCTCGCCATCGCGCTGGGCAAATCAATCGGCGGCGAACCGATCATCGTCGACCTCGCGCGCATGCCGCATTTGCTGGTCGCCGGCACGACCGGATCGGGCAAGTCCGTCGCCATCAACACGATGATCCTGTCGCTGCTCTATAGGCTCACGCCGGATCAATGTCGCCTGATCATGGTCGACCCGAAGATGCTGGAACTGTCGATCTACGACGGCATTCCTCATTTGCTGACGCCCGTCGTCACCGATCCGAAAAAGGCGGTGGTGGCGCTGAAATGGGCGGTCCGCGAAATGGAGGACCGCTACAAGAAAATGTCGAAGGTTGGCGTCCGCAACATCGACGGCTTCAACGCCCGCGTGGCCGACGCCGCCGCCAAGGGCGAGGTCATAAAGCGCACCGTGCAGACGGGCTACAACCGCGAAACCGGCGAGGCGGTTTACGAACAGGAGGACATGGACCTAACCGTCCTGCCCTATATCGTCGTCATCGTCGACGAAATGGCCGACCTGATGATGGTCGCCGGCAAGGATATCGAAGGCGCGATCCAACGGCTGGCGCAGATGGCCCGCGCGGCCGGCATCCATCTCATCATGGCGACGCAGCGCCCCTCGGTCGACGTCATCACCGGCACGATCAAGGCGAATTTCCCCACGCGCATCTCCTTTCAGGTCACGTCGAAAATCGACAGCCGCACGATCCTCGGCGAACAGGGCGCGGAGCAGCTGCTCGGTCAGGGCGACATGCTCTACATGGCCGGTGGCGGTCGCATTTCACGCGTGCACGGCCCCTTCGTGTCGGATGGCGAGGTCGAAAAGATCGTCGCCTATCTCAAGACGCAGGGCCAGCCGGACTATCTGGATTCCATCACGGAAGAGGACGAGGAATCCGCTGTCGCCGGCGGGGCGCAAGGCGGAGCCGGCGGCATGGACGCCGAGGAATCCGGCGATCTCTACGACCGCGCCGTCGCCATCGTGCTGCGCGACCGAAAGTGCTCGACCAGCTATATTCAGCGGCGGCTCTCGGTTGGCTACAACAAGGCGGCCTCGCTCGTGGAGCGGATGGAAACCGAGGGGGTCGTTGGCGCCGCCAACCACTCCGGCAAGCGTGAAATCCTCGTCGGCGGCGGCATCGACCGCGGCGCGTTCGATCTGCCCGAGTAACAGGTTGGCGATTCGACCCGGAATCGCCACATATCGACTCTAGTCCTTCAGGCAATTCGCGTCCGAGAGACCAATCCATGCCAAGCTTGCGACTGACAATGCCAGCGGTCTTCCTTCTGATGGCGGCGACCGGCGCGGCCTTCGCTCAGGGCGCGCCCATGCAATTGCCGAAGGGCGGCGCGCCCGCCGCGAATGCGATCAGCAAGGTCGTGCCGCCGCCGAAGGTCTCGACGCAGGATGGAGCGGCCGCGATCCAGAAAGCCAACGTCTGGTTCAACGCGAACGCGACCATGGTCGGCGACTTCGTGCAGATCGCCGCCGATGGCAAGCGCACCGAGGGCAAACTCTATGTGCAGAAGCCTGGTCGCCTGCGTTTCCAGTACGCGAGCCCGGCGACCATCGACATCATCGCGGATGGCACATCAGTCGCGATCAGGGACCGCAAGCTCGCCACGCAGGATCTGGCTTATCTCTGGCAGACCCCGTTGAAATTCCTGCTTAAGGAAAAGATCGACATCTCCCGGGACACAAAGGTCATGGATGTGTCGACCACGCCAACGGCGACCACGATCGTCATCGAGGATAAGGCGACGCTTGGCGGCACGTCGCGGATCAAGCTCGTCTTCGATCCGCAGACCTACGTGCTCAAGCAGTGGATGGTCACCGATCCGCAAGGCTACGACACGCTGGTGTCGCTCTTCAATCTTGATTTCCGACAGAAGCCCGACCCCGAGCTGTTCCACATCAACATGGAAAAGTTCAACTGATGGGACGGCTCGGTTGTCCGCGCGCGAGGCCCGTGCCATCGTATCGCGAATTCAAGCCCGGAACCGCCAATGTCCTTCAAGCTCGCGACCTGGAACATCAATTCCGTTCGGCTGCGCATGCCGATCGTCGAGAAATTTTGCATCGAACATCAGCCGGATATCCTGTGTCTGCAGGAAACCAAATGTCGCGACAGCGAATTTCCCGCCGCTGATTTCAAGCGGCTCGGTTATCCGCACCTCGCGATCAACGGCCAGAAGGGTTACCACGGCGTCTGCATAGCTTCGCGCAGGCCCATTCTGGCGATCGAGCCGCGCGAATTCTGCGGCGTGGGCGATTCGCGCCACATCGCGATCACCATCGCGGGCGCGGGCGATAACGCGCCCATCGTCATTCATAATTTCTACGTGCCCGCCGGCGGCGACGAACCGGATGTCGAATTGAATCCGAAATTCGCGCACAAGCTGTCCTTTCTCGACGAGATGACCGAGTGGATGACGCGCGACGGCGTTGGACGAAGCAACGCGATCATGGTGGGCGATCTCAATATCGCGCCGCTGGAAACCGATGTCTGGAACCACAAGGCCTTGCTGAAAATCGTCTCGCACACACCCGTCGAGGTCGAGCGTTTGGCGAAGGTCCAGAACGCCGGTCCGTGGGTTGACGTCGTGCGCGAACACGTGTCGCCCGGCGAAAGACTTTTTTCCTGGTGGAGCTATCGTTCATCCGATTGGTCGAACGCCGACAAGGGTCGCCGGCTCGATCACATCTGGACAAGCGCGAATCTCGCGCCGCGCGTTTCCGCCATCGAGGTCATCCGGGACGCGCGCGGCTGGGATCGTCCGTCCGATCACGTACCGGTCCTGGCGACGATCGACGGGTAGGGAACGCGCTCGTTCCCGCGTCAGCCGATATCCGGATCAAGAAAGCGTCGCCCGCTGGTTTCGGCGATGTCGCGCAGATAGGCGGCGAGGCGCGTTTCGACGAAATCGCGCGTCTGCCTCGCGCTGCGTGGAAATTCACGCAAAACACGCTGGAAGAGGTCGCGTGAAATCCGCAAGACAGAGGATGGCGAACGCGCGACAAGCGTTCCCGGCCGCTCGGTCTCGGTGATCAGCGCGAGTTCCCCGACGAGCATCGGCGGCGTGATGGCGCGATGGGCGCGACCAGCCGTTGGCGATTCCAGTTCGAGAAGCCCGTTGAGCAGGACATACCCGCCATCGGATATGTCGCCCTTGCGAAAAACGATATCGCCGGCGCGCAGGATGCGCGCCTCGCCGGCGAAAGCGATCAACCTGAGCGCCTCGTATTCCATCGCCGCGAAGAGCGGAATACGACCGAGCTCGCGCAGATCGCTTTCAAGCGACATGGTATGTCGCCGCGCGTTGCTCAAGGCACAAGGCGATAACCCCCGGCTTCCGTGACGAGGGTTCGCGCGGCGGAAGGATCCTTCTCGATCTTCTGCCGCAAGCGATAGATGTGCGTTTCGAGCGTATGTGTCGTGACGTTGGCGTTATAGCCCCACACCTCCCGCAACAAAACCTCGCGCGTCACGACCTCTCCATTGGCGCGATAGAGAAACCGGATGATGGCGGTTTCCTTTTCGGTGAGCCTGATCTTCTGGCCATTCTCGGCGACGAGAAGTTTCGATCCCGGCTTGAAGGAAAACGGGCCGATCTGAAAAACGGCGTCGTTGCTGGCTTCGTGCTGCCGCATGTGCGCGCGTATGCGCGCCAGCAGCACGGCGAAGCGGAAGGGCTTGTTGATATAGTCATTGGCGCCGGAATCGAGACCAAGCACGACATCGGAATCGCTGGTCTGTCCCGTCAGCATGATGACGGGATTCTTGAATCCGTCCTTGCGCAGCAGCTTGACCGCCTCGCGCCCATCCATGTCTGGCAGGCCAACATCCATGATGACCATATCTGGCTGTTCGGCGCGAATATGCGCGAGGCCGCGGCCGGCGGTATCGGACTGCGAGATGGTGAATTCCTCATACAGCGCCAGTTGCTCGGCGAGCGTTCGACGCAATTCGTCGTCGTCGTCGACAATGAGGATTTTACGGATTTGACTCATGCGCGCATCTTGAGGTTTGAATTCGCGGGACGATACCCGCGTCGAATTCCCTGGAGAATTTAGGCATTGAATCGAACCCGGTCAAAGGCGGGTTGGAACGCGCCGGGTGGATCACCGCTTTTGCGTCAAATCGTGGTGTCCATCCGCTGGGACAATCGCGCGCGCGGTCGGCTGATCGCGGGGCCGTTGGTCATTGCCTGCGCGCTCGGGCGATCTGGCGCGCGCGTCGACAAGCGTGAAGGCGATGGCGCGAGCCCCATCGGGCGTTTCACGATTCTCGGCGGGTTCGTCCGGCGCGATCGATTTTTTCCGGGCCGCGACACAATCCATCTGACAACGACGCGGCCATCCGATGGGTGGTGCGACGACCCGGCCTCGCCAGCCTACAATCGGCGCGTGTCCCTGCCCTGCCGCGCCAGCCATGAACAACTTTGGCGGGCGGACGGCCTATATCATGTCGTTCTGGCGCTGGATCACAACCGCGTTCCCCGACGCAAGAATCGCGGCAGCGCCATTTTCTTCCATCTGACAAACGACGAATTTGGCCCCACGGCGGGTTGCGTGGCCATTTGCCTGGCCGACATGCGCCGGTTGTTGCCGCGCCTAGCCCCGCGCGCCGTCATGAGGATCGTTGGCCGCGGCGCCATGGGTCCGCGCCCCGAAAATCGCTGACCCGACCCGGACATGGGTGGCGCCCAATTGAATCGCCAGTTCGAAATCCGCGCTCATGCCCATCGAGAGGCCCCCGAGGCCATTGCGCCCGGCTATATCGGCGAGCAGGGCGAAATGCGGCGAACGCTGTTCGTTTTCGGGCGGAATACACATGAGCCCCGCGATATCGAGCCCGAGGGTTCCGACGCAATGGGCGATGAAGGCGTCTGCGGCATCAGGCAAGACCCCGGCCTTCTGCGGTTCCGCTCCCGTGTTGATTTCGATGAACAGGCGGGGATGACGACCCGATCGCTTGATTTCGGCGGCGAGCGCCTCGGCGATCTTCGGGCGATCCACCGTTTCAATGACGTCGAAAAGTTCGACGGCCTCGCGAACCTTGTTGGATTGAAGTGGCCCAATGAGATGCAATTCCGCGTCGGGAAAGCGCGCTTTCAAGGCGGGCCATTTCGCCTTCGCTTCCTGCACGCGGTTTTCGCCGAAAATCCGTTCGCCAGCCTCGAGCGCCGGCAGGATATCCTCGACGCCGAAAGTCTTGGAGACGCAAACCAGCGTCACGTCGCCGAACCGCCGCCCCGCGTCCTCGGCGGCGCGCGCGATGCGTTGGCGCACCAGCGCCAACCGCTCGCCGACAGTGGTTGTTTCGGATTTTTCGCTGGTGTTCATGGACATTCCCGCCATCTGGTGTATCGCAAACCCGCGCGCGGGCGCATGTGTTGACCTGTAAAACAAAAGCATGCTCCCTAGACGTTCCCTCCGCCCAGCCTCGAATGGTTCTTTTTCCAGCATGATCAACGAACGATATAACCCTCGCGAAGCCGAACCCAAATGGCAGCGTATCTGGGAAACGCGCGGCACTTTCGTCACGCGCAATGACACGTCGCGGCCCAAGTATTATGTTCTTGAAATGTTCCCATATCCGTCCGGGCGGATTCATATGGGTCACGTACGCAATTATGCGATGGGAGACGTGGTCGCCCGCTATCGCCGCGCCAAGGGATTCAACGTCCTCCACCCCATGGGTTGGGACGCGTTCGGACTGCCGGCGGAAAACGCCGCGCGCCAGAACAAGACCAATCCGGCGACCTGGACCTACGCCAATATCGCGACCATGCGATCGCAGCTCAAATCGATGGGGCTCTCGCTGGATTGGTCGCGCGAGATCGCGACTTGCGATTCTTCCTACTACAAGCACCAGCAGAGGATGTTCCTCGACTTCCTGAAAGCCGGCCTTGTCGAGCGCAAGCAATCGAAGGTGAATTGGGATCCCGTCGACCAGACCGTGCTGGCGAACGAGCAGGTCATCGACGGCAAGGCCTGGCGTTCGGGCGCCACGGTCGTCCAGCGCGAACTCACGCAATGGTTCCTCAAGATCACGGATTTCTCGAAGGATCTGCTGGACTCCCTCGACACGCTGGAGCGTTGGCCGGAAAAAGTGCGGCTGATGCAGAAGAACTGGATCGGTCGCTCGGAAGGCATGAAGGTCCGCTTCGAGGTCGCGGCGTCCAACTCGAATGTCGCGACGAAGGAAATCGAGGTTTTCACCACCCGCCCCGATACGCTGTTCGGGGCGCGGTTCATCGCGCTGTCGCCAGACCATCCTCTCGCGAAGCAAGCCGCCGCGGGCAATGCGGCGCTCGCCGATTTCGTCGCCGAATGCGCCAAGCAGGGAACCTCGGCCGCCGCCATTGAAACAGCCGAGAAGAAGGGTTTCGACACCGGCCTGCGCGTCACGCATCCGTTCGACCCGGACTGGACTTTGCCCGTTTACGTCGCGAATTTCGTCCTGATCGAATACGGCACGGGCGCGATTTTCGGGTGTCCCGCTCACGACCAGCGCGATCTCGACTTCTCCAACATTTATGGTCTCGGCAATACGCCGGTCGTTTGCCCGCCCGATCAGGACCCCGCGACCTTCGTCGTCGACAAGACCGCTTTCGACGGCGACGGCGTGTTGATCAATTCGCGTTTCCTCGATGGCATGCGCATTGAAGCGGCCAAGGAGGAAGTGGCGCGCCGGTTGACCGCGACCGAGTTGTTCGGGCGCCCGGTGGCTGAACGGACAGTCAATTACCGGCTGCGCGACTGGGGCATTTCACGCCAGCGCTACTGGGGCTGCCCGATTCCGATCATCCATTGCGAAGCCTGTGGCGTTGTGCCCGCGCCAGCCGATCAATTGCCGATCACGCTTCCGACGGATGTCGATTTCAGCGTGACCGGCAATCCGCTCGATCACCATCCCACGTGGAAGCATGTGGAATGCCCGAACTGCGGCAAGCCGTCCGTGCGGGAAACCGACACGATGGACACTTTCGTGGACTCGTCCTGGTATTTTGCGCGTTTCACGGATCCCACCCTGGAGAGCGCCGCGACAGATCCAGCCATCGCCAATCACTGGCTGCCGGTTGATCAATATATCGGTGGCATCGAGCACGCGATCCTGCATCTTCTCTATTCCCGGTTCTTCACGCGGGCGATGGAGAAAACCGGCTATCTCAATCTCAAGGAGCCGTTCGCGGGATTGTTCACGCAGGGCATGGTCGTCCATGAAACCTACAAGAACAACGATGGCGACTGGGTGACGCCCGCCGAAATCAGGATCGAGGCGTCGGGCGAAAAGCGCCGCGCCTTCGGACTGAACGATGGGGCTGAGGTCGAGATCGGCCCGATCGAGAAGATGTCGAAGTCTAAAAAGAACGTCGTCGACCCCGATGACATCATCGGAACCTACGGGGCCGACACGGCCAGATGGTTCATGCTGTCGGATTCGCCGCCGGATCGCGATATCATCTGGAGCGACGAGGGCGTGCAGGGCGCGTCTAGATACGTTCAGCAAGTGTGGCGCCTCATCGGCGATCTCGCCGCGATCGCCGCGCCCGTTGGCGCGAGCGAACCGACATCCTTGTCCGACTCGGCGGTCGCCATCAGACGCCTGACTCATCGTCACCTTCAGCAGGTGGAGCAGAATATCGAGCGTTTGCGCTTTAACACGGCAATTGCCGAAATTCGCAAATTCTCGAATTCGTTGATCGATTCGCTTGATTCTGTTACCGAATCGATCGCGCCCGACGTGGCTTTCGCCTATCGCGAAGCCGCCGACGGACTGGCCATGGCCATCTCGCCGATGATGCCGCATCTGGCGGAAGAGAGTTGGGAACGCCTTGGCCACCCGATAACCATCGCGGAAGCCGAGTGGCCGGTCGTCGATCCGCGCCTCGCGACCGATACCATGGTGCTGATGCCTGTTCAGGTGAATGGCAAGAAGCGTGGCGAACTCTCCGTTGATCGACAACTCGACGCGGCGACGATCGAAAAATTGGCGCTTGAACACGAGGGTGTTCAGCGCGCGCTCGAGGGTCGCGCGCCACGAAAGGTCATTGTCGTGCCTGGAAGGATCGTCAATGTCGTCGCTTAGGTCATTTTCCCGGATCGTTGCCGCCACGCTGGCTCTCGGCTTGCCGCTCGCGGGGTGCTTTCAACCGCTCTACGGCACGAGTGTCGGGGGCGTCGGGATGGCGCAATCCCTCGCGTCCATCGCGGTCACACCCATTCCTGACCGTCTCGGCTATTACCTGACGAACGAACTGACGTTCGCGTTTCACGGTGGCGGCGCGCCCGTCGATCAAAAGTACCGGCTGACGGTGACATTGCGTGAACGCGTCCAGACACCGCTGGTTGATACCGTCAGCGGTCGGGCGACCGCCGCGATCATCGGTATCGACGCGGATTATCGTCTCATCTCGACGGAAACATCGCGGGAGATCACGTCGGGTACGGCTTTCGTGACGGAGGATTACGATCGTTCCAGTCAGCGGTTCGCGAATATCCGGGCCGCGCGCGACGCGGAAATACGCGGCGCCAAAGTCCTCGCCGACCAGATTCGCACGCGTATCGCCGCGGCCCTGGTCGCGAAGGACTGATACATGGTCGTCACGCGCGGTCAGGATGCGGAAAAAATAATCGCCGCCCATGGCGCGGGCGGCTCGATCTTTCTGGTTCACGGCGCCGATCATGGATTGATTGACGAGCGCGTCCGCGAAATCATCAAACACTCCGTCGATCATCCTGAAGATCCGTTTCAGGCTGTACGTCTGAATGGCGATGATATCGCCGGCGACCCAGGCGTGTTGCTTGACGAGTGGAACGCCATCGGAATGTTTCACGCGCGGCGGGTTATCCGTATCGACGCAGGCGGCAAGGATTTCGGCGACGCTATTCGCCTATGTCTTGAATCGCCGAACCCCACGACGACAATCGCTATCCGCGCGGCGACGCTCCGCAAGGATTCTCAGGTCCGGCAAGTTTGCGAACGGCACAAATTGGCCTTCGCGATCGAGTGCGAGGCGGACACCGAAACGGACATCGGCAAATTCGCCGCCGATCAGATCGCCGCCGCCGGACTCGAGATCGACCCCCTGGCGCTCGAACATTTGACAACCGCGCTGGGCATCGACCGGCGGATGTCGCGCGGCGAGGTCGAAAAGCTGATCCTCTACATGGGCGATCAACCTCGAATTGAACTGAAGGACGTCGAGGCCATTGTCGCGGATGCGGCCCCACGGTTAGGCGAACCGGCCATCGCAGCCGCCATGATGGGCAACCTGCAACTCGCTACGACGGAGGGCGTTCGCGCCCTGGCGAGCGTCGACCCTTCCGCCATGCTCGGCACCTGCTTGCGAGGTCTACTGCAGACGCACCGGGCGCTGGTCGACATTGAAAGTGGCAACGGACGGTCATACGCCGTCGAAAGAGCCACGCGAAGCGCCGGCGCATTGCGTGGTTTCATGCCCGATATCCTGAACAGGGCATCGAGCGCGGCGGCGCTTCAGTCCATCACTGTCGTGCAGGACGCGATATCGCGAGCGCGGCGGGAGCCCGCGATGGATGAAGCGACAAGCTTGCGGACCCTGTGGGGCGTGGCGTTCCGGATGAAGCGCCGATAACGCCAATGGCGTCAGGGCTTATGCAGCAATCGATCGCAGATTGAATCGAATTGATCGATGTTGGCGTATCGAATGCGCACGGCCCCACTCTCGCCCTTGTGGGTGATTTCAACCTTCATACCCAGGACATTCGACAGGGTGCGCTCGAGATCGGCGATGTTCGGATCGACCGACCGGGTAGCGGTCGGGCTTTTGTGCGTATCCGCGCCTGCGTCGGGAACATCCTTGTGACGGGCGAGATCCTCGACATCGCGAACGCTCAGCTTTTCCTCGACAATGCGGCGAGCAATGGCTTCCGGGTTTTCAAAATTCAGCAACGAACGCGCATGACCCGCTGAGATCAGATTGGACTCAACAAGATCGAGCACGGGAGCCGGCAGATTGAGCAACCTCAACGTATTGGCGACGTGGCTTCGGCTTTTGCCGATAATCTTGCTCAGATCGAGCTGTGTATACCCAAATTCCGACATAAGCTGTTCGTAGCCGCGCGCTTCCTCGACCTGATTCAGGTCTGCGCGTTGCACGTTTTCGACGATCGCGAGTTCAAGTGACTCCCGATCCGTCGCGCTGACAACCACAACCGGCACATCGTGCAAGCCCGCGCGCTGCGACGCCCTCCAACGGCGTTCTCCGGCGATAATCTCGAAACCACGCCCGGAATTATCGACGGGACGAGCCAGAATTGGCTGAATCAGCCCTTTCTCCCGGATGGAGTCCGCGAGTTCCTCCAGGGCGTCATCCGCGAAGGATTTGCGCGGATTGCGAGCGTTGGGCCGGAGCCACTCAATGGGAATGCGACGAACGCCGCGATCTGGCGGCGGCGCGGATTCCGGCTGAGCGTCGCCGAGCAAGGCGGCAAGACCGCGTCCCAGCCTCGGACGTTGTTCATCAACCATGGAAACTCATAGCTCCGGATCGGGTCACGCGGCGCGCAATTTGTGCTCGCGCTGGATGACTTCCGAGGCGAGCTTGAGATAGGCCTGACTTCCCGTGCATTTCAGATCGTAGAGCAAAACCGGCTTGCCATGCGAAGGGGCCTCGGACACGCGGACGTTGCGCGGGATGATCGTGTCGTAAACCTTGTCGCCCATGAATTGCCGCACATCCGCGACAACCTGAGACGCCAGATTGTTGCGCGGATCAAACATCGTCAGGACGACACCATGGATCGTAAGGCCAGGATTAAGCGTCTCCTTGACCTGATCGACCGTGGAAATGAGCTGCGACAGTCCCTCGAGGGCGAAAAATTCGCACTGCATGGGGACGACAACGCTATCAGCCGCCGCGAATGCGTTGATCGTGAGAAGGTTCAGCGACGGCGGACAGTCGACGAGGATGTAGGTGAAACGACACTCGTCCGCTTGCGCGGTGTCGAGCAATTCCGCGACGGCCCGACGTAGCTTGAAGGCGCGATCGCCATGGGCGGAAATCTCGAGCTCGACTCCCAGCAAATCGAGCGTCGAAGGCGCGACGTGCAGCCGGGGAACAGCCGTAGGCAGGATTGCCCGGCGCAATGTCGCGTCGCCCACCAGAACATCATAGGTCGACACGACCCGGGACTTCCGTTCGATACCCAGCCCGGTCGAGGCGTTACCCTGCGGGTCCAGATCGATGATCAGGACTTCCTCGCCAATCGCGGCCAATGCCGTGCCAAGATTAATGGCGGTGGTGGTCTTGCCCACGCCGCCCTTTTGATTGGCTATCACGAGTACCCGAACCCGGGGATCATTTGGCACTGGCGTCGATCCTGTCGGCTTTATTCATCCGGACGTCTGACAAGGACGAGCGCTCCCTTGGGGTCCGTCTTGCTCGGGTGAATTTCAAATTTCAGGCTACTATGCGGACCAAGGCCGGTCAATTCAGCGTGGACGTCTTGTCCCTTTAAAAACGCGCCCGTAGCGCCATTCCGAATACTCGGCGCGGCGTAATCAAGCAGCTTGGACAAGGAGGCCAGCGCTCGGGCCATTACGACATCCACGCGCAGTGTCGGTAATATGTCCTCGACCCTACCGCGATGAACCTCAGCCCTGGCGCTGGTTTCCCGGATGACTTCCCGGAGAAAGGCGCATTTCTTGGCGTCGCTTTCGATCAGATGTACCTGGCCATCAGATCGCTCCACAAGCTGGATACCCAAGACCAAACCGGGAAAGCCAGCGCCAGAACCCATGTCGGCGAAAATTTTGGCTGTGGGGACGTAGGGCAGAATCTGCGCGCTATCGGCGAAATGACGATGCACAAGGGCATCCAGTGTCGAATTCGACACGAGATTGATTCTGGTTTGCCACCGCCGCAACAGATTTTCATAGATGCAAAGGCGGTCCCATGTTTCACGTGAAACATTGACGTCAGGCGCCAACTGTCCGGTCGACATCTCAGGCGCTCCGCCCGACGCGCGCCGCGGCGGCCTGTCTCTTCAAGTGACTGACCAGTGTGGACATGGCGGCGGGTGTGATGCCCTCGATCCGCGACGCCTGCCCAAACGTCGTCGGGCTTACCGCCACTAGTTTCTGGGTTATTTCAGCGGACAAGCCGGAAATGGCCGAAAAGTCGAAGTCGTCGGGAATTCTCAGCGCTTCGCTTCGACGCAACTCCTCGATGTCGGACTTTTGCCGTTCGAGATAAACGCTGTATTTGGCGTCGTTTTCAATCTGACGAACCGTATCCGAATCGATCGTCGCCAGCTCAGGCCAGATCGCGACGAGATGCTCGAAGTTGACCGCCGAGCCAGCCAGAAGATCAAAAGCGCTACGTCGAATACCGTCCTGGTTGACGGCGGCACCCGCTTTAAGCACCCGCGACGGCGTGGCTGAAAGTTCATGGAGAAGACGCAGGGCGCCATTCAGTTTCGCCATTTTCGATCGATGGAAATCGATCCGGTTTCGGCCGATACAACCAATCTCAATGCCACGCTCCGTGAGCCGCTGGTCTGCATTATCGGCGCGCAGACTCAGGCGAAATTCAGCCCGTGACGTGAACATCCGATAGGGCTCGCTCACACCGTGAACGATCAGATCGTCGATCATGACGCCGATATAGGACTCGGCCCGATCAAAGATGATTTCGTTGGAACCTGCCGCCATAGCGGCGGCATTAAGTCCTGCGACAAGGCCTTGCGCCCCGGCTTCCTCGTACCCGGTCGTCCCATTGATCTGACCGGCCAAAAACAGGCCGGAAATTCGGCGCGTCTCCAAAGTTGGCTTGAGTTCGCGGGGGTCGACGAAATCATACTCGATTGCATACCCGGGTTGGGTGATGACAGCGGTCTCCAAACCCGGAATGGTCTTGAGAAACGACTCCTGAACATCCAATGGCAGGGACGTCGAAATGCCATTCGGATAGATAAGGTCCGTGTCGAGGCCTTCGGGCTCCAGAAATATCTGGTGGCTCACCCGATCCGGAAAACGAACAACCTTATCCTCGATGGACGGGCAATACCTTGGCCCGCGCCCGGAAATAGCGCCGGAATACATTGGCGCTCGGTGGATATTATCGCGAATGACGCGATGGCACTCTTCGGTCGTTCGGGTGATATGACAAAAGACCTGGGGGGTTTCGATATTCGAGGTCAGCACCGAAAATGGTTCCGGCTCCGAATCGCCTGCTTGTGGCTCGGTCACACTCCAATTGATTGTCTTGCCGTCGAGCCGGGGTGGCGTACCTGTTTTCAGTCGACCGAGCGCGAAGCCGGCGTCAAGAAAACTTGCGGACAGACAATTGCTCGGTGCGCTGCCAATCCGCCCGCCTTGCCTTTGACTATCCCCGAAATGCATCAGGCCGCGCAAAAACGTGCCGGTTGCGATTACCAGCGAACCGCATCCGAATCGTTTGCCGGAACGGGTAACAATTCCCTGAATTTTGCCGGTTACAATTTGAATTTCCGTCGCTTCGTCCTCGATGATATCGATATTGGACATGGCGGCAAACTCCTCCGCCATCCGAAGTCGATACAGACGTCGATCAATCTGCGCCCTGGGCCCTCGCACCGCCGGACCTTTTGATCGATTAAGGAGACGAAACTGAATTCCTGCCTTGTCCGCGACCCGACCCATGAGTCCGTCGAGCGCGTCGATCTCTCGCACCAGATGTCCCTTGCCCAGGCCGCCAATGGCCGGATTGCACGACATCACACCGATATCAGCGACCGTATTGGTGATCAGGGCGGTACGGGCTCCCATCCGCGCCGACGCGGCGGCTGCTTCGGATCCCGCGTGGCCAGCGCCAATAACGATGACATCATAAGATCGAGTCATTGCCATCCGATCCCTATCTTGAATCGCTTCGTTTCCGAATCAAAATGTTTCACGTGAAACACTCTACTTCCCCAGGCAAAACGTTCTGAAAACCTCGTTCAGGATATCCTCGGAATTGATCAGGCCCACAAGACCGTCCAATTCCGCGGATGCTCGTCGAAGCTCTTCACTGATCAACTCTACATCCAGATCCGCCCGGCGAGCCTCCCGAATGCAAACCAGCGCGCGCTCAATCTGAGCCTTTTGGCGAGATCGAGTCACCAGGGACGGTTCAAAACCGGCGCTACCCAGCTTCAGCGCAAGACCGATATTGTTGAGCAACTCGGCAACACCAAGGCTCGATACCGTTGAAATAAAATGGTCGAACCCGGCTGGACGAGCGTCATCGACGTCAATTTTTGTCCGCACATTCAAAACTGGCCGATCGCGCAAATACGATGGCGCAAAATCATCGCCTTCCGACAGCCATAATATCAGATCTGCCTTTTCGGATCGAGCACGCGCCCGTCTGATCCCTTCGCGTTCGATCTCGTCCGAGGCTTCACGGAGACCGGCTGTATCGACGAATGTCACGGGTAAGCCGTCTAGTTCGATCCTGATTTCGAGCGGGTCGCGGGTCGTACCCGCGCGCGCCGAGACGATGGCTACGTCGCGGCCTGCAATGGCGTTCATCAAGGCGGATTTACCCGCGTTTGGCGGCCCCAGAATAACGACGGTCAATCCATCCCGAATCGCCTGCCCTCTCACGCTGGATGCCAATACGCCAACGATGTCGGCGTCGAGTTTGGCAAGTTTGAATGAAATATCATTTTGAATTGATTCAGGAATATCGCCTTCGTCGACGAAATCGATCACCGCTTCAAGCGTGGTCAGCATTTCCAACAATTGCGCCCGCCAACCGCCAATCGTGGAAAAAAGCTTTCCAGTCAGACCTGTAATGGCCTGGCGTCGCTGTAATTCCGTTTCCGAATCGATCAGGTCACCGAGCGCTTCGACAGCAGTGAGGTCAAGCTTGCCATTCAGAAACGCCCGGCGAGTAAATTCTCCAGGTCGGGCAGGTCGACATCCCAACTTTCCCAAACACTCAAACATGGTTCGCACAACGGCGCGACTGCCATGCGTCTGAAACTCGACCAGATCGTCTCCAGTAAAGCTGTTGGGCCCGGGAAAGGCGATTACAAGCCCTTGATCAATCGTTCCGAGACCGCCGGGCGACTTCAGCTCGGCGAGCGTCGCGACGCGCGGTCGAAACGTACGACAAGCAAGGGTATTGGCCACCGTAAGGGCGATAGGTCCACTGACACGAATAACGGATACGGCGGACGGCGGAGCGCCGCTGGCGAGCGCGAAAATCGTATCCATGGCGTCTTGTACCGGCTGGCGCCGCCAAACCCAAAAATTCAGCGGCGCGCTTACGTATTCATGGAGTCGAAGAAACTTGCATTGCCCTTGGGCGTCTCGCGCAACTTCCCAAGAAGGAACTCGATTGCGTCGACCGTACCCATGGGATTGAGAATGCGTCGCAACACATACATTTTCTTGAGGACGTCCGGCGGGACAAGCAATTCTTCCTTGCGCGTGCCGGAACGCGTGATGTCGATGGCGGGAAAGACACGCTTGTCGGCGACCTTGCGATCCAGAATGATCTCCGAATTGCCGGTGCCCTTGAATTCTTCGAAAATGACCTCATCCATGCGAGATCCTGTATCGATCAGCGCGGTCGCGATAATCGTCAAGGATCCGCCTTCCTCAATGTTTCGGGCGGCGCCGAAAAACCGCTTTGGCCGCTGAAGGGCATTGGCGTCCACGCCACCCGTCAAAACCTTGCCTGAGGAGGGTACGACGGTGTTGTAGGCGCGGCCAAGACGCGTGATCGAATCAAGCAGGATGACGACATCCCTTCCGTGCTCCACCAGACGTTTGGCTTTTTCGATAACCATTTCAGCTACTTGAACATGCCGAACAGCCGGTTCGTCGAAGGTGGATGAAACGACCTCTCCCTTCACGGAGCGCTGCATGTCAGTGACTTCTTCCGGCCGTTCATCGATGAGCAGCACAATCAGGTAGCAGCCAGGATGATTGAGCGTGATCGACTGCGCGATATTTTGCAGCAACACGGTTTTACCCGTGCGCGGAGGCGCCACGATCAAAGCACGTTGCCCCTTGCCGATGGGCGCGACAATATCGATTACCCGGGACGAAAAATCCTTTCGCGTGGGATCCTCGATTTCAAGTTTAAGTCGCTCATCAGGATATAAAGGCGTAAGATTATCAAAGTGTACTTTGTGCCTGACTTTTTCAGGGTCTTCAAAATTAATCGTGCTTACTTTGAGCAGTGCAAAATACCGCTCACCTTCATTCGGACCGCGTATCAAACCCTCGACTGTATCGCCGGTGCGGAGACCAAAGCGCCGGATTTGCGATGGCGATACATAAATATCGTCTGGCCCGGCCAGATAATTCGCGTCTGGAGATCTGAGAAAGCCAAATCCATCGAGAAGCACCTCGACAACGCCCTCACCGACGATCTCGATATCGCGGCTGGCAAGCTGCTTGAGGATCGCGAACATCAATTCCTGCTTGCGCATGATCGATGCGTTTTCGACCTCATGCAGTTCGGCGAAAGCCAAAAGCTCGGTCGGCGACTTCGATTTCAGATCCTGTAGCTTGATCTCGCTCATGGCTATGGTCCGGCTGACGGCGAAGACGTTATGGCGCCTTGTACGTCTTTTCGAGAAAATGATGGGCAAAGGTCCGAGCTCGTGCCGCAGCGTCGCTCGGATTGGAGGGACCAAATCGATAATGCGGATTTGTATTCCGATCAACTCTTTTCAGCGTAACGGTTGGCCTGAGGCCGGTCGCGCGGATGGTGGGGACATTTAAAGAATCCCTTAATTTGAATTAATTCTTCTTTTGAGCATGGCGATTGCGGGGATAATTTTGTCTCCACCGCAAATCCACAAGCGGCTCCTTGAGCCGCGCTTTGGAAAGGCACTGTGCATAAGGCCGTGGACAAAAATAAAACGAGTTAATTCAGATATTTGAATAAAGTTTTATTCGTTTCCCGTTTGGATTTTCCAAATCGGCGGTCCATGCCGGAATCACACGAGCAAGCCGTTCCCGGGATTCCCGCGCGGACAATCGGCGCTGCTTTCCACAGGCGCCCGGACCGGGCTCTGTGTTATCCTCACAGACGAGGAGTTCCCTGATGACCCGCAGCTATTTTCATCTCCACCTGGTTTCGGACGCCACGGGCGAAACCCTGATCGCCGTTAGTCGCGCCGTCGCCGCGCAGTATCAGGGCGTTGCCTCCATTGAGCACGTGTTTCCATTCGTTCGATCGCTTGCCCAGCTAGAGCGCGCCATCGCCGAGATCGAGGCCGCGCCGGGAGTTGTCCTTTACACGCTGGTCGATGGCGAACTGACCAACAGGCTGGAAACCGCTTGTCGCGAAATGGGTAGTCCTTGTCTGTCCGTTTTGCAGCCTATTTTCAGTCTGTTTCAGGCCTATCTCGGCACGGCGTCGGCGTCGCGTCCGGGCGCGCAGCACATGCTCAACGCTGATTACTTCAAGCGTATCGACGCGCTCAATTTCACCATGCTGCATGACGACGGCCAGCTCCCTGAAAATCTTGATCAGGCCGACGTTGTTCTGTTGGGCGTCAGCCGAACGTCCAAGACGCCGACGAGCATTTATCTGGCCAACCGCGGCATCAAGACCGCCAATGTTCCGTTGGTCCCCAACGTGCCCTTGCCGGCTTCGCTTGACGATCTGCGCGGTCCTCTGGTCGTGGGGCTCGTGGCTTCCGCCGAGCGCATCGTACAAATCCGGCAGAATCGGTTGCTCGCGCTTAACGCGGATCAGGAAACCTCCTACGTCGACCGCATGTCTGTCGCGGAGGAACTCGCTCATTCCCGCCGTCTGTTTTCGCAGCACGACTGGCCCGTAATAGACGTTACGCGTCGTTCGATCGAGGAAACGGCGGCGGCTATCATCGATCTCTACAAGGAACACAAGATCAAGTTCATCGCCCAGTCATGACGTCAACGAAACGCACGCCGCTCTGGCGCGGGCGGCATCCCCTTGTGCTTGCCTCCAAAAGTCCGACGCGACGGGCCTTGCTGGAATCCTTGGGACTTCCGGTTCTGGCCATTGATTCGGCCGTTGATGAGCGCGCGATTGAACGCGGCGTTGTTGAGCGGGGCGGCGACGCTCCAGCCATCGCCGCCGCGCTGGCCGAGGCCAAGGCGCTGCGCGTTTCACATCTCCATCCCGGCATGCCCGTGCTGGGGGCCGATCAGACGCTTGATTTCCCCGGCGCGCGATTCAACAAGCCCACCTCGCGAGAAATGGCGCGCGATCAATTGCGCGCGCTGTCGGGCCGCGAACACCGGTTGCATTCGGCCGCGGCCATCGCCATCGATGACCGCGTTATATTCGCGGGACTGGACACCGCGCGGCTGTGGATGCGGGATTTCAGCGATGCGTTTCTCGACGCCTATCTCGACGCGGCCGGCGACGATGTGCTTGGGTCGGTCGGCGCCTATCAAATCGAGGGACTCGGCGCGCACCTGTTTGAGCGCGTTGAAGGCGAGCACGCGACTATTCTGGGTCTTCCCCAGAGCACGATTTTGACCTTCCTGCGGCGGGATGGCTACATCATCGGCTGAGGCATGTTGGATGGAATGCGGCGATGATCGTTATCGGACTGACCGGTTCGATTGGCATGGGCAAGTCGACCACGGCGACCCTGTTCAAAAGCGCGGGCGCACCCGTGCATGATTCCGACGCCGCCGTTCACGCCTTTTACGCGGGGAGCGGCGTTCCAGTCATCGAAGCCGCCTTTCCCGGCGTCATCGTCGATGGGCGGGTTGATCGCGCGCTGCTTTCCGCGCGCGTGGTGAACGATCCCGCGGCGATGCGCCGTCTCGAGGCCATCGTTCATCCCGTGGTGGGCGAGGCGCGCGAGCGCTTTCTGCGCGGGAGCCGCGCGGCCGGCGCGCCAGTCGTCGTGATGGACATTCCCCTGCTGTTCGAGATCGGCGGCGACTCCCATGTCGATGTGATCGTTGTCGTGTCCGCGTCGGCGGACGCGCAACGCGAGCGCGTGCTCGCCAGACCCGGCATGAATCCTGAAAAATTCGAGCGGATCCTGGCTCGTCAAACGCCGGATGCTGAAAAACGGCGACGCGCGCATTTCGTGATCGACACGGGCCGCGGCGTCGAGGCCGCGCGCAGGCGCGTCGATGATATTCTGAAGGCCGTCGCCAATATGCAACCCACCGCGACCGGAGTTGATCGATGAGGGAAATCGTTCTCGATACGGAGACAACCGGGCTTGATCCCGCCACCGGCGATCGGCTTGTCGAAATCGCCTGTGTCGAGGTGTTCAATCTGGTCGCGACTGGCCAGTCATATCATTCCTATATCGATCCGCGACGCGACATGCCGGAGGAGGCCTTTCGCGTTCATGGCCTGTCGGCGGAATTCCTGGCGGGCAAGCCGCTGTTCGAGAACATGTATGGCGAGTTCCTGGATTTCATCGGGGATTCCCGACTGATCATCCACAACGCTGAATTCGACATGAAATTCATCAACGCGGAACTCATTCGCGCCGGCGCGCCGCCGCTATCGTTCGATCGCGTCTTCGATACGCTGGCCTATGCTCGCAAGAAACATCCGGGCGCGTCGAATTCACTGGACGCGCTTTGCGCCCGCTATCGCATCGATAACGCGCGTCGGACCAAGCACGGCGCGCTGCTTGACGCCGAAATCCTGGCGGAACTTTACACGGAATTGATGGGAGGCCGGCAGACGACATTCGCCCTGTCGTCGGAAACCCGCAAGAAAGTGGCGCTCGGCAAGCAAACGGTCGCGCCGCGCGCCGCGCAACTCGAGTCGCCGTTGACCCAAGCCGATGTCGAGGCGCACGCGGCCTTTCGCGGCAAGCTCGGCGACAAGGCGATCTGGAACCGCTATGTCGCCGGGCCCGTGAAGTCGTGATTTTCAGCTCGGCAGGCCGTTGGCGGGCTGAACTTCGGCCAACCGCTGACGATACAACGCCATGAAATCGATGGGATCGATGAACAAGGGCGGGAAGCCGCCGTTGCGAACCGCGTCCGCGATGATCTGACGGGCGAAGGGGAACAACAGGCGCGGGCATTCGATCATCACGACCGGCTGCAATTCCGCCGCGGGAATATTGCGCAGGCGGAAGATGCCGGCGTAATCCAGCTCGAACTTGAAAAGCGTCGTGTCCTTGGACTGGGCGGAACCTTCCATCACCAGATTCACCTCGAACTCGCTCTCGGTCATCTGGCGCGCGTTCACATTGACCTGAATGTTGATATTCGGGCCCTGTTCCTGCGGCGACAACGACTGCGGCGCGTGCGGGTTTTCGAAGGACATGTCCTTGATGTACTGCGCGAGAACGTTCAACTGCGGCAGTTGTTCCGGATTCACGCCATTGCCTTGATCAGTCATCGAAAATCTCCAGAACACATGCCCGCGCGGATGGCCTCGGCGAGATTATCCGCTTGAATTAAGGGCGTTTCCCACTACATCGGGGGCTCGGTAACACGCGGCGCCGGCCAGTTCAAGCCAACGGTGTACCGCCACGCGCGTGGCCGCGCAGGGATATGATCGCATGACCCGTGACGACGAGGCGGACCGGTTTTCAGCGCGCGCCGCGCGATACGCCCGCGTCGGCATTAACATGAGCGGCGTCGCGGCCCGGCTGGCGACCACCCGTCTGACAGGCGGCGCTATGGGGGGCGCGGCGAACGCCGAAGCCTTGTCCCGCGCGCTGGGCTCGCTCAAGGGCCCGATGATGAAAGTCGCGCAGATGATGGCGACGGTGCCCGATCTGCTGCCGCCGGAATTCGCCGAGGAATTGCAAAAGCTGCAAGCCGATGCGCCGCCCATGGGGTCCGCCTTCGTCGTCCGCCGCATGCGGGCGGAACTGGGCGATGGTTGGCGCGACCGCTTCGCCTCCTTCGACGTGAAGCCGGCGGCCGCCGCTTCCCTTGGGCAGGTGCATCGCGCTGTTTCGCTCGATGGAAGCAATCTGGCCTGCAAGCTGCAATATCCCGACATGGCCTCGGCGGTCGAGGCCGATCTCGCGCAGCTCGATGTGCTGTTTTCCCTGCATCGTCGCATGGACACCGCCATCGACACCCGTGAAATGGCCAAGGAGATCGGCGCGCGGGTCCGCGAGGAACTCGATTACGCCCGCGAGGCGAAGCACGCCGCGCTCTATGCCGATGTTCTGGCGGATGAGCCCATGGTCCGGGTGCCCGGCATTGTCGCGGACCTGTCGACGCGGCGTCTTTTGACGCAGGAATGGCTCGAGGGCGAGCGGTTGGTCGATTTTCAGAAGGCGTCGCAGGAGACTCGCAATCAGATCGCCCTCGCCATGTATCGCGCCTGGTGGAAGCCCTTTGGCCAGTTCGGCGTCATTCATGGCGATCCGCACCTCGGCAACTACACCGTCTTCGAGGGCGGGCGCGGCATCAACCTGCTGGATTATGGCTGCGTGAGGGTGTTTCCGCCCAGCTTCGTTGGTGGCGTCGTCGATCTTTACAAGGGTCTGATGCACGACGATCCCGCGCGGGTCGTTCATGCCTATGAAACCTGGGGTTTCAAGGGTCTGCGCAAGGATCTCATCGAGATCCTCAACATCTGGGCGCGATTCATTTATGGGCCGCTGCTCGAGGATCGCGTTCGCACCATCGCCGATGGCGTCGAGCCGTCGAAATACGGGCGGCGCGAGGCCTACACGGTCCACATGGCTCTGAAGCAAAAGGGCCCCCTGACAATTCCCCGCGAATTCGTCTTCATGGATCGGGCGGCGATCGGGCTGGGCGCGGCGTTTCTGCGGCTCGACGCGCGGCTGAATTTTCATCGTCTGTTCGAGGCGGTGATCGGCGATGGTTTTTCGGTCGACGCCGTCGCCGGCCGCCAAACCGCGCTGCTTGATCGGGTCGGGCTGACGGATCATGGCGCGGCGGCCGAATGAGCCCTCGCGCCCGATTGCCGAGCTCGCGCCTTTCGGCTAATCAGGAAACGAAACACCTTTGAACGAGGCATTTATGGCTAGCAATGAAGTCGCCGCGAGCGGGCATCCCGACATGGATTACGCCGAGCACGATCGCACCTATGCCGGGTTTCTGACCTTCACGAAATTCGGCGTCGTGTTCGTGGTCGCCCTCCTGATCTTCATGGCCGTCACGCTCCTCTGACGGCGTTCCGGTTGTCGCGCCAACATTTGGGCGCGACGCGGCAAGGGTCTTGGTCATACCGCTAGACGGCGCCGGAAAATTCCGGCTCCCAACGGAGCCCACAGATGCGCATTTCAGTGCCTTCGGAAACCGACCCCCGTGAATCCCGGGTGGCCGCGACGCCCGAGACCGTGAAGAAGCTTTCGGCTCTAGGCGCCGAAGTCGCCATTCAGGCGGGCGCGGGTCTGACGTCTGGCGTCACGGACGCAGAATACGCCGCGGCCGGCGCCAAGGTCGAGCCTGACGCCGCCGCGACCCTTGCTGGCGCCGACGTCGTGCTGACCGTGCGCCGACCCGCCGCGAGCGCCCTGACGGGCGTCGCGCGCGCCGCCGCCGTCATCTCCATCATGGACCCCTATGGCGCCGACGCCGCGCTCGCCGAATTGGCCCACGCCGGCGTCAGCGCCTTCGCCATGGAATTGATGCCGCGCATCACCCGCGCGCAGGTCATGGATGTCCTCTCCTCGCAGGCCAATCTCGCGGGCTATCGCGCCGTGATCGATGGCGCGGCCGAATACGGGCGCGCCCTGCCGATGATGATGACCGCCGCCGGCACGGTGCCCGCCGCCAAGATTTTCATCATGGGCGTTGGCGTCGCCGGTTTGCAGGCGATCGCGACCGCGCGGCGTCTTGGCGCCATCGTCACCGCGACGGACGTCAGGCCCGCGACCAAGGAACAGGTTGAGTCGCTTGGCGCCAAGTTCCTCGCGGTCGAGGACGAGGAATTCCAGCAGGCCCAGACCGCCGGCGGCTACGCCAAGGAAATGTCCAGGGAATATCAGGCCAAGCAGGCGGCGCTCACCGCCGCGCATATCGCCAAGCAGGACATCGTCGTGACCACCGCGCTGATCCCCGGTCGACCCGCGCCCAAGCTCATCACCGCCGACATGGTGCATTCGATGCGGCCGGGATCCGTCATCGTCGATCTCGCCGTCGAGCGAGGCGGCAATTGCGAACTGGCGAAACCGGGCGAGGTGTTCGTTACCGACAACGGCGTCAAGATCGTCGGGCATCTCAACATCGCCGGACGTTTGCCGGCGACGGCTTCCAGCCTCTACGCCCGCAACCTTCTGGCCTTTGTCGATACACTGGTCGACAAGGAAAAGAAGACCTTCGCGCCCAACTGGGACGACGAACTGGTCAAGGCGACCCTGCTGACACGCGATGGCGCGATCGTCCATCCGAATTTTCAGCCCAAGGTTTAACCCGGCCAAGCCGTGTGATGTTCGATTAGCCCAACCCGGAGAGGGCGACGATGGCCAACGAGGCGACGCAGCAATTCATCGAAACGGTCCGCAAGGCGGCCGAAACCTATTCCGATCAGGTCGCGGGTCTGGCGGGCGACGCCGCGCACGCGGCTTCCGGCGGCGCGATCGATCCCTTCGTGTTCCGTCTGGCGATTTTCGCCCTCGCGATCTTCGTTGGATATTACGTCGTCTGGTCCGTGACGCCGGCGTTGCATACGCCGCTGATGTCGGTCACCAACGCCATTTCCTCGGTCATCGTTGTCGGCGCCCTGTTGTCTGTCGGCGTCGACGCCGGAGCGGAGGCGGGCGACGGGCCGCTTTGGGCGCGCGTGTTTGGCTTCTTCGCGCTGATCCTCGCGTCGGTGAATATTTTCGGCGGGTTCCTCGTGACCGAGCGAATGCTGTCCATGTACAAGAAGAAGGGCTGAGCCCATGAGCGCGAACCTCGCCGCCCTTCTCTATCTCGTCTCCGGCGTTCTTTTCATTCTCGCGTTGCGCGGCCTGTCGCATCCATCGACCTCGCGTCAGGGCAACATGTTCGGCATGGTGGGCATGGGCATCGCCGTGCTGACGACGCTGTTGTTGCGTCCGCCGTCGGGCTTTTCGGGCTGGTTGCTGGCCATTCTCGGCATCGGCATCGGCGGCGGAATCGGCGCCTGGCGCGCGCGCACCGTCCAGATGACGGCCATGCCGCAACTCGTGGCGATGTTCCATTCGCTGGTTGGTCTGGCCGCCGTGCTCGTGGCGGCCGGCGCGCTCTACGCGCCGCAGGCGTTCGGCATCGGCGCGCCCGGA
The DNA here is from genome assembly GCA_903861645.1 of uncultured Hyphomicrobiales bacterium. GTDB lineage: Bacteria > Pseudomonadota > Alphaproteobacteria > Rhizobiales > Beijerinckiaceae > Terripilifer. The sequence continues at coordinate 81,496 of CAIOVE010000025.1, forward strand.
ACGATCCACGGCGCGAGCCTGATCGAAATGTCGCTGGGTCTGGCGATTGGCGCGATCACCTTCACCGGCTCGATCATCGCCTTCCTGAAGCTGGACGGGCGCATGTCCGGCAAGCCGATCATGTTGCCGCAGCGCCACGCCATCAACATCGCCCTCGCCGCGGCGCTTGTGATCCTCATCGGCTCGTTCATGGCGACGGAAAGCCACGCGCTGTTCTGGCTGATCGTGCTGGTGTCGCTGGCGCTCGGCGTGTTGCTGATCGTGCCGATCGGCGGCGCGGACATGCCGGTCGTCGTCTCCATGCTCAACTCCTATTCGGGCTGGGCGGCCGCCGGTATCGGCTTCACGCTGGGCAATCTCGCGCTGATCATCACCGGCGCGCTCGTCGGCTCCTCCGGCGCGATCCTCAGCTACATCATGTGCAAGGGCATGAACCGTTCGTTCGTATCGGTCATTTTGGGTGGCTTTGGCGGCGAGACGGAAGCGGCCGCGGGCGCGGTGGAAACGCGTCCCGTCAAACAGGGCTCGGCGGACGACGCCGCCTACATGATGAAGAACGCCGCGAAGGTCATCATCGTGCCGGGCTACGGCATGGCGGTGGCGCAGGCGCAGCACGCGCTGCGCGAAATGGCCGACATGCTCAAGAAGGAAGGCGTTGAAATCAAATACGCCATCCACCCGGTCGCCGGTCGCATGCCCGGTCACATGAACGTCCTGCTGGCCGAGGCCAACGTGCCCTACGACGAGGTTTTCGAACTCGAGGACATCAATTCGGAATTCGCGCAGGCCGACGTGGCTTTCGTGATCGGCGCGAACGACGTGACCAATCCCGCCGCCAAGACCGATCCAAAATCGGCCATTTACGGCATGCCGATCCTCGACGTGGAGAAGGCAAAGACCGTGCTCTTCATCAAGCGCGGCATGGGCTCTGGCTACGCGGGTGTCGAAAACGAGTTGTTTTTCAAGGACAACACGATGATGCTCTTCGCCGACGCGAAGAAGATGGTCGAGAACATCGTCAAGGCGCTCGGCCACTGACGGCTGGTCGCGTCATCGGCGCGACCGTCACGACATCGAAAAATCAGGCGCGACCGACCCGTGATTGTCCGTCGTGCGCCTGTTTGTTGCCGGGATCGACGACAAGCGCGCGACCATAGGATTCGCTCGCCTTCATCTTGTTGCCCTGACGCTCATAGGCGAGACCGAGGCCGGACCAGGCGTCGGCGTTCTTGTTGTCGACGTTGAGCGCGGCGTTGAAATCCTCGATCGCCAGATCAAATTTGCCGGTGGCGGTCAGGCTCTGGCCACGCGCGATATAGGGCGCCGCCGCGAAGGGATCGCGATCGATGGCGTTGTCGAAATCGGTGATCGCGCGGGCGTGATCGCCGTTGCGCTGATGGATCAATCCACGCGCGTGAAACGCTTGCGCGCCCTCGGGATTGAGCTTGATCGCCTTGTCGAGGTCAGCCATCGCCTCGTCGAGGCTGCCGCGCGACCGCAATAGATTGGCGCGCCCCAGATAGGCGGGCGCGTGGTTTGGATTGGCTGCGATCGCCCGGCCATAGTCTGCGAGCGCGGCGTCATTCTGATTGATTTGCCGTTCGGCGAGGGCGCGGTTCGTGAAGGCGGAAGCGTCGTTCGGGTTGAGCTTGATCGACTGTCCGAAATCGGCGATCGCTTCCTGATAGCGCCCGACCTTCGCGTAGGCGGCGCCGCGGGTGTTGTAGGCCTCGGAACTGTTGGGGTTGCGTCGGATGACATCCGTCAGCGAGGCGATGTTATCCTGAAAGGAAGCGTCCGGCGCCTCCACCTCGGCGATCCGCGGTCCATTGCCTAGCGCGCCCCCGTCCGCGCATCCCGACAAGCCAAGCGCTATGATGAAGGACGCGGCGACGAAGCCGAATCGATAGGGCGGGATTTGGGGGAGGGAGCGGACCATGGCGGGGAACTGCCTCATGATAGCCGAAGCCTGCGCGCGGCCGGGTCGAAACGCTCGGCGGCGAATAACCGATTGCCAGACCAACCAATAACAGGACATTGCCAAAACAAACAGCGCCCCACGAAGATTGTCGGGGGCGCCGGGTAACTATTGGCCAAGATAGTCGCTTGCGGCGAAATCTAGCGGCGGGCGCCGATTTCGGGCTTCGGCTTGGCCGGCAGCAGGCCTTCGCGCTGCATCTTCTTGCGGGCCAGCTTGCGGGCGCGGCGGACGGCCTCGGCCTTTTCGCGGGCGCGCTTTTCCGACGGCTTCTCGTAATGGCCGCGCAGCTTCATCTCGCGGAAGATGCCTTCGCGCTGCATCTTTTTCTTCAGGGCCTTGAGGGCCTGATCGACATTGTTGTCGCGAACGAGAACTTGCACTCGTTATTCCTTGCGTTGGGGCGCGCGCTCCGGACGAGCCTTGCCCAAGACCGAAAAACAGGAAACCAGGCGCGACCGGCGCACCTAACCGTGGGAGCGGCGGATACCAGACAACGCGAAGTCTGTCCAGCCGTTGGCGGTCCGGATTCGACATTCCCGGCCCGCCACTTGCCTCGGCGCGGGCGGGAAGGCTATGGCCACCCCGCGTCCATTCCCCGGCGCGGTGGGAAGCTGCCTTCGATGATGGATACATCCCAGCGGGTTCCGGCGCGCGTCCTCGCCGGCGCGGTCGCGCTCGCCTGTCTCGCGCACGCGATCATCTGGAGCCTCGCGCCGCTGCTCTTTCTGGGCAACCTGCATACCGATACGGTCGAGGCGACGTCGTGGGCGACCCACTGGGACTGGGGCTATTTCAAGCACCCGCCGCTGGTTGTCTGGCTGTTCAAGCTGGTCGTCGGCCTGCCGGGCTCCCGCATGCTGAAATTCCTGCTGTTGTCGCAGGCGACCGTTTTGGCGTCCGCGGCCCTGATCTGGCTGACGGTCCGGATTTACGCCTCGCAATGGGCGGCCGCCTTCGGCGCGCTGGTCTATGTCGCTTCGCCGCCCGCGACATTTTTCGCGACGCAGGTCAACCATAACTCGCTCTCGATCCCCTTTGGCGCGGCGATCCTGTTCCTTGGTCTCCGGTATTTCGAAAAGCGTCGAACCGCCGATATTCTCGCGCTCGGCGTTATCGCGGGCCTGGCGTTGCTGACCAAGTATCAGACCGCCTTTTTCCTGATGACTTTGGCGGTTCTCGCGCTTGTGGTCGCGCGCTTTCGCTGGGTCTGGACCGATCCGCGCGGCTATGTCGGCGCGGCGCTGGCGCTGGCGGTCTTCGCGCCCCACCTCTGGTGGGATTACCAACACGGCTGGCGAACCTTGCTGTACGCCTCGGCCGACCGACCGCTGCGGACGATCGGCGACTTCGGCTACAGCCTCAACGAATTGCTCGATGGCGTCCTGATGTGCCTAGTCGGGCCGCTGCTGGCCTGGCTTGTCGTCGGCAGGCCTCGACCAGCGCTGGTTTCAGACGCCGTGTCGCGATTGGGCTGGCTGCTGATCGCGACGCCCATTGCCATCATGGTCGCGCTTGGCTTCGCCAGCGGCCAAATCCTGCGTCAGGGCTGGCTGATCCCTCTCATGCCGGGCGTGGCCGTCGGCGTGGCCCTTGTTTTCGCCCGCGCGGCCGAGGGGATCACGGTGTCGCCCCGCGCGATCGCGGCGCGCGCCGCCGGCGTTTCAGGCGCGCTGGCGGTTGCCTTCGCGCTTTTCCTGCTTGGTCGCGCGGCGATGGGTCATCCGGTGGCGGCCTATTCCCTCGATGGCCGCGATTTCACCGGGCAGGTCCAGTCATTGTGGCGCGCCCGGTCTGGCGGCGCGCCGATCCCCTGCCTGCTGACGCCCAACAGGTCGTTCGCGCTGGCGACGATGCTGTATCTGGACCCAATTCCATCAGGCGGGGATCTCGATCCCCTGCCCGACGCCGCGGCCGCCATGGCCGCCTGTCGGGGCGGCGGACTGGTTCTATCGCCCGATGGCTTCGCGCTGAATGAAAAGCTTGACGCCTCTACGCTCGACCGGGCGACGGTCAGTGTTCGGCCCTGGCCGGCGATTGGCGCCGGCTCCTGGACATTCAGGCTCTATTTTCTGCCCGCCGCGCCCTGAGCGGCCATCAGGCGCCGCCAAACCGTTTTTCGATATAATCGGTCACGATGAGCTTGAATTCATTGGCGATCCCGGCGCCGCGGAGGGTCATCGCCTTTTTGCCATCGATGAATACTGGCGCGGCCGGCGCCTCGCCCGTGCCGGGCAGGGAGATGCCGATGTCCGCGTGCTTGGATTCGCCGGGGCCATTCACGATGCAGCCCATGACGGCGACATTGAGCGTCTCGACGCCGGGGTACCGGGCTTTCCAGCCGGGCATCTCGTCGCGCAGATAACCCTGAATGTCGCGGGCCAGTTCCTGAAACACCGTCGACGTCGTCCGGCCGCAGCCGGGACACGCGGCGACCTGCGGCACGAAGGTGCGAAATCCCATCGTCTGCAGCAGTTCCTGCGCCACGGTCACCTCAAGCGTGCGGTCGCCGCCGGGCTCAGGCGTCAAGGAGACGCGGATCGTGTCGCCAATGCCTTCCTGCAACAGGATGCCCATGGCCGCCGACGAGGCCACAATGCCCTTCGAACCCATGCCGGCCTCGGTCAAGCCAAGATGCAGCGCGTGATCGGATCGCGCCGCCAGCATTTTGTAGACGGCGATCAGATCCTGCACCGCGGAAACCTTGGCCGACAGGATGATCCGGTCGCGGGGCAGCCCGATTTCCTCGGCGCGTTCGGCCGACCACAGGGCCGAGCAAACAAGCGCCTCGCGCGTCACCGCGCGGGCGTCGAGCGGGCGCGCGGATTTCGAATTGCGATCCATCAGGCCGGTCAGCAATTCCTGATCAAGCGAACCCCAGTTCGCGCCGATCCGCACGGCCTTGCCGTGTTCGATCGCCTGCTCGACGATGGCGGCGAACTGGCGATCCTTCTTGTCCTTGAAGCCGACGTTGCCGGGGTTGATGCGGTATTTGTCGAGAGCGCGCGCGCAGGCCGGATGCTCCGCCAGCAGCTTGTGGCCGATATAATGAAAATCGCCGACGAGTGGCGTCGTCACGCCCATGCCCAGCAGCCTGTCCTTGATGCGCGGCACCGCGGCCGCCGCCTCGTCGCGGTCGACCGTGATGCGGACGATCTCCGAGCCGGCTCGCGCCAGCGCCGCGATCTGCGCGACGGTCGACTCCACGTCGGCCGTATCGGTATTCGTCATGGACTGCACGACGATGGGCGCGTCGCCGCCCACCATCACCGCGCCCTGCCCCTCGCCGATCCGCACGGCCACCGTCCGATGACGCGCGGCGGGCGCCGCGTGGAAGTCAATGAGATCGGCTGGCTGAGACATGGCGGATCATCCCCGGGGAATGAATGTTTAAGTGCGCGTTTTCGGGCTGGCAAGGTCGAACGTCCGGCGGTTTCCTCCGCGCCGCTATCGAACGGCATAAAGCCAATGTAACATTCAACACGGTGTCGAGGAGGTCGAATTCATGTCCTATGTCAGCCATGTCCTGCAGCCCGGCGAAAAGCTGCTGATGACGGGCCGCCTGCACTGGATCGGATACTGGCGGGCGTTCGTCTGTCTCGCGCCGGCGCTGGGGCTTGTGTTGACGCCCGCGTCGACGCCGGCCATGCGGACCATGCTTGAAGTCGGCGCTGTCGCGCTCGCGATTGCCGGCGTCGGTTTCGCGCTTCACGTGGCCTTGTTGCGGTGGGGCACCGAGATCGGCGTCACCGATCGACGCGTCATCTACAAGCATGGCGTCATCGCGCGCTATTCGGCCGAAATGAACATGGACAAGGTCGAGACCGTCACGGTGACACAATCATTGCTGGGCCGTCTGCTCAACTATGGCGCGATCACCATCAAGGGGTCCGGCGCCAGCATCGAGACCCTGCGCAACATCGAGGATCCCGTCGCCCTGCGCAGCACGATCACCGCGCGCTGAGTTCCTGTTTCGCGTCGATATGATGGAGCGTTCGTTTGGCCCGGTATGATTTCTCCACGCGGCGTCTGTTTGTCGACGCGCCGCTCACGGCGGGCGCGCGCGTTGGTCTCAATCGCGACCAGTCGAATTATCTGTCAAACGTGCTGCGGCTCGAGGCGGGGGCCGGATTGCTCGTGTTCAACGGTCGCGACGGGGAATGGCGGGCGAGACTCGCGCTCGCCGGCAAGCGTGACATCGCGCTTGAGCTCGAAACGCGGGAACGCCCCCAGACCGCCGCATGCGATTTGAGGCTCCTCTTCGCGCCGCTCAAGCACGCTCGTCTTGACTACATGATCCAGAAAGCGGTCGAAATGGGCGCGGGCAAGCTGAGTCCGGTGTTGACCCGCCGCACGCAGGTTCACAAGCTCAACCTCGACCGCGTGCGCGCCAACGCCATCGAAGCGGCCGAGCAATGCGGCATCCTCACGCTGCCGGACATCGACGAACCGGCTCCGCTCGATCGCGTGCTCATGGATTTGCCGGAGGAGCGGTTGCTCGTGTTCTGCGACGAGGACGCGCCCGTGGCCGACCCCCTGATCGCGCTGGGTCGGGCGATCCGTGAAGACCGTGTTCCGTCAATATCGGTTCTGATTGGGCCGGAAGGTGGATTCGATCCCGCCGAGCGCGACATGTTGCTCGCGTTGCCGGGCGCCCTGCCGATTTCGCTGGGCCCGCGCATTCTCCGCGCGGATACGGCGGCCGTCGCGGCCTTGGCCGTCGTACAGGCCGCGCTCGGCGACTGGCGGGGTTCGATGGGTGATGCGCCGCCGCAACATGGGTGAATTCGTCGCGCCGGAGACCGTCGGCATCACGATCTTGCCATCATGTTGGAGTGATGAGTGTCGCCGCGCGCGGCAATGTTCGGGGCCGCCATTTCGGGAACCAGGATGACCGGAACTTTCGCCCGCCGCCCTTTTCTGGCGGCGCTGACCTTCGCCATGGCGGCCGTCGTGGGCGCGGCCGCGCGCGCCGAGACGGCGTGCGGCGAACGTGGCGCGTCATCGCTGTTTTATGGTCCTTCGGGGCCATGCGGTCGTGTCATGGATCGGCTGAGGGTTGATCCGCGCGCCCGCCGCGACATGTCGCCCTGGGGAGCCCCCCGGGGCTTCGCGCCGTTTCCCGACGAAGGGGCGATGCCCGCGCATCAGCGGCTGGACGGCGCCTACGGGCACAACGCGCCGCGCTTGCGTTAATCGCGATTGTCGCTCTTGCCGCTGGCGCTTGGGACCGCTAACGCGGCATGATGGCGCCGCAAGCGGAAGGCGAACATTTGACTATTCCCTTCGATGACATGGCGTTCGTCGCGCGAACGACGCAACTCGCGCGCGAAGCGGGCGATATCGCGCTTGCATATTTCAGGCGGGGCGAGCGCACGACGGCCGCCGTCGAGCACAAGGAAGGCGGCTCGCCGGTGACCGAGGCGGATCGTCGCGTCGATGATTTTCTGCGCGCGCGCTTGCCATTGCTCGAGGCCGACGCCGGCTGGCTGTCCGAGGAAACAATCGACGATCGGGAACGCCTGTCGCGGCGTCGCGTCTTCGTTGTCGACCCCATCGATGGCACGCGGGCCTTCATGGCCGGCGATCCCCGGTGGGGCGTCTGCATCGCGCTTGTGGAGGCTGGCCGCCCCGTCGTCGGTGTCGTGCACATGCCCGCGCTGGAGGCGACCTATGTCGCCGCGGTCGGCCGGGGAGCGCTGTTGAACGGCGCGCCGATGGCCGTGGCGGTCCGCCAAGCCATCGACAACGCCTTGATCGCCGGCCCCCCCTCGATTCTCAGGGCGTTGGCGGCGGATGGCCTGCCTTTTCAGACCGAGCCCCGCATCCCCTCGCTGGCCTATCGACTGGTTCGCGTGGCGGAAGGCGCCCTCGACATAGGCATCGCCTCGACCAACGCCTGCGATTGGGATATAGCCGCCGCCGACATCATCATTGAGGAATCCGGCGGAAAACTTCTCGACACCGAGGGGCGATCCCCCGTGTACAACAGGAGCGAGACCCGGCATGGCGTTCTGTGCGCCGCGCCGGCCCGGTTGCAACCGGACATATCAATGGCGTTGCGTCGGGCGTTGGCGGGGACGACGGCCTGAGCCCGGCGAAACGCCAATCAAGATGGCGTCATCCCTGCATGACAGACCCGGCGCGTTGACCTGCGTCGCGCCGAAGGAAAGGACCACCGATGAGCGATCATGAACACACGCGTGAATCCAAGCAGCTTCTGCATCTTGTGTTCGGCGGCGAGTTGACCAACCTGGGCGGCGCGGAGTTTCGCGATCCCAAGGCCATCGACATCGTCGGCATCTTTCCGAACTACGCCTCGGCTTACGCCGCCTGGAAGGCCAAGGCGCAGATGACCGTCGATAACGCGATGACGCGCTATTTCATCGTGCACATGCACCGGTTCATGGATCCGACCTGAGGGGCCATGCTTAAACGTCTGGGTCGCGCTCCGCTCGTCCAGTCCCTGATCGGCGCGCTCGCCGTGTCATGGCTGCGGCTGGTGCGCGCGACCACGCGTTTCGAGATGGAGCCGGCGGGTTTCCCGGAGCGGGCCCGCGCCGACGAACCGCTGATTCTGGCCATGTGGCATGGCCAGCACTTCATGGTTTCCTACGCCTGGCCGAAGGGAATGCGCGTCAGCGCGCTCATTTCCCGGTCGGGCGATGGCGAATTGAACGCCCGCGTTCTCCAACGGCTGGGCGTTGAGCCGATTCGCGGCTCCGGGGGCTCGGGCGCCGGCAAGGTTCGCAAGCGTGGCGGCGTCGCCGCCCTGCGTGAAATGCTTCGACGTCTGACGGATGGCTCGACCGTCGCCCTGACGGCGGACGTGCCGAAAAAGGCCCGCGTATGTGGCGAGGGAATCGTGACGCTGGCGCGCATGTCGGGCCGGCCGATCTACCCCATCGCCGTGGTTTGCCGGTGGCGGATCGACTTTCGAACCTGGGATCGCGCCTCGCTGGGCCTGCCTTTCGGGCGCGGCGCGATGGTGCTTGGCGCGCCCGTCCGGGTCGCCCGCGACGCCGATGAAAACGCCGTTGAAGCGGCTCGCCTCGCTGTTGAACGCGGTCTCAACGAGGCGCACGCGCGCGCCTATCGCCTCGTCGACAGCGCGGATCCCGGCGCGGATCTCGTCGCGCGCGCCGATCCGGCCATATGAACGCGATGGTGGAACCCTATCTGCTCGCCTATCGGGCGACCACGGCGGCGTTGAGCCCCCTCGCCCCCCTGTTGCTCCGCTGGCGCGAGGGCCGCGGCAAGGAGGACGGCGCGCGGCTGCGCGAAAGACTGGGGTTCGCCGGCGTGGACAGGCCCGCTGGTCCGCTGGCCTGGCTTCATGGCGCCAGCGTCGGCGAAGGCCTTGCGCTTTTGCCCCTGATTGATCGGCTCGTCGCGCGCGGATTTCATGTTCTTCTGACGACGGGCACCGTCAGTTCGTCGCGTGTGCTGGCGTCCCGACTGCCGGCGGGCGCGACGCACCAGTTTCTGCCGGTCGACGCGCCGCGCTTCGTGCGGCGGTTCTTCGACCACTGGCGTCCGGACCTCGCGCTCATCGCCGAGTCGGAGCTCTGGCCCAATCTGTTTCACGCGGCCCATGAACGGGCGATTCCGCTGATTCTCGTGAACGCCCGCCTGTCGGCCCGGTCGTTTGGCCGCTGGCGTCGGTTGCCCGGCGCGATCGGACCGCTTCTGCGACGCGTCGATCTCGTGCTGGCGCAATCGCGAGACGACGCCAGTCGCCTCTCGCAACTCGGCGCTCCGCGCGTGCGCGTCGCCGGCAATCTGAAATACGACGTGCCGCCGCCGCCCGTGGATCCCGCCCGGCTCGCCGAACTGGCCGCCGCCGTCGGCTCGCGGCCGGTCTGGCTCGCGGCCTCGACCCACCCCGCCGAGGATGAAATTGTCATCGACGCGCACATTCGCCTCGCGCGCGAACATCCCGGCGCGCTGACGATCATCGTGCCCCGGCACGTCGGGCGCGGCGCCGACATCGCCGCGTTGGCGCGTGCGAAGGGGGCGCGCGCGGCCTTGCGGTCGCGCGGCGAGCCGATCGATCGGACGACTGCGGTCTATGTCGCCGATACGATGGGAGAACTCGGGCTGTTCTACCGACTGGCTGGCGTGGTCTTCGTCGGCAAATCGCTGGGCGGCGCGGAGGGCGGTCAAAACCCCATCGAACCGGCCAAGCTCGGCGCGGCCGTGCTGCATGGGCCGGCGGTCGCCAATTTCACCGAGGTTTACGACGCGCTCGACACCGCCGCCGGGGCGGTTGTCGTCGACGATGAGCCGTCGCTGGCGCGCGCGCTGGGCGCGCTGTTTTCAAACCCCGCGGATTCCCGCCGGTTGGCGCGCGCCGCTGGCGCCGCCGTCGGCGCTCTTGGCGGCGCGACGGACGCCGCGATGATGGCGCTTGAACCCTATATGCTCAATATCGAGGCGAAGCGTCGATGATGCGCGCGCCGGCCTTTTGGTGGACGCCAAGGCCCGGCCTGTTCGCGTGGGTTCTCGCGCCGATTTCCTGGATATGGGGCTACGTGGCTGGACGCCGCATGGCGCGTCACGGCGAAACGATCGCCGCGCCGGTTATTTGCGTCGGCAATTTCGTTGTTGGCGGCGCGGGCAAGACCCCGGTCGCGCTCGCCATCGCGGAAATTCTGCAAGGACGCGGCTTGAAACCAGCGTTCCTGTCGCGCGGCCACGGCGGCTCGCTTGGCGCGTCGCCTGTACTGGTCGATGCCTCGCGCCATGGCGCCGCCGATGTTGGCGACGAGCCCTTGCTGCTCGCCCGCCGCGCGTCGACTTTCGTCGCGCGGGATCGCGTGGCGGGCGCGCGCGCGGCCGCGGCGGCGGGCGCGGAAGCGATCATCATGGACGATGGCTTGCAAAATCCCTCGCTCGCCAAGCGCCTGACGGTGGCGGTGGTCGACGCCGACGTTGGCGTCGGCAACGGTCGCTGCTTGCCAGCGGGACCGCTCCGCGCGCCGTTGACCGCGCAATGGGCAAGGGTCGACGCCGTTGTACTGGTGGGTGAGGGTTCCGCGGGAGACACGGTCGCCCTGTCCGCGGCCGCGTACGGGAAACCTGTGTTCCGGGCGCGCCTCGCGCCCGACCCCGGGGTCGCCGTGGGCCTCGTGGGTCGCAAGGTTCTGGCTTTCGCCGGCATCGGGCGGCCCGGGAAGTTTTTTTCAACGCTCGTCGAAATCGGCGCGGACATTGTCGCCGGCTTCCCATTTCCCGATCATCACGCGTACACGCGACGGGATATCGACGCCCTTGTCGCGCGCGCGAGGGAATTGGAGGCGATCCCCGTCACGACCGAAAAGGACGCGGCGAGGATTGCGGGACGGCCGGAAATTCGATTCTTGCCGGTCCGTATCGTGTTCGACGATCCCGCCGGCTTCGAGTCCCTGATCGAAAGCGCGCTCGGGCGCTAGATCTTGACGTCGAGGCCGAGGCTCTTGAGCTTGGCTTGCGGAGAGGCATAGGCCTCGTTCTTGTCGACGTCCCAGTATTTCAAATCGTCGAGCGGGATGGCGACGCCCGTCACCGCGCAGCGCACATAGGCGCCGGGGCTCAGCACGCGGAAATCGCCGTCGCGAAATTCGACCCGCGCCTCGCCGGCGGGCATTGGCTGTCGTTCATACCGGTTCATGTCGCGCCACCGCCTCGTATCCGCCCGCGCTGATCGCCTTTGCCAGAAGGTCTCCGGTCGCGGACGTCAGGGCTTCCACCCGTCCGCTCGCCAGATCAATCCTGACCGTGGCGGCCGGATCGACCCGCTTGATGACCCGCGTAACGGCGTTGACGCAACCCTGGCACGTCATGCCTTTCACGTTGAGTTCGATGGGTTGGGCGCTGGACATGTGATCGCCTGATGCCGGCCTACGATTCCCGCAGGGCCTCTCCTTCGATTTCCACCAGATAAGCAGGATTGGCCAGTCCCGCAACCTGAAGGAACGTGCTCGCGGGGCAATGATCGCCAAGGCGGCGGTTGCGGATTTCCCGCACGGCGCCTGCCCCGCCGGGGGCGGCGCAAAAGATTGTCAGCTTGACGAGATCGCGGATGGTCATGCCGGCCTCGGCCAGAACCAGTTCGATATTGTCGAAGATCAGCTCCGTCTGGGCTTCCAGACCCTCGACCACAACGCCATCCACGCGCGCGCCGACCTGCCCGGAAATCAGCAGCCGTCGCGTTGGCGGGTCATGCAGCACGCCCTGCGAAAAGCGGGATGTCGGGCGGGCGACGCCCTTCGGGTTCAGAAAAATGGGCATGCGATCCTCCCGGAATGCGTCATTGAGCGTCAATTCGCCGCTGGTTGCAATCGTACACGGCCAATTATGACATGCGGCTTTCGCGGCTTGGTCCGGGGCTATAGATTCATCCGATTCGGTCGCGCCGCTAGAATCTGGCCGAAGGGGGAATGCGATGCTGAGTTGGTTTCAGGCCTTGATGCCCAAGGAGGCGAAATTCTTCGACCTCTATGAGCGCCATGCGCAAACGCTGGTCGCCGGCTCGAGGGCGCTTCGCTCGGTGCTGGACGGCGGGCCGGATATCGCCGCCAATTGCGCCCTGGTTTCCGCGCGCGAGAACGAGGCCGACGCGGTGACCCGCGAGGTCATGCTGGCGGTGCGCCGCACGTTCATCACGCCCTTCGATCGCGGCGACATTCAGGATCTGATCGCCTCGATGGATGACGCCATCGACCAGATGCAGCAGACGACGAAGGCCATCCAGCTCTTCGAGGTGCGTGAATTCGATGCCGCGATGCGCGAAATGGGCGATCTGATCGTCAAGGCGGCCGATCTCACCGTCGATCTCGTCGCCGCGCTACGGCAGATGCGACGGGAGACCGCGCGGCTGAACGAAATGACCGAGGAAATGACTCGCATCGAGGATATGTCCGACCAGTTGCACGACAAGGGCATCAAGTCGCTTTTCCTGGCCAATCGCGACTCAAACGCCATGGCCTTCATCGTGGGATCTGAAATCTATGGCCATCTCGAAAAGGTGGTCGACCGGTTCGAGGATGTCGCGATCCGGATCAACGGCATATTGATCGAACATATCTGAGCTTCCGGAGACGCCCGCGTTGAACGCCATTTCGCTTCCGATGCTCTACGGCCTGATCGCGGTGGCGTTGCTGTTCGATCTTTTGAACGGCCTTCACGATGCGGCCAATTCCATCGCCACGATTGTTTCGACCCGCGTGCTCAGCCCGCAACTGGCGGTCATCTGGGCGGCGTTTTTCAATTTCATCGCCTTTCTGGTCTTTGGCCTGAGCGTCGCCCAGACGGTCGGTTCTGGAATCATTGATCCCAATATCGTCGATTCCACGGTGATTTTCGGCGCGCTCATGGGGGCCATCGTCTGGAATCTTCTGACCTGGTTTCTCGGCATACCCTCGTCGAGTTCGCACGCGCTGATCGGCGGTCTTGTTGGCGCGGGCGCGGTCAAGGCGGGTTTTTCCAGCGTCGTCTGGAGCGGTCTGTTCAAGACCGCGGGCGGCATCGTTTTCTCGCCGTTTCTTGGTTTCGTGCTCGCGCTGTTTTTGTCGCTGGCGGTCGCCTGGATTTTCGTTCGCTCGACGCCGCTCGCCGTCGACAACCTGTTTCGCTACATGCAATTTGCCTCCGCGTCGCTTTATTCATTGGGTCATGGCGGCAATGACGCGCAGAAGACGATGGGCATCATCGCCGTCCTTCTCTATTCGCAAGGCAAGCTCGAGGGCGGCTTTCACGTGCCGTTCTGGGTCGTGCTGTCCTGTCAGGCGGCGATGGGCCTTGGCACTCTTTTTGGCGGCTGGCGCATCGTGCACACGATGGGCTCGAAGATCACCCGATTGACGCCGCAACAAGGGTTTTGCGCGGAAACCGGCGGCGCCATCACCCTCTTTCTGGCGACGCATTTCGGCGTGCCCGTGTCGACGACCCATACCATCACCGGCGCCATCATCGGGGTCGGATCAGCGCGTCGGGTATCCGCCGTTCGCTGGAATATCGCCAAGGACATCGTTATCGCCTGGGTGCTGACCATGCCGGCCGCCGCCCTTATCGGGGCGGCCATGTGCGCGCTCGCCCGCGTGGCTGGAGGATGACATGAAGTCCGGGCGCCGCGCCGATTCGAGCGAGCCGAGGGCGCAATACGCGGCCTTGCCGTGGCGCCGCGCGGAGACCATGGAAATCATGCTTGTGTCGTCGCGCGAAACCCGCCGCTGGGTCTTGCCCAAGGGCTGGCCGATGAAGGGACGCAAACCCCACGACGCCGCGGCCCGCGAGGCGCTGGAAGAGGCGGGCATCGATGGCAAGATCGCCAAGTCGCCGGTTGGCGTCTATCGCTACATCAAGCGCATGAAGAATGGCTCGGCCCAACCTTGCCTGGTCACGGTTTTTCCCTTCGAGGTCCAGCGCGAACGCGCGTCATGGCCCGAACAACACGAACGCATTCGTCGCTGGTTTCCCGTGGATGAAGCCGCCGACGCGGTTGATGAATCCGATCTGGCCGAGGTGATCCGCGCTTTCGCGCTTTCGCCGGCCAAAAAGGCGAAGGTCGGCAAGCGCCCGGCGTCGTCGAAGACGGCGTAGCGACGCCATCGGGTTGACCGAGCGCGCTCTCCTGATCCAATCTCACGGGAGAACGCCGAAGTCGGCGCGACGGGAGGGGATGTATGGTCGGCAAGGGCGCGATCGCGGCCGTTTTTTCCATCATGACGATCCTGTCCTGCGCGGCGCGCGCGCAGGGCGTTCTCGACGACTGGAGCGGCGTCAAGATTCCCGCGCCGCCGCCGTTGAAGACGGCCGTCGTCGATCCAAAAACGACCGCCCTCCTGCTGTTTGATTTCACCACGCAAACCTGTTCGGTCGAGCGCCGGCCGCGTTGCGCGGCGTCCGTGCCCAAATTGAGGAAGCTGCGCGACGACGCGCGCGCCCACGGGGTCTATATCGTCTATTCCCTGGCGATCGCCGGCACGGGACGCGCCGATATCATCGCCGATATCGCGCCCAATGAGGGCGACCCCATTCTCCCGCCGCTCGGACCCGACAAGTTCATCAACAGCGATTTCGAGAAAACGCTCAGGGACAGGGGCGTGACGACGCTGATCCTGACCGGCACCGCGGCGCAGTCGACGGTGTTGCACACGGGCGGCGAGGCCGTGCTGCGCGGCTTCAAGGTCGTCGTGCCCGTCGACGGCATGTCGTCGAACGACGACTTCCCCGAGCTCTACACGGCCTGGCATCTGGCGACTACGGCGCGCGTCATGGATGGCGTGACGCTGACCGCGGCCAGCATGATTTCCTACAAACAGTGAGGGAGAGAAGCATGTCGATGAAATCAGCCGCGACGCTGGGACTGATCGGACTCCTTGTTGGCGCGTCCGCCGCGCTGGCGGAAGTGCGCACCCAAACCTTTGACTACAAGCAGGGCGACACGGTGCTCGAGGGCTTCATCGCCTGGGACGACGCCAAGACGGGCAAGCAGCCGGGCGTTGTCGTTTTCCCTCAATGGACGGGCCCGTCCGATCACGAGCGAGGCGCGGCGGTTGATCTGGCCAAGCTTGGCTATGTCGCCATGGTCGCCGATGTCTATGGCAAGGGCATTCATCCGCCGGCGCCGAAGGAATCCGGCGTCGAGATGGGCAAATACATGAGCAACCGCCCGTTGCTGCGCGCGCGCGTCAAGGCGGCCTATGACAGGCTGTTGCAGGATCCGCATGTTGACGCCTCGCGCATGGCGACCATCGGCTACTGTTTTGGCGGCGCGGCGGTGATGGAGCTTGGAAGACAGGGCGCTGACGTGAAGGCGATTGTCAGCTTCCATGGGGCGCTGTCCAATCCCACGCCCGCCGACGCGAAAAACATCAAGGCCCATGTGCTCGTGCTGCATGGCGCCGACGATCCGGCCGTGCCGCCCAAGGAAGTCGACGCTTTCAAGGCGGAAATGAAGGACGCGGGAACCGACCTGCAATTCGTCGCCTATAGCGGCACGGTCCATTCCTTCACCATCGCCTCGGCGGGCAACGACAATTCGAAGGGCTCCGCCTACAATCCGTTGTCGGCCAAGCGGTCTTGGGCCGCGATGCGCGATTTCCTCGAGGAAACCGTCGGCCATTGATGCGCTAAAAACGGGCGCTGGCCGCGGTTGACACGCGCCGCGCCCGCCTTTAGCCCGGCTGGATGCTCGCTATTTCCGGCCTGCGCGACCTTGGCCCGCGCTATGACGCCATTCTTTGCGATGTCTGGGGGGTCGTGCACAACGGCCGCCAGCATTTCGCCGCCGCTTGCGACGCGCTGACGCGTTTTCGCGCGGGTGGCGGCGTGGTCGTTCTGGTGACCAACGCCCCGCGTCCGAACGCCCCCATCCGGGTCCAGCTCGATGGTCTGGGCGTGCCGCGCGCCGCCTTCGACGATATCGTGACCTCGGGCGACGTGACCCTCGCGCGCATCGCGGATCATGGCGAGGCGCCGCTGCATCATATCGGTCCGCCGCGCGATCTCAGCCTGTTTGAAATCCTGCGGTCGAGCACCGGTCTCAATCCGCCGCTGACGCCGCTGAGCGAGGCGAGCTATGTCGTCTGCACCGGGCTCTTCGATGATCACGTCGAGGTTCCCGAGGATTATGACGCGTCGCTCGCGTCCATGCGCGCGCGCGATCTCGAACTCATCTCGGCCAACCCGGACATCATCGTGCACGTTGGCGACAAGTTGCTCTATTGCTCGGGCGCCATCGCCGAGCGCTATGAGCGGCTGGGCGGCAGGGTCGTTCAGGCGGGCAAGCCCTTCGCGCCGATTTACGATCAAGCGCTGAAGCTGGTCGAGGCGCGGGCGGGAAAGCCGATCCCGCGCGAGCGCGTGCTGGCGATCGGCGACGGCTTGCGAACCGACGTCAAGGGCGCCCGCGATTACGGGCTCGATTGCCTGTTCGTCACGACCGGAATCCATCGCGACGATCTGCATGGCGACGGCGCGATGAATGAAAAAGAATTGGCCCGCCTCGTGGGCGAGGCGGGCGCGCGGCCAACGGCCGTGATTCCGGAATTGGTCTGGTAAAACGCGTCAGGCGGCGGCGGCGTTGCCGAGCGCCTGATCGATGCGCGCCTTCAGCGTCTGCGCGTTGAACGGCTTGACGATATAGTTCGTCACGCCGGCCTTGCGCGCGGCGATGACGTTGTCGGTCTTCGATTCCGCCGTCACCATGATGAACGGAAGATTTGCCGTCGCGGGTTCCTGACGGACGCGCTGCAAAAGCTCGAAGCCGCTCATCGGCTCCATGTTCCAGTCGGAAATGACCAGCCCATAGTTGCCGGTTTTCAACTTTTCGTAGGCGGCGGCGCCATTCGATGCCTCGTCGACGTTCTCATATCCGATCTGCTTCAGCAGGTTGCGGATGATGCGCACCATCGTGGCGTAGTCGTCGACGACGAGAATCGGGAGGGAAGACGTTGTCATGATCCATTCCTCGGAGCTTGATCGCTCCCGTATATCGGGCCATTCCCCACGGCGATCCGTGTCCGGCGTCTGGCTAGTTATCGTGATAACGGGTTTTTCTTGCCGCATTGTTAAAGACGGTCGATGTCATCGGTTAACCACCCGATTTTTCAAGGGCCTGACCAACCCCGCTGGCGCGGCGACCGTCTTCCGGTCTAAATTCCATCCGAACATGGAGGAAACACGGCATGGGTAGTGAATTGGTAACCTTCGTCTCGGATGGCCTGAAAATTTCTGGTCGCCTGACGATCCCCGAGGGCGCGAAGGCTGGCCACCGGCATGCGGCCATCATGGTTCTCCATGGATTCGGCAGCAACAAGACATCCAGGACGGTTACCCAGCCCTGCGATTTCCTGAATGGCCTCGGCTACGCCACCCTCGCCTTCGACATGCGCGGCTGCGGCGACAGCGAGGGTGAACGGGCCCGCATCATCTGCCTCGAACAGGTGTCCGACACCCGCAACGCCCTCACCTTTCTGCAGGGCCATCCGGCCATCGACCCCAACAGGATCGCCTGCATGGGCACGAGTTTCGGCGCGGCGGTGACCGTCTACACCGCCGGCGTGGACGACCGCGTCGCCGCCGCCATATCGGTCGGCGGCTGGGGCGACGGCGAAAAGAAATTCCGCGCCCAGCATCCCACACCGGAGGCCTGGACCAAGTTTTCGACCATGCTGGAAGAGGGCAGGCGGCATCGCGAGAAGACCGGCAAATCCCTGATGGTGCCGCGCTATGACATCGTGCCGATCCCGCCCGCGTTGCGCGGCCATGTCGCGCCGGGTTCGATTCTCGAATTCCCCCACGAGACCGCCCAGAGCATGTACGACTTCCGCGCCAACGAGGTGGTCGGCAAGATCGCGCCGCGTCCGCTGTTGTTGATGCATCCCTCCGTGGATTCGGTGACTCCGACCCAGCAGTCCATCGACCTGTTCGGTCACGCGGGGCAGCCTACGGAATTGCATCTGTTCGCCGACGCCGATCATTTCCTGCTTGCCGAGGACAGCAAGCGGGAACTGCGCGTTCTATCGGACTGGCTGGGACGTTATTTCCCGGTCTGACAGTCCGGGCGGGAGGGGTGCGACCTCCTGTCGGCGTCTTCGCCTTGACGCGTCGGGCGGCGCGCGGCAGTTTGCCGGCGCGCTGAAGGTGTTGCGCCGCAAAAAGACAAGTTCGCCGTGCCTGACCCGAAGACAACGCTGAAATCCGATCCCCCCGTTCTGCGCGATCCGCTGACCTTGCCAGCGGAGCTCGCGCGCCCGGTCGTCGCCATTGGCAACTTCGATGGCGCTCATCGCGGCCACGCCGCGGTTATCAACGCGGCGCGCTCCCTCGCCCGGAAGCTCGGCCGGCCGCTCGCCGCCCTGACGTTCGAGCCCCATCCGGTGGATTATTTTTCCAGGCCCGGGACGGTGTTCCGCCTGACGCCCGAAAAGGCTCGCGCCCGCGCGCTGGGGCGCCTCGGCGTCGACGCGGTGATCGTTTTGTCCTTCGACGCCCGGCTCGCCGCTCAACCGGCGGAGGATTTCGTCGCAGAGACGCTGGTCGGCCGATTGGGCGTCGCGGGCGTCGCGGTCGGCTACGATTTTCATTTCGGCAAAGGCCGCGGCGGCTCGCCGGCCTTTCTCGTCGAGGCGGGCCGTCGTCACGGTTTCCCGGTCGAGATCGTCGATCGGGTGGACGCCGACGCGGATGGCGCGCCCGAGGCGGTCCATTCCAACGCCGCGCGCGTGGCGCTGGAGGCGGGCGACGTGGCCCTCGCGGCGCGGCTGCTTGGCCATGAATGGTTTGTCGTCGGCGAGGTCATCCACGGCCAGAAACTGGGCCGGACCCTTGGCTTTCCCACCGCCAACGTCGCGCTCGATCCGTCCTGCCGCTTGCGCCATGGCATTTACGCCGTCCGGCTCACCGTTGATGGCGTCATCCATGGGGGCGTGGCCAATTTTGGCTCCCGGCCCACGGTGACCGAGAATGGCGCGCCGCTGCTGGAAGTCTTTGTCTTCGATTTCTCGGGCGATCTCTACGGCAAGACCGTCGAGGTGGCCTTCGCGGGCTGGATCAGGGGCGAGGCCAAATTCGCGTCGCTCGACGAGCTGGTCGTCGCCATGAACGACGACAAGGCCCGCGCCCGCGCCATGCTGGGGTTGGCGCCCGAAAAGGCCGCCCTTTCGGAAACCGGTCGCGTCTGATATAAAAACTCATGCCGTCGATGCTTCGAATAACTCGAATTACCCGCCCGGACCGCGCTCGAGCCTGAGCTCGCGCGGCTTCCGGGTTTGGCGCCTGACCGGGCCTCGGTGGCGCTTTTTTCACAAATCGACTATTCCCGGCGCGAACTGGGGCCGAGCGGCCCCTTCCGCCCTTTCGGATCGCCCCCCGCCATGAACGACGAGACGCCCAAAGGCCCCGATTATTCAGCTTCGCTCTACTTGCCGAAGACCGACTTTCCCATGCGCGCCGGCCTGCCGCAGAAGGAGCCGCAAATCCTCGCGCGCTGGAACGAGATCGGCCTCTACGACAAGCTGCGCGCCGCCGGTCGGGGCCGCCCGAAATTCGTGCTTCATGATGGCCCGCCCTACGCCAATGGCGCCATTCACATCGGCCATGCCCTCAACAAGATCCTGAAGGATCTCGTGACGCGCTCGCAACAGATGCTCGGCAAGGATTCCAATTACGTGCCGGGTTGGGATTGCCACGGCCTGCCGATTGAATGGAAGATCGAGGAAGACAATTACCGCTCGAAGGGCAAGCCGAAGCCGGAGCTTTCCGACAGCGCGGCGATGATCGCCTTTCGCCGGGAATGTCGCGCCTACGCGGCGCACTGGCTTGACGTGCAACGCGAGGAATTCAAGCGGCTGGGCGTGATCGGCGACTGGGCGAACCCCTACGCCACCATGAACTTTCCCGCCGAGGCGCAGATCGCCCGCGAATTGATGAAATTCGCGATGAACGGGCTGCTCTATCGCGGCTCGAAGCCGGTCATGTGGAGCGTCGTCGAAAAAACCGCGCTGGCGGAGGCCGAGGTCGAATACGAGGACCACACCAGCGATACGGTGTTCGTGGCGTTTCCGGTTAAGGCGGCCAACTCTGAATCGCTGAAAGCCGCGAATCCAAAAGTCGTCATCTGGACAACGACGCCATGGACGTTGCCGGGCAATCGCGCGATCAGCTTTTCGTCGAAAATCCAGTACGGACTTTATCGGGTCACCGACGCGCCGGACGGCAACTGGGCGAAGGTAGGCGAGACCTTCATTCTTGCCGACAAACTGGCCGATGACGTGTTCAAATCAGCGAAGGTCGTGGCATCCGAACGGTTGTCCGATGTCGCCGCGTCCGAACTGGCGGGGTTGGTTTGCGTCCATCCGCTTGCGTCGCTCGGCTACGATTTCGATATCCCACTCCTCGATGGCGATCACGTCACCGACGACACCGGCACGGGCTTCGTGCATACGGCGCCCGGCCATGGGCGCGAGGACTTTGATATCTGGATGGCGAATGGTCGCGAACTTGCCGCCAGAAATATTGATACACGCATTCCCTATACCGTCGACGCCGATGGCTTTTACACTAGGGAAGTCCCCGGGTTTGGCCCGCAGTCCGAAGGCGGCGCGAGGCGCGTCATCGACGACAAGGGTAACAAGGGCGACGCAAACGAGGCCGTCATCAAGGCGCTCGTCGCGGCGAGCAATATTCTGGCTCGCGGGCGGCTGAAGCATCAGTATCCGCATAGCTGGCGCTCGAAGAAGCCGGTCATCTTCCGCAACACGCCGCAGTGGTTCATCGCGATGGATAAGCCGATCTCGGATGGAGAAGTTCCCTATCTACATCCCGGCGAAAAAAAAGCTGGAGAGGATGGCCATCTAACCAATAAGATTGATACGCTCAGGTTTCGTGCTCTTCACTCCATCCAGCAAACCCGCTGGGTGCCCGCCGCGGGCGAGAACCGCATCACCGGCATGATCGCCAACCGGCCCGACTGGGTGGTTTCGCGTCAGCGCGCGTGGGGCGTGCCGATCTGCGTCTTCGTCAAAAAGGGCCAGCACGAACCGTTGCGCGATCCCAAGGTCAATGAACGCATCGCCGCCGCCTTCGAGACCGAGGGCGCCGACGCCTGGTTCGCGCCCGGCGCCGCGGCGCGCTTCCTCGCGCCCGATTACGATCCCGCCGATTACGAGAAGATCGACGACGTGCTCGATGTCTGGTTCGATTCAGGCTCGACGCACGCCTTCACGCTTGAAGACCCCGTGCATTTCCCCGGCCTCGCCGGCGTCAATCGCAAGGTCGATGGCGGCGCCGACGAGGTCATGTATCTCGAAGGCTCGGACCAGCATCGCGGCTGGTTCCATTCATCCTTGCTCGAAAGCTGCGGCACGCGCGGTCGCGCGCCCTATGACGTCGTGCTGACCCATGGTTTCGTGCTCGACGAGAACGGTCGCAAGATGTCGAAGTCGACCGGCAATGTCGTCGCGCCGCAGACCGTGATCAAGGACGCGGGCGCGGATATTTTGCGCTTGTGGGTCGCCGCCTCCGATTATTCGGACGATCTGCGCATCGGCAAGAACGTGCTGTCGACCTTCGTCGAGACCTATCGTAAGCTGCGCAACACCATGCGCTGGATGCTCGGCGCGCTCGGACATTTCGAGGCGTCCGACAGGACCGCCATCGCCGACATGCCCGAGTTGGAGCGGTTGATGTTGCATCGACTGGCCGAGCTCGACGGGCCCGTTCGCGAGGCCTACGCGAATTTCGACTACAAGAAGGTCGTGTCGCTGCTGTCGCATTTCATGACGAGCGATCTCTCCGCCTTCTATTTCGACATTCGCAAGGACACGCTTTATTGCGAGCCGCCGTCGAGCGCCAAGCGGCGCGCGTCGTTGCAGGCGATCGAGCACATCTTTCGCGCGTTGACGGTCTGGCTCGCGCCCATCCTGCCCTTTACCTGCGAGGAATCCTGGCTGTCTCGTTATCCCGACGCGGTCTCCGTGCATCTGGAGATATTCCCCGCGATCCCCGGCGACTGGCTGAACAAGGGTCTTTGGGAAAAATGGGCGGACATCCGCCGCGCGCGCTCCGTCGTCACCGGCGCCCTCGAAATCGAGCGCGCCAACAAGATGATCGGCTCGTCGCTGGAGGCCGCGCCGCGCGTGTTCATCGCCGACGCGGCGTTGCGAGCCCAGATTGAAAGCGTCGACTTCGCCGAAATCTGCATCACCTCGGGGCTTGCCATCGTGGATGGCGAGGGTCCGGCCGACGCCTTCCGTCTGTCCGAAGTTCCCGGCGTGGCGGTGGTTGTCGAGCGCGCCCCCGGCGTCAAATGCGCGCGGTCCTGGAAATATTTCGATCCAGCCGAGGCCGATCCGGAATATCCCGGCGTCACGCCGCGCGACGCGAAAGCCCTGCGCGAGCTCAAGGCGTTGGGACGCTGGGCGTGAAGGCGCGCACGCTCGGACTGATCGCGGGGGTCTGCGCCTTCGCGATCGATCAGGGCAACAAGCTCTGGATGTTGCGGGTCTTCGGCATCGAGGATCGGCCGCCGATCAAGGTCTTGCCGGTTCTAGATATCGTCATGGTCTGGAATCGCGGCATTTCCTATTCCTTGCTGCGGGCCGACACGCCGGCGGGCCGCTGGATTCTGGCCGCGTTTTCGCTCGCGGTGACGGGCATGTTCGCGTTCTGGCTCTGGAAGGCGAAAGGCCGGTCAATGGCGATCGGCCTCGGCCTGATCATCGGCGCGGCCCTCGCCAACGCGCTCGATCGCGTCATGTATGGCGCGGTGGCGGATTTCTATCATTTCCACACGCCCTTTTCGCTGGGGCCGCTGTCGAACTACGTCTTCAATTTCGCCGATGTCGCGATCGTTGCCGGCGTGGGTCTTCTTCTGTATGACTCGCTGCTTGTCGGCGAGGCGAAGGAGCCCGCGCCTGGCGGTTGACGCGCCTGGCGCCCCAAATCCGCCGCGAAGCCGGGGCAGAGCGTAGCGTTCACCTACCATCGGATGGAGTTGGCCATGGTCAAGGGCATGTTTAAACGGAGCCTGCTGATAGGTTGCGCTGTCGCGAGCCTGTCCGTGGCCGCGCCCCTGCCCGCCGCCGCCATCGACGATGGCAAGGGCAACAGCTTCCTCGACGTGCTTGACCTTGTCGGTCTCGGCACGAAAAAAGAGGAAGAAGTCATCTTCTATCGCGAGCGGCCGCCGCTCGTGCTGCCGCCAAAGACCGAATTGCGCCAGCCTCTGCCGCCCGCCGCCCAGCGCACGGCGGATTGGCCGCGCGATCCCGAGGCGGTCCGGGCCGAACGCCTGAACGCCGCCGGCCGCGCCAAGCGCGACAATGGCGAGGATGATCCCGCTTATGCCGCCAAGCTGACGCGTCAGGGTCGCATCAATCCGCGCGACGCCCGCGAACCCGCCGGACCCGGTGGCGCGTGCAGCATGGTGCCGGACGCGCCAAACAAATGCGATCCGACCACTTTCTGGAATAACCTTTCGCAAAAGTCGGACTCGCCCGCCGAAAAGGGATTGCAGGCTGGCGTCGAGCCGGAGCGTGGCTATCTGACGAATCCGCCCAAGGGTTACATGGCGCCCAACAGAAACGTCGCGGCCCGGTCGGAGCCGGCGAGCAGCGAGGAGCCGAGCATCTTCGATTACTTCCGTCCCCGAAAAACCGAATAAACCGTCCTTCTCGGAATTCGACGTTTTCATGAACCGGGGACTAACGACGCGGCGCGTGGCGCCCTATATTGTCCGGGCAGGCCTTCGTGGTCGACAGTCCGGTGCCATCAATGGATCTTCAGCCCGTTTCCGGTTCTTCTGATTTTGGCGCCCATGGCGGGCCAGCTATTTCCCGATTCAAGCTCGCGAACGGCATGGACGTCGTGGTCATCCCCGACCACAGAGCGCCCGTCGTGACGCACATGGTCTGGTATCGCAACGGCTCCGCCGATGATCCGCCGAGGAAATCGGGCATCGCGCATTTCCTTGAACATCTGATGTTCAAGGGCACGAAAAACCACGCGCAAGGGGAGTTTTCCGAGGTCGTCGCGGAGTTGGGCGGACAGGAAAACGCCTTCACCTCCAACGATTACACCGCTTACTACCAGCGGGTCGCCAAGGAGCATCTGGCCGTTCTCATGTCCTATGAGGCGGATCGCATGACCAACCTCGTCCTCACCGACGAGGTTGTCGCGCCCGAGCGCGACGTGGTCCTCGAGGAACGCCGGATGCGCACGGATACCGATCCCGGCGCGCAGCTGAACGAGGCCGTGCAGGCGGCGCTGTTCCCCAGCCATCCCTACGGCAAGCCGATGATTGGCTGGATGCACGAGATCGAGGATCTCGGCCGCGAGGACGCGCTGACCTACTATCAGCGGTTCTATACGCCCGCCAACGCGATCCTCATCGTCGCCGGCGATGTCGATCCGGACGAGGTTCACGCGCTGGCGCGAAAAACCTATGGCGCGATTCCCGCCCGTGGCGAGCAGCCGCCTCGCAACCGGCCGCGTGAACCCGAGCCCCGCGCGCATCGCCTCGTGACGCTGGCCGATGAAAAGGTCGAGCAGCCCAGCCATCAGCGCGTCTATCTGACGCCGTCCTACGCCACCGCCGCGCCCGGCGAGGCCGAGGCGCTGGAACTGCTGGCCCACCTGCTCGGCGGCGGCCAGACAAGCCTGCTGTATCGCTCGCTGGTCGTGGAGCAAAAAATCGCCGTCGCCGCGGGGGCCTATTACATGGGCACGGCGCTCGACGACACCCGGTTCTGGGCCTACGCGGTGCCCGCGCCAGACGTGACGCTCGAGGCTCTGGACGAGGCGGTCGCCGAGGTCATCGCCGCGGTCGCCCGCGATGGCGTGGACGCCGGCGATCTCGCCCGCGCCAAGACGCGCCTGATCGCCGACGCGATCTATGCGCAGGACAATCAGGCCTCGCTCGCCCAGTGGTACGGCGCGGCGCTGTGCACGGGCGGCACGATCGACGACATCCTGCAATGGCCGGCGCGCGTCGACGCCGTCGACGCGGAGGCTATTCGCGCCGCCTGCGCCAGATGGCTCGACAAGAAGCGATCGGTGACGGGCTTCCTTCTGCCCGTCGATAAAGAGGCGGCCTGACGCCGCCCCGCCTGATCTGGCGTGAAATGGAAACGTTTGCATGAATATTCAGACACCGCCGACGAAATCCTCCCGCGCGGCAAGCGTTCAGAAAGTTCGCGGGCCGAAAACAGGCGTCGAAGCCTGGCTCGTCGAGGATTACGCGGTCCCGTTGGTGGCTTTCGATCTCGCCTTTCGCGGCGGCAGCGCGCAGGACGCGCCCGAACGCGCCGGCGCGACGGCCATGCTGGCCGCTTTGCTGGACGAGGGCGCCGGCGCCATGGACGCCGACGCCTTTCATCGCGCGATGGACGACAAGGCTGTCGAGATTTCCTTTTCCGCCGACCGCGATCACATTCAGGGCCGCGCCAAGACATTGACGCGTCACCTTGACGCCGCCGCGGACCTGTTGCGGCTGGCCGTCTGTGAGCCGCGCCTCGACGAAGACGCCATCGAGCGCGTGCGTTCGCAGATGGTCGCGGGCCTGAAGCGCGAGGCGCAGGATCCCGACGCCCTCGCCGGCAAGGCGTGGCGCGAAGCAGCTTTTCCCGGCCACCCCTATGGCATGGCGGGTCGTGGCGCGCCCGACACGGTTCCCGCGATCACGCGCGAGGATTTGCTGGCGCAACGCGCCGCGCAGATGACGCGCGAAGGGTTGAAGATCGCCGTTGTTGGCGCGGTCGACGCGGCGCGCCTCGCGGGTATTCTCGACCATGTTTTCGGCGCGCTTCCCGAAAAGGGCGCGCTCAAGACCATCCCCGACGTGGTCATGGCGAACATCGGCGAACACCGCGTCGTCGACGTCGACGTGCCCCAGTCAACCATCCGGTTCAGCCTGCCGGGCATTGATCGCCACGATCCCGACTACTGGGCGGCGGTTGTCGTCAATCACGTGCTGGGTGGCGGCGTCTTTTCCGCGCGTCTCTTCAAGGAAGTGCGCGAGAAGCGCGGTCTCGCCTATTCCGTTCGTTCGCAACTGGCGCTCTTCGACCATTCGGCGATTTTCTCTGGCGGCGTGTCGACCAAGAACGAACGCGCGGGCGAGTCGCTTTCCGTGATCGAGGAGGAAATCGCCAAGCTTTGCGCCGAGGGCCCAAGCGAGGATGAACTCATCAAGGCGCGCAAGTTCCTCATCGGCTCCTATGCCTTGCAGTTCGACACGTCGACGAAGATCGCCGGCAATCTCTGCCATCTGCAATGCGTCGGGCATCCCGTCGAGTTTCTCGACGAACGCAACGAGCGCATCGCGGCCGTGACGCTCGACGACACGAAACGGGTCGCGCGCCGGTTGTTCGAGGGCAAGAAGCTGCTGGTCGCCGCGGCTGGGCGACCCGTCGGCATCTGACGTCGCTCAGAATCCCAGCGTCGGCTTGATATCGGCCGGCGCGACGCTCCAGCGCTTGCGCGGCTGATTCTCGGCGATCGCGCGCAACTCGCGCGCGAGGATCTTGCGCCACTGGATAATAGCGATGTCCGAGCGGCCGAGGCGCTCGCCCTCGCGCCTGACGATGCGGCCCTGTCCGGCCTGTGTCGCGATGTCCTGAATGACGGCGAGATCGGGATGGCGCGTCTCCGCGTAGCGCCCGATCCCATTGATCAGATCGCGCGCCACCTCGCCCGCGGGTCGGGCCTCCGCCACGAGCTTGTCGTATTCGGCCTGTTTGGCGCGATAGATTTCGGCTTCCTCAGCCGTGCATTCCGTGTGTCCGGCGATCAGCCAGAGATGGTTCTCGTCGTCCACGGGCGTGAAATGGAAATAGATTTCACGCCATCCGGGAATGTCCATGCCGGCGCGCGGCGGCACGATCACGCGCGTGACGTTGGGCGCGTAGTGGAGCGATACGCGCGCCAGGCCATTGCGCCGCGTACCCAGTCGCAACATGCCCCAATCCGTTTCCTCCGCCGAGACGATGGGCAGATCGACGGCGAGCGGCGCGTGCGATCCGCCAGGCGCGTGGGTGAAGGCGACATGCACCTCGTCCATGCTGTTTTCATAGCTTTGCAGATAGTTGCAGGGCAGTTGCTCGGCGTTCCAGATATCCATGATCCCTTCCGTCTCGCGGACGGGAAAGGGCGGGAAGGCCGGGGGTTCGTCTTCGCCGAAATAAGCGTAGATCAGGCCGATATGCTCGCGCGTCGGATAGGCGCCGATGCGCACCTTGCGCGCGAAGCCCTCTTCCTCGGCGGGTTGCTCGACGCACTGACCGGAGCAATCGAACTTCCAGCCGTGATAGACGCAACGGATGTCGTCACCCTCGACCCACCCCAGATGCATTAGCGCGAAACGGTGCGGGCAGCGGGCGTCGATCAGATGCGCGGTTCCCGTCGCGCCGCGATAAAGCGTGAAATCCTCGCTCATGATCCGGATCGGCTTGGCCTCGCCCGGCGCGATGTCCTTGGACCGATGCACGGCGATCCAGAACTGGCGCATGAAAACGCCGCCCGGCGTTCCCGGCTTCGTTGTCGCCAGATCGACGCCAAAACGCGAGGCCGAGCCGTCTGAATCCGGGCCGTGGTCCGGCGAAACCGTCGTCGACATATCGCAATTCCTCCCTGTCTATTTTTCCTAGGATGAAGCCAGTCGGCGAGGTTCGCAAGGCGCGCGCAAGCCAACCAATTCTGCTAGATTCACGAACCAGCAACCTGATCGCGAACCGCATGGCCATCCGCCGCCTCGACCCCGTTCTCATCGATCGCATCGCCGCGGGCGAGGTGGTCGAGCGCCCGGCGTCCGCCGTCAAGGAACTCGTTGAAAACGCCCTCGACGCGGGCGCGCGACGGATCGAGGTCGCCATCGAGGCGGGCGGTCGCAAGTTGATCCGCGTGGTTGACGACGGCGCCGGCATGGGCCCGGCGGATCTGGAACTGGCGGTTGAGCGCCACGCCACGTCGAAACTGCCCGATGGGGATCTGACCAACATCGCCACGCTCGGTTTTCGGGGCGAGGCGCTGCCCTCCATCGCCTCGGTCGCGCGTCTCGAAATCGTCGCGCGCGAGAGGGGCGCGGCTCAGGGTCACGCCATCCGCGTCGAGGAAGGACGCAAGCGGCCCGTCACCCCCGCGCCGGCCTCCCCCGGCGCTCGGATCGAAGTGCGCGATCTTTTCGCCGCGACGCCGGCGCGGTTGAAGTTTCTCAAGGGCGATCGCGCCGAGGCGCAGGCCGTTGCCGATGTGATCAAGCGTCTCGCCATGGCGCATCCCCAGGCGCGTTTCGCCTTGTCCGGCGATAATCTGACCGGCTTCGACTATGCCGCCTGCCCGCCCGGCGCCGGGGGCGTTCTCGCCCGCGTTTCGCAGGTGCTGGGCGAGGATTTCCGCGCCAACGCGCTGGAGGTTTCCGCCGAGCGCGAGGGCTTTCGTCTCGATGGCTTCGCCGGTCTGCCGACATTCCATCGGGCGAACGCGCGCGCGCAATATCTTTTCGTCAATGGCCGGCCGGTGCGCGACAAGCTGCTGCATGGCGCCGTGCGCGCCGCCTACATGGATTTTCTCCCCGCCGACCGGCATCCCGCGCTTGCGCTATTCCTGACGTGCGATCCGCGGGAGGTCGACATCAACGTGCATCCGGCCAAGGCCGAGGTGCGGTTTCGCGATCCCGGCCTCGTGCGCGGCCTGATCGTCGGCGCGCTCAAGCAGACGCTGTCCGCGGGCGCGCGTCGCGCCTCGACGGGCGGCGGCGCGGGGGCGCTTGATGTTTTCGCGCGCCGGACATTCACGCCGGAGGCCCCGCGCGGCGGCTGGGATTGGCGACAATCGCCGAACGCGCCCGCTTCTTCGGGCTTCGGCGAACAGGCGCAGGCGTCGTTCGAGCCGCCCCCGCCCATGGCGGACACACGGTCCCATGACCGCCCGGCCGAGGTCGCCGATCTGGACGCGCCGCTTGGCGCCGCGCGTGCGCAAATTCACGACACCTACATCGTGTCCCAGACCCGCGACGGCTTTGTCATCGTCGATCAACACGCGGCCCATGAGCGGATTGTCTACGAACGGCTGAAGCGACAGCGCGCCGAATCCGGCGTCGCCCGTCAGTTGCAACTGATTCCGGTGATTGTCGATCTCGATCCCGCCGATATCGAGCGCCTGCTCGAGAACGCCGGGGCGCTGGCCCAACTGGGGCTGGCGATCGAGCCGTTCGGACCCGGCGCGGTCGCGGTGAGCGAGTCGCCCGCACTGCTCGCCAAGGCCGATCTCGGGCGGCTCGTGCGCGACGTCGCCGACACTTTGGCTGAACATGGTTCCGCCGTTTCGCTGGAGAAGCGGCTGGATCAGGTGCTGGCGACCATGGCGTGCCACCACTCCGTGCGGGCGGGTCGTCGCCTGACCGGCGAGGAGATGAACGCGTTGTTGCGCGAGATGGAAGCGACGCCCGGATCGGGCCAGTGCAACCACGGGCGACCAACCTATATCGAGATGAAACTGGCGGACGTGGAGCGTCTGTTCGGTCGCGCCTGAGCGACCACGAAGGCGTGATCGCCGACCGCCGCGGCCTTGACGCGTGGAACGCGCCTACCTACCTTCCGGCGACTTCAGTCATCGCCCGGACGGGCGGAAAGGACTCATCCGATGTCGACCGTTAAGACCACCGACGCCAGCTTCGACGCCGACGTCATCAAGTCCACCGAGCCCGTCGTGGTCGATTTCTGGGCGGAATGGTGCGGCCCCTGCAAGATGATCGGCCCGTCGCTCGAGGAAATCGCGACGGAAATGAAGGGCAAGGTCAAGATCGTCAAGCTCAACGTTGACGAAAATCCCGCGGTGTCGGGCAAGCTCGGCATTCGTTCCATCCCGACGCTCATGCTGTTCAAGGATGGCAAGCTGAGCTCGCAGAAGGTCGGCGCCGCCCCCAAGGGCGAACTCGTCAAGTGGATCAACGGCGCCATCTGACGCCGTTTCCCCGTTCGGTTATTTTCCGGTCTTCACGCGCGTCCACTCGCGCGTGAAGATTTTTTGTGTCGCCTGATCGTTGGCGGACACGACGAACAGGTTTCGCAAGCCTTCGTCCGTTGGGTAGATCGACGAATTGCCGAGAATATCCTTGTCGATGAGCGGCTTCGACGCGAGAACCCCATTGGCGAAATTGGTCGTCGCGGTGTTGCGCGCGGCAACCTCCGGCCGCAGCAGATAATCAATGAAGGCGTGCGCCTCGTTCACATGTGGCGCGTCCCTGGGGATCGCCAGATTGTCGAGCGACATGAGCGCGCCCTCTTTCGGGATGACGTAGTTTATGTCGATGCCGTTCGCCGCCTCGCGAGCGCGATTGCGCGCCTGAAAACTGTCGCCCGCCCATCCCACGGCGAGGCAGATATCGCCGTTGGCGAGGGCGTTGATGTATTCGGACGAATGAAATTTCTTCACGAAGGGCTTAACGCGCGTCAATAGATCGGCCGCGCGATGGATATCGTCCGGTTTTTTTGAATCCGGATTGACGCCCATGTATTTGAGCGCGGACGTGAAGATATCCTCCGGGCTGTCGAGCATGTAGACGCCGCAATCGGCGAATTTCCGCAGATTTTCCGGCTTGAAGACCGCGTCCCATGAATCGATTGGCTTGCCCGCCAGTCGTTGGCGCGCCTTGTCCACGTTGTAGGCGATGCCCGTGGTGAACCACATGTAGTTCACCGCGTACTGGTTGCCCGGATCGTAAACCGCGAGGCGCGACGTGATGTCGGGCCACATTCCCTTCAGGTTTGGCAACTTTGCCTTGTCGAGTTTCTGGTAGACGCCGGCCTTGATCTGTCGCGACAGAAAGGTCGCGGAGGGAACGACGATGTCGTAATCCGTCTTGCCGGCGAAGAGCTTTGTTTCCAGCGCCTCGTTGGAATCGTAGGTGTCGTAGACAACCTTGATCCCGGTTTCCTTCGTGAATTCGTCGAGCACCTTCGGATCGATGTAATCCGACCAATTGTAGACGTTGACGACCTTGTCCTGCGCCACCGCGGGCGTGGCGCACAGCATCAGCGCGGCGAGCGTCGACTTGATGAATCGCATGCCGAATTCTCCGGTTGGTCAGCGACGGATCGCGCCGCGCAGGCGTTCAAGCCCCGCGTCGAGCGTCGCGTCGTTCTTGGCGAAGCAGAAGCGCACGACGGTGCGCACGTGGTTTTCCGCGTAGAAGGCGGAAACCGGAATCGCCGCGACGCCATGCTCCTCGACCAGTCGCCGGCAGAAGGCGACGTCATCCGTTTCCCCGATGGCGCCGATATCGACGTTGACGAAATAGGTGCCATCGCTCGCGATGACCGGAAAGCCGCACGCGACAAGTCCCTCGCAGAATCGGTCGCGGCTTCGTTGAAAGCCGGCCTTCATCCGCGCGAAATAATCCTCGTCCTTGCCCAGTCCATAGGCGACGGCGACCTGCAGGTTGGGTGGCGTCGTGAAGGTGAGGAACTGATGCGACTTGGCGATGACGCGCATGATGTCGGGCGCCGCGACGACAAGGCCAACCTTCCAGCCCGTCAGCGAGAATATCTTGCCGGCGGAGCCGATCTTGATCGTTCGTTCGCGCATGGAGGGAATCGACAGCATCGAGACATGCGGGCGACCGTCGAAAATGACATGCTCCCAGACTTCGTCGCAGATGGCGATGGCGTTGAAACGCGCGCAATAGCGCGCCAGCAATTCGACCTGCGCGCGCTCGTAAACGATGCCGCTGGGATTCAATGGATTGTTGAAGATCACCGCGCGCGTGCGTTCATTGAACACGGCGTCGAGATCGGCTTCGGTGAACGTCCAGCGCGGCGGTCGCAACGTCACGAAACGCGCGACGCCGCCCGCGCGCTCCACAAGCGGCAGATAGGCGTCGTATGTCGGCTGGAACAGAACGACTTCGTCGCCGGGCTCAACGGTGGCGAGAATCGCGCCGGCGATGGCCTCGGTGGCGCCCGAGGTCACCATCGTTTCCGTCGCCGCGTCGATTTTCACGCCATGGAACCGCCCGTAATGTTCGGCGATCGCGCCGCGCAGCTCCGGCAGGCCCATCATCGAAGGATACTGATTGTAGCCGTTCAGGACGGCGTCGGCGGCCTTGCGGCGCACGTCCTCGGGACCGGGATCGTCGGGAAAGCCCTGCCCCAGATTGACGGCCTGCTTTTCGCGGGCGAGCGACGACATCACCTCGAAGATGGTGGTGGGCAGATTGGCGAAAAGACGGTTCATCCGGCTATCCCGAAACACGGCGAACCCGATTAATATCACAGTCGCGAAGCGGCCTGAAAGACGGTCGCGAGCATGCCGGAAGATCCCATGACCGAAGAAACCATTTTGATCCTCGGCGGCGCGCGCTCCGGCAAGAGCCGTCACGCCCAGTCGCTGGCGGATGCGTCGGGCGGCGCGCCCGTCATGATCGCGACTGCGCGCGCGGGAGACGCCGAGATGGTCGCGCGGATCGATCGGCACCGTCGCGACCGTGACGATCGATGGCGGCTTGTCGAGGAACCGCTCGATCTCGTCGGCGCGCTTGGGCGGACGCGTGGATCGGCGAACCTCGTTGTCGTCGATTGCCTGACCTTCTGGCTGTTCAACCTGATCGAGGCTGGCCGCGACATACACGCGGAGACCGGGCGCCTCGTCGCGGAGATTGGCCGGCGCGCCGGTCCGATTGTTTTCGTGTCGAACGAAGTCGGTTTCGGCATCGTGCCCGCGACCGAGCTCGGCCGACGCTTTCGCGATGAACAGGGACTGCTCAATCAGGCCGTCGCGCGCGCATGTGATCGGGTGGTTCTCGTGGTCGCCGGTCTGACGCTCTCGTTGAAGGGTGGCGCGCCTTCCTAGACCCTCGAGGCGGGGGATTGCCACGCAAGGTGACAGTCGATACCGTCAAGATCGTATTGGTGCCCCGGTCGCAAGCTCGGGGTAAACGGGAACGCGGTGAGGGAGAAATCCCGATGCCGCGGCTGCCCCCGCAACTGTAAGCGGCGAGCCACTTTCGATCATGTCACTGGAGCCCAGGCTCCGGGAAGGCAGGGAGAACGGCGACGACCCGCGAGCCAGGAGACCGGCCAATGCGTGGTTCAACTCGCGATCCGTCGGTGGGACGGGTGGAGGTCTCATGTCCAGCTCGAATTCGGGCCGCGCGCGCGTGGTCCTTGGTTTCATTTATTCCCTGACATCGTCGGTCGTCATCGCGCAGGAGGCCGTCACGCCCTTGCCGCCCGTCGTTGTGACTGCGACGCGCGGTCCACTCGATGTCGCCCGCGCCGGCAGCGCGATTGATGTCGTTACGCACGACGATATCGAGCGGCTCGGCGCGACAAGTCTGCGCGACGCGCTGCAAGCCGTGCCGGGCCTTTACATTCACGATGGCGGCGGCGCCGGATCGACGTCGAACGTCACCCTGCGCGCCTCCAACCCCGGACAAACGCTCGTTCTGATGGATGGCGTGCGGATCGGCGATCCCACCGGCACCGATGGCGCCTTCGATTTCGGTACGCTGGCGTTGGGCGATATCGAGCGGATCGAGGTGTTGCGTGGCCCGCAGTCGGCGCTCTACGGCTCCGACGCCATGGGCGGGGTGGTGCAGATCATCACGCGCAAGGGCGAGGGACCGCCGAGGAAATCGGTCGCCATCGAGGGCGGCGCCTATGGAACGCTGCGGACGCGCGCGTCGATCTCCGGCGGCGCCGATACGGTATCCTACGCGTTTTCCGTCGATGCGCTTCATAGCGACGGGTTTCCTCGTTATGGCTACCGCGCCAACCATCCGGTCTTTCTGCTCGATGGCGTGACGCCATTGCCCGCGGCGCCGGGTGGCGACGCCACCAACCGGGCGGGCGTGTCGGGGCGGGTTTCCTACAAGCTCGGCGAAGCGACGGAGGTCGAGGTCGGCTTTTCCGGCTCGAGCAATCGCCTGTCGATTGACAACCCCTATGTCTTCGCGCCGTCCGATGTGTTCAGTCCGTTCAACGCGTCGAAGGAAAGCAGCGGACAGGCCTATGCGAAAGTCGTCAACCACGCGTTCGACGGACGCCTGACCAATCAGTTGACCCTGTTTGGCGGCGCGCTCGATCGCGTCATCGCGCAGACCGAATCCTGTCCCGAGGATTACGTCTCGAATTGCTGGACGAACTATCGCGGCGTGCGCGTTGGCGCCGAATATCAGGGCGATCTCAAGTTGGGCGGTCTCGGCCAACTGACGTTCGGCCTGCGCAACGAGACCGAGCGCGCCTTTTTCTCCCATGATCTGCCATTGAATCTTGGCGGCGGTCATGTCGCTGATTTTTCCGGCCAGCAGACGACGAACTCCGTCTTCGGCCTCTATCAGTTCACCCTGTTCGACCGGCTTGATCTGTCCCTGGCGGGCCGCGAGGATAGCGTGGTGGAGGGTCGCTCCTTCCTGACCGGTCGCGCGACGGCGGCTTGGCGCCTCAACGATTCTGGCACGAAACTGCGCGCCAGCCTGGGCAGTGGCGCGAAGATACCAACGCTTTATCAACGCTACAGCGTCTATGGCGACCCGACGTTGAAGCCCGAGGAGAATGTCGGCGTCGACGCCGGCGTCGACCAGTCGCTGTTCAACGATCGACTGCGCCTGTCGGCGAGCGTTTTCAGCAACAGCTATCGAAATCTCATCGGGTTCAACTCGGCTGTTTTCGATCCGGGCACGGGCGCCTTTACCGCGCCGGGCTGCGCGCCGGCCCAGCAAATGACCGGCTGCTATTACAACGTCGGTCGCGCCACGACGCGCGGCGTCGAGTTTTCGGCAACCGCCGACATCGTCCCCGAGGAATGGCGCGCCACCGCCAGCTACACCTACATGGACGCCATCAACAAGATTACGTCGCAGGGCCTGATGCAGCAGCCCCGGCACAAGGCGGTCGGCTCGCTGGTCTATACGGGCGTGCCCAAATTGCGCCTCGAGGGTCGCATGACAGTGGTTGGCGGGGTCATCGATTTCGGCTCCACGGCGCCCGTTCGCCTGCCCGCCTACTATCGTCTCGACGCCTACGCCAACTATCGCCTCGATGACCATGTCACCCTGTTCGCCCGGCTCGAAAACCTGACCGATGCGCGTTACGTGGAAATCTACAATTATGGCGTGGCCGGCCGTTCGCTCTACGCCGGCCTGAAGGTCGATTGGTAGATCAATCAGTCCGCGCGGCCCGGCCTTTGTCGGGTCGCGCGACGGATGGTTTTTCTGTATCTGGGAGTCTCCGAACAGACTTGACGGGGAAGCACCCATGA
The DNA here is from genome assembly GCA_903861645.1 of uncultured Hyphomicrobiales bacterium. GTDB lineage: Bacteria > Pseudomonadota > Alphaproteobacteria > Rhizobiales > Beijerinckiaceae > Terripilifer. The sequence goes on from CAIOVE010000025.1 coordinate 117,215, forward strand.
CCGTTACGGCCACCGCCGGCGAGGAAACCTTCGATTACATCGTCGTAGGCGCGGGTTCGGCGGGTTGCGTGCTCGCCAATCGGTTGTCCGCCGATCCACGCAACAGGGTGCTGCTGCTGGAAGCGGGCGGCAAGGACAACTGGATATGGTTTCACATTCCCGTCGGCTATCTGTTCGCCATCGGCAATCCGCGCGCGGACTGGATGTTCAAGACGGCGAACGAGCCCGGCCTTAATGGTCGCTCGCTGGCCTATCCGCGCGGCAAGGTCATTGGCGGATGCTCCGCCATCAACGCCATGATCTACATGCGTGGACAGGCCGCCGATTACGACGGTTGGCGGCAACTGGGCCTCGCGAGCTGGGGTTGGGACGACGTGCTGCCGATCTTCCGCAAGCACGAGGATCATTTCGCCGGATCAAGCGCGCTGCATGGCGTCGGTGGCGAATGGCGCGTCGAGGAGCCGCGCATTCACTGGCCCATTCTCGACGCGGTGCGCGACGCGGCCGTTGAAATCGGCATTCCCCGGATCGAGGATTTCAACACGGGCGACAATCTCGGCGCCGCATATTTTCAGGTCAACCAGAAAAAGGGCCGCCGCTGGAGCGCGGCGCGTGGTTTTCTCAAGCCCGCTCTCAACCGTCCAAACCTCGATCTGCGCACGGGCGTTCACGTTGAACGCGTCCTGATCGAGAATGGTCGCGCGACGGGCGTTGTTTTCACGCGCGGCGGCAAGCAATCCATCGCGCGCGCGGGCGGCGCGGTCATCCTGTCGGCGGGATCGATCGGAACGCCGCAACTGCTGGAGCTGTCGGGCGTGGGCGCGCCCGACAAGCTCGCGGCCGCGGGCATCGACACACGCCACGCGCTGCCGGGCGTCGGCGAGAACCTGCAGGATCACCTGCAAATACGGCCGATCTACAAGGTTTCGAACGCGCGCACGTTGAACATCGAATACCAGTCGCTGTTGAAGCGCGCGAAAATGGGCGTCGATTACGCCCTGTTCCGCCGTGGTCCATTGACCATGGCGCCGTCGCAACTGGGCATCTTCGCGAAGTCCGGTCCAAACGTCGAAACGGCGAATTTGCAGTTTCATATTCAGCCGCTGTCGCTCGACAAGTTTGGCGATCCCATGCACGACTTCGCGGCGATCACCGTGAGCGTCTGCAATCTGCGGCCGACAAGCCGCGGTTCGGTGCATGTGACGTCGCCCGATGGCCATGCGCAGCCATCCATCGCGCCTGGCTATCTGACGACGGAGGCCGATCGCCAGGTCGCCGTGGATGCGTTGAAACTGGCGCGCCACCTCTGCGCGGCCAAGGCGCTGAAACCCTTTCGGCCCGAGGAGTTCCGACCCGGCGCCGCCGTCGTGTCCGACGACGACCTCGCGCGCGCCGCGGGCGATCTCGGTTCGACGATCTTCCATCCCGTCGGCACGGCCAAAATGGGTCGCGAAGATGATCCCCTGGCGGTTGTCGATGAACGCCTGCGCGTGCGCGGCCTCGAAGGCCTGCGCATCGCCGACGCCTCGGTCATGCCGCGGATCACCTCCGGCAACACGAATTCACCCACCATGATGATCGCGGAAAAGGCGGCGGACATGATTCTGGCTGACGCGCGGTCGTAACGTCGTGGCGCTGTCTCGCGATCCCCTCGCGCCGCCACCCCTCGACGGGCGGCAATCCGATGCGGCCTTGCGGATCGCGCGCGGCGCGCGCCGCCTGCTTCGAACGATGGATTTCGTCACCGTGACGGAATTGCCTCTGTCGAATGGTCGGCGCGCCGACATCGTCGCGCTATGTCTGCGCTCGCGCCTGTTGATTGTCGAGGTGAAATCATCCGTCGCGGATTTTCGCGCCGATTCCAAATGGCCAGACTATCGCGCGCATTGCGATGAATTCTATTTCGCCATAGGGCCGGAAACGCCCGCCGACATCATGCCGGATGACGCCGGGCTCATCATCGCGGACGCCTATGGCGCGCACATCGTTCGTCCGGCGCCGGAACATCGCCTGGCCCCGGCGACGCGCCGCGAAATGCTCGTTCGTTTCGCCCGCGCCGCCGCCGATCGCCTGCATCAACTGCATGATCCCGACGCGCGCGCGACCGACGACTGATCAGCGCGGCGCGCGCTTGGCGAGAATCCGTTGCAGGGTGCGGCGATGCATGTTGAGCCGTCGCGCGGTTTCCGAGACGTTGCGCTCGCACAGTTCATAAATGCGCTGGATATGCTCCCAGCGCACGCGGTCGGCGGACATGGGATGTTCTGGCGGTTGCGGCTTGCCGGCGCCGGTCGCCATCAGCGCCGCGAAAATCTCGTCGCCATCGGCGGGCTTGGCGAGATAGTCGAAGGCGCCCAGTTTCACGGCGGTGACGGCGGTGACGATGTTGCCGTACCCGGTCAGCACGATGCCGCGCGCGTCGGGGCGGCGCTTCTTCAACTCGCCGATGACATCGAGACCGTTGCCATCGCCCAGCCGCATGTCGATGATCGCGAAGGCCGGCGGATGTTCGGCGATCGCCTTCAATCCATCGGCGACGGAATCCGCCGTGCGAACCTCGAAACCGCGATTCTGCATCGCGCGCCCGAGGCGGGTCTGAAACGGCTTGTCGTCATCGACGATCAGCAGCGACTTGTCGGGAACGTCCAGTTCATTTTCCAATGTCATGGCGTCCCTCCGGACGATGGGTCTGGCGTGGCATGGCGACGATGATAGCAAATTCCCTGGCCGCGGGTCGAATTTCGACCATCCGCGTCAGCCCGAAGGCGTTTCATGGGCAAGCTCCTTCTTGCTCGGTCGTTCAAATGCGGCACGGGGCCAGATAATGGCGATTCGCGCGCCGGTCGCCGGCGAGGGCGCGTTGCTGATGGCGAGAGTCGCGGCGGATCGTTCGAGCAGCGTCTTGGCGATGAACAGACCAAGGCCTAGCCCGAAGGCGTCGCCGGCTTCGCCAGCCGTGCGCGCGTCGCGCGTCGTGACATAGGGCTCGCCGAGCCGGTTGAGAACTTCCGGCGCGAAGCCCGGACCATCGTCCTCGATGCGGATTTCGACGGCGGCCGCGTTCCACGAGGCGATCACGCGAACCTCGCCGCGGGCGAAGTCGATGGCGTTTTCGACGAGATTGCCGAGACCGTAGAGGATGCCGGGATTGCGGGCGCAGATGGGCTCCGGCCCCACGCCGCCGCGTTCGACGATGACCGGCGAGCCGTAATTGCGTTGGGGATCGACAACTTCCTCGACGAGCTGCGCCAGGCTCATCGTATCGAGCATCCCGTCGCCCTCGGCGCCGAGGGACGTCAGCTTGGACAGGATCGCGCGGCAACGCTCGACTTCCTGTGCGATGAGGTGAATGTCCTCGGCGTGGGGCGCCTCGTCCGGCGTCGCGCGCGCCAGCTCCTTGATGGCGAGCGTGATGGTCGACAGGGGCGTGCCCAGCTCGTGCGCGGCGGCGGCGGCGAGGCCATCAAGCTGAGTCAGATGCTGCTCGCGCGCCAGAACCAGTTCCGTCGCGGCCAGGGCGTCGGACAGTTGTCGCGCCTCGCCCGCCACGCGCGAGGCGTAGACCGCGATGAATCCCGCGCCCAGAATGATCGACGTCCAGATGCCCGCGACGTAGATCAACGGCAAGGAAAGTTGCTCGCCCGGCCGCCATGGCATGGGGAAATGCGCGAAGGCCAGCAACGTGGCGGCGATGCCTGTCACCGCCATCAACCACATCGTCCAGCGTCGCGGCAGCGAGACGGCGGCGGCCATGACGGGCGCCAGAAACAGGATGGCGAAGGGGTTTTCGAGGCCGCCCGTCAGGAACAGCAGCGCCGTCAGTTGCAGGACATCATAGGTGAGAAGCTGGAACGCGGCCGCGTCGGCGAGGCGATGGCTGACGGGATAGCGAATGCGCAGACCGACGTTCAGCCAGATGGACAACGTGATGACGCCAAGACAGTAACCCAGCGGCAGGGCGAAGCCGAGCGCGTAATGAGTCAGCAGCACGGCTGAAGCCTGACCGACGATGGCGAGCCACCGAAGCCTGACAAGCGTGTCAACGCGAAGCTGGCGCGCCTGACGTCCGAGCTGGAAGGGGTTGGAATCCGTCACGATGATTTAAGCGGGCCTTCCTCATCAGATTTGCGAAATGTTTTCATTCACGCGTCCATGCTATTGAACTGATCAAGGAACAGGCGCCCCGTCGCGCGAAGCCGTTCCGGGTTGACCCCCGGGAGTAAATTTGTTGCAATGCAGCATGCATTTTGCCCAAGGCTTGACCTGAACACCAGTGGTGACGTGTGAACAGATATTCGTATCAACTCTTTGAGATGGCTCAATTGGCGCTCGCGCCCGCCCGCGCGATGTCGGATTTGACCCGTCTTACCTTCCGCAATCCGGTTAATCCACTCACCCATACCCCGTTGGGCAAGAACCTGGCGGCTGGCGCCGAATTGTTCGAGCGAATGACACGGCGTTACGGCAAGCCAGCGTTTGGCCTTGCCTCGACGCTTGTGGATGGCCGTCAGGTGGCCGTGACCGAACGCGTCATCTGGGCCCGGCCCTATTGCCAGCTCATCCACTTCGAGCGCGCCGACGTCGCGCCGGCTCCCCGGTTGCTGATCGTCGCGCCGATTTCCGGCCACTACGCCACGCTGCTGCGCGGCACCGTCGAGGCTTTCCTGCCGCATTTCGATGTTTACATCACCGACTGGACCGACGCCCGCATGGTGCCGTTGGCGCTCGGTCGCTTCGACCTCGACGACTACATCGATTATCTCACCGAGATCATGCATGCGCTGGGCGCGCGCGAGCCGCGCATGCCGCTTCACACGCTGGGCGTTTGTCAGCCATCCGTGCCCCTGCTGGCGGCCATCGGCCTGATGGAGGCGGCGGGCGATCCCCTCGCGCCGACCTCCATGACCCTGATGGGCGGCCCCATCGACACGCGCCGCAGTCCGACCGCCGTCAACCAGCTCGCGCAGAAGCGCGGAACCGAATGGTTCCGGCGCAACTGCATCGTCACCGTGCCCTTCCCCTATCCCGGCGTCGGGCGCGAGGTTTATCCCGGCTTTCTGCAATTGTCCGGATTCATGGCGATGAATTTCGACAAGCACGTCAACGCGCATGTCGAGATGTTCAATCATCTCGTCGAGGGCGACGGCGATTCCGCCGAGAAGCATCGCGACTTCTACGATGAATATCTCGCCGTGATGGACCTCGACGCGGATTATTACATGCAGACGATCGACACGGTGTTCGTCGCCCATCATTTGCCGAATGGAACGATGAAGCACCGCGATTGGCCCGTCGATCTCAAGGCGATCACGCGCGTCGCGCTGATGACCGTCGAGGGCGAGAAGGACGATATTTCGGGCGTCGGACAGACGCAGGCCGCCCATGATCTGTGCGTCAACATTCCCGCCAATCGCAAGACGCATCATTTGCAGATGGGCGTTGGTCATTACGGCGTGTTCAACGGTTCGCGTTTCCGTCGCGACATTGTCCCGCGGATTCTCGAATTCGCGCGCGGCGCGCAATCGACGTTCAAGCCGGGCTGACACCCGGCGCGAATCACGGTAATTTCGCGGGCATGCCGTAGGAAAAGCGGGCCGCGGATATGCCGATCAAACTTCGACGTGTCGATCCTGCTCCTCAGCGCGTGGAGGCGTTCGAGCTTCGCGCGGGCGATGCGATCATTCCCGTGGGCCTGCGTCGCGTGGCTGGCGCGAAGCGTTTCACCTTGCGCGTGCGCTCGGCGACGCGCGACGTCATGCTCACCATGCCCCGGCGTTCGTCCATCGCCAGCGCGCGGGAATTCGCGGAGCGCCATGTCGCCTGGATTCAGGCGCGCTTCGGCCGACTGCCAAAGCCCGTGCGCTTCGAGCCCGGCGCGGTCGTACCCGTGCGTGGCGAGGGACATCTCATCGTTCACAGACCCGACCAGCGCGGCGCCGTCTGGATCGAGTCTCCCGCCGACGAACTCGCGCCGCCACGCCTGTGCGTTGCCGGCGGCGCGGAATTTGTCGTGCGCCGCGTGCGCGATTACCTGCGCAGGGAGGCGGCGCGCGAATTGCGTCTCGCCGTCGGAATTCACGCGACGGCCATTGCTGTAACGGTCGCGAGCGTGGGCGTTCGGGATACGACGAGTCGCTGGGGCTCATGCTCGGCGATTGGCGCGCTCAACTTCTCGTGGCGGCTCATCATGGCGCCGCCATTCGTGTTGAACTACCTCGCCGCGCACGAGGTCGCGCACCGCGTGCATCTTGATCATTCCGCGCGTTTCTGGGCGTTGACGCAACGCCTCGCGCCGGACACCGATCGCGCCGAGGCATGGTTGAAGGCGCATGGCGCCGAACTGCATCGTTACGGCGCCGATTAATCGCGCGTCAGGTGCGCCGCGAGTTCGTCGGCGGTGAATTCACGAATGGTTGGCCCTTCGGTCCACGCGAGGAAGGCGCGGATGCGCTTGCCGGGGAACGCATCCGACAGCGTCGCGCCGTAAAGGGCGATCTGGCGCAGATAGCTCCGCGGCGTTACCGCGCGCGGCGCCGCGCCCGTTTTGAAGTCCACGAACCAGACTTCATCGTCGACCACGACAAGCCGATCAATGCGCCCATTGATATCAACACGGTCGCCCGATGGCGTTGATATCGTTCCCGCGATGGGCGTTTCCGCGTTGGCCGCCGGACCGAATAGCGGTTCGAGATCGGGATGATCGATCAAGGCGAGCGCGTCGGCGACAATGGCGCTTGCGTCTCCAATGTTGGCCGCGTCATCCGTCAGCGACTTGAGGATGGCGTCGGCGGCGCGCGCGCGCTCCGATTTCGCGAACCGCGGCAGCGATTGCAGCAATGCGTGCGTGGCGCGTCCCCTGGCCATCGTCCTTTCCAGCTCGGGATTCATCGTGTCGTCGCTGGTCGCGCGCGAGGGCCGAATCCGCCGCGTGGACGCGCCAGTCATCGGCGCGGGTCGCGCCAGCCAGTCCGGCGTTTCGCCATCGGATGCCTCCGTCGCGTCAACAGTGTCGTCGGCGGCGTGGGCGTCGACGCTTCCGTCCTGATGGAGTCGCCACACGCGCGCGTCATCGCTCCAGAAAGCGGGGGCCTCCACGAGATCGTCACGCAAAGCGGTCCAGATCATCTCGCGCCAGCATTCGTCCGGCGGTTCGCGCGCGCCATGGTAGCCCATGATGTAAAGACGTTCTTCCGCCCGCGTCATCGCGACGTAGAGCAGGCGACGATATTCGTTCATGCGCTCGTCCCGCCCGCGCGCCCGCGCTTGCGCGACGGCGGCGCAATCCTCGGCCTTGCGTCCACTCCACGCAAGGAACGTTCGATTGCCGTCCGGAGACAAGGCGAACAGCTTCGGGTCGAAACGATCGCTTGGAATCTGACAGGTGTCGGGCATGAAAACGATCTTGGCCTCCAGGCCTTTCGCCGCGTGCACCGTCATCACGCGGATCGACTCGCCCGCGGCCTCCATGTCGCGCTTGATCTCCAGATCGCCGCTTTCAATATGTTCGAGAAACCGGATCAACGATGGCGCCTCGATGCGCTCGCGCGCCAGCGCGAGCCGCAGGAATTCGTCGATCGCGTCGCCTGCCTCCTGTCCGAGGCGCGCCAGAATCGCGGCGCGCCCGCCATGCGCGTCGAGCGTGAGCGCGTAAAAACCAAATGGTGCGTGCTCGCGGGACAGCGCGCGCAAATGCTCGAATTTTTCGGCCGCGACGCGGTGCCGGGCGTCGGCGGAGTCCCGCAACGCGTCGAACAACGAGGCCTTGCGCCGTGGCGCGATCGCGATGAGATCATCGTCGTCGAGACCAAAAAGCGGCGACTTCAGCGCGCAGGCGAGCGACAGATCGTCCTCTGGGAGAAGACAGGCGCGCCCGAGCGCGATGAGGTCCATGACCGCGATGTGATCCTTGAGGATCATGCGATCCGCGCCGGCGACGGGCAGTCCCTTTTGCTTCAGCGAGCGAATCAGCGAATCAAACAAGGCGCCGCGGCGTCGCAACAGGATCATGATGTCGCCGCCTCGCACGCGCCGAGAATGACCGAGCGCGTCGTCATGTATCCGGTCGGTCGAATCAGGCGCCAGCAGTCGCGCGGCGAGCTCGCCAATGCGCTCGGCGAGAACGACGGCGGGATCATCCCGATGCTGGGCGTCGAGCGGCAGCAGCCAGTCCGGCGTGTCCGCGCCGGGCGAGGGGCCGACCGGCTCCCAAATTTCGACGACGCTTGGCAGATCGCTCTTCCACGCCGTGTGGACGGTGGCGGCGCTGTCGCTTGAAAGGCCGGCCCGGTTCGCCTCGGTCGCGAAAACCTTGTCCACGGCGCCCAACACGCCCGGCGCGGATCGGAACGACATGTTCAGGGTAACATCGTGAAACCGCATGCGCGCGTCGCGCGCGCGTTTTTCGAATTTTCGCCGCGACGCATCGAAAAGCCGCGGCTCGGCGCCCTGGAACGAAAAGATCGACTGCTTTTCATCGCCGACGGCGAAGAACGTACGCGGCGGGCCGGCGCGTCCATCGCCGCTCGTGAATTCACCCGCCAGCGCGTCGAGAATCCGCCATTGCTGATCGGATGTGTCCTGCGCCTCGTCGACAAGAATGTGATCGATGCCTGAATCGAGCTTGTAAAGAACCCAGCGCGCCTCGTGGCGGGTCAGCAAGGTCAGCGCGCGTTCGATCAAATCCTCGAAGTCAAGAAGACCAGCGGCCCGTTTGAGCGACGCATACCCGACCTGGATATGATCAACAATCGTCATCAGCGCCGATGATCGTTCCAGCGTATCGATGGCGCGCAGCTTGTCGAGTAACGGCTCCAGTCTGTCGCCTTCGGCCTCCAGTCGTCCCAGCAGCGATGGATCGAGCTTCTGGATGGGCTTGGTAATGAGCTTGCGCGTGGTGGTTCCGCGCCGTTTTCCCTCGGAGAAGAAAACATCGACATAGGCGGCAAGACGGGATTCGCGGTCAGTCGCCAGGGTCGCTCGCAACCGCGCGGAGAGTTCCTTGTCCGTCGCGCCGCCGCGTTCGAGCAGGCTCGTGATGGCGTCGATCTCCGCGCGACGAAAGCCTCGCTCGACAATTTCCGCCTCGATGGAATCACGCGTTTCGCCATCGGCAAGACCAAGGACCGGCGCCAGCGCTGATCCATAGCCACGCGGCCAATCCGCGACCGCGCGCTTTATACCATCGATGACATCGCGTCGTCGAAGCGCCTCGTCGATAAGATCGCCAAAATCATCCATCGAGGCGCGCCGCGCCAGCAGCGCGAAGGCTTCGCCGATCGCATGATCGTCATGCGCCGCGCGGAACGTCTCCTCGCGCGCGCGGGCGATGAGTTCCGAGCGCTGATCCTCGTCGACGACCTCGAAGCCGAAGGGAACATTCGCCTCGAAGGGAAACAGATGAAGGATGGATTCACAGAAACCATGAATCGTCTGGATTTTGAGACCTCCCGGCGTCTCGATGGTGCGGGAGAACAATTTGCGCGCGACCGATGCAAGCCGCGGATCGTACGTCGATCCCGTCGCGCGTATCGCCGCTTCCAGCTCGACGTCGTCTAGCGCCGTCCACCGCGCCAGCGTGTCGAACACCCTCAGCGACATGTTCGCCGCCGCCGCCTTGGTGAAGGTCAGGCACAGAATGCGCGAGGCCGGCACGCCGCTCAGCAGCAGTCGGATAACCCGTTGCGTGAGCACATGCGTTTTACCCGAGCCCGCGTTGGCCGACACCCACGCGCTCGCGTCGGGCCGCGAGGCCGTCGTTTGCTTGCCGAGGGTCTCGGCGGGAACGGGGCGCTTGCTCATGCCGCGAAATCCCCGTCCTCGTCGGCCGAGGCCCATTCCTTCACGCGCGCCAGATGATCATAGGCGCCATAGCGCGCGAGGAATTGCGGATAGGGTCGCGATGCGTAGGGCGTGTCGGGATTACGCAACTGATTGAGGAGCGCCGCGAGTCCCTCGAACTGATCCGCGACGAGATCGGGCATTGAAGCCTTCTTTCCGCCAGCGGGACGGGCGACGAGATCGTCGGGGCCGCCCAGCTTGATGTAAAGCGCGTCGATGTCGCCGGCTCTTGCGATGTCGAAACCGCCGCGCGCCAGCATGCCGGCCTCCAGCACCAATTGGGGCGCGAAACCGGCGACGACCTCGCGTATGGACGGCATTCGGCCCGTCTTGAAATCCAGAACCAGCATCGAACCATCCTTGCGCTGTTCGATGCGATCGGCGCGGGCGGTCAGGTCAAAGATCGAGCCATCCTCCAGCGGTATTCGCGCCAGTCCGGAAATTTCGAGCCACATGCCGGCGAGATCGCCCGCGCGCGTGGCTTCCCACGCGTAATAGGCGCGCAGCACGCGTTGCAACGTCGGCCAGTTGAATTCAGCGAATCCCGGTACGTCGAAAAAGGCCTGGAATTGCGCGCGGGCCAAGGTCATCAAGTCGTCGAGCGTTCGGCCAGTCGCGCCCGGCGTCGCGAGCCTTCGGGAGAAAATCGCCACGACCTCGTGCAGGGCGACGCCGTGATCGCGCGCGCCGAGCGACACCACGAGAGGATCGAGCGGTTCGAGGCGCAGAATGCGCTCGGCATGGATTGAATAGGGATCGCGCCGCAGCGTTTCAATGCGCGTGACGCTCAACGAAAGCGGTCGCAGGTCGAGCGGCGGGCGTGGCGCCGGCGGCGATATGCGTTCGCGGGGGCGCGCGTCGATGACGCGCGCGAGCCGCGCCATTCGCGCGCCGTTTTCGACGCGGGCGCGCCAGCGTTCAACGCCGACAAGCGCCGCGATTCGCTGAACAAAGCGCGATGGCACGGTCGGCGCGCCGCCGCGTTTCAACGCGCGCGCGATGACGACCTCGCGCGCGCCGAAAAGTTGCGTCAGGTCGTGCGCGGTTTGACCAATTCGTCGCTCGGGCGGCGACATGCCAAGCGCGGCGCGCATGGATCGATTGAGAAAGGCGTCGCTTCGCGCCTTGGGCGGCCAGACTCCCTCGTCGAGGCCCGCGACGACGACAACATCGAAATCCAGCAGTCGCGCTTCAAGCAGGCCGAGAATCTGGATGCCCGCGTCGCCCGTCGATGGTCGCCAGACCGGCGTTTCGGAAATGATCCGGTCGAACAGATTGGCGTATTCACGCAGGTGGAGCGCCTCGCCGCGATGCCCATGCGCGATCAACTCGGCCAACGTTTGATCGAGTTCGGCGCGACCATTTTCGTCATCGCTCGCGGGGCCGCGAATCGCTTCAATCACGCGTCGGTGGCGTTCGGCCCAGTCCGCCATGCTGGCGGCGTCGCGTGTGTCGCGCAGCGGCGACATCGTGGACCAGAGACGTTGCAGCAGATCCGCGATCGCGTCCCAATCCGCCGTGACGATGGCGCGCGCGTTGGGATGCGCGTGCCGTGCCGAGGCCTTTTCGCGCGCGGCGCCGATCATGGCGGCGACGTCGGCGGATGGTTCGAGCGCGCCGCGCAGCACGGCGAGGTCAAGCAAGCGCGCGAGACGTTCCAGTTCCGCGGGATCGAGCCCGAGTGTTGTAAGGGGGTGGCTCAGCAAGGCGACAATATCGACGTTGTCGGCGTCTTCCGCCGCTAGGTCGAGGATCAGACGCGCGTGCGCGCCAACCGGCGCGCGACCGAGCGACTCGCCAGCGGAGTCGTCGACCGTCGCATCCCACCGCGAGAGCTGCGCGCTGACGCGCCTTGCGATATCCCGGTCGGGCGTCACGAGCGCGGCGCGCTGGCCGAGTTCGATGCATTCGCGCAACTTGATCGCGATGGCGAGGGCTTCCTCGTTCTCGTCGCTGGTCATGACGACCGACAGCCCGTCGAGACCCTCGCCAAGCCCGGCGAGCGCGTCGGATGCGCGAAGATCGCGCCACGAGTCGGTCGTTTCCGCCGGGCGCAACGCCTCGCTCAACAGGCGATTTCGCGCGCGCGCGACGGGCGGTGGATCGCCAAGCTCCACGACATCCTCGCGCTTCATCGCCAACGCGCGTAGCAGGCGCGCCAACGTGGCTTGCGGGTGCGTCGTCACCGGCGCGTCGTCGGAACCGGCCGCCGCGGTCAGCATCGCCCAGGCGATATCGTCGAGCCCCTTGTCGAGCCCCGGCAAAACGATTGCCCCCTCGGGCAGGCGGGCGATGGCTTTCAGCAGACGCGCCGTCGCCACATTGGCGCCCGTCGAGCCGACCACCAGCAACGGCCCCTTGGCGCCATCCCTGTCGAGACGCGCGATTTGCTCGTCCATCAGCGCCATGCGTCGAGCCGCGCGATCCATCTGGTTTCGCTCCGCCAGATGTTCCGGCCACGCCTGCGTCACGATGCGCAGGAAGCGCAGCGTAATGCCCCAATAGGGATCGAATTCCTCGGGCGCGAGCGTTTCAAGGGCGTCCCATGCGACGCCCTCCATGGCGAACTCGTCGATCAGATCGGCCAGTTCGCCCGCCAGGGACCACGCCGCGCCAAAGGACGCGCCGATCAGCAGCGGTTCCTCGGCGTTTGTGCGCAGACGCCCGTCCGCCTCGACACGGATGATCGCGTGTTTCACCTGCTCGGACCATGCGCGAATCAGCGTCGTCAGGATGACCCGTCGCTCGAAATCTGAAACCTCCGCGCGCGATCCGGCGTCGAAGGGGGACGCGTTTTCAATGGCGTCTGCGGGGTCGGGATCAAGCGCGTCGAGCCGACCCAACGGCACGATGGCCGGCAGAATTGTCGCGCCGCGCGCGCTTGCGTGCACGAATTCCCGCGCCAGCAAGCTGGCGGCGCGCCGCGTGGGCACGAAAATCGTGGCGCGCGCGAGCGCCAGTGGCTGATCGCGCGGTGGAAAGTCGGGAACGATGTCGCCGCGCAGGAACTGCTCGACGAATGTTTTCAGGAAGGGCGCGCCCGGCGCGATGCTGAAGACCCGCCCGGTCGCGCGCGTCTTCGACATGTTCGCCTACCTCGATGAAAGCGCGATCGCCCGCTCGGCCTCGACGATGGCCTCGGGCGTGCCGACATGCAACCATAATCCGTCGAGCCTGACGCCGTGCAGCCGTCCGGCCCTGGCGAGATCGAAGAAAATGGCCGACAGGCCAAACACGTCACGCGGGTCTTCGCGGAACAATTCCGGCTTGATGAGACCAACCCCTGAATACACGAAGGGAGCGACCTCGGTTTCGCCGCGGCGCGCCAGCTTGCCCATGGGGTCCATGGTGAAGTCGCCGCGCCAGTCGACCCCGACGCTCGTGGTGGTCGACGCGACAAGCAACAGCGCGTCCATCTTGTCGGGATCCCAGGCGCGCGCCATCCGTTCGAGATTCTGGCTCGCCCCCTCGATCCAGAAGGCGTCAGTGTTGCAGATGATGAAAGGTTTGTCGCCGAGCGCCGGGAGGGCCTTCTTGATGCCGCCACCCTGATCGAGAAGTTTCGCGCGCTCGTCGGAGATGACAACCGCGGGCGTGGCGCGCGATCGCAGATGCGCCTCGATCTGGTCGGGCAGGTGATGAACGTTGACAACCGCCCGCGCGACGCCCACGAGCGCGAGGCAGTCGAGAATGTGATCGATCAGCGCCTTGCCCGCCACGCGCACGAGGGGTTTCGGCAGCGCGTCCGTGATGGGTCGCATGCGCGTGCCAAGCCCCGCGGCGAACACCATCGCCGCGTCCGGCCTGAAAGGCTGGACATCCGGCGTCATGCCTTCGCCTCGCTTCGGTCGAGGCTTGCCGGGATATGCGGCAGATGCGTCTGAAACCACTCGCGCACTTCCGCCAAAGCGGGATGCGCGAGGTTCTTGGCGAGATAGCGCTCGATCCGCGGGATGTGCTTGAGATATTGCGGCTTGCGGTCGCGCTGATCGAGGCGCGCGAAAATGCCAAGGATTTTCGTCGCGCGTTGCGCGCCGAGCAGGGCGTAGGATCGCGCGAACGAGGCCATGTTGAAATTCGGGTCGTCGGCGCGGCGCAGCCGGGCGTAATGCGACAACAGCTTGAGTTCGAGATCGTCGTGCACGGTGACGCGCGCGTCCTGCAACAGGGAGGCGAGATCATAGGCGGGGTGCCCGATGACGCAATCCTGAAAGTCGATGATCCCGACGCGATTGAGGCCCGAGCGCTCCGGCAGCCAGATCAGGTTCGGCGAATGATAATCGCGCAATGTCCAGGTGGTCTGCGATGCGTCGATTTGGCCGAGCGCGCGGCTCCACATGTCGAGAAAGCGAATCCGCGATACGGAATCATGCATGGAAGCGGGCGTTTCCAGCGCGTACCAGTCGACGATCAATTCGATCTCGATCAGGTAGGCGCGCGTGTCGTAGGCGGGAATGTCGTAGGTATCGCCATTTGGCAGGGGAAGGCGGGTCGGCAGCGCGCGGCGATGCAGGTCCGCGAGCGCCGCTGTCGCTTCCATGTATCGTTCGGGAATGGGGCCGTTGTCATCGACCACGACGCCACCGCCCAGATCCTCAAGCAAGGCGAGGCCGTTGCCGATGTCGGCGCCGAGAATGCGCGGCGCGGAGTAGCCGAGATCGGTCAATCCATTGCCGATGGCGATGAAGGGCCTGATGTCCTCGGCGAGATGCGCGAGGGTGGAATAGGGCAGACCGTCGCGAATCGCGGGCCCGTCGGGCCGCGGCGGCGAGATCATCAGGACGGCTGATTCTTCGCCCCTGTGCAGCCGTTCGTAGGCGCGCGTCGATGCGTCGCCCAGCATGAACGCGCGTCGCGCGTTCGCCCATCCGGTTGATTTCAGCAGATCATGGATGGCCTTGGCTCGCGCGAGCCGCGGCTTGAACGCGCCATGGGCGATCATCTCGGCGATGCGCACGTCCTCGCCAAGCTCGGGCGCCAGGCTGAACTTGATATCAAGCCTGTCGGGTGGAATGCGATCGCCCGCCCGGTCGATCCATTCGACAAGCACGAGCGCGCCGTCCGCCGCCTCGTCCCAGCCAAGCTCGACAAGTTCGTCGGGTCGCGCGATCCGATAGAGGTCCGCGTGCACGATCGGGAATTTCGGCCCCTCGTAAACCTGCATCAGCGTGAAGGTGGGGCTTGGAACCTCGAGCGCGTCGTTTTCGAGCAGCGCGCGAATGAGATAACGCGCGAAGGTCGTTTTCCCCGCGCCGAGATCGCCGGTGAGGGTGACGAGGTCGTTCGCCCCGACAAATCCCATGACCTCGCGGGCGAGCGCGCGAGTCGCGGATTCGCGCGAGAGTTTCACGCGCCAGGTCGTCTCCGATGCAGCTGAACTTTCCATCGGCGCCTTCGTTCCCTACGCGACCGCCGGCGTCGACAACCGCGCCGCGTCCGTGGCGGGGAACACGCATGTGACGGTGGTGCCCTCGCCCGGGGCCGATTCGATCATTGGCTTGCCGCCGTGCAGTTCGACGAAGGCGCGAACAATCGACAGGCCAAGGCCGACGCCACGATGACGCGACCCGCTCGTGTTGGTTTCGAAACGGTCGAAGACGCGCTCGACCAGTTCCGGCGGAATGCCGCGACCCTGATCGGTGACCTTGAACACAACTTCGTCGCCGCGCCGCAGGGCGGCGAGCGTGACGGTCTGGCCAGGCGACGAAAAACCGATGGCGTTCGACAGCAGGTTGAACAGGATTTGCCGCAGCCGCTTCGCGTCGGCGCGGAAGGTTCCGATGTTGTCCATCACCACGACGTTCAGGCGGATCGACGATTCCGCCAGCCTGTCGCGCACGCCGCGCGCGGCCGCGTCGATGGCGGCGCGAATGTCGACGTCGCCAAGGTTGAGTTCCATCGAGCCCGCGTCGATCGTCGCGAGATCGAGAATGTCGTTGATGATGGCGAGCAAGGCCGCCGAGGATTGCAGGATGTATCCGGTGTATTCGCGTTGCTTCTCGTTCAGCGTGCCCACCGCGCCCTCGGTGAGCAGATGAATGAAGCCGATGATGTTCGTCAGCGGCGAGCGCAGCTCGTAGGAGACATGGTGCACGAAGTCGTTGCGCAGGCGCTCGGCCTCGAGCAGCGCGTGGTTGCGCTCGGTCAGCGCGCGTTCGACGTTGGCGCGCGCGGTGATGTCCGAGAACGTCATCAGGACGGCGCCGTCGGGCAGCGGCGCGACGGAGCAGTGAATGATCTTCTTGTCCGCGCGCGTCAGTTCGCGCTCGAATCCCGTGCGCTGGTCGGGCAGGCCCGAGACAATCGCGCGCAATTGATTCCAGGTCGCCTGATCGGGCGCGAGCGGCGAGAACAGCGCGATGACGTCATCGATGTGCGGCTGGTTCTCGAGCCTGTCGCTCGCCGTGTCCCAGACCTTCCCCAGCGCGGGATTATGCAGCTTCAGGCGGCCGTCGCTGCCGAACACCGCGACGCCCTCGCTGAGCGAGTTCAAGGTTTCGGTCTGCACGTTGAACAACGAATTGTAGCGTGACAACAACTGGAAGCGCTCGGACATATCGTCGAACAGATAGGTCACGCCGCCTTGCGGATGCGGATTGATGACGGCGCGCAACGTGCGCGTGTCCGGCAGGTGCCAGACCTGTTCCACGGCGTCTGCGGATTGATAGGTGGCGAGCAGCGAGGCTTTCCACGCGCGGAAGTCCGCCTGTTCCGGCAGGCGACGTTCGGCGCGCAACCGGTCGAGGATTTCCGAGTCGGTCGGACGATGCTCGAGGAACGCCGGGTCGAGCGTCCACAACTGGCGATAGGCGGCGTTATGAAAGATGAGGCGCCGCGACGAATCGAAAATCGCCACCGCGGTGGAGAGTTGATCCAGCGTGCGCGTATGCGCGGCCATCTGATGCACGAGGTCGGCGCGCACCTTTTCGAGTTCCCAGAGATCGATCGCCTGACCCACCGAGCCGATGGTTGCCGGCAGATCGACGATTTCGAGCAGGTGGCGCTCGCCCGCCACGACGGCCTGCGCGCGTTTCTGGAAGGCGCTGGCGGCCTGCCGCGCGACGCGCGACGCGTCCCGCGCGGGCCGGTCGAGCAGTTCAATGCCGCGCCGGATCGCATCGCCGGAATCGGTCGCCTCCACCGCGCGCGCGTAGGCGTTGTTCACCCAGATGAGTTTCTCGTCGGCGTCGCGCATCCACGCGGGCTGCGGGGCGGCGTCGAGCAGTGTTTTCAGCGAACCCGCTTCCAGCATCGCGCGCGCGTGTCGCTCGCGCAGGCGCGCGAGTTCCAGACGGTCGCCGGAGACGTCGCGGATGCGCAGCACCGCGCGCCCGCCGACCGCGCGGCCCTCGGCCTCCAGATGCCGGCCCGCGAGGCTTGTCACCGACAGGCGAAATCCCTCGCCGCGCTGACGCAGGCGATCCACATAGCCCTCGAATTCCTGGGCGGCTTCCGGCGCGAGCCAAGAGCCAAAACCGAGCACCCGCCGCGCGACCGGCGCCTCGGTGACGAGCGACAGGTCGCCCTCGATTTCGGGTTCGCCATTGGCCGATCCCCACGCGACGATTATTTGCGGCTCGGCGGACAGAAACACCTGGGCGCGATCAAGTCGCGCGCGCAGTTGAGCGGCGTCCGTCACCAGTTCCGATTCGCGTCGGGTCCATTGCCGCCGGCCGGTGAGATGCAGAAGCGCCGTGATCGACGTGATGAGCACGAGCGCGACGACGAACGACAGGCCGACGAGGCCCTGACTTTCTCCAAACTGCTGGGACGTGAAAAGCGGATTCGACTGACCCAGCGCGGGCGAGGCCAGAATCATGGCCACCGCGCTGGAGGACATGGGGGCCATCGGCAAGCGCCAGCGCGCCCGGGAAGTCTCCTGGCTTGAGCGTTCAGGCCCGGCGCGCCGCCGCTGAATCATGCGAAGTCCCTCGTCGAACGCGCGCCGGCCCTCATCGGTGGGACGAGGCGGAAGCACGGCGAATCATCAGCCATTATCCTTAGCCATTGAACTTGAGAAAGTGGTTAACGAAATGAAAACACCCCGGCCTTTCGGCCGGGGTGCGATAAGCGGAGCGATGGGCGAGACCCCGGCCGGAGCCGGCGTCTCGATCCGATCAATAACGATAGTGGTCGGGCTTGTAGGGGCCCTGCTGCGGCAGACCGAGATAGGTGGCCTGCTGGTCGGTGAGCTTGGTCAGCTTCACGCCGATCTTTTCGAGATGCAGCGCGGCAACCTTCTCGTCGAGGTGCTTGGGCAGGGTGTAGACCTTCTTCTTGTAGTGACCCTGCTTGGTCCACAGCTCGATCTGCGCCAGCGTCTGGTTCGTGAACGAGGCCGACATCACGAAGGACGGATGTCCGGTCGCGTTGCCGAGGTTCACGAGGCGGCCCTCCGAAAGGAGGATGATGCGCTTGCCGCCGGGCAGCTCGATTTCGTCGACCTGCGGCTTGATGTTGTTCCACTTGAAGTTCTTCAGGCCGGCGACCTGAATCTCCGAGTCGAAATGACCGATATTGCAGACAATGGCGCGGTCCTTCATGGCCCGCACGTGATCGACCGTGATGACGTCGACGTTGCCGGTGGCGGTGACGAAGATGTCGGCGCGCGGCGCGGCCTCGTCCATCGTGACAACTTCGTAGCCTTCCATCGCCGCCTGCAGGGCGCAGATCGGATCGATTTCGGAAACGAGCACGCGGCAACCGGCGTTGCGCAGCGAGGCCGCGGAGCCCTTGCCGACGTCGCCGAAGCCGGCGACCATCGCGACCTTGCCTGCCATCATCACGTCCGTGCCGCGGCGGATGCCGTCGACCAGCGATTCCTTGCAGCCATAAAGGTTGTCGAACTTCGACTTGGTGACGGAGTCATTGACGTTGATGGCAGGCCAGAGCAGCGAGCCGTCCTTTTCCATGTTGTAGAGGCGGTGCACGCCCGTGGTCGTCTCTTCGGAGACGCCCTTGATGGCGTTGCCGCAGCGGCCGTAGAAGCCGGGGTTCGACTTCAGGCGCTTCTTGATGGCGGCGAAGAGAACTTCTTCTTCCTCGTTGCCGGCCTTTTCAAGGAAGGCGACGTCGCCGGCCTCGGCGCGCATGCCCAGATGGATGAGCATGGTGGCGTCGCCGCCGTCGTCGAGGATCATGTTCGGCGTGCCGCCATCGCCCCACTCGAAGATCTTGTGGGTGTATTCCCAGTAGTCAGGCAGGCTCTCGCCCTTGATGGCGAACACCGGCGTGCCGGCCGCGGCGATCGCGGCGGCCGCGTGGTCCTGCGTCGAGTAGATGTTGCACGAGGCCCAGCGAACGTCGGCGCCGAGCGCCTTCAGCGTCTCGATGAGCACGCCGGTCTGGATGGTCATGTGCAGCGAACCGGCGATGCGCGCGCCCTTGAGCGGCTGCTTCTCGCCATATTCGGCGCGGGTCGCCATCAGGCCCGGCATTTCGGTCTCGGCGATGCTGAGTTCCTTGCGGCCCCACTCGGCAAGCTTGATGTCGGCAATGGCGTAGTCATGGATCTGGGCAGTCATGATATTCCCGCTCGGCTCGGTTGAACTGGCGCGTCTATATCAACCGGCGCGCCGATGGGCAATAAAGATATAAGGAATTCTTTATGTGATTTTCCGGCATGGTTGTCGCGGAACGCGCGCCCCGCGGGGAATCGGGCGGATGAAAGGATGCGGACGATGATGCGATACCCCTTTCCCGCGCTGCTGTGCGATATCGGCGGCACCAACGCCCGATTCGCCCTGCTGCGCGACCCCTGCGGCGCGCCCGAGACGCTGCCGTCGAGCCGGACGGCTGATTTCGCCTCTTTCGAGGACTGCCTGCGGGCGCTCTTCAGGGAAACCGGCGTTCGTCCGAAATCCTGCATTGTCTGCGCCGCCGGACCGGTCGATGGCGCGACCGTGCGCCTGACCAACGCCAACTGGTCCATCGACGGACGGGCGCTGGCGCGTGAATTCCACCTTGAACAAGGCGTCATGTTCAATGATTTCGAGGCGTTGGCCCTGTCCATTCCCGTGCTCGCGCCGGAATGGCTGCGCGTCATCGGTTCCAACGATGGCCAGCCGGCCGGGGCGCGGGTGATCCACGGCCCCGGCACCGGGTTGGGAACGGCGGCGCTGATCGAGGTCGAGGGAAAATGGCGGGCCGTCGCCAGCGAGGGGTCGCATTCCGATTTCGCGCCCATCTATCCCGATGAGCTGGCCTTCTGGCCCCATGTCGAGCCGAAGCTGGGTCGCATTACGCCGGAGGCGTTGATTTCCGGTCCGGGCGTGCGACGCCTGCATCGCGCCCGCGCCGCCGCCGCCGGCCGCCCGCGACCCGACCTTTCCGACGCCGCGATCATCGACGCCGCGCTTTCGGCGCCAACCGGCGACGAGGCGGAGACGGTGCGGGTGTTCTGGCGGTTGGCGGCGCGTTACGCCGGCGACGTCGCGTTGAATTTTCTCGCGACCGGCGGCGTTTTCCTCGCCGGCGGCATCCTGCCGCGGATCATCGGGTTGCTCGACGATCGCGCATTCCGCGCCGCCTTCGAGAACAAGGCGCCCTATGTTGAACTGGCACGCAAGATTCCGACCCGGTTGATCATCCGCGACAACGTGGCGCTGGATGGCCTGGCGGGCGTGGCGCGCGATCCCGATCGTTACGCGATCGACGCCGAGGCCCGCGGCTGGGTTGATTGATGTTCAGGCGGCGCGGGAATCGGTCATCTGCGTGAGCAGCAGGTGCAGCGCGGCGCCATCGCGCGCGCTGCGCAGGCGACCGACGAAGCTAGGATTGTGCAACATGCGGGCGACGCGCGACAGCGCCTTCAAATGATCTGCGCCCGCCGACTCCGGCGCGATCAGCATGCAGATGAGATCGACCGGCGCGCCATCGCGCGCCTCGAAGTCGACAGGCCGATCCAGCCGCGCGAAAACGGCGAATATGTTTTTAGCTTCCACAAGCTTGCCGTGTGGAATGGCGATGCCGCCGCCCACCGCCGTGCCGCCCAGGCGTTCACGTTGCAGCACGGCGTCGAAGATGCGCCGCGCCGGCAGGCCGGAGACGGTCGCCGCGCGCTCGGACATCTCCTGCAACGCCTGTTTGCGCGAAATGACCTTGAGGGATGGAAGGACCGATTCAGGCTTGATCAAATCGCCGAGCGACATGAAGACGTTTCCAAAGTGACCGCCGTCTTGCAAAGCAAGCCGCGTGCCCATCATGGACCATGAACAACGCCCGCGTGTGACGACATTTCATGGCGTCCGATCAACGCGGCCCGCGCGTGGAATTCAGCGAATCCGGACAGGCTGGACATCATCGAACAGGCGAAACGGATAGGGTCGCCCCGCGCCTCTGTCAATCCGTCGCCCACGGCTCCGCTCACGCCGGCTGGAGGGCCATTTTTTCGCGACGACGCTCCACCGAGGAGGGAATGCGCAGGCTTTCGCGATACTTGGCGACGGTGCGCCGGGCGATGACGATATTCGCGTCCTTCAGTTTCGCCACGATGGCGTCGTCGGACAAGACATCCGAGGGAGACTCGCCCTCGATCATCTGCTTGATGCGGAAACGCACGGCTTCCGCCGAATGGGCCTCCGCCCCCGATTTCGCCGGGATCGAGGCGGTGAAGAAATACTTGAGTTCGAACAGGCCGCGCGGGCTCGACAGATATTTGTTCGACGTCACCCGCGACACGGTCGATTCATGCATGCCGATCGCGTCGGCGATGGTGCGCAGGTTGAGCGGCCGCAGATGTTCCACGCCATGGGCGAAGAACGCGTCCTGATGACGCACGATTTCCGTGGCGACCTTCAGGATGGTCTTGGCGCGCTGTTCAAGGCTTTTCGTCAGCCAGTTCGCGCTCTGCAGGCAGTTTGAAACGAAACTCTTGTCCGCGGCCGCGCCGGCGCCGCGATGCACGATGGTCGCGTAGCTCTGGTTGATCAACAGTCGCGGCAGGCTGTCGGCGTTCAGCTCCACGCGCCACGATCCGTCCTGCGCCGCGCGCACGGTGACGTCGGCGACGGCGGTCTGCACGGATTCGTGGCCGAACGCGCGACCCGGCTTGGGATTCAGCCGCCGGATTTCCGTCAGCATGTCCATGATGTCTTCGTCGTCGACGCCGCA
Organism: uncultured Hyphomicrobiales bacterium; assembly: GCA_903861645.1. Classification (GTDB taxonomy): domain Bacteria; phylum Pseudomonadota; class Alphaproteobacteria; order Rhizobiales; family Beijerinckiaceae; genus Terripilifer. Next base: position 139,163 of record CAIOVE010000025.1, read on the forward strand.
AATCTTGCGCAGCGACGCGAAGTCGCGCTTGGCCAGCAGCGGCAGGTTGGCGACCAGCGCCTGCATCGCCGGGTCGAAGCGGTCGAGTTCGCGCAACTGGATGGCGAGGCATTCGGCCAGATCGCACGCGCCAACGCCGTTCGGATCGAAGCTCTGGATCGTCTTGAGGATGCGTTGGGCGCGCTCCAGCGGAGCCCCGAGCCGTTCGGCGATATCCTCGATGGCGTCGGTCAGATAGCCCGCGTCGTCGATGGAATCGATGATGGCGTGGCCGATCATCTTGTCCACTGGATCGGCGCAGGCGATCGCGAGTTGTTCGGCCAGATGATCGCGCAGCCCGATATGGGAGGCGACATAGGCCTCCAGATTCGCGCCCTCGCCGTCCTCCGATCCGCCGGGCGATCCGGTCCATGACGTGGCGGACAATCCGTCCGAGGCGAAGGTCTCTTCCGGCGCGGGCGCCGCGGGTTCCGTGCGATCGACGTCGAAGGAGTTCTCGACTTCCGTGCCAAGGCTTGTTTCGAGCGCGCCACGATCCGTGACGAAGTCCTCGCGCGCCCAGTCGCCCTCCGCGCCTTCGCTGGTGAAATCGGCGCTCGCGTCGCCATCCCGGTCGTAGCCATCGTCGGGCGACGCGAAATCGCTGGCGTCGTCGGCGGCCGTGGCCATGCCCGCCCGCTCGTCGGGCCCGGTCTCCGGTCGGTCCTCGGCGCGCTCCAGAAGCGGGTTGCGCTCGAGTTCCTCCTCGATGAAGGCCGACAGTTCGACGCTCGAGAATTGCAGGAGCTTGATGGCCTGCAGAAGCTGCGGAGTCATCACCAGGGACTGACCCTGGCGCATGACCAAACGTGCCGAAAGCGACATACTGTTACCCACGCCGCCGCGCGATACAATCGCGGCGTGAAACTTGCTTAACTCATCTGGCGTGGAATTTCCACCATCTGGAACAAATTTTGCCTGCTATAATTTGCCGCGCGGTTAAGGGGGTCTTGCCCGGACGCGCCATGGCGTCACATGCGGAAGCTTTCGCCCAGATAGATACGCCGCACGTCGGCGTTGGCGACGATGTCCTCCGGCGAGCCCTCGGTCAGCACATGCCCACTGTGAATGATATAGGCGCGGTCGATCAGACCCAGCGTCTCGCGCACGTTATGATCGGTGATCAGGACGCCGATGCCGCGCTGGGTCAGGCGGCGCACCAGTTCCTGAATGTCGCCGACCGCGATGGGGTCGATGCCGGCGAAGGGCTCGTCGAGCAGCATGAAGGACGGTCGCCCGGCCAGAGCGCGGGCGATTTCGCATCGACGCCGCTCGCCGCCTGAAAGAGCGATCGAGGGCGATTTGCGCAGTCGCTTGATGTCGAACTCGTCGAGCAACTCCTCCAGCGCGGCCTCGCGCCGGTCGCGGTTGGGCTCGGCGACTTCTAGCACCGCGCGGATATTGTCCTCGACGTTCAGACCACGAAAAATCGACGCTTCCTGCGGCAGATAGCCGATGCCCAGTCGCGCGCGCCGATACATCGGCAGATGCGCGATATCGTGGCCGTCGAGTTCGATGGCGCCCTTGTCGGGACGCACCAGGCCCGTGATCATGTAAAAGACGGTTGTCTTGCCCGCGCCATTGGGTCCCAGAAGTCCGACCGCCTCGCCGCGGCGGACATACAGGCTGACATCCTTGACGACCATCCGGCCGCGATAGCTCTTGCCTAGATTATAGGCGCCAAGGACTCCGGCCGAAGGATTGTCGGCGCCTTCGTCGCGCGCCGACGCGGTCGCCTTGGGTCCGCCGCCAAAAAGGGCGCGAACGACGGACCGCGCTACCGATCCGCCCCTTGAAGCGGGGGGGATGGCGGCGGGATCGTCGAAGGGCGAATCGGTTGGCAAGGGACACCGGTGACAGGCGACGTTTTTTAAAACCATCCGCCCACGCGGACAGCCATCGCTCCATCGCCTATCGCCTGCCAGGCTTTCTGGCAATTGGCCAGGCTATCACGAACGCTTAACGAGCCGCTCCGGCTCCGGTTCCGGTCGTGACGGGGGCGCGCGGCTTTTCTGGCGCGGCGGGCTTCGGCTTGGGCGCGCCGTCGTCACAGTTGACGCCGGGGGTGAACAGGCTGGTGACGCCGCCCTGCACCTGCGCGCGGCCCGTCGTCAGATTGTAGACGAGGCGGGCGCCTTTCAGCACGCTCGCGCACTGGCTCAGCGAAACATTGCCAATGAGCGTCAGACTGTTCGACGCCCGGTCGTAAACGCCGGAATCGCCGGTTCCCACCTGATTCTTGGATACGACCGTGACTGGTCCGGCCGCCTCGATTCGCTTGATCTGGTTGCCGCCCGCGGCGCTGACCGCGCCGCCGACCGGCGCCTCGGCCGCGCCCGCCGACCCCTCGTTCAGCAGAATGGTCAGCGAGGAGGCTTTCAGCGTCGCGTCGCCCTGCTTGGCCACCACGCCGCCGGAATAGACGAGCTTGCGCTCCTTATCGAGATAATCAAGCGAGGGCGCGACAATGCTGACAGGGCCGCGCGCCGCGCCGCCGGGAATGATCGGGCTGGCCGACGGCTGCTGGGCGAGGGCCAGCGTCGGGGCGAACAGGATGAGGCCCGCGAGGATGGGAAACCGCGTGTTCATGGCCGGGCTACCTCGGTCGATCCCGTGGCCGCGGGGGCAACGGCTGGCGTCAATGTGGTCTCGACGCCATCGAGAAAACTGATCTTCTTACCGTTTTCCGTGATCAGCAGCCGATTGGCCGCGACGGCGCCGCCGGGCATTACAACCGTGAAGGGTTTATCCGAAGTCACCGTGCCCGCCTTGAAATTCACATTCGCTTCCTTGAGACGAATATCATAACCGGTATCGTTGGAAATGCGGATATCCCCGAGAAGCGTCATCGTATCGTGGGAACTATCGTAAATCCCGCTCGGCGCTGTCAGATGCACCGTGCTTTGCTCCGCCGTGTCGAATTTGGCCGTGATCTCCGACAGTTCGATGATATGCGGCGTCTTGACGTCCTGAACGCCGGACGCGGCGCGCAGGTCGTAGGGTCGTCCATCCTCGCGATAGCCGTTGAGGCGGGGCTTTTCCATCGTGATCCGGCTGCCGTTCAGGCTGGCGCCGGCGGTGCTGAAGCTCTTGGGCAGGCGGCCGAACGGGTCGAACCAGGCGATCGCGGTCAACACCAGGATGGCCAGAACGCAGATGATGACAATGCCGCGCTTGGCCCAGCGAACGTGACTGGAATGCCGCGAGGCCGTGTCGAACGCGTCGCGTCGCGCGTTCGCGCGTTGCGGGTCCATGGCGTCGGGAGCGTGTGTCATTCAGGTTGGCCGGATTTCCCTCGGGCTTCAAGCGCGGGAACATGTTCGCGCGCGGGCGTCGCGACCAGCCGAGCCGGTATCATCTTTTATTCATGAGAGAATATGTCGTTTTCAGGCCAGCCCATCAAGTCCAGCTTGGCGCGGTCCGGCAGGAACCCGAAGCAGGCGCGGGCGATCTCCGCGCGTCCCTCCCGCGCCAGCATGGCGTCGAGCCGGGCGCGCAGGGCGTGCAGATGCAGCACGTCCGAGGCGGCGTAGGCGAGTTGCGCCTCGCTCAGCGTATCTGCGGCCCAGTCCGACGATTGCTGTTGCTTGGACAGGTCGATCCCAAGCAATTCGCGCACGAGGTCCTTTAGGCCGTGCCGGTCGGTGTAGGTGCGTGTCAGTTTCGACGCGATCTTGGTGCAGTAAACAGGGCCGATCTCGACGCCGAAGGCCTTGTGCAGCACGGCGATGTCGAACCGACCGAAATGGAAAATCTTGGTGACCGCGCGATCGGCGAGAAGCTTTTGCAAATTGGGCGCGCTCGTCTGCCCGCGCGCGATCTGCACCACGTCGGCGGAACCATCGCCCGCCGAGAGCTGCACCACGCAAAGCCTGTCGCGATGCGGCTGGAGGCCGAGGGTCTCCGTGTCGATGGCGACACTGTCGCCGAAATTCGCGGACGCCGGCAGATCGCCCTTGTGTAGTCGGATGGCCATGATGTTTCGCCTGTCTGGCGGGAGAATGCGTGAGCGAGGTATCGCCCGGCGCCCCACGCCCGGTCAACTCGGCGTCAGACGACGGTCTTTTCGGCCGAGGCGCACAGGTCGGCGATGACGCAACGGGAACAATCGGGCTTCCGCGCCTTGCAGACGTAGCGTCCGTGCAGGATCAGCCAGTGATGAGCGTGTTGCTTGAAATCGTCCGGGATGATTTTTTCGAGACCCAGCTCGACGGCGAGCGGAGATTTGCCGCGCGCCAGCGGAATGCGGTTGGAGACGCGGAAGAGATGCGTGTCGACCGCGATGGTCGGCTCGCCGAAGGCCATGTTCAGCACGACATTCGCCGTCTTTCGTCCAACGCCAGGCAGCGATTCCAGCGCCTCGCGCGAGCGCGGAACCTCGCCGCTGAAATCGCGTAGCAGCATTTCCGAAAGGGCGATCACGTTCCTGGCCTTGTTGCGGAACAGGCCGATCGTCTTGATGTAATCGCGGACCTTGTCCTCGCCGAGCGCGAGCATTTTGGCGGGCGTGTCGGCGACCTTGAACAGCGCGCGCGTCGCCTTGTTGACGCCGACGTCCGTTGCTTGCGCCGACAGCACGACGGCGACGAGCAACGTGAACACGTTCACGTGTTCAAGCTCGCCGCGCGGTTCCGGATTGGCCTTCTGGAAACGATTGAAAATTTCGCGGATTGTCGCGGGTGACGGCGCTTTCGCCCGCGTCGACCGGGCGCGCGCGGGCGCCTTTCGCGTGGGCTTCGCGCTGGCCTTGGCGGCGACTTTTTCAGGCTTCAACTTGGGCATCCGCCGTTTATAATCGTCGCGTGTTCACGAGCAAGCGAGAGTCGCCCGTGCGGGAGCCCGACAGCTACGACGCCGCCATCTACGAACGACGCATCACGCCGCACCGGTCGCTCGACCGACGGAGTTTCCGGACGCTCCTGATCGTCTTTTGCGTGTGCGGCTTTCTGTCGAGCATTCCCTTCGTGGCGATGGGCGCCTGGCCCATCGCGGGCTTCATGGGGCTCGACGTTCTCATCCTCTACGTCGCTTTTTCCGCCAATTTCCGCGCGGCGCGCGCCTACGAGGACATCGCCGTCACGCCGCTGGAGTTGCGGCTGGCGAAGGTCAGCGCGCGTGGCGCGCGGCGCGAATGGCGGTTCAATCCGCTGTTCACGCGCCTCGAACGCGAGGAAATCGAGGAATTCGGCCTCGTCCGGCTCGATGTCGTGTCGCGCGAGCGACGCGTCGAGATCGCCGGTTTCCTAGGACCCGAGGCCAAGAAGGATTTCGAGCGGGATCTGACCCGGGCTTTGGCCGCCGCCCGGCGCGGTCCATCGTTTTCCTGACCACGGTTTTCGGGTGGCGCGTGTCGCGTGTCCGGATGAATATGGCGCGTCCCGTCCGGAGCCCGCCATGCTTGCCGACCTAGCCATCGCCGCGGACCGTCCCGCCGACCCCGTCGGCGATTACGCCCATGTGCGCGACGCCATCGCCTACATTTCCGCGCGCTGGACCGCGCAGCCCTCCGTGGCCGAGATCGCCGCTCACGTCGGCTTGTCCGAATCCCATCTGGCGCATGTCTTTCGCCGCTGGGCGGGCCTGACGCCCAAGGCCTTCCTTCAGGCGCTGACGCTCGACCACGCCCGCGCGCTTTTGCGCGACAAGGCGACGGTCCTCGACGCCTCGCTCGCCGTTGGCCTCTCCGGTCCCGGTCGCCTGCACGATCTCTTCGTCACCCACGAGGCGATGACGCCCGGCGAGTTCAAGGCGGGCGGCGAGGGCCTCGCCATGACCTACGGGTTCCATCCGTCGCCCTTTGGCGAGGCCATCGTGGTGACGACGTCGCGTGGACTGGCGGGGCTCGGCTGGGTCGACGAGGCCCCGACCGATGGCGCCAAGCCAGCCGCGGGGCGCGAGGGTGCGCTGGCGGACATGGTCCGGCGCTGGCCGCGTGCCACCTTCACCCGCGACGAAGCGGCCACCGCCGCCTATGTCGCGCGCGCCTTCGATCCCGCCCGCTGGCGCCCCGACGCGCCATTGCGCGTGGTGCTCATCGGCTCGGATTTCGAGGTCGATGTCTGGAAAACCCTGCTGCGCATCCCCGTCGGCGCCGCCACGACCTATGGCGCGGTCGCCGACCATCTCGGCAAGCCGACGGCGGCGCGCGCCGTGGGGGCCGCGGTGGGCCGCAACCCCATTTCATTCGTGGTGCCCTGCCATCGCGTGCTCGGCGGCTCCGGCAAGCTCACCGGCTATCACTGGGGCCTGACGCGCAAGCAGGCCATCATCGGCTGGGAGGCGGGCAGGACCGGCGCCGATTCCTGATTTCGTTCGCGCAATGATCGCTTGCGCGCCCCGCGCGCCCGGTGGATGATTTGCGACCGCGCGGATCAACCGGCGCGTCACGACACAATCGGAGGATACGCCATGAGCTTCATGCGACGGGGTGGATTGTTTTTGGCCGCGAGCGCTGTCTCGCTTTGGTGCGGCGGCGCGTTCGCGCAGGCGCCCGCCGCCTTCACGTTGACGTCGACGACCTTCAAGGACGGGCAGTTGATGCCCAAAAAGGTCGCCAACATGAACGCGCCCGGCGCGGCCACGCCGAACCCGAACTGCGTTGGCGAAAATGTCTCCCCGCAACTGTCATGGACGGGCGCTCCCGAGGGCACCAAGAGCTTCGCGCTGACGATGGTCGATCCCGAGGGTCGCGGCGGCGCCGGCGTCCATCACTGGATCGCCTACGGCATTCCCGCCAATGTCACCTCTTTCGCCGAGGGTGAAACCAGCAAGGAAAGCCCGAAATACGTCGGCGGCAAGAGCACGCAGGGCGTGGGGTACTACTCTGGCCCCTGCACGCCGCCGGGCTCGCCGCATCACTATACATTCGTGATCATCGCGACCGACTTCGAGCCGAAGGAACTGCCGCCGGGCCTGACGATTCCCGAGCTCTGGGCCAAGCTGCCCGGCCACGCCAAGGGCGCCGCCGGCCTCGTTGGTCTGTTCGTCAAGCCCTGAGCCCGTCTCGGGCGATTCGCGTCCCCGCTATTGCGGGGGCGCGAAAGGCTCCGCCAGCGCCGGTTTGGGTTTTGGCGGCCTTTTTTTCCGGACGGGTTGCGCGCCCGCCGGCTTCTCCGGGCCATGCAGTTCCGCCGCCAGCGCGACGACATGCGCCATGGTGATTCGCGAGGCGCAAAAGCCGTGCTGGTCCTCGCGCGCGTAATCGCGGCAGATTTCCTCGCGGCTGGACGAAAAGCTCGCTTGTTCGCGGGCGATTTCCTTGACGCGGACCTTGTTGCCCTTCGCCGCGGCGAGCAGCGCGCGGAAATTGGCGCGCGCCTCGTTTTCGACCCGCCCGCGCTGGCGCTCGATCTCCTTGGCCTCCTGCGGGCCGATCGACGCGCCTTGCGGGCCCCAGACGCCCGATGGATCGACCCGGCAATCGGCCGCCGTGAAGTCGCAGGTCTTGCCCCGCGCCCGCGCCGCGCCCTCGAGCACGTCGAGGGAGAAAGGGCAGGCTTCCAGCCCCGCGTCGAAACTCAGCAGGCCGTCGCGCCGTTCGGCCGGGCGCAGACTGATCGGACCGCCGCCCACTTCCACCCGGCAGATTTCCGTTGGTTTTGAAATCTGGAAACCGACCAGCGCCAGCTTGCCAATTTCGAGGCCGTTGGCTGTTTTCTCGATCGCCATGACGCCGGCCGCGCCATTGCGCAGCAATTGCCGACCCACGATGGTTTCCTCGCCGGGCGGCTTGGCGGCGACTGTCTTGGGTGGCGCGGGCTGGCCGCCTGGATGCGGCGCGCCCGCCGGAGCGCCGGCGGGCGGCGCGACCGTCGATTGCGCCGATGGCGGCAGCGCGCCAGGAAGAATGAGTTGGGCCATCGCTGGCGACAGTGGCGCAAGCGCCCCGAGCGCGACAAAGGCCGTGAAAAGAATTTTCATTCTCAAACGGCCCGTGACGGGCCTTTCTCCGCGAATGGACTGAACGCCAGACAGGGCAGTGGTATGCGCGCGCGCTGGCCCACGCAAGCCGACGCGAGCGCCTTGCGCCAAAAAATCGTCAAACCTATATAGCGGCAACGCTCGCGCGAGCCCTTGCGGATCGCGCATCCAATACCAATCTCAGCGGCATCGGGGATCCGGCGCGGACAATCTTCCTGATGGAAGGTCGCTCGGCGCCGCCCAAGGCCGGATCGCTTCGGGATCCGGTGGTCTCGCGAACGAAAGGACCGACACATGGCAAAAGTTATTGGCATCGACCTTGGCACCACGAATTCCTGCGTCTGCGTGATGGAAGGCTCCACGCCCAAGGTTATCGAGAATTCCGAGGGCGCGCGCACCACGCCGTCCATCGTCGCCTTCACCGACGACGGCGAGCGTCTGGTTGGCCAGCCGGCCAAGCGGCAGGCGGTCACCAATCCCGAACGCACGTTCTTCGCGATCAAGCGTCTGATCGGGCGTCCGTTCAACGACCCGATGACCCAGAAGGACATGGGTCTCGTCCCCTACAAGATCGTCAAGGCCGGCAATGGCGACGCCTGGGTGACGGCCGACGGCAAGCAATATTCGCCATCGCAGATTTCCGCCTTCACGCTCCAGAAGATGAAGGAAACCGCCGAGGCGCATCTCGGTCAGACGGTCACGCAGGCGGTCATCACCGTCCCGGCCTATTTCAACGACGCCCAGCGTCAGGCCACCAAGGACGCCGGCAAGATCGCCGGTCTCGACGTGCTGCGCATCATCAACGAGCCCACCGCGGCCGCGCTCGCCTACGGTCTCGACAAGAAGGGCGCCGGCACCATCGCGGTCTATGACCTCGGCGGCGGCACCTTCGACGTCTCGATCCTCGAGATCGGCGATGGCGTGTTCGAGGTGAAGTCGACCAACGGCGACACCTTCCTCGGCGGCGAGGACTTCGACATGCGTCTCGTCGAATATCTCGCGGCGGAGTTCAAGAAGGAGCAGGGCATTGACCTGACCAAGGACAAGCTCGCGCTCCAGCGTCTGAAGGAAGCCGCTGAAAAGGCCAAGATCGAACTCTCGTCGGCGACGCAGACCGAAATCAATCTGCCCTACATCACCGCCGACGCGTCCGGTCCCAAGCATCTGACCCTCAAGCTCACCCGCGCCAAGTTCGAGGCGCTGGTCGACGATCTCATCCAGCGCACGGTCGAACCCTGCCGCAAGGCGCTCAAGGACGCCGGCCTGACCGCTGGCGAGATCAACGAGGTCGTTCTGGTCGGCGGCATGACCCGCATGCCGAAGGTGCAGGAGATCGTGAAGCAGTTCTTCGGCAAGGAGCCCCACAAGGGCGTCAACCCGGATGAGGTCGTCGCCATCGGCGCGGCCGTCCAGGCGGGCGTGTTGCAGGGCGACGTGAAGGACGTGCTGCTGCTCGACGTGACCCCGCTGTCCCTCGGCATCGAAACGCTGGGCGGCGTGTTCACCCGGCTGATCGATCGCAACACCACGATCCCGACCAAGAAGAGCCAGGTGTTCTCGACCGCCGAGGACAACCAGACCGCGGTGACGATCCGCGTGTTCCAGGGCGAGCGCGAAATGGCCGCCGACAACAAGGCGCTTGGCCAGTTCGACCTCGTCGGCCTGCCGCCGGCCCCGCGCGGCATGCCGCAGATCGAGGTGACCTTCGACATCGACGCCAACGGCATTGTCAATGTCACGGCGAAGGACAAGGCCACCAACAAGGAACAGCAGATTCGCATCCAGGCCTCGGGCGGCCTGAGCGACGCCGACATCGACAAGATGGTCAAGGACGCCGAGCTTCACGCCGCCGAGGACAAGAAGCGACGCGAATCCGTCGACGCCAAGAACCAGGCCGAGGCGATGATTCACTCGACCGAGAAGTCGCTGACGGAGTTTGGCGATAAGGTCTCGCAGTCCGACAAGAGCGCCGTGGAGGCCGCCGTCACGGCGCTCCGCTCCACGCTCGAGGGTGACGACGTCGAGGCGATCAAGGCCGCGACCAACGAACTGGCGCAGGCGTCCATGAAGCTTGGCGAGGCCATGTACAAGGCCCAGCAAGCCGAGGGCGCGGCGCCGGAAGGCGCGGCTCACGAGGCGCCGAGCGACGACGTCATCGACGCCGACTTCAAGGAAGTCGACGGCGACAAGAAGAAGCATTCGTGATCCATCACGCCGTGATTGGCGCGATTGAATAAAATGCGTTAGCAAGCGTGGGCCCGGTCTGATCGCCGGGTCCACGCCTTTTCTTGACTCATGCTGGGCGAGTCTCGACCGAACCCGACAGAAACCGCCAATGTCCAAACGCGACTATTACGAAATTCTCGGCGTCGCGAAGACGGCCACGGAAGTCGAACTCAAGGCCGCCTTTCGCAAGGCCGCCATGCAGCACCATCCCGACCGCAATCCCGGCGACAAGGCGGCCGAGGCGAAATTCAAGGAACTGAACGAGGCCTATCAGGCGCTGTCTGACACGCAGAAGCGCGCCGCCTACGATCGCTTCGGACACGCCGCCTTCGAGCAGGGCGGCGCGGGCGGCGGCGGTTTCGGCGCCGAGGGCTTCGCGTCCTCCATGGCCGATATTTTCGACGATCTGTTTGGCGGTCTGGGCGGTGGCGGTCGCAGCCGCGGCTCGGGCGGGCGCGAGCGCGGATCCGATCTCCGTTACAACATGGAGATCACGCTGGAGGAGGCCTTCAACGGCAAGACGGCGACGATCAAGACGCCGACCACCGTCACCTGCGAGGCCTGTTCGGGCTCGGGCGCCAAGCCCGGCGCGCGGCCCCGTCCCTGCGGCACCTGTCAGGGTCATGGCCGCGTTCGGGCGCAGCAGGGCTTCTTCGCCGTCGAGCGCACCTGCCCGACCTGCCATGGCCGCGGCGAGGTGATCGACAATCCCTGCGCGAGCTGCTCGGGCGCGGGGCGCGTCTCGCGCGAGCGCAGCCTGTCGGTCAATATTCCCGCCGGCGTCGAGGACGGCACCCGCATCCGTCTGACGGGCGAGGGCGAGGCGGGTCTGCGTGGCGGTCCGGCCGGCGATCTCTACATCTTCCTGTCGATCAAGCCGCATCCGTTCTTCCAGCGCGACGGCGCCGATCTCTATTGCCAGGTGCCGATCTCGATGGTGCAGGCGACGCTGGGCGGCGAATTCAAGGTGCATACGCTGGATGGCGGCGAGTCCTCGGTGAAGGTGCCCGAGGGCACGCAGTCGGGCAAACAGTTCCGCCTGCGCGGCAAGGGCATGCCGGTGCTGCGCTCGCGCGACATCGGCGAGCTGTACATTCAGGTTCGCGTGGAAACCCCGCAGAGCCTCACCCGGCGCCAGCGCGAATTGCTGACGGAGTTCGAGGCCGAGTCGTCCAACAAGACGCATCCGGAGGCGCATGGATTTTTCGCGAAAATGAAGGATTTTTTCGATAATATTGGCGGAGCCTGAGCGATCGCGCGGATGGATTTCCGTGACATTTTCTTGACGATGACGCCAAACTAGGCAAGCTACTGGATCGAGGCGCCCGCCGCTGCCGGCGCCGGCCGGCCAGTCCGGCAATGACGTTCGCGTCGCGGGAGGATTTTGGGTTTGCGTCCACAACATCAACGCTCGGACACGGCTGGACGCATCGACACCGCGCCGATCGAGGAACGGTTCGCCGACGAGGCCCGTTTTTTCAAGGCCTGGTTCGAGAACCCGCTGCGAACGGGCGCCGTTTCGCCCTCCGGCCGGTTTCTCGCCCGCATGATGGCGCGCTACGTCGATCCGGAAAGCGCGGGTCCGATCATCGAACTGGGGCCGGGCACGGGACCGGTCACGCAGGCGCTGCTGCAACGGGGCGTCGCGCCCGAGCGTCTGGTGCTGGTGGAATACGATCCCGCCTTTTGCCGGCTTTTGAGCCGCCGCTTTCCCCGGTGTCGCGTCGTTCAGGGCGACGCCTATGACCTGCCCCGCACTTTGGCCGACATCGCCGGGGGATCGGTCGCCGCCGTCGTGTCCAGCCTGCCGCTTCTGACCTGCCCCGAACCGCGTCGGCTTGAATTGCTTCAGCAGGCGTTCAGCCTGATGGCGCCCGAGGGCAGCTTCATCCAGTTCACCTATGGCATGGTGTCGCCCGTGCCCCTGCGCAACCGCGAGGGCGCGCCGCATGATTTCGCCGCCGAGGCCTCGCCGCCGGTCTGGCTCAATCTGCCGCCCGCGCGCGTCTGGGTTTACCGTCGCGCCTGCGAAAACGCGGTCGCCCGGCAAACGGCCGGCGAGGCGCTGATCGGCAAAATTCGCCAGCAAACAGTCAAGGCGCGCGATGAATTCCGCGAGACGCGCGACAAGGTCGAAAACAAGCTGCGGGCGCGGGCGGCCAAGGTCCGCGGCGAATTCGCCGCCAGGACGCAGAAGGTGCGCGACGATCGCAACCTCAAGCCGGCCCTCGCGCTGCTCAAGAAGATGAACGATCACCGCAAACGGATGAACTGATCCGCGGCGGCGCTCGAAATCGCCGCCATGACCTGATATGCGTCGCCACGTTTTAAACATGACAGGCGACGCCATGCCCGATGCCATGCCTCCCATCGACCGATTGATCGTCGCGCTCGACACGCCGACCGTCGACGCCGCGCGCGCCATGGTTGATCGTCTTGGCGACGCCGTGAGCTTCTACAAGATCGGTCTTGAGCTGACCTATGGCGGCGGACTCGAACTCGCCAAAAGCCTCGTGGCCGAGGGCAAGAAGGTCTTTCTCGACCTCAAGCTGCATGACATACCCACCACCGTCGCCCGCGCGACCGCGCAGGTCGCCAATCTCGGCGCGACGTTTCTGACCATCCACGCCTATCCGCAAACCATGCGCGCGGCGCGCGGGGCCTTGGCGGACTCGCCGATGAAGCTGCTCGCCGTCACGGTGTTGACCTCCTACGACGAGGGGGATCTGCGCGAGGCCGGATTCGCCATGGGCGTGCGCGATCTCGTCGCCCGCCGCGCCACGCAAGCCCGTGACGCCGGCGTGCATGGAATCGTTTTGTCGGCGGAGGAGGCCGAGACCATGCGCGCCTTGCTGGGGCCGGACATGCTGCTGGTCACGCCGGGCATTCGTCCCGCCGATGGCGACGTCGGCGACCAGAAGCGGGTGATGACCCCGGCCCGGGCGATTCGCGCCGGCGCCGATCATCTGGTGGTTGGTCGACCCATCACGCAGGCGGCCGATCCGCGCGCGGCCGCCCTGTCCATTGTCGCGGAAATCGCCGCCGCGCGGCGTTAACTCAAAGGCGACCTTCGCCGGGCATGCCGCGTCCATCGCGATCGTCGTCGCGTGGCCCCATCATGCCCTGCCGCCGGGGTGGACCGCGATCGTCGTCGCGCGGGCCCATGCGCTCGCCCATCATCGGGCGCATTGGCCGATCGAGTCCGTGGGTCAGCAGGGGCAGACGGCGCTTCTGATCCTCGTTCAAGGTGGCGTAGAGCGGTTGCGCCGCGTCCACCAGTTTATGCAGCGCATCGCCGCGCGCCGTATCGGCGTCGGCCATGCGGCGCAGGCCCTCGATCATGTCCGACGGGCGCGGCTGGGCGCGCGCCTGTTCGCGCAGGCTCGACAGCTTGCCAAGACCCTCGCGCACGGCCTGCTCGACCGCCGGCCACATTTTCTCCTGATCGACGGTGAGTTTCAGGCCAGCGTGCAGCGCCGCGATGCGCGCGTCGAGAAACGCGGCGCGATCCTCCGGCGACAGGCGTTTCATGGGTTCGCGCGGCGGCGGCGCCTGCCGCTCGGCCCGCGCCCCGGCGCCTTGCTGCGCGTCCGCCTGAACGGCGAGAAAAACGGTGGAGCCAAGCGCCGTCGCGAGCGCGAGGGCGGGGAAAAGGCGAAACTTCATGGCGCGTCTCCGATCAGCCCGAATCAACGGATGGACGTGATTCGGCTTACGCTGACCCCGATCCGTGATCGCAATAAGACGGGATCGTGGCGCGATTCTGTCGGATGACCTCATTCCACCGCGAAAACGCGGTAGGGCGTGCCGGGCATATCGATGGGCCGCAGCCAGTCTGGGATCGCGCCCGCGGCGAGCGCGGCGGACAAGCCATCAGGCGCGCGCGCGGCGGTTGTCGTCAGTTCCTTGTCGCCCGCGCAGAAAAAGACATATTTCGCCCCCCGGGCGCGGATCATGTCGCGCGCCTTGTCCGGCGGCGCCATGAAGGCGTCGATCGCCAGGCGGTTCCCCGCGTTATTGCGATGATAGGCGGCGGTGATGACCGAATGCGGCGTGTGCGCGAGCAGATAGGCTCCGACCTCGATGGGCGCTAGCGCCAGTCCGGGCGTCAGGCGGGCGAGAGGCTTGAACGAGGCCGCGGCGAGACAGGCGGCGGGGTTTTCCTCCACGCGCGGCGGTTCGCTCACCAATGAAGGCGCCATCGCCCATCCAATCGCCGACATCGGGATACAGGCGAGCAACGCCAGCGCGGCGGCGCCGGCCCGTCCAAGGCCGCGTGATTCAATTCCCGTCGACAGGCGCGCCGCGATCCACGCGCCGCCAAACAGGACCAGCGGCGCCAGCGACGTCGACATGCGGATCATGAAGAAGGCGCTCGCGCAGCCCATGCAGGAAAGCGCCAGCATCAGCGCGATCCGGTCGCGGTCGACGCCGCGCTCGCGCTTCCACGCCATCGCCAGACCCGCGAGGCCGATCAGCGTCGGGATCGCGATGATCTGGATCGAGCGCGGATAAAGCGCGAAATGCTTGAGGATGGGGCGGGCCTCGCCGACATTGTCGAGCCAGATGTCGCGGACGAGCGGATCGAGCCCCTGAAAGGGATCGATCAGACAGCCTGAAAAGGCGACCAGCAGCGGCGCGCCAATCAGGGCCCCGACGCCGGCGGCGCTCGCGAGGCGCGCGCCCCATCCCAGCGGCCAGCGGCTCGCCCATGCGATAATGGCCGTCCCCGCCGCCGCGCCCAGCGCCAGCGCGACATGGACGGTCGAAAACGCGTCGCAGGCCGGCGTCAGCCAGCGCGAGGGCGGATTGAAAAGACCGAAAACAAGCGGGACCGCGAGGGCCTGCCCTCCGGCGAACCACCCGAGCAGCGGCCGCGCCCGTGCCCCGCGCGCGATCCAGAGCATTGTCGGCGTGGCGAAAAGCACGAACAGGAAGGGCAGGTTCTCGATGCTGATCGCCAGCGAAAACGCCGCGCAAACGGTCGCGACCGCGGCCATCGGCGCGCGCGCGGGATCAAGCGCCGCGGCCATCGACCCGGCCATCAGGATCAGCAGAACGATTTGCGGCGCGTGGTGATCGACCCGGCCGGGCACGAATTGCCCGAACATGAAGCCGGACAGCACCGCCAACGCGATCGCCGGGCCGATGGCGCGCGCGCCAAGGACCACGCGCGCCGTCCAGCCGACGGCGCAAAGCAGGGCCAGTTGCAACGACAGAGGAAAGACAACGCGGGCGAGCCGTTCGCCGGTTTCGCCCGGCGCGAAGGCCTGAAACAGTTTCATCAGCAGCGCCAGCGGCGCGTCGACCACGCGCGACCAGTGCATGAGCGAACCCGTCGGCGGATCGATCCGCCACGCGGTCAGATCATGCCAGCCCTGCCCGGCCATGAAGTCGCGGACCTGAACGATCCGCATGGCGTCATCGGAATCGTAGAAATTGCCTGTGGTCCAGATATCGACCACGCGACCCCAGCAGAGCGCCAGCGAAACGACGAAGCCGATGGCCACCGCGAGCCAGAAACGCGCGCGCGCCGACAAGGTTGTCGGCGTCGCGATCATCGACGCTGTCTGCGCGCTGCTCATCAGGGGTCTCCGGGCCGCGCATGATCGCAGGCGCCCGTGAAGACCGGGTTAAATGGCGACGCGCCTATTCGGCGGCTTCGTCGCGCGCCTCGTCGCCCTTGAGATCCTCGGGCTTGGGCATGGAGATGATGTTGTAGCCGGCGTCGACGAAATGCGTCTCGCCGGTGACGCCCGACGACAGGTCCGACAGCAGATAGAGCGCGGAGCCGCCGATGTCCTCGATGGTCAGCGAACGACGCAGCGGCGAATGCGCCCGCTGGAAATTATACATCGCGCGGGCGTCGCCGATGCCCGAGCCCGCCAGCGTGCGGATCGTGCCGGCGGAAATGGCGTTGACGCGAATGTTGCTCGCGCCGAGATCGGCGGCCAGATAGCGCACGCTGGATTCCAGCGCCGCCTTGGCGAGGCCCATCACGTTGTAGTTGGGCATGACGCGCGTCGCGCCGCCATAGGTCAGCGTCAGCAGGGAGCCGCCGCTGTTCATCATCGGCGCGGCGCGCTGGACGATTTCGGTGAAGGAGAAGCAGGAAATGACCATGGTGCGCGAGAAGTTCTCCCGCGTGGTCACGTCGATGTAGCGGCCCTTGAGTTCGTTCTTGTCCGAGAAGCCGATGGCGTGGACGACGAAATCGAGCGTTCCCCAGGCCTTTTTGAGGGCGGCGAAAACCGCGTCGACCGAGGCGATGTCCTCGACGTCGCAGGGCAGCACCAGCGACGAGCCGAGGCTTTCGGCCAGCGGCTTGACGCGCTTGCCCAGCGCCTCGCCCTGATAGGTGAAGGCGAGTTCGGCCCCCTGCGCGGCCAGCGCCCGCGCGATGCCCCAGGCGATCGAGTGATTGTTCGCGACGCCCATCACGAGCCCGCGTTTTCCCTGCATGATCAGTCCGGTCATCGGCGAGTTTCCAGAAAGTCCCGGTTCAACGGGCGCCCGCACCTTCTAGCAAGGCGGGCGGGCGCGCCCGAAGTCACTAAATGTTAATGAATCTCACGCGTCCGGGTGCTTGAACACCAGCGTCGCGTTGGTGCCGCCAAAGCCGAACGAGTTCGACAGCACCGCGCGCAGGCTGACGTTGTCGCGTCGCTGGCGCAGGATCGGCATGTCCGCGAAGGCCGGATCGAGTTCCTCGATATGGGCGCTTTCGGCCATGAAGCCGTGCTTCATCATGAGCAGGCAGTAGATGGCCTCCTGCACGCCCGCCGCGCCAAGCGAATGGCCCGTCAGCGATTTCGTGGCGGAAATCGGCGGGCACTTCTCGCCCGCGCCGAAAACCTCGCGCAGCGCCTCGATTTCCTTGAGATCGCCCACCGGCGTCGAGGTCGCGTGCGGATTGATGTAGTCGATGGGCGCCTTCACCGTCGCCATCGCCTGCCGCATGCAACGCATCGCGCCCTCGCCCGAAGGCGCCACCATGTCGTAGCCGTCCGAGGTCGCGCCGTAGCCGACGAGTTCGGCGATGATGTTGGCGCCGCGCGCCCTGGCGTGCTCGTATTCCTCGAGCACGACGACGCCCGCGCCGCCGGCGATGACGAAGCCATCCCGGTTCTTGTCATAGGCGCGCGATGCGCGTGACGGCGTGTCGTTGTAGCCGCTCGACATGGCGCCCATGGCGTCGAACAGAACCGACAGGGTCCAGTCAAGTTCCTCGCAGCCGCCCGCGAACATGACGTCCTGCTTGCCCCACTGGATCATTTCGGCTGCGTTGCCGATGCAGTGGCTGGAGGTCGCGCAGGCCGAGGAAATGGAATAGTTCACGCCCTTAATCTTGAACCAGGTCGCCAGCGTCGCCGAGGCGGTCGACGACATGGCCTTGGGCACCGCGAAGGGACCGACGCGCTTGGGGCCCTTTGTGCGCGTGATGTCGGCGGCCTCGACCAGCGTGCGGGCCGAGGGGCCGCCCGAACCCATGATGATGCCGGTTCGCTCGTTGGAAATGTCTGAGGGGTCGAGCCCGGAATCGGCGATCGCCTGTTCCATGGCGACATGGTTCCAGCCGGTGCCGCCGCCGTGGAATCGCATCGCGCGGCGATCGACCACGTCCTCCGGCACGAGGGTCGGCGCGCCATGCACCTGACAGCGGAAGCCAAGCTCGGCGTATTTGTCGGCCTTGACGATGCCGGAGCGCGCTTCCCGCAGGGACGTCGCGACTTCCTGGGCATTGTTGCCGATCGAGGACACGATCCCCATACCCGTGACAACGACACGTCTCATGGAATTCTCCCGTCGGGACCGCCGCTCGGGCCGATCCCAGCTCTGTTTCCTCGCCGACAATCCGGTTGCGCGGGCCCGTGCTCGCGATCCCGCGTGGATCGTGGGGGATATGGGGGCATTGAGGTGGATTTTCGATCCGTCGGCCCGAAAATCGCCTCGGCGATATCCTGTCTTTTATTGTTCAAATGATCATCAATTGGCCGCGGCCCGATCAGGCCGCCGTCGGAGCGCCGGCCTGGAACAGGCCGACCCGCAAATCCTTCGCCTCGTAGATACGCTTGCCATCGGCCTCGAGCCAGCCGTCGGCGATGCCCAGCACGAGCTTGCCGCGAAACACCCGCTTGAAATCGATGCCGTAAACGACCTGCTTCACCGTTGGCAGCACCTGATCGGAAAACTTGACCTCGCCGACGCCCAGCGCGCGGCCGCGACCGGGCGCGCCCAGCCAGCCGAGATAGAAGCCGACCAGTTGCCAGAGCGCGTCGAGGCCCAGGCAGCCGGGCATCACGGGGTCGCCCTTGAAATGGCAACCGAAGAACCAGAGATCGGGCTTGATGGCGAATTCGGCGCGGATCAGGCCCTTGCCATTGGCGCCGCCGGCTTCGGATATCTCCGCGATGCGATCGAACATGAGCATCGGCGGCAGCGGCAACTGGGCGTTGCCGGGTCCGAACAGCTCGCCGCGACCGCAGGCAAGCAAATCCTCATATTCGAAGCTCGAGCGCCTTTCGCTCATCGTCGCCAGTTCCTTTCGCCGTGTCGGCGCCCCGGCCAGACGCGCGCGTCAGCCCCCAAGGCGGGACTTCCTAACACAGTGAATCGCTCGCCGAAAGCGCCAGCGAGCCGCGGGCGGCGAGGGAATCAGGCGGCTCTAGAGCTTCTCGTCGGGATAGACGCCCCACAGATTCGACCGCTCGATATAGCCGTCGAATCCCTCGCCGAAAATCCGGCACCAGCCATTGTCGCAAACCCGCACGTTGGCGAGCACGCCCGCCTGCGCGCGGGCCACGAGATCGGCTGATTCGGCGCCCTTGGCGCGAATGGGCAGAACCTCGTTCTTCTTCCACGGCGCGATGAGGGCCGTGCGCCGGCCGGACAGCAGGGATTGCTGCACCCAGCCCTCAGAGCCTTCCGAATCCCGGATGCGCCGCCACGTGTCGTACTCGGCCGTGATCTCGACGGGCAGTCCGGCGCGCTGGAAGATCCAGGCGGTGCGATGATCCTTCGAGGGGCCTTCCCGCAGGTTGACGCGGTCGTGCTTGAGGCTGGCGTAGCGTGGCAGTCGCAGGCCGGTCGACGTGCCGATGCTTTCGGCCCCCGCGGCGCGCGCGGGAGCCAGCGCCGGGGTCAAAATCGTCAGGGCCACGGCCAGCATGCAGCGGGAAAGAATGGAACGCATCGCGCCACGCCTCTTGGTGTCGACATCAAGCGCCGTGCCGACCTTCGTCGTCTTTGTTCGGGTCCGGCGATCTGCTAGATACGAACGGAAGTTGACCGAGCCCATGGCCGACGCTGAACGTCTATTTGGTCCAGACAGGGTTAAGGCCCGGTGAAAACAACGGGAATATCGTCCGTTGCGATGATCGCGACGCCATGTGGCGCCGGCATGGCGACCATGTCGGTTCCGTGAGGATGATGCGAATGGTCAAGTCGAAGCCTCTCGTCGTCGTGACGCGCAAATTGCCCGACGCGGTCGAAACCCGCATGTGCGAGCTGTTCGATGCGCGTCTCAACGTCGCCGACACCCCCATGACCCCCGACGAGCTGGCGCGCGCCATGGCGGAAGCCGATGTCATCGCGCCCACCGTCACCGACCGCATTGACGCCAGCCTGATCGCGCGCGCCGGCGACCGCCTCAAGCTGATCGCCAATTTCGGCAATGGCGTCGACAATATCGACGTCGCCGCCGCCGTGGCGAAGGGCATCACCGTCACCAACACGCCCGGCGTCCTCACCGAGGACACCGCCGACATGACCATGGCGTTGATTCTCGCCGTGGCGCGCCGCGTCGCCGAGGGCGCGCGGATCATTCCGGCTGGCGACTGGGTTGGCTGGTCGCCGACGTGGATGCTCGGCCATCGCATCACCGGCAAGCGCCTCGGCATTCTCGGCATGGGCCGCATCGGTCAGGCGGTCGCCAAGCGCGCCCGCGCCTTCGGCCTTTCGGTCCACTATCACAACCGCCGCCGCGTGGCGCCGGCCATCGAGGCGCAGCTGGAGGCGACCTACTGGGAATCGCTCGACCAGATGCTGGCGCGCATGGACATCGTGTCGGTCAACTGCCCGCACACGCCGGCCACCTATCATCTGCTGTCGGCGCGGCGGCTGAAAATGCTGCGCCCTCACGCCATCGTCATCAACACGGCGCGCGGCGAGATCATCGACGAACAGGCGCTGACCCGCATGCTGGAGGCGGGCGAACTCGCCGGCGCCGGGCTCGACGTGTTCGAGCACGAGCCAGCCGTGTCGCCCAAGCTCGTGCGGCTGGCGAAATCCGGCAAGGTGACGTTGCTGCCGCACATGGGGTCCGCCACGCACGAGGGGCGCGTCGACATGGGCGAGAAGGTCATCATCAACATCAAGACCTTCATGGACGGCCATCGACCGCCCAACCGCGTCCTGCCGAACATGCTGTAGAAAACGACGCCCCGAGTCGAAACGGCCGGGCGAAACGACAATCAGGGGGGATGAATGATCGGCAGGGGGATCGCGGTGGCCTTGGCCATCCTTGGCGCGACAAGCACCGCCGTGGCGCAGGCGCCGCAAAACGTGCGGATCATCGTTCCCTACGCGCCCGGCGGCAGTGTCGATCTGCTGGCGCGCCTGCTCGGCGACGACATCGGCAAGTCGGGCGGTCCCGCGATCATGGTGGAGGACAAGCCCGGCGCCTCGACCATCATCGGGACGGAAACCGTCGCCCGCGCCCCCGCCGATGGAACCACGATCGGGATGGTCGCCAACTCGTTTCTCATCAACGCGGCGATCCGAAAGCTCTCCTATGAGCCGCTGACGGGTTTCGAGCCGATCTGCCATCTCGTTGATTCGCCGCAGGTCATCGCCGTCAACGCCAACGCGCCTTATAAAACGCTGGAGGATTTGCTCGCCGACGCGCTCAAGCGGCCGGGCGTCCTGACCATGGGCGCGCTGGGGCCGGCGACGACCCAGCATGTCGCGGTGGAGATGTTCAAGAAATTCGCGAAGGTCGATCTGACCTTCGTGCCCTATCCCGGCGGCGCTCCGGCGGTGAACGCCATCGTTGGCGAACAGGTCGCCTCCACCGTCGCCAATTATTCCGAGCTTCAGCCCTTCATCACGGCGGGCAAGCTGCGCCCGCTGGCGGTCATGTCGCCGCGCCGCATCGCGGCCCTGCCGGATATCCCGACCGTGCGGGAAAAGGGCCTCGATTTCGACATTACCGCCTGGTTCGCGCTGGTCGCGCCGGGCAAGACGCCCAAACCCGTCGTCGCCGGCCTGATCGACCATTTCTCGAAGGCGCTGAAAGCCCCGGCGACGCTCGAAAAGCTGGCCCAGTTGCAATTGACGCCCGTCGGCCTGTGCGGCGACGGCTTCGCCGCCTTTCTCCGCCAGCAGAACGACGTCATCGGCCCCATTGTCCACGAGGCCGGGATCAAGCTGGAATGATCGCGTTCAACCCGACCGAGGTCGTCGCCGACGTCCAGCGCCAGTGGGCGGCCGCCTTCGCCGCGCGCGATTTTGCCCGGCTGGTCGATCTCTACGCCGATGACGCCCTGTTTTTCGGGTCCGCGCCGGCGCTTTGCGCCGACAGGGTCGCCATCCGCGCCTATTTTGATGGTCTGCCGGCGGGCATCGAACTGGTCGACTTCCCCGCGCTCGTCGCGCGTCCCGTCGGCGAGGGCGCGATCATGGCCAGCGGCTTCTGGACCTTCGCGCTCAAGGGCGAGCGCCTCGCCTTTCGCCTGTCATGGCTGCTGGTTGATCGCGGCGCGGGCTGGCGCATCCTCCAGCACCACGCGGCGCTGAAACCGGCGACGAAACTCTAGCGCGCTACCGCGCGTTCAATACGGCGCGACATTCGCTAGGCAGGGCCGCCATCGTCATCGGCGGCTTGCCCTTGTAGAAGGGGTCGGGCCTGGGATGCAGCACGGAATCCTTGAACCACCAGGCCAGCGTCGAATCGCAACCGTCGCCGTCCGGCGGCGGATCCTGATGTTGGCAGTCGGCTTCGCCCGCCGGGCAGGCGAGACGAATATGGAAATGGTAATCGTGCCCGTACATCGGCCGTACCTTGCTCATCCATGAGCGGTCGCCCCTGGCGTCCCGGCAGATCGCCTTCTTGATGGCGGGGTTGACGAAAATGCGCTGCACCTCGGGCTCGCGCGCCACGGCGCGGATCATCGCCATGTGGGCGGGCGTCCATTTCGAATAATCGACGTCGAGGCGGTCGGCGCGCACCATGTTGGTGGCCGACATTTCCTCGCGCTCCGAACGGCTCAGCGTCCGCGACGGCATGGGCGTCAGCCAGACGTCGGCGTCGAGGCCGATCTGGTGCGAGGCGTGGCCGGTGATCATCGGCCCGCCGCGCGGCTGCGCCATGTCGCCGACGAGGAAGCCCGGCCAGATGTTCTCCTCGCGCAGCTTGCGCGAGGTGCGTTCCAGGAAGTTCAACAACCGGGGATGCCCCCAGTTGCGGTTGCGCGACAGCCGCATGACCTGCCAGGATTCGCCGTCGGTCGGCAGGTTCACGCCGCCGAGCAAGCAGCCCTTGGCGTAGAAGCCGACCACCTTCGCCTCGCCGGGGGCGGGGGTCGGCTTGCGGCCAAACAGTTCCTTGGCGGGCGTCGCCGGATCCTCCGGATGGGCGAGCGGCGGCAGGGGTCGGGGATTGAGCGTTCCAAGGTCTTGCGCCAGCGCCGGCGCGCAGAGGGCCGCCAGCAGTGGAATAGCCATCAAGACACGCATGTCGCTCTCCAGCGGCGTCGGACCCGGCCAGACTGCCGTGTCGCGATTAAGGTCCGGTTAACCACGAGCTTGGGCCTTGAACCGACCCGGATTCATTAAGTTCGTAAACCTTGCCAAAATTTCGCCATTTACGGCGCGGCCGGAAGCATCCATACTTTTCCACAGAGGCGCTTTTCAATGCGCCCGTTCCGTTTGGAGTTGTGGCGTCATGCGTAAACTCGCTATTCTTTTCTCGATGCTTTGCGGCCTGTTCCTCGTGGCCCGTCCGGCCGCCGCCGTCACCATCGACATCGATCTCTCCTCGCAACGCATGCATGTCTCGTCGAGCGCTGGCGAAAGCTACGATTGGGCGATTTCCAGTGCGCGCAGCGGCTATTCGACGCCGCGCGGCTATTACAAGCCCTACAGCCTTCAGGTCATGCACTATTCGCACAAGTATCACATGTCGCCGATGCCGCATTCGATCTTCTTCCGCGGCGGCTACGCGATCCACGGCACCTATTCGGTGGCGCAGTTGGGTCGTCCCGCCTCGCACGGCTGCATCCGTCTCGCGCCGGCCAACGCCGCCCGTCTCTTCCAGATGGTGAAGCAGGAGGGCGCGCGCATCGCCATCAGCGGCACGCCTCCCGGCGGCAATATGTACGCGTCGCATCACACGGGTCATCGGACCCATCTCGCCGCGCGTCATCACCATCATCACGCGCACGCCCTGGCCTACGCGCCGGCCCATCACCACAAGAACCTGAAGCAGTGGATGCATCATCCGGGCATGGCGAACTGATCGTTCGCGCCTCGCCCGCCGCGGATTGATCCGTGGCGGGCGCCGGAAGGGTCTTCAGTCGGCGAAAACGATCGTCTTGCGGCCGTTCAGCATGACACGGTCATCGAGGTGGAAGCGCAACGCGCGCGCCAGCACGCGGCGTTCGATGTCGCGCCCCTTGCGGACGAGATCGTCGGGCGTGTCGCGGTGGGAAATGCGCTCCACGTCCTGCTCGACGATCGGACCCTCGTCGAGGTCGGCGGTGACATAATGCGCCGTCGCGCCGATCAGCTTGACGCCGCGGCGATGCGCCTGGGTGTAGGGGCTCGCGCCCTTGAAGCCTGGCAGGAAGGAATGGTGGATGTTGATGCACCGTCCGGCCAGCTTGGCGCTGAGCCCGTCTGATAGGATCTGCATGTAGCGGGCGAGCACGACGACGTCGGTCCGGGTTTCCTTCACGAGGTTCCAGAGCTGGGTTTCCTGCTCCAGCTTGGTGTCCTTGCTGACCGGCAGGTGATGGAAATCTATGCCGCTGAGATCGTGATGCGCGTAGGTTTCGCGTGGGTAGTTCGACACGATGGCCGAAACGTCCATCGCCAGCTCGCCGATCCGCCAGCGATAGAGCAGGTCGGACAGGCAATGGTCGAACTTCGACACGAGGATCATCACGCGCTTGCGGTCGGCGCGCGCGTGCATCCGCCATGACATGGAAAAGCGCTCGCCGATCGGCTGGAAGCCCGCCTTCAGCGCCTCGAAGGCGGCGGCGTCCGGCACCTTGTTGAACACGACGCGCATGAAGAACACCGACGTTTCCGTGTCGTCGTATTGCTGCGCGTCGAGAATGTTGCAGCCGTGCTCGAACAGATAGGTCGAGACGGTGGCGACAATGCCCGACTTGTTCGGGCAGGACAGGGCGAGGACATGATGCGCGTCGGACATGGAAGCGACCTTCGGTGAACGGATGCATGAGCCTGTTGCACGGTCGCGGCCCGCGTTCAAGCCCGCTCAACAAGCATTGATCGGGCGGGGAACGGGGCCCACGCGTCCCATGGCGTGGGCTTAATCCATCCCGCCGAGGGCGCGCGCGATGGCGGCGAAGTCGGCGGCGCTGGCGTCGCGTCCGATTGAAATCAATGCAATCTCCGTCGCGAAGCGCGCGAGCGCGTCGAGCGTATCGGGAATCCCCACCGAATCGGTCGCCGATTCATTGACGACGATGGCCTTGATCGCGAGCCCGGCCGCGCGGATCGCGACGACGGCGGTCAGCGCGTGGCTGATCGCGCCAAGATAGGTTCCCGCGACGAGCAACACCGGCAGGCCGAGCGCGCGGGCGAGATCGAGCCCCGTCGCGTCCCGGGCGATCGGCGACATGACGCCGCCGACGCCCTCGATCAGCAGGGGGCCGCCCGGTTCGGCCAACGCCGCCCGGCAAACCGGCAGAATGTCGGCGAGCGCGAGGGTTCGACCCTCCCGCCGCGCGGCGGCGTCGGGCGCGAGCGGCGCGGCGAAGCGAAACGGCGAAATGGCGTCGATTTCGGCCATGCTGGTCGACCGCCCCAGGGCGTTCAGAAGCACGCCGGCGTCGGACTCCGCCACGCGCGCCGGATCGAACCCGCTGAGCGCCGGTTTCAGCGCCCGCGTGGCGCCGCCGCCCGCGCGCAGGGATCGCAGCAGGCCGGCGGTGACGTAGGTCTTGCCGACGTCGGTCCCCGTTCCCACGATGAAAATGGCGTTCATGCCGCCAGCGCCCGCAGGCCCGCGCGGATCGCCGCGGCGAGGCGCACGATCTCCGTGTCCGGATGCGCGGCGGTGAAGGTCACGCGCAGCCGCGCCGTTCCTTCGGGCACCGTGGGCGGGCGGATCGCGCCGACGAGGAAGCCTTCCGCCTCCAGCGCGCGCGAAAGTTCCATGGCGCGGCCCGGCGCGCCGACCACGATGGGCACGATGGCGCTGGTCGCCTCGGGCAGGCCCATCAGGCGGGTGAAAAGCCGCGCCTTGGCCAGCGGCCGGGCCACGAGTTCCGGCTCGCTTTCGATGATGTCGAGCGCCGCGATGGCCGCGCCCGCGCAGGCCGGCGGCAGGCCCGTCGTATAGATGAAACTCGCCGCGCGCGTCTTGATCAGGTCGATCACCGGCGCCGACGCGCAGACATAGCCGCCGTAACCGCCGATGGATTTCGACAGGGTGCCCATTTGCAGCGGCGTGTCGAAGCCGCGCGTCGAGCCGTGGCCTTCGTTGACCACGCCGAGGCCATGCGCGTCGTCGACCAGCAGCCAGCCGTCGAATTCCCGCGCGAGCGCCGTCAATTCATCGAGCGGCGCGAGATCGCCATCCATGGAAAAGACGCCGTCCGTCGCGATCAGGCAGTGGCGATGGGCGCCGCGATGCGCCGCCAGCAGGTCGCGCGCGTGCGCCATGTCGTTGTGGCGGAAGGTCATGGCGCGCGCGCCCGACAACCGCGCCCCGGCGCGAATACAGGAATGGACGAGCTCGTCCATCAGCACGAGATCGTCGCGCCCCGCGAGCGTCGGCACGATGCCCGTATTGGCGAGATAGCCCGAGCCGAACACGCAGGCGGCCTCCGCGCCCTTGAACGCGGCAAGGCGCCGCTCAAGCTCGGACAAGAGCGGATGATCGCCGGTCACCAGCCGTGAAGCGCCCGCGCCCGCGCCATGTGCGTCGATGGCGGCCTTGGCGGCGGCGCGCACCCGCGGGTGCTGGCTCAGATTGAGATAGTCGTTGCAGGAAAACGTCATAAGCCGACGCCCGTCGCGCTCCAGATGGAGCGCGTCGAGCCGCGCGGTGGGCTTCAGCCAGCGGCGCAGGTCGCGGGCCTCCAGCCCGGCGAGCTTGCCGCGCGCGAAATCGTCGAGGGAATTCATGGATCACCGAAAGTCTTAAAACACTTGCACAACGGGGCCGCGCTTGCCCGGCGGACCCTAAACAGGCATGTAGGGCCCCGCAACCGAGGAAAAATGATGAACGCCATCGACAGGTCCTTGTCGAGCCCGGCCATGACGGGCGCCGCGATCCGCACCGACTGGACGCGCGCGGAAATTCGCGCGCTGTTCGAGCTGCCCTTTCCGGAATTGATTTTCCGCGCGCAATCCATTCATCGCGAGGCCTTCGATCCGGCGCGCGTGCAATTGTCGACCCTCTTGTCGATCAAGACCGGCGGCTGCCCCGAGGATTGCGCCTATTGCCCGCAGAGCGCCCATCACGACACCGACCTCAAGGCGACCAAGCTGATCGACCGCGACACGGTCATCGCCGCGGCGACCGACGCGCGCGACCACGGCGCGACGCGCTTCTGCATGGGCGCCGCCTGGCGCTCGCCGAAGGACCGCGACATCGCCGAACTCGGCGCCATCATCGCCGACGTCAAGGCGCTCGGCCTCGAGACCTGCATGACGCTGGGCATGCTCACCGGGTCGCAGGCGCGGACGCTCAAGGACTCCGGCCTCGATTATTACAACCACAATCTCGACACCTCGCCGGAATTCTATTCCAGCATCATATCGACCCGCACCTATCAGGAGCGCCTCGACACGCTCGAACACGTGCGCGACGTCGGCATGAGCGTGTGTTGCGGCGGCATCGTCGGCATGGGCGAGACGGTCGACGATCGCGTCGGCATGATTCACGCGCTGGCGACATTGCCCAGGCATCCCGAGAGCGTGCCGATCAACCTGCTCGTGCAGGTCAAGGGCACGCCGCTCGACGGCGCGGCGCGCGTGCACCCCATCGACTTCGTTCGGACGATCGCCGTGTCGCGCATCGTCATGCCGCGCTCCATGGTTCGCCTGTCGGCGGGCCGCGAGGACATGACCGACGAGATGCAGGCGCTCTGCTTCATCGCCGGCGCCAATTCCATCTTCAGCGGCGACCGGCTGCTGACGACGCCCAATCCCGGCGACGACCGCGATTCGGCGCTGCTGGCGCGTCTCGGCATGGCGACGGATGGTCACGCCGGGGCCCGCTGATCCCGACTGGTTGACGCGCGGCTTCCAGAACATCTGGTTGCCCTACGCGCAAATGAAACACGTCGATCCGCCGACCGCCGTCGTCGCCACGAGCGGCGCGCGGATCACGCTGGCGGACGGGCGCGAACTGGTTGACGGCATCGCCAGTTGGTGGACCGCCTGCCACGGCTACAACCATCCGCACATCGCAGCCGCCGTGCGCGCGCAGCTCGACGTCCTGCCGCACGTGATGTTCGGCGGACTCGCGCATGAACCCGCCTACAGGCTGGCGACGCGGCTGGCGAACATGCTGCCCGGCGATCTCTCTCGCGTGTTCTTCACCGAGTCCGGCTCGGTCGCGATGGAGGTCGCGATGAAGATGGCGGTGCAGTACCGCCTGAACCGCGGCGAGCGCGCGCGCCGCAAGATACTGAGTTTTCGCGGCGCCTATCACGGCGACACCTTCGGGACGATGGCGATCTGCGATCCCGACGAGGGCATGCACGCGATGTTCGCGGGCCTCTTGCCCGAACAGATCATCGCCGACCTGCCGCGCGACGAGGCGGGCCTCGCCCGACTGCGCGATGTCATCGCGCGTCATGCGTCCGAACTGACCGCCATCGTCGTCGAGCCGCTGGTGCAGGGCGCGGGCGGCATGTTGTTCCACGACGCCGACGTATTGCGGCGATTGCGCGCGCTCGCCGACGAATTCGACCTGTTGCTGATTTTCGACGAAATCTTCACCGGCTTCGGACGAACCGGCGCCATGTTCGCCTGCGCGACGACCGGCGTGACGCCCGATATCATCGCCCTGTCGAAGGCCCTGACCGGCGGTACGTTGCCGCTGGCGGCGACCATCGCCACATCGAGGATTTTCGACGCCTTCTGGTCGGATCGCCCCGAGCACGCGCTGATGCATGGTCCAACATACATGGGCAACGCGCTCGCCTGCGCCGCCGCCAACGCCTCGCTGGATCTTTTCGAGACGGAGCCGCGACTGGCGCAGGTCGCCGCCATCGCCGACCAGCTCGCGCGCGAACTCGAACCCTGCCGCGCCCTGCCGGGTGTGCGCGACGTGCGCGTGCGCGGCGCCATCGGCGTGGTCGAGCTTGACCGGCCCGCCGAGCGCGTCGCGCTCATGCGCGCCTTCATCGAACGCGGCGCGTGGATTCGCCCCTTCGGCAACATTGTCTATCTGACGCCGGCGTTCACCATTCCCGCCGATGACCTGTCGCGCCTGACGGCGGCGATCCACGTCGTGCTCGCCGCGCCTTGACCCCGCCGCCGCGCGCCGCCTATCAATCGTCGACCATCGAATGCGCCGACGACGCGGGGAGAAAGTCATGACCGAGGTTTTCCTTTGCGCGGGCGTTCGCACGCCGGTCGGCCGTTATGGCGGCGCGCTGTCGTCGGTGCGCGCGGACGACATGCTCGCGCATGTGCTGAAGGCGCTGATGGCCAGGGTTCCCGGCCTGCCGCCCTCCGCCGTCGAGGAAGTGTTCGCCGGCTGCGCCAATCAGGCCGGCGAGGATAACCGCAACGTCGCGCGCATGGGCCTGCTGCTCGCGGGCCTGCCCATCGAAACGCCCGGCGTCACGGTCAACCGTCTTTGCGGCTCGGGCCTCGACGCCATCGGCAGCGCGGCGCGCGCCATTCGCGCGGGCGAACTCGACATCGCTATCGCCAGCGGCGTTGAATCCATGTCGCGCGCGCCCTTCGTCATGGGCAAGACGACGGAAGCCTTTTCGCGCGCCGCCCAGCTCGAGGACACGACCATGGGCTGGCGCTTCATCAATCCTGATTTCAAGGCGCGCTTTGGCGTCGACGCCATGGGCGAGACGGCGGAAAACCTCGCCGAGGAACGCCGGATTTCGCGCGAGGATCAGGACGCCTTCGCCCTGCGCAGCCAGAACCGCGCCGCCGCCGCCATCGCCAGCGGCCGCTTCGCGCGCGAGATCGCGCCGGTCGCCATCGCCGATCGCAAGGGCAATGTGACCGAGGTCGCCAACGACGAGCACCCGCGCGCCACGACCATCGAAAAACTCTCGGCGCTCAAGGCCATCTTCCGCAAGAACGGCACGGTGACCGCCGGCAACGCGTCGGGCATCAACGATGGCGCCGCGGCCGTGCTGATCGCCTCGCGCCGGGCGGTCGAGAAACACGGCCTGACGCCCATCGCGCGCATTTCCGGCATGGCGACGGCGGGCGTGCCGCCGCGCGTCATGGGCATCGGGCCGGCGCCGGCGACGCGCAAGCTGATGGAGCGGCTGGGCCTTTCCATCGGCGATTTCGGCGTCATCGAACTCAACGAGGCCTTCGCCGCGCAGGCGCTGGCCTGCACGCGCGAACTTGGCCTGCCCGACGACGCCGACCACGTGAACATCAACGGCGGCGCCATCGCCATCGGCCATCCGCTGGGCATGTCGGGCGTGCGCATCGCCTACGGCGCGGCGCTGGAAATGAACGATCGCGGCGCGAAACGCGCGCTGGCGACCATGTGCATCGGCGTGGGGCAGGGCATCGCGCTCGCGCTGGAACGCGTGAACTGACGGGAGACAATCGCCATGAAGGTCGCGCTCATCCAGATGAACTCCGGCGCCGACAAGGCCGCCAATCTCGAACAGGCCAGAACCCTGATCGAGGAAGCCGTGGCGCAGGAGCGTCCCGACTGGATCTGCCTGCCGGAAGTGTTCGATTTCATGGGCGGCTCGCGCGAGCAGAAGCGCGCCGCCGCGGAGGAGATGCCCGGCGGCCCCGCCTATTCGCTGATGCAAGAGCTTGCCCGGAAGCATCGCGTGTTCATCCATGCCGGCTCCATGCTGGAAAAAATCCCCGGCGAGGAGCGCGTCGGCAACACGACCGTCGCCTTCAACCGCGAGGGCGCGGAACTCGCGCGCTATCGCAAGATTCACATGTTCGACATCACCGCGCCCGATGGCGCGCAATACAACGAATCGGCCTCGTTCCGCCCCGGCGAGGCGGTCGCCACCTATGATTGCGAGGGCGTCACGGTGGGTTGCGCCATCTGCTACGACCTGCGCTTTCCCGATCTGTTTCAGGCGCTCGCCGACAAGGGCGCGCAAATGATCGCCCTGCCCGCGGCCTTCACCCTGCAAACCGGCAAGGACCATTGGGAAGTGCTGATCCGCGCCCGCGCCATCGAGACGGAAACATATATGTGCGCCTCGGCGCAGACGGGCGTGCACATGCAGGGCAATGAGCCGCGCTCGACATGGGGCCATTCCATGGTCGTCGATCCCTGGGGCCACGTCACCGCGCGCGCCTCCGATGGCGTCGGCTGGGTCGCCGGCCGCGTCGATCCCGCGCGCGTGCAAAAGGTGCGGACGATGATTCCCGTCGCGCGTCACAAGATACGCCTGTCTTGACGAGCGGCCCCGCGCCGTGGCGCAATCGGTCGAACTGAACTAGGCAACTCGGGGGATGGCATGGCGCGCGTCGGCGAACGGTTCGATCTGAAAAAAATGCTGGCGCCGGAAATCGGGCGCAGCGCCGAGATGCAGGCCCTGTTCGATCACTACACCGAACAGGACAAGCTGATGGGCATGCCCGATCTCAACAGCCTGTCGATTCAGGACTCGCGCCCGTGGCGCGCGCGGCAGGCCCTGCGCGTCAATGTCGACGAGCCCGCGGTCGCCAGCGTCGAGCGCGTCCACGCGCCCGGCCTCAACGGCGCGCCGCCGGTCGCCTGCGATCTCATCACGCCGCTGAACGCCGAGCCCGGCTGCACGCTCTATCTGCATGGCGGCGGCTGGGCCTTCGGCGATCTCGCGTCCCATTCGCGGCTGGCGAAAATCCTCGCGGTCGAGACGAAAAAGCGCGTGCTCTACGCCGACTATCGCCTCGCGCCCGAGCATCCCTATCCCGCCCCGCTCGACGACAGTCTCGCCGCCTGGCGCTGGATCGTGGGCAAGGCCGAGAGCGACGCCGCCTTCAAGGGAACGCTCGGCGTCTCCGGCGACAGCGCCGGCGCCAATCTGTCGGTCGCCATCATGCTGAAGGAGCAGGAAACCGGCCGTCGCGCGCCTGACATCGGCCTGCTGTTCTACGGCGTTTATGACGACGACACCGAAAGCCCCTCCTACATGCGCTTCGCCATGGGCTATGGCCTCGCGCGGCCGGGCATGATGAAATTCTGGACGTGGTACGCGCCGGGCGAGGCCCATGGCCGGCCGCGGCTCGACCCGCTGCTGTGCCCGGTGCGCGCCAGTTCATCCATGCTCGCGCGCCTGCCGCCGCTCTACCTCAACGCCGCCGGCCTCGATCCGCTGCTGTGCGACACGCTAGGTTTCGCCGCGCGTCTGGAGGAGGCCGAGGCGACCTTCGAGGTCAATGTCCACGAGGGCCTGCACCACGGTTTCATCCAGCAGACCGCCGGCCTCGCCGAAGCCCGCCGCGCGATGCAACTGGCGATCGATTTTTATCGCAGGCATGAGAGGAAGTAGGGGCGGGGAAGCGGGGCGTCGCGTTATCCCGGCTTGCGATGGCGCGGCATGATCGGGCGTGGGCGTGGGAGCGTTCGAGGCCTGCTTCCAATTAGAGCGCGGCGAGTTATCGAAATTCACGAATTTTGAGAATCGACGGGCTGCGGCTTAATGCTCCGCTCCGCAAATTTCCAGCTCCTTGGAGGCGGATTCAAGCATTTGCGATGCTATCTAGCCATCCGTCAGAGCCGTCGAGAAAATTGGCAACGCCTTTCATCACATCCTTCAAGTTTTCAATGTCGATGTTCGC
Source organism: uncultured Hyphomicrobiales bacterium (assembly GCA_903861645.1). GTDB lineage: Bacteria > Pseudomonadota > Alphaproteobacteria > Rhizobiales > Beijerinckiaceae > Terripilifer. Next base: position 171,557 of record CAIOVE010000025.1, read on the forward strand.
ATGTTGAAACTTGGCAACAACGCCTTTCTTGCTGGTCGCATATCGAAATGTCATTCCTCCCTTGTCCCAATCGTGAAACTGACGGATAATTTTACCAGTTGCAATCAATGCCTCATCATCTGCCTTTGCTCCGCAATCCTTGTTAATCAAGTTGAAGTTGTGCCAAAGACATAATAAGTCGTGCGTATCATTTAAGTTTTCCGGCTTGACGCCAACCGGCGGTCCATATTGTGTGATTAGCCACTTTAATCCTGCCTCAACGGCATGGCGGTAGCAAAATAGCATTGGGTAGACCACATCGAACCGCCGGAGCCGTTCCTTTAAAGCCAAGTCGGCTAACGCATTACCCGCATGCATGAAGCCATCCATTATTGATACGGTGCGGGTCAGTCCATCGGCAGCCAGTTGGCCCGCCGCATCGGTGCACACTGCTTTCCTAAAGGGCATGTCCCCCTTCTTCGGCCATCGATAAGGTTTTTGGTTGAGGATGCTCTCAAACTTCATGGTTCAAATCTCTTCGAAAGGTAGCCACGCCCTCAGGAATCCCCGCATTTGGTGGGACTCATATTTGCCTGAATTGAGGTGCCAAGGCGGGGCTGATTTTCGAATCAGCCAGCTTCGAGGCCGAGATGCGAGCGCCAAGGGATCGATCTGAATTCGTTCATGAATTTTTGA